>NZ_VCPE01000011.1 GCF_005938105.1 Brucella haematophila | reverse complement strand
GCCAGCTTCCTTCAGGCGGATCGCCTCTTCAACCGCAATCTCGTCGAACGGGTTCATCGACATCTTCACATTCGAAAGCTCAACGCCTGATCCGTCGCCCTTAACGCGGATCTTAACATTGTAATCGACGACACGTTTTACTGCGACAACTGCCTTCATGGGGCTAACCTTTCCTTGCAGCGAACCGGATCGTCGTAACGATATATCGGAGCCGGTTCGCACAGACTAATGGACGGACGATCAGAGGCGCGCGCGCTTGGCTTCCGGATCGTATGGCGATTCCTCAATCACGCGGGCCTTGCGCATCTCACCTAGAACCGGGATTTCCAATTCCGTGCCCGGCACGCCAAGCTCGACCGGCAGCAGCGCCAGCGCGATATCGTGCCCGAACGTGTAGGAATAGCTGCCCGAAGTGACGCGACCCACCAGCTTGCCATCACGGTAAACACCCTCGCAGGTCAGCGTGCTGGCGCCATCGGTTTCAACCGCAAGCGTGACAGAGCGGCGCTTGATGCCACGTTCCTTTTCCTCGACCAGCGCCTGCTTGCCGATGAAATCGCCCTTGTCGAGACGGATGAATCGTTCGAGGCCGCTTTCCCAGGCGCTCAGCTCGGTGTTCATGTCGCGGTACATGGCGCGATAGGACTTGTCGAGGCGCAGCGATTCCAGCGCATGCAGGCCGATGAGACGCAGGCCGTGCTCCTTGCCGGATGCAAGCAAGGCTTCCAGTAGGTGACGCTGATAGGCCAGCGGATGATAAAGCTCCCAGCCCAATTCGCCTTCATAATTGACGCGCAGCAGGCGCACATCACTGGCAAGGCCGACCGTTCCAGACTTGATGCCGAACCACGGGAACGCCTCGTTCGACAGATCGATTTCGGTAAGCGACTGCAACACGTCACGCGCCTTCGGCCCGACGATGGTGAAGCAACCCCGATCATTGGTCACATTGCGCAGGGTGACGCTGCCGTCCTTCGGCAGCAGCTTCGACAGATCGTCAAAGTTCCAGCGTTCGGCGCGCGGGGTGGAAATCATATAGAAAGTGCCGTCATCAAGACGCGACACCACATATTCCGCCTGCACGCCGCCCTTTTTCGTCAGATGATGCGCAAGGTTGACGCGACCGGCTTTCGGCAGGCGATTGGCGAGAATGCCGTCGAGCCAGGCTTCCGCGCCGGGACCGCTGACCTCGAATTTGGTCATCGGCGTCATTTCGACGAGGCCGACCGCATTGCGGACCGCTTCAACTTCCTCGCCAACATATTTGCCCTTTTCCGTCCAGCGCCAGCTATACTGATCCTTGGCCTCGACGCCCTCAGGCGCGAACCAGTTGGGCATTTCCCAACCGTTGAGGCAGCCCCAGACAGCGCCCAGTTCCGTCAGGCGGTCATAGGACGGCGCGGTTTTCTGCGGGCGAGCGGCGGGCATGTCCTGCCCCGGATAATGCTGCTCGGCATGGGTGCCCCAGGATTCGCGCACCTTTTCGCGGGTCCAGTTCTTGTTGGCGTAATCGCCGAAACGACGCGGATCGAGTTCGGACGTATCGATGCTGTTGCCGCCCTCCACGATACGCTCCGAAAGATAATAGCCGATTGCACCACCCCACAGGATGCCGCCCGGAACGCCTTCGGCCAGCCAGACATTGTCCAGCCCCCAGGCCGGACCGACCAGCGGCAGTTCATCCGCCGTCATCTGGAACGGCCCGCGCACATTGGCCTTGATGCCGACGCGACCGAGTGCGGGAACCATCTCGATGGCCTGTTCCCAGTTCCACGAAACAGAATCGAAATCCTCTTCCAGAAGATCGGCACCGAACCATTCCGGCACGCCGTTTTCAGCAAAGAGCTTCAGGTGTTCCGTCTTTTCATAAGGGCCGAACATCAGCCCGTCGCCTTCCTCACGCAGATAGCCCTCAAAGCCCTCGTCGCGCAGGATCGGCATTTCCGGCAGGCCCTGACGCTTGCGCTCGATCACTTCCGGCACCGCATCGGTGATCCAGTACTGATGGATGATCGGGATCGCCGGAATGTCGAGGCCGAGCATGGCCCCTGTCTGGCGGGCGTAGTTGCCAGTCGCCGAGATGATATGCTCGCAGATGATGTCGCCCTGATTGGTCTTCACCTTCCACTCGCCGCTTGGCAGACGCTCGAAACCGTTGACCTGCGTGTTGAGATGAATCTTCGCGCCTCTGTCGCGTGCGCCCTTGGCAAGCGCCATGGTGACGTCGGCAGGCGCGATATGACCGTCATCCGGGTGATAAAGCGCGCCCAGCATGTCATGATTGTTTTCAAGCAGCGGCCACAATTCGCGGGCGCGCGCCGGAGAAACCAGCTCGGCGCGCAGACCCTGCACTTCGGCAACGCTCATATAGCTCTTATATTCGTCCAGCCGGTCGCGCGTATTGGCAATGCGCAGCTGGCCGCATTTGTGCCAGCCGACATGCTGCCCGGTCTCGGCTTCCAGACCTTCATAAATCTCGATGGATTTGTTGATCATGCGGCCGATATTGATGCTGCGCGCATAGGACGGGATCAGGCCTGCCGCGTGCCATGTGGAACCAGCTGTCAGCTGCGTGCGTTCCAGAAGAACGACATCCGACCAGCCCCGCTTGGCCAGCCCGTAAAGAATGGAGGCGCCGACGCAACCTCCCCCGATGACAACCGCGCGCGCATGAGTCTGCATTCCAAGTTCCCTTCCAATATATGATTTGGAGATTGCCGAAGCGTCGCTCCCGACGACAATACGGACTCCTTTGTGCGTTACATTACAGAGGGTTCTGCGCCCTGTGAGCTTGATAAAAAATCCGCGAAGATATAACTTCAGATTATGCATAGACTCCGTTCGCTCATCCCCTCGGCCAATTACCTCTTCGTGTTTGAGGCGGCGGCCCGACGGCTGAGCTTTACGGCGGCAGCGGAAGAGCTGAATGTCAGCCAGCCAGCGGTGAGCAAGACGATCAAGCTTCTGGAAGAAGCCACCGGATTGAAGCTTTTCCGGCGTGAGCGCAGCCGTCTGGAACTGACGGCGGAAGGCCAGCGGCTTTATCGCGAAACGCAGGAAGCATTCGACCATCTGCACATGGTCATCTCGTCCATGCGCAAGAAACACTCGCGCGATATCATCCGCGTGTCGTTCTCGGCGTCCTTCGTGCAACTATGGCTTTTGCCACGCCTGAAAGGGTTCAAGGAAAAGCATCCGGATGTGGCGCTGCGCATCGAAGAAAGCAGCCGCGACGATCAGGATTTGCTTGAAGAAGATATCGACGTATCCGCGCGTCTGGGGAGAGGCAAATGGCCGGGCATCCTCGCGTGGCCCTTCGTGACGGAGGAAGTCTGGCCGGTTTGCAGCCCCGCTTATCTGAAGGAGCGCGGACAGATCGAGGAAGCGAGTGATCTTCTGAACCACACGCTGCTGCATTTCGAGGAGCGCCACCGCTCGCGGCTTGGCTGGCGCGAATGGCTGGAACGCTCCGGCGTACCAAACCCGCGCATTGAACAGGATTTCGTCTTTACCGACGCGCTCAGCTCCATTGAGGCTGCGGTGCAGGGACAAGGCGTGGCGCTTGGCTGGAAACACCTCGTCCATGATCATATCGTGGCCGGACGTCTTGTGCCCGCCACGCATATTTTTCATCGGTCCGGCGATACAATTCATCTCGTCATGCCCGCTCAACGCCCGCCGAAGCGAGGGGCTGAACTGTTCCGCGACTGGCTTCTCGAACAGGGCGCAGACGCGGAACTGGATATATAGGCCCTCGGCCTATTGCGCGAAAACCACCGTCTTGTGCCCATTGAGCATGACGCGGTTTTCCAGATGCATCTTCACCGCCCGCGCAAGAACCCGGCTTTCGATATCGCGCCCGGTGGCGACGAAATCTTCCGCGCTCATGGAATGCGTGACCCGCTCGGTTTCCTGCTCGATGATCGGGCCTTCGTCGAGGTCCGGCGTCACATAATGCGCCGTTGCACCGATCAGCTTCACGCCGCGCTCGAACGCCTGATGATAGGGTTTTGCACCCTTGAAGGATGGCAGAAACGAATGGTGGATGTTGATGATCTTGCCGAACAGGCGGTTGGACAGATTATCCGATAGCACCTGCATATAGCGTGCGAGGACCACCAGATCGGCCTGCGTCTCACGCACCAGATCGATCAGGCGGGCTTCCTGCTCGGCCTTGTTGTCCTTGTTCACGCCCCATGAATGATAGGGAATGCCCGCACTTTCCGCCGTTTCGCGGCTATCTTCATGATTGGAGACGATGGCAACGACCTCGGCATTCAGCCAGCCGACGCGGATCTGATAGAGAAGATGCAGCATGGCGTGATCGAATTTGGACACCATGAGAACGATCTTCGGCTTGCGGCTGGCATCGGCCACCGCGAATTTCATGCCGAACCGCTCGCCTGCCGGTTTCAGTGCATGCTCTATCGCCTCACGCGACATACCAAGCGGCGCGCTGAAAGCAATACGCATGAAAAAGCGGTTGGTCAGCCTGTCGCGAAACTGATTGCTTTCCACGATATTGCCACCGATGGCCGCCAGTTCCGTGGTGATGGCCGCCACGATGCCGGGCTTGTCATCGCAATCGAGCGTGAGGACAAAAAGGGTTGGTTCGACGGCGGCGACGGAGCGCACCTTCGCGGGCATGTCGTTCATGGTGGTTCCTTAAGACTGATCAGTCGTTCTTGGGAGGCTTTCCGAAAGCGTATTCACCGACCTTCGGCACGAAATGCGGGTGCTGATAACCGGCAGGCTTGTCACCGACCGAAACGCCGGTGTTGAGAATGCCCGCCTGATAATCCGGCGCGAAAAGCGAATAGGGATAAGTGGGTTGAAGGGCGCTTGCACCCTCCAGTCTGGCACGCAACTCATCCGGAATTGTAAATGTGAGCGCGCCCAGATTGTCGTCGAGCTGCGCAAGCTTGCTTGCGCCGATAATGGCTGCCGCAATGCCCGGCTGTGTCACCACCCAGTTGAGGGCGACCTGCGCCATCGGCTTGCCCATGGCATCTGCAACCTCGGCCAGCGCCGTGACGATGCGGGTGTTGCGTTCGGTGAACAGCCCCAGCCCTTCGGCATTGTCGCGGTTCAGGCGGCCTTCGCCACCTGCGCGATATTTGCCTGACAAAAGCCCCATGGCCAGCGGGCTCCATGCGGTGATGCCAAGGCCGAGATTTTGACCGAGCGGCACGAATTCCTGCTCGATGCTGCGCTCGACCAGCGAATAGGGCAGTTGAAGGCTGATCGGCTGCGAAAGCGCATGCGCTTCCGCCCAGGTTTGCGCCCGCGCCGCATACCAGGCAGGCACGTCGGAAAGGCCGCAATAGCGGATTTTACCCGCGCGGATCAGATCGTCGAAGCCGCGCATGACCTCTTCCACGGGGGTCATCCCGTCCCAGGTATGCACCATATAGAGGTCGATATAATCGGTCTTCAGCCGCTTCAGCGACTGGTCGACCGCACGCATCATGTTCTTGCGGCCATTGCCGCCGGCATTGGGATTGCCCGGCTGCAAATTGTTCGAATATTTGGTCGCGATGACAACACGATCCCGTGCGCCCGCTTCCGCGACAAACTTGCCGACCAGTGTTTCGCTGAGACCCGCGCCATAGGAATCCGCCGTGTCGATGAAATTACCGCCCGCTTCCAGATAGCGGTCGAAAATGGCCCGCGCATTGCCCTCGTCGGTGCCCCACGACCCGCCGATCCCCCTGATCCCGGCGTTGCCGAATGTCATCGTGCCAAGCGCCAGACGGCTGACACGAAGACCGGAACGACCGAGAAGGAAATAGTGATCGAGCGCCATGGCGGCACCTCCGCAATATGCCGATTTGCAGGTGGTTGCGGATGCGGCGGTCAGCCGCCGCATCCGCTCATGATGATGGGATTACTCGATGAGCTTCGGCGCACCGGTGTCACCGGCGCTTTCATCGAGACCGTAGGACTTCAGGATTTTGGCAATCGTGCCGTCCTTGTGCATTTCCTCGATATTGGCATCGAGTGCTGCGCCGAAATCCGTCGCGCTCTTGGCATAAGGCAGGCTTGCCTGCGCTGCTTCCTTGGTGGCACGGATGCGCGGATCGGGCTGTGCAACCTCGACCTTGATATCCTTGAGCGTACCATTCTTGGCGGCATAAGCGCCGGTCGAATAGCCGTCGATGCCGATGTCGATGCGGCCCGATGCGAGATCCTGATGCATGTTCACGGAGTTCGGGTAAAGGCGCAGTTTTGCACCCAGCAGCTTCTTGGCATCGGTGACCCAGAGATAGCCCTGAACGGTGCCGACATTCTTGCCGACCAGTTCCTCGACAGTCTTGGCGCCATCCTTGGAATAAAGACCCATCTGGTCCTTATAGAGCGGATAGGAAAGGTTCATGACCTTGGCGCGTTCGGCGGTGCGATACCAGTCGCCGGTGGTGATATCGGCCTGACCCGACAGCACATACTGGATGGCCGCAGCCGGATCGACGGCGACCGGCTTGACGGTCAGGCATTCACGTTTGGCGAATTCGGTGGCGATATCGCCATCGAGACCCTTCAGCTGGCCGCTCTCATCCATAAAGGAATGCGGTGCATATGTGGTGACGGCAATCGTCAGCGTGCCCGGCGTGATGGTCTTGAACTCATGCTTCGGCTTGCAATCCTCTGCGAACGCTGCCGAAGACAGGCCCATAAGCAATGCGGCGCCGAGAACACCTTTACGTATCATCCCATTTTTCATCTGCTACTCCCCTTTATTGTTGTGGGCATTCATTGTTGCGTTGGGTTTTATCGGGTGGCGTAAGCGGATGAGCGCTTCTCCACATAGGAAACGATCCATGCTGCCGGAATGCAGATCGTGGCATAGAGCAGCCCGGCCAGCAGCAAGGCAGGCATATAGCGGAACGTGTTGGACCCGATTTCGTAGGCATTGCTGACGAGTTCCGGCAGGGCAATCGTGAAGCAGAGCGAGGTGCCCTGAAAAATCAGGATCGCGAAGCCCAGGAGCGCGGGAAGCGCCACGCGCAGAGCCTGTGGCAGCAGGACAAAGCGCAGTTCGTCAAGCGCATTGAAGCCCATCGCCTCCGCCGCCTCGCGCTGGCCATGGTGGATGGATTGCAGGCTCGCGCGGATGATCTCGCTCGTGTAAGCGCCCGTATTCCAGGCCAGCGCCACCACGGCAGCCGAAAACGAAGTCATCGTCAGACCCGTCGCAGGCAGGCCGAAATACATGAACTGCAACAGCACCAGCGCGGGAGCGCCGCGCCCGATCTCGACCAGAAACAGGCTCAGATAGCGATTGAACCGCGATTTTGCACCGACGCCCAGCGCCAGCAACAGCCCGAGCGGAATGCCGATGGCGAGGCTCAGCGCCGCCACCTGCAAGCTGACTTGCAACCCGCCGAGCAGCGCAGGCATCCATTCGTAGAATTCTTCAGAGGTCGGGAACATCAGCGCGCCACCTTTGCTCTCAGATAGCTGTCGGCAGAGCGCGACAGCCATGCGACGGGGAGGCTCAGGAAAATGTAGAACAGGCCGACCAGTGCGAAGACCTCGATGCCCTTGAAGGTAAGCTGCGACACCTGATTGCCCCGGAAGGCGAGATCCGCGACACCGATGGTCGAGGCAACGGCGGTTTCCTTCATCAGCCCGATCAGATAGCTCGCCGCCGATGGCAGCGCGACGCGAAAGGCCTGCGGTGCGACCACATCGACCAGCGTGTGGCGGGTGCCGAAATTCAGCGCTGTCGCCGCTTCCCACTGGCCATGGTGAAGAGAGGCCAGCGCGCCGCGATAGATTTCAGCCATATTGGCCGATGCGATCAGCCCCAGACCGATCAACGCCGCCACAAACGGATTAATCGGCATGATGCCCATGCCAATGCCGAAGAAGATGATGAACAGCCAGAGGATCGGCGGCAGGGCGCGCACGATCTGGATCAGCACAGCCGCGATCCACCGTACCGGCGCGAGACGCGCCTGACGCGCGGCGAGAAGCGGGACGCCAAGAATGCAGCCAATTGCAAAGGAACCCAGCGTCAGCGCTATGGTCCATGGCAGGCCGCTCAGGATGAGGAGAACATTGTCCGCTGTCATCGGTCGTGTACCGCACGAAGAAACCGTTTCGTGCGTTCCTCTTGCGGATTGCGCATGACATCCTTCGATGCGCCCTTCTCGATGATGCGCCCATCGGCCATGATCATGACCGTATCGGAGACATTTTCCGCGAAGCCCATTTCATGGGTCACCACGAGCATGGTCATGCCGCTTTCGGCAAGCTCGCGCATGACGGCAAGCACCTCAAGCCCCAGTTCAGGATCGAGCGCCGAGGTCGGCTCGTCGAACAGCATCACCTGCGGATTGAGCGCCAGCGAGCGCGCAATGGCGATGCGCTGTTGCTGACCGCCGGAGCAACGGCCCGGATATTGCGTCGCCTTGTCAGCAAGACCGACGCGTTCGAGAAGCTGGATCGCCCGCTCCTCGGCTTCCGCGCGGCTGCGGCCCAGAACACGTTCCTGCGGCAGGCTGACATTGCGCAGAACGCTCATATGCGGGAACAGATTGAACGACTGGAACACCATGCCAACCGTATTGCGCAATTCCTTCAGCTGCGCAGCACGCGGTGCCTGAGTGGCGTCGAGCTTCACCTTGCCCACCGTCAGGAGACCGCCATCCGGCCTTTCCAGATAATTGATGCAGCGCAGAAGTGTGCTCTTGCCCGAGCCGCTGGGACCGATGATTGCCAGCACTTCGCCTTGCGCAACTTCCAGATCGATATTCTCAAGGACGAGATGCGCCCCGAAATGTTTGCTCAACCCCTCAAGGCGTATGAGTTTCGATGCGGAGGCAGGCGCATTTTCCACGCCAGCAGACCCTGACACCAAAGTCGGTCGCATTGCGTTCAATAACCGCACTCCCCTTTTTTATCGTTCATCGCGACAGTCCCATCTTTACGCGGATGCAGACCGGAAATGCCTGCAAGACACGCTGGATCTATGCTCGTTCTGGCGGAACCTTGATTATTTATTATGCCGCCGACGTTCCCTTTATCTTCATCACGATAGTGACCGCTGGAAAGAATACAAAGGCAAAAAATGTCTACGACTTCATAACTCTTAGTTATGAGGTCATGCCTCGGAGAGCCTGAATCAAAAAGCGGCATGTGTGTGCGAAAATGGTGATTTTCGAGTACCGGAGCGGAGCGTACTTAAGGTACGTGAGCACCGGAACGTAGAAAATTGCCATTTGCAGCCGCACAGGACGACTTTTGGAACAGGCTCTAACTACAGATCCTTGCCCAGCCGCAAACCGTCATAAATGGCCGCATGGGTGTTACGGGCCGCAACGGCATCGCCAATCCTGTAAAGCTCGAAAGCGCCTTGCGCATTTCTGACAACGGCCTGTTTGCGCCCCTCGATCAGCGCGTCGTAATCCACCGCGCCGAGGTTGCGGGACAGGGGCTTCAGCTCGAAATACAGCGCATCCATCGGCCGTGTACCGTCATTGATGACGATCTGGTCAAATTCGCGCTCGCTGACAGGCGCGCCATAATCGCTGCCGATCCGCGCAACGAGCCTGTTGCCGTCGCGGTGAATGCCTTCCAGCCGATAGCCGACGGTGAAGGTGACATCCTTCTTTTGCAGGCTGCGCATATAGGGCACGAGGTTCATGCCCATAACTTCCGGTGCGAATGTGCGGTCGGCAGTCATGATCTCGACCTTGCCGCCCGCATTGGCGATGAATTCCGCGGCCTGAAGCCCGGCATGATCTCCCGCCTCGTCAAAGACCAGCGCATTGGTTCCCGGACGCACATCACCGGAAATGATATCCCAGGCGGAAACGGCAAGCTCGTTGCCCGCGCCAAGCAGGCTCATTTCCGGCATGCCGCCGGTCGCGATGATTGCCACATCCGGCGCTTCCGCCGTTACCGTGTCGGCCTCGGCCCAGGCATTGAAGCGGAAATCGACGCCAAGCTTTTCGCACTGCGCCATGCGCCAGTCGATGACGCCCATCATCTCGCGACGGCGCGGGCTTTGCGCTGTCAGCCGTACCTGACCGCCCGGCTGGCTCGCCGCCTCGAAGACCACGACCTTATGGCCGCGCTCGGCGCTGACGCGCGCGACTTCCAGCCCGGCGGGACCCGCACCGACCACCACGATGCGGCGGCTTTGTTCAGCCTTGTTGACCACATGCGGCATCGAAGTCTCGCGACCCGTGGCGGGATTATGGATGCAATAGGCTGCACCGCCCTGATAAATCCGGTCGAGGCAGTAATTCGCGCCGACGCAGGGGCGGATTTCCTCTTCCCGCTTTTCGAGGATTTTGCGCACGATATGCGGATCGGTCATATGGGCACGCGTCATGCCGACCATGTCGAGCTTGCCGGATGCAATAGCATGGCGCGCCGTTGCCACATCCTGAATCTTGGAGGCATGGAACGTCGCCATTCCGGTGCTGGACCGGATTTCGCCCGCGAAATCCAGATGCGGCGCACTCGGCATGCCCTGAATGGGAATGACGTCGGTCAAACCGGCATCAGTTTCAATATGGCCGCGAATGACATTGAGAAAATCGACCAGACCGCTGTCCTTCAGCCTGCGGGAAATCTCCAGCCCATCCGCGCGCGTCAGGCCGCCTTCAAGCGTCTCATCGGCGACGTAACGAATGCCGACCAGAAAATCCGGGCCGACCCGCTCGCGAATGGCGCTCAGAACCTGAAAGGAAAACCGCAGCCGGTTGTCGAGCGAACCGCCGTAATCTCCATCAAGCTCATTGGTCAGCGGCGACCAGAACTGGTCGAGCAGGTGGCCATAGGCCTCCAGTTCCAGACCGTCGAGACCGGCGGCTTTCATCCGCTCCGCCGCATCGGCATAATCGCGGATGATGCGCTCGATATCCCAGTCTTCGGCTCGCTTGGGGTAAGCGCGATGGGCCGGTTCATGCTTTGCCGTTGACGAGACGGAGGGCAGCCAGTCGCCCTTGTCCCAGCGGGTGCGGCGACCGAGATGGGTAAGCTGGATCATCACCGCCGCGCCGTGCTCGTGGCACTCCTCGGCCAGCATCCGCAACCAGGGCACAACCTCGTCCTTATAGGCCAGCACATTGTTGAAGGCAGGCGGACTGTCCTTCGACACCGAGGCGGAGCCCGCCGTCATCGTCAGTGCGATACCGGCCTTGGCCCGTTCGACGTGATAGGCGCGATAGCGCTCCTTTGGCATGCCGTCATCGGCATAGGCTGGCTCATGCGAGGTGAGCATGATGCGGTTACGAAGCGTCAGATGCTTGATGGTAAGCGGCTGCAACAGCGGATCGGCTGACATTTCGATCGTTCCCATTTGTTGTTTTCAACAAGGCTAGCTAGAAATGTACATGACTGTCAATTTAATAATCATGGCTGTCATTTTACCGTACAAAGCTGTTCAGTCTTCTTGCCAAATGCCGGGCGTCTGGTAGAACTGACGCCATGGAACAACCGGTGACAAATGAAACAGGATGGCGCGGATCGCCCGACCTCTGGCTTGAAGCGGCTTATGATGCGCTGATCGAAAGCGGCGTGGAAGCCGTGCGCATTTTACCGCTGGCCAAGCGGCTCGATCTGTCACGCACCAGTTTCTACTGGTTCTTCAAGGACCGCGAAGAGCTGCTCGATGCGCTGGTCACCCGCTGGCGCGACAAGAACACCGGCGCGCTTCTCAAACAGACGGAAGCCTATGCAGAAACGCTTGAGGAAGCGGTTCTCAATGTTTTCGACTGCTGGCTCGACCGGGATATTTTCGATCCGGCTTTCGAATTTGCAGTGCGCAGCTGGGCGCTGCAATCGGTGCAGGTGGAAGAGGAAGTGCGCGCCGCCGATGCAAGTCGTCTGGCCGGTCTGGCGCGCCTGTTCGAGCGGTTCGGTTTTGAGCCTGTGGTTGCCGATGTTCGCGCCCGCACGCTTTATCTGGTGCAGATCGGCTATATCTCGATGCGCACGCAGGAAGACACCGCGTTGCGACTGGCGCGCATTCCGCATTATGTGGCGGCCTTCACCGGCAAGGCCCCGTTGCAAAAAGAGATGGATCGCTTTCTCGCACGCCACGTTACGCCCCGCTAAGGTCTCCTGATCCGGCTAACTTCGATGGGCCATTTCAGGCTTTTACCCGGCGAATAATCCTGGCAATTCCGGTCGGCCACTGGCCCGATTGTCTGTCAACTTCCTGTCATACACACGTCATGCAATCCGAATAGAAGCGGCGAAACCGTTCAGATTGCAGGCAGATGTTACATAGTCGTCCACCATCCGCAGATATCGCCGTTCAGACAGCTGGCCTCAGCCTCGCTTATGGTCCGGCGACCATTCTGAACGACATCAGCCTCACGCTTCCCAAGGGCCAGACCCTTGCGTTGCTCGGGCCGTCCGGCTGCGGAAAGACGACGCTTCTGCGTCTCGTCGCAGGCCTGCTCGAGCCCACCAAAGGCTCCGTCACCATCAATGGCATCACCGTTGCGGATGCCGACAGCTGCAGCTTCATTCCGCCGGAAAAGCGCCATCTCGGCATGGTGTTTCAGGATTATGCGCTCTGGCCGCATATGACCGTCTTCGGCAATGTCTCCTTTCCACTCGAAATGCGCGGCATCAATCGCGCCGACCGGGAAAAACGCGTCGCCGCCGCGCTGGATCGCGTGGGCCTTTCGGGCTTTGGCAATCGTTCCATCAGCGACATGTCCGGCGGGCAGCAACAGCGCGTGGCGATTGCCCGCGCCATCGTCGCGGAGCCGGGACTGGTTCTGTTCGACGAGCCGCTGTCCAATCTCGACCGTGAATTGCGCGAGAACATGGTCACGGAAATTGGCCAGCTGGTTTCCAATCTCGGCCTGACCGCCATCTATGTCACCCACGACCAGAGCGAGGCTTTTTCGCTGGCCGATCAAGTTGCCGTTATGCGTGGCGGCGTGATCGAACAGCTCGCAGCGCCAGAACAGCTGGTTGCCCAGCCGAGGACGCCAGAAGTCGCCGATTTCCTGCGTCTGGGATGTGTCGTGCCGGTCGAACGTTATAACGACGCCTATCGCATCACCCGCACCGATATCCGCATTGCTCACAATACGGGAGCGGATGCTGCCCAGAATGCAGTCACGCATGTGCTTTTGCCATCGCGATCCGTGCGCAGCGTGCCGCTCAATGACGAGGCGATCCCGGCCACCGTATTGCGCAGCCAGTTTCGCGGTGACGGACATCTGACGACGGTTCGGATCGGCATGGAAGATGCCGGACATGAACTGACCTATCTCGACGGTATTCGCCTGTCGCCGGGTGTTCCCGTCGGCATCGCCATCGATCCGGGCCAGCTGCGCTGGTTCTCGAAGTAAGACCATTACAGGCAACATCTCAGGAGCTACAGATGAAGAAATCGATCCTCGGTGCCAAAGTCGCGGCAGGCTTTGCGCTCATGACCGCACTCTTCGCGAGCACGGCGGCTTATGCCGATATCACCGTTTATTCCGCCGGTCCCGGCAGCCTGATTGAAAAGCTCGCCACGGGCTTTACCGCCAAGACCGGCGCAAAGGTCAATGTCTTCCAGGCGACGACCGGCAAGATCATGGCCCGCATCGAGGCAGAAGCCGCCAATCCGGTGGTGGACGTGCTGATTTCGGCGTCCTGGGACACGGCGACCGATTTCGCCAAGCGCGACTGGCTGGTCGCCTATACCAGCCCCAATGCCGAAAAAGTGCCGGATTTCCTGAAGAACGAAACCGCCGTCGCACAGGGCGTTTCGGCGCTCGGCATCGCATGGAACCCGGCCAGCAAGACCCCGAAGCCGACCGAATGGGCCGATCTCGCCAAGCCAGAATATAAGGATTTGGTGAACCTGCCCGATCCGGCACAGTCGGGCGCAAGCTTTGAACTGGTCGCCGCGCTTCAGTCAACGCAGGGCTGGGATCTGTTCAAGAACCTGCACGCCAATGGTGCAACCGTTGCTGGCGCCAATGCCGAAGCGCTGAACCCGGTGCTTCAGGGCGCCAAGGCAGCCGTGTTCGGCGCGGTCGATTACATCTCGCTTGCAGGCAAGGCCAAGGGTGAGTCCATCGACGTGATCTTCCCGGCTTCGGGCACGGTTGTTGCGCCGCGCCCGGCCATGATCCTGAAATGGTCGAAGAACCAGGACGAAGCCAAGCAGTTCATCGATTACATGCTGTCCGACGAAGGCCAGAAACTGGTTGCTGCAACCTATCTGATGCCATCGCGTACCGACATTCCGGCCAATCGTCCGCTGATCAACGACCTGAAGGTCCTGACCATCGACGCCAAGGAAGTCTATGGCAAACGCAATGAAACGCTGAAGGAATTCGGCGCGATTTTCGCAGCCAGCAATTAAGAAGCATCGTCATGAAGGCAAATAGCAGCGCTGGTGCAAACCCGCTCGGACTTGTCGCTGGCGTCGGACTGGCGCTGGTTGTGGCCGTCCCCTTTGTCTTCATCGTGCTTCAGGCTGTCTTTCCAAAACTGGGACAGGGCTCGCTGGCCGAGCCCTTCCTGCATCTTCCGGCCTTGTTCGGTGATCCGAAGCTTTTGCGCATGAGCGCCAATACGGTGTTGCTCGGCCTTTGCGTGGTCGTGCTGTCAGCACTGATCGCCGTGCCGCTCGCGGTGTTTCGCGCGCTTTACAAGGTGCCCTTTGCGGTCGTCTGGGACGTGCTGATGCTCGTTCCCTTCATGATCCCGCCTTATATCGCGACGCTTGGCTGGATCATGACCTTGCAGCCGCGTGGTTATCTCGAACAGCTGACCGGATTTCATCTGGCGTCGTTTCTGTTCTCGCTCGCGGGCATGACCTTCGTGATGGCGCTCAACACCTTCCCGCTGGTCTATTTCGCCGTATCACGCACCATCGAAGCGGTCGGCGCACGCTATTCCGATGTGGGCCGCGTCTTCGGCGCATCGCCATGGCGGTCCTTCTTCCGCATCACCCTGCCGCTCGCCACACCGGGACTGGCAGCAAGCCTGCTTCTCGTCTTCGCCGCGGCGATTGAGGAATATGGCACCCCCGCAGCGCTTGGACGCCGCTCGGGTTTTGAGGTGCTGGTGACGGAAATCGACTTGCGCATTTCCGACTGGCCGATTGATCTGGCCGGGGCTTCGGTCTTTTCGCTCACGCTGGTCTGCCTGTCGCTGGCGGCCTTTCTGATCCAGCGCTGGATTTTGACCCGCCGTTCCTATGTGACCACTGGCGGCAAGCCGCAATCGAAAGACAAGCGCCCGCTTGGCACAATGACCGCGCCAGTGGTGGCGCTGTTTGCGCTGGTCGCTTTTGCGGCCACCGGTGTTCCGCTGCTGGCGATCCTCGCCACCGCACTGTCCAAAACCGTATCCGGCGGACTGACGCCCGCCAATCTCGGCTTCGACAACTTCGCAGCCATCGCCGAAAACAGTGCTGGTGGGATGCGCGCCTTGTTCAACAGCCTGTCGCTCGGTCTCGGCAGCGCGCTGTTGACCGGGTTCCTCGGTGCTGTCGCCGCCTATGCCGTGGTGAAAATGCGGTTTCGTGGCCGCTTCTGGCTCGATGTGCTGACCGTTTTGCCCAATGCCCTGCCCGGCGTCGTCGTGGCGGTAGGCCTCATTCTGGCGTGGAACCAGCCGTCGCTGCCGATCTCGCCCTATAATACGCCGCTCATCCTGCTGCTGGCCTATTGCTGCATTCTGCTACCGCAGCCGATCCGCTATGCAACCGCCGCTTTTCACCAGATCGGCGATAATCTGGAAGCCGCCGCCCGTGTTTGCGGTGCTAACAGCTTCACGGCTTTCCGCCGCATCATGCTGCCGCTGATCGCGCCAAGCCTGATCACCGCCATGCTGCTGGTGTTTGCGGTCGCGACGCGCGAGTTGGTCGCCTCGGTGCTGGTCGCGCCAGTCGGCATGCAGACCATATCCATCTTCATCTGGCGTCAGTTCGAACAGGGTTCGGTCGGGCTTGGCATGGCGATGGCCTTCATCGCCATCGTGATTACGACATTCGTGCCGCTGGTGTTGCTGGGTGTGCTCAAGCGCTTTGAGCGCACGGGCGCTTAGACCTTGGAAGCCACTTCGCCAAGACCGCCGCGAACGCGCTTGACGACCGTCACCGCCAGAAGCAGGCACAGCAACGGTTGAACCCAAAAGGCCCAGCCCGGCAATCCGCCGTCAATGGCAATCCACGCGCCAAGAACGCCGAAGACCACCGCGCGATCACTCTTGCCCATCGGCCCGTCATAGCGGCGGCTCGCGCCCAGTGAAGCACCTGTGACGCCGACGAATTCGGTCAGAACCGCAAGCAGGACG
Organism: Brucella haematophila; assembly: GCF_005938105.1. Taxonomy (GTDB): domain Bacteria; phylum Pseudomonadota; class Alphaproteobacteria; order Rhizobiales; family Rhizobiaceae; genus Brucella; species Brucella haematophila. The sequence continues at coordinate 200,428 of NZ_VCPE01000011.1, read as the reverse complement.
ATGGCGAACATCCACGCACCGGAGAAAGGCGCGACAAGGACGAATGGCGCATAGAGTGCGGCATCGGAAACGACATCGCCAACCTCGTTCAGATAAGCGCCGAGTGTACTCTTCTGGTTGTGCTCCCGCGCCAGCATACCGTCTACCGCATTGAGCGCCATGCGCAGGAAAAGCCAGACCGGCACCAGCGCGAACCAGACCGCGCTGCCGCCCCAGAAAAGCAGCGCGCCAAGTATGACCGACCCCAACGCCGCGCCTATCGTGACTTGATTGGCCGTTACTCCGGCACGGGCAAGTCGCACGACAACAGGCCTCAGTAAATTCTGGAATTGTGACTTAAGCTGATAGACGGACATCGAGAATCTCTTGGGAAATGGACAATATCGGACAAACAGCTATTTGCGGTTCGCATTTGCTCGTTTATTCAAACATTCTACTGCACTCAATACTAATTGGGGTTAATTGAGTGCGGGCAGCTTAGAGCGCATCCCGAAAAGTGTGAAACGGTTTTCGGAAAAGATGCGCGTTAAAATAGGGAACTAGAGCGCCGATCTGATCCAATCAGATCAAAAAGCGCTCTAGGCAATTGGGGAGGAACCGGATGAGCCAGCACGCTGAAATGCCGCCGCACAAGACGGCACATCGCGAAGCAACAGAAGCCCAGTTTACAACCCATGACGGTACATCGCTGTTCTATCGCGTCTGGCCAGCCGCCTCGGCCCGCCCGAAAGGCGTGATCGTCCTGCTGCATCGCGGCCACGAACATAGCGGACGTGTTGCGCATCTGGTCGATGAACTTGGCCTCGATGATTTCGCCTTCTATGCGTGGGATGCACGCGGCCACGGACGTTCACCCGGCGAGCGCGGCTTTTCACCGTCCTTCGGCGCTTCAATCCGCGATCTCGACAGCTTTGTCGCGCATATACGCGAAGAAACCGGCGCTGCCATTGAAGATGTCGCCATTGTCGCGCAGAGCGTGGGCGCAGTGCTTGCCGCCGCATGGGTGCATGACTATGCGCCGAATATTCGTGCGCTAGTGCTGGCCTCGCCCGCCTTCGACATCAAGCTCTATGTGCCGTTCGCCAAGGAAGGCATCGCGCTGTGGCAGAAGCTGAAGGGCACGTTCTACGTCAATTCCTACGTCAAGCCGCAGTTTTTGACCCATGATCCCGAGCGGATCGAATCCTACCGCACCGACCCGCTGATCACCCGGCCCATCGCCTCGCATATTCTGCTGCAACTTTATGAAGCGGCGAAGCGCGTGGTGGACGATGCCCGCGCCATCACCGTGCCGACGCAGCTTCTGATTTCCGGCAGCGATTTCGTGGTGCGCCCGACACCTCAGCATCGCTTTTTCGAAAATCTCGGTAGCCGCATCAAGGAGCGGCATGTGCTGAAGGGCTTCTATCACGACACGCTGGGCGAGAAGGATCGCAAGCAGGCCATCGACAAGATCAGGACCTTCATCGACCAGCGCTTTGCCGAAGAGCCGCAGCGCGCCGACCTGACCGAAGCGCATATTGCGGGCTATACACGCGACGAAGCCGACAGGCTTTCAAGCCCGTTGCCGCTATTGTCGCCGCGCGGGCTTTACTGGGCTTCGACCCGCTCCTCCATCGCCTTTGGCGCGCTTTTCTCCGAAGGGCTGAAAGTGGGGCAACGCACCGGTTTCGATTCCGGCTCGACGCTCGATTATGTCTATGAAAACGAGACGCGCGGGTTCGGCCCCGGCGGCAAACTGATCGACCGGCAGTTCCTCGACGCCATTGGCTGGCGCGGCATCCGCCAGCGCAAGGTGCATCTGGAAGAGCTGATCGGCAAGGCACTGGCCCGCCTCAAAAGCGAAGGCCGCCCCACCAATATCCTCGATATAGCCTGTGGCCATGGCCGCTATGTCATTGATGCCGTGGCACGTGCGGGCATCATGCCCGACAGCATTCATCTGCGCGATTATTCGCCGATCAATGTGGTTGCCGGGCGCAAGCTGATTGCCGATCGCGGGCTGGAAGCCATTGCGCATATGGAAGAAGGCGACGCCTTCGATGCGGAAAGCCTCGCCACCGTCGACCCACGGCCAAATCTGGCAATCGTGTCGGGCCTCTATGAGCTTTTTGCCGACAATGCGCTGATTGATCGGTCGCTATCGGGACTGGCGCGTGCGCAAAAGCCCGGCTCCCTGCTGATTTACACCAACCAGCCATGGCATCCGCAGCTTGAAATGATCGCCCGCGCACTGACGTCGCATCGCGGCGGCGAGGCGTGGATCATGCGCCGCCGCACGCAGGGCGAAATGGATCAGCTGGTGGAAAAGGCCGGTTATCGCAAGCTGGAACAGCGCGTTGACCAATGGGGCATTTTCACCGTTTCAATCGCCGAGCGCATCGGAGAGCCGGAAGCGTGACAGCAGCATTGGGGGGAATCGACGGTTCATCGCGGCGGCCGGTCATCCGGCGCGCCATTCTGTGGCTGTTGTTTCTCGGTCCCTTTTTCTACCTGACCTACGGCACCGCCAACTGGCTCGCTTCGCTGCGAAGCGACGTTCCCAATCTGGCGCTTGGCTGGGAAAGCCGCGTGCCGTTCATCGCCTGGAGCATCGTGCCCTATTGGTCGGTCAACCTGTTCTACGCCATTGCGCTTTTCGTCAATGAAAGCCCCGAACAGGTGGATCGTCTGGCAAAGCGCTATCTGACAGCGCAGATCATCGCCGTTATCTGCTTCGTCGCCTTCCCGCTGACCGCGACTTTTGTGAAGCCCGAGACCTCCGGCCTGCCGGGCTTCATGTTCGATGTGCTGGGCGGTTTCGACAAGCCGTTCAATCAGGCGCCTTCGCTGCATATCGCGCTGTTGATTGTCATCTGGGACCAGATGCGCCGCATCATGAGCAGCGGCGTTCGCATCGTCTGGCACATCTGGTGCCTGCTGATCGGCCTGTCGGTGCTGACGACCTATCAGCACCATGCGGTCGATATTCCGGCAGGGGCATTGCTTGGCTTTTTCGTGCTCTGGCTGTTTCCGCGCACCCGCCCATCGCCGCTTGCCGGGTTTCATCTGACTGACAATGCAAAAGCGCGGCGTCTCGGCAGTTATTATCTGGCGGGCGCGCTTTTGTTGCTCGCGCTTGGCATCCATGGTCTCAGCCTGACGGGCTATGCGATTTTCTGGTTCTGGCCAGCCCTTGCTCTCGCCATCGTGGCGGCAGGCTATTTCGGTGCCGGTCCCGACATTTTCCAGAAGCGGACAGACGGCACAGTCACCCTCGCAAGCCGCTGGCTGCTCGCACCCTACCGGCTGTTTGCACGCCTCAATATCCGTTTATGGACGCGGAAACTGCCGCCCTACGTCGCTTTGACTGACACTGTGTTTCTCGGTCGCTTTCCCTCGAAAAGCGAAGCCCACGCCTTCACGACTGTCATCGATCTTGCCGCCGAAATGGTCGCCCCGCGCGGTGTGGAAGACTGGAAGAGCTTATGTGCCATGGATCTGCTGCCGCCGTCGCCGGAAAAGCTTCGGCTCGCCGCCGATGCTGTCGAGGCCGCCCGTCATACAGGCCCGGTCCTGATCTGCTGTGCGCTTGGTTTCCAGCGAAGCGCTACGGTCGCCGTTGACTGGCTGGTGCAATCTGGACATGCGACCAGCGCCCGTGAGGCCGAAAACCTTATCCGCGCCAAGGGCTGGCCGCTCCGCCCGCACTCGCATGAGGTGCGGGAATGACCTCTCCAGCCGCATATAGCGCCAAAGCCCTGCGCAGCCACGCCTTTATCGGGCTTGGCATCGCGATTGTTCTGATCGGTGTCGCGCCGTTTGTGCGCGCGCAGCACGACCTTGCCTTCTGGCTGATCTGGCCAGCGCTACTGGCAAGCGCATTGATTGCGCTGGGCATTGCCGCGCATCTTCTGTTCGACGCCGCCCTGTTTCGGATGATCGCCGCTGGTGACGATGAAAAGGCAGCCCTTGCGGAGGTCGATTCCATTCTGGAACGGATGGGCCTGCGCACAAAACAACCGGCCGTGCGACCGCTCTGCGACCGCATTGCGGGATCGCGCCGCATTGCCCGGCGTCTCAATCTTTTTCTCGGACTGGCTATCGTCCTGTTCAGCCTGCTGGCGCTTTTGCCGCCGGGCGCGGAGTTCTGACATGCGCACCATCATTCGTCATCAGGTGCAATCTTTGTTCGGCTCGTTGCTCGCCATCCTGTCACGCGGCATCACCGGCGTGCGACCGATCTGGAGCGGCACGGGGCCATCGCGCAACCAGCGCATCTATTATGCCAACCACACCAGCCATGGCGATTTCATCCTGCTTGCCTCCTGCCTCGATCAGGAGGAACGGGCGCGCACCCGTGCCGTGGCGGGCGCAGACTACTGGCGCGCCAATCGCGTGCGGCAATTCATGGCCGAAGTGCTGCTGCGCACGGTTCTGGTTGAACGAAACTGGGTGGAGCGCACGCAAGACCCGATGGAAGTGATGCTGACCGCGCTGGCCGATGGCCATTCGCTGATCATCTTCCCGGAAGGCACACGCAACATGACGGACGAGCCGCTGCTGCGTTTTCGCTCCGGTCTCTACAATCTCGCGCTGGCGCGGCCCGATGTCGAGTTCGTCCCCTGCTGGATCGAGAACATGTCGCGGGTGCTGCCGAAAGGCGCCGCCCTGCCGGTGCCTTTGCTGTGCCGTGTCGTTTTCGGCGCGCCGGTGCAACTTGGCGACGGCGAGGACCGCAAGGAATTTCTGACGCGAGCCCGCCAGCAACTTCTCGATATACAGCCCAGAAACGGGAACCGCCCATGAGCGAAACAACCCAATTATTCATCGGCCTTATGGGCGTTCTGGGAACAGCAAGCCTCGTCGCCGCCGTTCTGTCCTGGCGCGCGCCGAAGCCGCTTTCATCCACACTGGTCAACCTCAATGCCCGTATCAAGGCATGGTGGATCATGGTCGCGGCCATGTGCATTGCCTTCCTTTTCGGCAAAGGCGGCGTGATCATTTTGTTCGCGCTCGTCTCCTTCGCGTCGCTGCGCGAATATGTGACGCTGACCCAGACCCGCCGCAGCGACCACCGCATCCTGCTCGGCATGTTTCTGCTGGTCATTCCGGTGCAATATTATCTGATCTGGATCGAATGGTATGGCCTCTATTCGATTTTCATCCCGGTCTATTGCTTCCTCGCCATGCCAGTGCTGACCGCGCTTTCCGGCGATACGTCGCGCTTTCTCGAACGCATCAGCGAACAGCAATGGGGCATCATGCTGTCGGTCTATTGCATCAGCCATGTTCCGGCGCTGATGACGCTGGATATCCCCGGCTATGACAGTGAAAAACTGCTGCTGATCGCTTTTCTGGTCGCAACTGTGCAGGGCAGCGACGTGCTGCAATATGTGTTCGGCAAACTGTTCGGCAGGCATCGCATCGCGCCGAATATCTCGCCCTCCAAGACCTGGGAAGGCTTTGTCGGCGGCGTGGCCAGTGCATCACTGCTCGGCGCAGGGCTTGCCTGGTTGACGCCTTTCTCACCGCTTCAGGCGGGCGCGCTGGCGGCGGTCTCTTGCGTCATGGGCTTTTTTGGCGGGCTGGTGGCCTCGGCAATCAAGCGCGACCGGGGCGTCAAGGATTGGGGCCACATGATCGAGGGCCATGGCGGCATGCTCGACCGCGCCGACAGCCTTGTCTTTTCAGCGCCGGTGTTCTTTCACTTCGTGCGTTACTTCTGGACGTAATCCGCGTTAAGCGGATTGTCGGCTCAGCCATTCGTTGAGCTCGGCTTCCGCACGCTCCAGTGCGCTGTAATTCAACAATTTGCGCAACAGCGCCACGGTCACGGCGCGGGCGCGAAAATTGAACCGTCCCTCGTCGGTATCGCTCTTTTCCTGATAGACGCCGAGCTTTTCATAAAGCTGCTGTAGACGATTTTGAACGCTGCGCAGCGACAGATTGCGACGGCGCGCAATCATCTTGTCTGTCAGGCCCAGCGCGATATCAATCAGGATTTCATATTCGCTCTCGGTAAAGCCGCTGGCATGGCTGAGGCTCTTCTGCTGCAAGCCGCGCACTTCCCGATCGACGACGCATTGCGCCTCAACGAAAATGCTGCGCAGCGCCAGCCGCAGCTTGTCGTCGGAGGCCGATTTCAGCACATAACCATAGGCCGCACCTTCCGGCACGATGCGCGACACGCCGCGCACATAGGCCTCATCGGCATAGTTCGACCAGAACAGGATGCGGGTTTCGGGGTTTTCCTTCCAGATCGTGCGCGCCGCCTCAATGCCGTTGCGACCATTCATCTGCAAATCCATCACGATATGCGCATCGCGATGCTGGCGCGCCAGTTTCTCGCCCGCCGACCCGTTTCCAGCCTCGAAAATGTCGCTGCATTCCGGCAGTGCCGCCCGTACCGCCTCGCCCAGATAAGTGCGATGCAGCGGGTCATCCTCAACGATCAGAACCTGCATCACTCTCTCCATTCATCGGTTTGCACATTTCCGGCGGCAAAAGCACCGTTACACTGGTTCCCGGGCCTGTCGCATTTTTTCGGATGGCGAAACCTGCTGAAATCAGCCGCGCGCGGGTGCGCATATTGTCGATGCCGTGACCCAATGTAAGTTCGGGGGTGAGTTCGGGCGTCAGTTCCGATACCGATCCGGGACGCTGGGCTGGCCGGTCCGTCCCGATACCATTATCGATCACTTCCACCAGAAGCCGCCCGCTCCGGTCGCTCAGCTTCACCCGCAATTCGCTGGCATGAGCATGGCGGATGACATTGTTGATCGCTTCCTGAACGATGCGAAACAGCGATGTCGCCACCGTTTCTTCCAGCCTGTCGGCCATGCCGTCGCTCTGGTCGTCCAGCGTCCATTCAATCGCCGCATCGCTGTCGCGCACCGAACGGTCGAGATGGTTTTCCGTGGCCTGAACGAAACCGAATAACTGGAGAATGGAGGGCTTGGCCTCCTCGATGATCTGCCGCAGATCGCGCATGCAATGCTGGAGACCGCGAAACAGCGGCTCCAGCTGTTCACCGGAAAGATCCGGTGCGCGGGTGAGCCGCTCGACGTGGCGAGCAAGCCGGGTCAGATCGGCCAGCGTCTGGTCATGCAAATCCATGCCGATGCGGTGCCGTTCGGTTTCCAAGGCCTCGGTCAGTTTCAGCGCACCTGACCGCAAGCCCTCCTCGCGGGCGCGGGCTTCCGTTTCCACAATGGCCGAACGCTTGGCCTGCTCGGCGGCGCGAATGGCGAAAAAGTAAGGCGCGAGAAGATCGGCGATCGACTGCCCGTTTTCAACGTCGCGCATGGAATAGCAGGCAGGCGTCAGGCTGGAACAGCTCAGCGCGCCGATGATATCGCCCTGCGCCTTGAGCGGAACATGGACGCGGCCCTTGAGATCATGCTCGATGATCGGGCTGGAAAATGACCCTTCGAAATGAAAACGCGGATCGGTGCGCGCATCGTCGGTCAGGAGATATCCCGCCTCGCCGGACAACAGGGTACGGATCGGACTGCCAGACAAAAGCGCTGGCGGATTGCGGCTCCAGGCGGTCGCAATACCGGCCTCATAGGCAATGTGGAACTTACCATCGAGCATCTTGATGCAGACGTCGAGATGATCATAGGGCAAGATGCAGGCAATCTCTGCCGCCACCGCCTGAATGATGGAATCGAAATCGAGCTGCCCCGCCAGAAGACGGGAAATATTCAGGTAATGATCAAGGAGGCTTTCGGCCTGCCGGTGATCGTGCTTGCTATCCTGCTGTCTGGGCGCGAGTTCGGCCAAGCGTTTCTCCTCCAAACGCAAGTTACGCTCATCTGTACGAGACTTAGAGCCTGAATCAAAAAGCGGCATGTGTGTGCGAAAATGGTGATTTTCGAGTACCGGAGCGGAGCGTACTTTTGGGTACGTGAGCACCGGAAGCCTCGCATAATCCCGAAAAGTTGCAGACTTTTCGGTTCAGATTATGCGAAAGCAAATCTCAAATTGCCATTTGCAGCCACACAGGGCGACTTTTGGAACAGGCTCTTATAATACGCCGCGTTCTCCTGCGCCCGTCTTGCGGGAAACCGCAATTTTGCTGCGGGAACCCGCAGCTCAGTTGCTGCATTCGGCCTTCACAGACCGCGCCGCTTCTTCCATCTTCGCTTCACCAGAAAATTGCCCGCAAGACAAGAGTGAAATCACGTCAATTGCGGTTGGTGCCGTTGAGGAGCGGCGGTGCGGGAGGCTTCGCACCAATTTCGAGTTTAAACGAACCGAAGCGCAGGGGCGCTGCGGGGCGGAATATTTGCAACCGGGAGGAAATAATGAAGCTTGGGAAAATCCTTTTTGCGTCTGCGGCTCTGGCAGGCGTTCTTGCGGCTGGCAGCGCGCTCGCCGACACTTCGTCGAAGAAGATTGCGTTCTCGAACAATTATGCAGGCAATTCCTGGCGTCAGGCCATGCTGCAAAGCTGGGACAAGATTACCAAGGAAGCCGTGAAGGCTGGTGTGGTGGCTGCCGCCGACCCGTTCACGACCGCTGAAAATCAGGCGACGGAACAGGCCGCCCAGATCCAGAACATGATCTTGCAGGGCTATGACGCCATCGTCATCAACGCCGCTTCGCCGACCGCTCTGAACGGTGCTGTGAAGGAAGCCTGCGATGCAGGCATCACCGTCGTTTCCTTCGACGGCATTGTCACCGAGCCTTGCGCATGGCGCATCGCAGTCGATTTCAAGGCCATGGGCGAAGGCCAGATCGATTATCTCGCAAAGCGTTACCCCGATGGCGGTAACCTGCTTGAAATTCGCGGCCTCGCCGGTGTTTCGGTCGATGACAACATCCATGCCGGTATCGAAGAAGGCGTGAAGAAGCATCCGAAGTTCAAAGTTGTCGGTTCGGTCAACGGTGACTGGGCTGCCGACGTTGCGCAGCGCGCCGTTGCCGGTATCCTGCCAAGCCTGCCGAAAGTCGACGCTGTTGTAACGCAGGGTGGCGACGGCTACGGCGCCGCACAGGCCTTTGCTGCCGCCAAGCGCGAAACGCCGACCATTATCATGGGCAACCGTGAAGACGAACTGCAGTGGTGGAAGCAGCAGAAGGACGCCAACGGCTACGAAACCATGTCGGTTTCGATTGCACCAGGCGTGTCCACGCTGGCTTTCTGGGTCGCACAGCAGATTCTTGACGGCAAGGAAGTGAAGAAGGACCTCGTCGTTCCATTCCTCAGCGTCAGCCAGGAATCGCTCGACAAGGATCTGGCCAACACCCAGAAGGGTGGCGTTGCCAATGTCGAATATGCGCTTGAAGACGCACAGAAGGTCATCGACGCCGCGAAATAAGCGGATCGGCCCAAAACATGAGGGGCGAGTTCATCCTCGCCCCTTCTTTGTCCCTTTACTTTGACGCCTTTCCGACGGCCAAGCCCTTTGCTGGCTTCGCCGGAAACGTCCAATCGTTAGTTGAGTGTATGACAGAAACAGCAGAGAAACAGGAGGTCGTCGCCGCGCGCAATATTCGCGTGCAGTTCGGTGCGGTAAAAGCACTGGATGGCGCCGAACTCGTGATCCGCGAAGGCGAATGCGTGGGGTTGGTCGGCCATAATGGCGCTGGCAAATCCACCATCGTCAATGTCATCAATGGCGGGCTTTCCCCGCATGAGGGCAGCATTTCCTATCACGGCGAAGCGGGACATGGCGTGACGATGGCACGCAAGCATGGCGTACGCTGCGTGTTTCAGGAATTGTCGCTGTTTCCAAACCTCACCATTGCCGAAAATGTCCGCATCATGCAGCGCGACCTGACCGGCGCGAGCTGGCGCGGCAAGGCCGTCGAACTGATTGCAAAAAAGCTCGACGCGATTTTCCCCGGCCACAAAATCGACTGCACTTCCACCATCGATGAGCTTTCCATTGCCGAGCGGCAGATGGTGGAAATCGCCATCAACTTCACCGCGCCGGGCACTGCGCCAAAGCTTGTCATTCTCGATGAACCCACCTCCTCGCTCGACGCTGGCATTGCTGCGCAGCTGATGGCCTATGTGCGCCGTTTCGTCGGCACCGGAGGCTCCGTTATCCTGATTTCGCATATGCTGGGCGAAATCCTCACGACTTCTGACCGCATCGTCGTGATGAAGGACGGCAAGGTCGTGGCCAATCGTGCGGCCAGCGATTTCACCAATCGCAGCCTCGTCGAAGCCATGGGCAGCGTCGAGCGCGAGAAAACGGCGCGCCGCGTTACAAAGACCGATGCGAGCGGCACGCCCGTTCTGTCCTTTGCCAAGCGTGCCAGCGACATCAAGCCGTTTCAGGCATTCAAGGGCGAAGTCATCGGTCTCGCCGGTCTCGCCGGACACGGGCAGACCAAGATGCTGCTCGATCTTTACTATGCGCGGCGGCCGAACTGGGTTCCGGCCCGCACATGCGAAATCGCATTCGTGGCAGGCGATCGCAGCCTCAACGGCACTTTCCCGCTGTGGAGCATTCTGCACAATCTCACCATCGGCTCGCTGGACCGGCTGTCGTCGGCAAAGCTCGTTGACCAGAAGCGCGAAGACGCGCTTGGCGGCCAGTGGAAAGACCGCATCCAGATCCGCACGCCGGATATGGGCAACCGCATCCTGTCGCTTTCAGGTGGCAACCAGCAGAAGGTGCTTTTTGCCCGCGCGCTGGCGACCAGCGCCAACGCCATTTTGATGGACGACCCGATGCGCGGCGTCGATGTCGGCACCAAGCAGGAAGTCTATGAAATCCTGCGCCATGAAGCAGAAAACGGACGCACCTTTGTCTGGTACTCCACCGAGATGGATGAAATCGAACTTTGTGACCGCGTCTATGTTTTCCGCGACGGCGCTATCGTTGCGGAACTGACCGGCGAAGACATTACGGAAAAGAACGTGCTTGCAGCATCTTTTGAGGGAGGTCACGAATAATGCGCCTCTCCTCTTCCTCCATCCGCCTGCTGACACCGGTATTCTCGCTGGTCCTGCTGCTGGCCGCCGTCTTCTACATGCAGCCGCGCGCCATGAGCTATACGGGGCTGAACCTGCTGTTCAATCTGGCCGTGCCTATCGCTCTGGCGACCATCGCCCAGATGCTGATCATGGCCGTCAACGATCTCGACCTTTCGATGGGAACCTTTGTGAGCTTTGTCGTCTGCGTTGCGGCGACCTACCTCAACACGGCTCCCCTTATCGGTGTGCTGATCCTCGCAGCCGCAATTGCCGCTTATGCGGCGCTCGGCGCAATCATCCATCTGCGCAATCTGCCTTCCATCGTCGTGACGCTCGGCATGAGCTTCGTCTGGGGCGGTTTGGCCGTTCTTCTCCTGCCCTCGCCGGGTGGACAGGCGCCAGACTGGGCGCGCTGGATCATGACGGCCAAGCCGCCTTTCATCCCCATGGCAATCGTTGCCAGCATCGTGATTGCCATCGTTACGCATTTCATCGTCATGCGCTCGACCTTCGGCGTGCTGATGCGCGGTGCGGGCGGCAATACGCGCTCCATCGAGCGCGCAGGCTGGTCGGTCACCGCCATCCGCGCCGCGACCTATGCGCTGGCCGCTTTCTTCGCCGTGCTGGCCGGGATCGCACTGGTCGGCCTCACCACCTCGGCGGATGCCAATATCGCATTGCGTTATACGCTGCTGTCCATTGCGGGCGTCATTCTTGGCGGCGGTGAATTCGTCGGCGGACGCGTTTCCCCCATCGGCGCCGTCATCGGCGCGCTTACACTGACCCTTGCAGGCTCGTTCCTCTCCTTCATGCGAATTTCGCCGGACTGGCAGATTGGCGCGCAGGGCGGCATTCTCATCGTGGTGCTGGCATTGCGCCTCTTCCTCAACCGCCTCGAAAAGAGGGAGAAAAAGCAATGAACGCCATGTCTGTAGTCACCAGCCGTCCGTGGATATGGTCATTTATCGCGACGGCTGCGGTGTGGATCATCACCATCCTGTTCACCGGTGGTGCCGGCGCGCACGGGCTTTCCCATGCAGCCTTCACCTTCGCATCCTTTTCGGTGATCGTCGGCCTCGGGCAAATGTTCGTCATCACGCTCGGACCCGGCAATATTGACCTGTCGGTCCCGGCCAACATGACGCTCGCCGCCACACTGGCGCTGAAGCTCATGGATACGCAGGACGGCATGGTGCTGGCAGGCCTCGCCGTCGCCATACTGATCGGCCTTGCCATTGGCATCTGCAACTACGCGCTGATCAAGCTCCTGCGCATTCCGCCCATCATCGCCACCTTGTCGATGAGCTTCCTGATCCAGTCCACCGCCATCTGGAGCAATCGCGGCCTGCGCGTGAAGCCGCCGGAAAGCCTTTCGCAATTCACCACATCTTCCACGCTCGGCATTCCCAATGTCGCCATCGTGGCGCTGATCCTCTCGCTGATCGGCTGGGTGCTTTTGAAAAAGAGCATCTATGGACGCTGGATTTCGGCCATCGGCCAGAACCCCTTCGCAGCCCGCATGGCAGGCGTTCCGGTTGATGGCACCCGCTTCGTCACCTATCTGCTCTGCGCGGTACTCGCCTCGCTCTGCGGCTTCCTGCTGGCCTGTTTCTCGGGCGGCGCGGCGCTGAACATGGGCGCGGAATATCTCCTGATGTCGATTGCTGTCGTCATCATCGGCGGTACGGCGGTTGCTGGCGGCGATTCCAACATCCCCGGTATTTGGGGTGCCGCTCTCTTCATGTTCCTCATAGTCTCGATGCTCAACACCTACGGCTTCGGCGCCGGTGTTCGCCTCGTGCTGACTGGCCTCACCATCATCGCGGTGATCTTCCTCGCCAGCAGCCGTCGGGCAGAGCGTTAAAATTTCTCGGAGTATCTTCCTTGTCTCAGACTGTTTCGATCTACGAAATCCACGACGAACGTTTCAAGCAGATGATCGTGCCGAGCGCCGATCTGGATGAGCTTTACAGCGGCTGCCGCTGGGCGGAAGGCCCGGTCTGGTTCAACGACCTGAACTGCCTGCTGTGGAGCGATATTCCAAACCAGCGCATCCTGCGCTGGGTGCCGGGAAGCGAAATTGAAGGCGAAACCGGCGGCGGCGTTTCAGTGTTCCGCAACCCGTCCAATTTCTCCAATGGCAATACGCGGGACCGCGAAGGACGCCTCGTCACCTGCGAGCATGGCGGCCGTCGCGTCACCCGCACAGAGCATGATGGCAGCATCACCGTGCTGGCCGACAGCTATCAGGGCAAAAAGCTGAACGCGCCAAACGATGTCATCGTGCGCTCGGATGGCACCGTGTGGTTCACCGACCCGACCTACGGCATTCTGGCGGATTATGAAGGCTACAAGGCAGACCCCGAACAGCCATCGCGCAATGTCTACCGCCTCGACCCGAAGACCGGCGAGATCGATGCCGTCGTCACCGACTTCCATCAGCCGAATGGGCTGGCTTTTTCGCCGGACGAAACCCGGCTCTATGTCGCCGACAGCGCCTATAGCCACGACGAGAACGCACCGCGCCATATCCGCGTCTTCGACGTTGTGGATGGTGGCAAGCGCCTGACGGGCGGCAGTGTGTTCTGCACCATCGACAACGGCCTGCCAGACGGCTTCCGCTTCGATACGGATGGCAATCTGTGGACCAGCGCGGGCGATGGCGTGCATTGCTTCTCGCCGGAAGGCACGCTTCTCGGCAAGATCAAGACGCCGCAGACGGTCGCCAATCTGACCTTCGGCGGTCCGCGCCGCAATCGCCTGTTCATCGCCGCCACGAAGTCGCTTTATGCGGTCTATCTGACCGTAACCGGCGCGCAATACCCCTGATCTGATTGTTGTCAGCCCATCAAAACAAAACCGCCGGAGTTTTGAACTCCGGCGGTTTTGTTTTGGACTATTGCGGGATTATTCCCACTCGATGGTGCCGGGCGGCTTCGAGGTCACGTCGTAGACGACGCGGTTGATGCCGCGGACTTCGTTGATGATGCGGGTGGCCGCATTGCCAAGGAAGTTCATGTCGTAGTGGTAGAAATCCGCCGTCATGCCGTCGACAGAAGTCACTGCGCGCAATGCGCAGACGAATTCGTAGGTGCGGCCATCGCCCATCACACCCACGGTCTGAACCGGCAGCAGAACAGCGAAAGCCTGCCAGATGGCATCGTAGAGGCCAGCCTTGCGGATTTCATCGAGATAGATCGCATCGGCTTCGCGCAGGATTTCCAGCTTGTCGCGGGTAATGCCGCCCGGGCAGCGGATGGCAAGGCCTGGACCCGGGAACGGGTGACGGCCAATGAAGCTGTCCGGCAGGCCGAGTTCCTTGCCGAGCATACGCACTTCGTCCTTGAACAATTCGCGCAGCGGCTCGACGAGCTGCATCTTCATGCGCTCGGGCAGACCACCCACATTGTGGTGCGACTTGATCGTGACCGAAGGACCGCCGGTAAACGAAACGCTTTCGATGACATCCGGATAGAGCGTGCCCTGCACGAGGAAATCCGCGCCGCCGAGCTTCTTGGCTTCTTCTTCGAACACTTCGATGAAGAGACGGCCAATCGTCTTGCGCTTCTTTTCCGGATCGCTTTCGCCTTCCAGCTCACCGATGAAACGGTCGGCTGCATCCACGAGGATCAGCGGAAGATTATAATGTTCGCGGAACATTTCCACGACCTGCTGCGCCTCGTTTTTGCGCATCAGACCATGATCGACGAGAATGCAGGTCAGCTGGTCGCCAATGGCTTCATGCGCCAGAAGCGCTGCAACAGACGAATCCACGCCGCCGGAAAGCGCGCAGATAACCTTGCCGCTGCCAACCTGCTTGCGGATTGCCTCGACGGCCTGTTCGCGATAGGCGCCCATCGTCCAGCCCGGCTTTACACCGACAATGCGATGAACGAAGTTCTGTAACAGCTTCGCGCCGTCCGGCGTATGTACGACTTCCGGGTGGAACTGCACGCCGTAATATTTGCGCTTTTCATCGGCGATGGCCGCGAAAGGTGCGTTCGGCGAGGTGCCGATGATGGTGAAACCGTCAGGAAGCGAGGTGACGCGGTCACCATGGCTCATCCAGACCTGATGGCGGGTGCCCTTGGCCCAGATGCCGGCGAAAAGCGGGCTGTCTTCCTGCACGTCGAGGAAGGCGCGACCGAATTCGCGGTCATGGCCGCTTTCAACCTTGCCGCCCAGTTGGGCGCACATGGTCTGCTCGCCGTAGCAGATGCCAAGAACCGGAATGCCTTGGTCGAAAACCGCCTGCGGCGCGCGCGGCGAGCCGATGTCGGTCGTCGAATGCGGGCTGCCCGAGAGGATGACGCCTTTTGGCTTCAACCGCTGGAATGCCTCTTCCGCAGACTGGAACGGGACGATTTCGCAATAGACGTTGGCTTCGCGTACACGTCGCGCAATCAGCTGCGTGACCTGGCTGCCAAAGTCGATGATCAGGATTGTGTCAGGATGTGCCGTGGTGCTCATGTGCAGCATCTATTTAAAAAGTGGTGAGGATGCAATGTTTATGTGGTGGGCATATACGGATTATATGCGCTTCCCTCAACAGCGCAGTGACAGGAATGAGGCCTATCCTGACACACCATTGTCAGGAGGTGGCAAAAGTCCACCGGCAATCACCGCTTCCAGTTCTTCGACCGCAACAGCCATTTTCTCGTCGATCACATGCAGATATTGCGTCCAGTCGCCGACATGATGCAGCTCGTCCGCACCGTCGGAAATGCCGCGCAAACCGTATAAGGGCACGCCATGAATCTGGCAGGCGCGCAGGCAGGCGAATGTTTCCATGTCCACCATATCCGCGTCGATGGTTTCATAGACCTTGCCGGACACCACATTGGCGCCCGTCGACAGCGTTGCGCTGGCGAGGCCTTCCACCTGATACGGCAGCTTGATCATCTTCGGCAGATCGAGAAACGGCGTCAGCCCCTTCTCGAAACCAAGCGGCGAAGCGTCCATGTCGCGATAGGAAACCGAGGAGACCTGAAACACTTCCGCCTGCGGCAGTTTCGCGGAACCCGCCGAGCCGAGCGAGACCACGAGATCGGGCTGCTCGCCGTCACGTTCCATGCGGAACAATGCACGGGACAGGTTGATCGCCGCCTCAACCGGGCCGACGCCGATCATCAGCGGATCGAAGAGCTTGGCCAGATGACGCCCATATTCGGCATCGGCAGCCATGACATAAAGCAGGCGTCTTCCGGCAACGGTCTTCAACATCCCTGTAGCCCTATCCTTGCAAACCTTTGCGATCCTGCACGACCATCATCGTGCCTGTCATTGTGGCAATGAGACGAACTTCCGTATCGGTTACGGCAAAAGCCTGCCCGTCGCTGACCATGATCGTGCGGCCGGGCTTGGTGACCTCGCCGCGAAACAGGAAGCGTTCGCCCTTGCCGGGCGCCAGCAGATTGACCTTGAATTCGATGGTCAGCACCGCCGCCTCGGCGGGCATCAGCGTCAGCGCTGCATAGCCGCAGGCAGAATCGAGCGCGGCGGAAATCATGCCCGCATGCAGAATGCCGTGCTGCTGGGTGAGTTCCTCCCGGAACGGCATTTCCACTTCAACAATCCCGGGTTCGCATCGCGTCAGCTCTGCGCCGATCAGTTTCATGGCGGCCTGCCGCCCGAAACTCTCCTCGACGCGTTCCTTGAAATCCGGTTCGGCTATGCGATGCGCTGACATTTATTCCCCGATTTAAGAAGCTTTCTTCATCACACTTACATAAAACCCGTCCGTGCCGGTGGACAATGGGGAAAACACACTGCCATGCGATGGAAATACCGGTTCCGCGCCATCGGTATCCGTCACAACCGACTGCCACAGCGCTTGCGCGGGCATTTCCGTGAAATCGGGATTGTCGGCCAGAAAGCGCGCAACCTGACGCGTATTTTCTTCTGCAAACAGCGAACAGGTGACATAGGCCAGACGCCCGCCCGGCTTCACATAATGCTTGGCCGCTTCCAGCACTTCGTGCTGGTCCTGAACCCGGCGTTCAAGCTGCTGGTCGTTGAGACGCCATTTCGCATCCGGCCTGCGCCGCCATGTGCCGGAGCCGGTGCAAGGCGCATCGGTCAGCACAAGGTCCATATGACCCGTGAGCGGATCGAGCGCATCCAGATTGCCATGCACCTGCGTGTTGCGCACGCCAGCGCGCTGCAAGCGCTCATGCATGGGCGATAGGCGCGCACGCTCCGCATCATAGGCGTGCACCTGCCCCTTGTTCTGCATGGCTGCCGCTAGTGCCAGCGTCTTGCCGCCCGCACCGGCGCAATAATCGAGAACCTGCTCGCCGGGCTTGGCTCCGGCAAAAAGTGCAGCGAGCTGCGAACCCAGATCCTGCACTTCGAACCAGCCATCGAGAAAGGCCTGTTCGCCCTGCACATTCGGATGACGGCCCAGCGCTTCAATCGGCGGAATGCGCAATGCCTGCGCCAGAAATGGTGCGGGAGCCGCACCAGCCTTTTCCAGGGCTGCAAGGGTCTGTTCAGGCTTCGCCTTCAAACTGTTGACGCGCAGATCGACCGGCGGACGGGTGGCAAGCGCCTTGCCTTCCTCGACCCAGCGTTCACCGAAAAGCTCCTGAAGCGAAGCGGCGCACCAGTCCGGCACGTCGGCCTGAACATAATCGGGCGCGGCAGCGCTATCGCGACTTTCCCATGCGATACGGCGTGCCTGTTCCAGCATTTCAGGCGCAAACTTGTCGCCATCCAGCGCCGCGTCAATGGCAGCAATATCCATGCCGCCATCGGCAAGCAAAGCGCCAAAGGCCAGTGCGCGCGCATCGTCGGCGTCCATGCGCCAAGCGATGGAGAGCTTACGGCGCAGTGCGTCATAGACGATGTTGCCGATTACCGCGCGGTCGCCCGCGCCTGCGAAACGATGAGCGGAACCCCAGTCCTTCAGCACATCGGAAGCCGGGCGTTTGCCCGCTTCGATATCGCCCAGAACCTCGATTGCCGCCTGCAGGCGTCCACCAAGCCGCATTGCTTCTCCTTAATAATTAGCTTTCACGGCATAGCCTTCCTTACAGGCAAAAGGCAATCGCCAAATCAAAACAAAAGCCGGAGCACGAGGCTCCGGCTTTCGTCGGCTTCAATTGAAGCGAATTTATCTTACATGCCGCCCGGATAGTTCGGGCTTTCACGGGTGATGGCGACGCCATGCGAATGGCTTTCACGCAGGCCCGCATTGGAAATGCGCACGAAGGTTGCCTTTTCGCGGAACTCTTCCAGCGTCTTGGCGCCGACATAGCCCATCGAGGCGCGCAAGCCACCGGCGAGCTGGTGCAGCACAGCCGAGATCGGACCCTTGTAGGCAACCTGACCTTCGATGCCTTCCGGCACCAGCTTCAGCTCGTCACGCACTTCCGCCTGGAAGTAACGGTCTGCCGAACCGCGCGCCATAGCGCCAACCGAGCCCATACCGCGATAGGATTTGAACGAACGGCCCTGATGCAGATAGACCTCGCCCGGGCTTTCTTCCGTACCGGCCAGAAGCGAACCAGCCATGGCAGCAACAGCTCCGGCAGCAAGCGCCTTGGCAAAATCGCCCGAGAACTTGATGCCGCCATCGGCGATGACCGGAATGTTCTGCTTGTGGGCTGCTTCCACTGCCGACATGATTGCCGAAAGCTGCGGCACGCCAACACCTGCAACGATACGCGTGGTGCAGATCGAGCCCGGCCCGATACCGACCTTGACGGCATCCGCACCGGCATCGATCAATGCCTGCGTGCCGCCTGCGGTGGCGACATTGCCAGCCAGAATGGCGACATTCGGATAGGCCTTCTTGATGCGAGCGACGGCATCGAGAACGCGCTGCGAATGACCATGCGCGGTATCGACGACCAGAAGATCGACGCCTGCTTCGATCAGGCGTTCGGCGCGCTCATAACCGTCTTCACCAACGCTCGTGGCGGCAGCGGCGCGCAGACGGCCCTGCGCATCCTTGGCGGCATTCGGGTTGAGCTGCGACTTTTCGATATCCTTGACGGTGACGAGACCGACGCAGCGGCCCTTGTCGTCAACGACGAGCAGCTTTTCGATGCGATGTGCGTGCAGAAGGCGCTTGGCTTCGTCCTGATTGACATTCTCGCGAACCGTGATGAGGTTTTCGCGGGTCATCAGTTCGTAGATCTTCTGTGCCGGGTCGGACGCGAAACGCACATCGCGATTGGTCAGGATGCCGACGAGACGGCCCGGACCTTTGGTGGCGTTTTCAACGACCGGAATACCGGAAATGCCATGCGCTTTCATCAGCGCCTGCGCATCGGCCAGCGTTGCATCCGGGCCGATGGTGACCGGATTGACGACCATGCCGGATTCGAACTTCTTGACCTGACGAACTTCTTCGGCCTGACGTTCCGGGGTGAGATTACGGTGGATGACGCCGATGCCGCCTGCCTGCGCCATGGCGATGGCGAGACGCGATTCCGTCACCGTGTCCATGGCGGCGGAGAGAAGCGGCAGGTTGAGTTCGATATCCTTGGCGATGCGGGTGCGCAGGTCGACCTGACCCGGCATGACTTCGGAATGGCCCGGCTGCAGGAGCACATCGTCGAATGTGAGAGCGAGAGCGCCGGTGGGCGATTCCACGATTTTAGCCATTGCCAATTCCTTTGAATAAGAAAAGCCGCCTCTCCGGGATATGTCCGGGAGCAGCGACAATCAGGGTTTACTTGGTTGAATTGGCACCGGCTGGTAACACGGTTATGACCAAATGGAAAGCCTTTTGCTTACAAGTTTCAGTTACCGCTAAGAATTAGCGTGATAGACCACAAATCGATTTCAATCCCACCCCGAGGGGAGACAATGCGAAAGTCGTATAAGCGCGTTCGGTTGATCCGTCGTTCCAGAGTGATGTGGATGTCGCCACGGCTTTGGAAACCGCGGCTCGTGTTCTGGTGCGGCGCGCTTGCAATCGGGATTATAAGCGTCGGCTTTGCTGAGGCGGCCGACATTGCACAGAACTGGTTCAAGGCGCTGACAGATGGCACCGGCGGCAGTTTCTGGCGCGCCTGGCTACCGCTTATCATCACGCCGCTCGGCTTCATGGCCTGTTCGTGGATCGCCATCGCCTGGTTCCCGAATTCCGGCGGCAGCGGTATCCCGCAAGCCATCGCTGCGCGACATCTCGACGACCATCAGGATCGCTCGATGCTTCTGTCGATCCGGATTGCCATCGGCAAGATCGTGCTCACTGTCGTGGGCCTGTTTTGCGGTGCATCCATCGGGCGCGAGGGCCCCACCGTGCAGATCGGCGCGTCGATCATGCTGCAATCGGCGCGGATCGGCGGCATGGAACAGGCGCGCGGATTGATCCTCGCCGGATCGGCCGCCGGTATCGCTGCGGCCTTCAACACGCCGCTTGCCGGGATTGTTTTCGCGATTGAGGAAATGGGCCGCGCTTATGCGGCGCGCACCAACGGGCTGGTGCTGTCGGCGGTTATTCTGGCCGGCCTCGCCTCGCTCGGTCTGGTCGGCAACTACAATTATTTCGGCATGACGACCATCACGGCCACGACCGGCAGGGACTGGGTTCTGGTTGTCGCCTGCGGCGTGATCGGCGGCGCTTTCGGTGCAGCATTCAGCGCGCTGGCGCTCGATCTCGGACGTCGCGTGCGCCGCCATGTGCAGAAGGTTCCGCTGCGCAACGCAGTGTTGTTTGCCGGCATTTGCGGGCTATTGGTTGCGATTATCGGCATCGCTTCGGGCGGTGCAACTTTCGGCACCGGCTATGATCAGGCGCGCGGCGCGGTCGAAGGATTGGCTTTGCCGCCATTCTACTTCGTTGAAAAATTCGTTGCCGGTCTGCTCTCGATGATATCGGGCATTCCGGGCGGTATTTTCGCACCGTCGCTCTCGGTCGGCGCAGGACTTGGCAGCACAATCGGTCTTGTGCTCGGCACCAGCGCGAGCCTCGCCGCCGTGCTCGGCATGGCCGGCTATTTTGCCGGCGTCGTTCAGGCGCCAATGACGGCTTTCGTCATCATTCTCGAAATGACCGGCAATCATAACAATGTCATTCCGCTGATGTGCGCCTCGATGCTCGGTTACGGGACGGCGCGGCTTATTTCCAATGAGCCGCTCTACCACGCCCTGTCGCGCAACTTCGTGGCGGATGTGCTGCGCCAGCGGCGCGCACGCGAAAAAAATGCGCTTTCGGAGTGAAGCGTCAGATGGAGGAGAAAACTGTTTATGGATCGCAGAACATTCGGCAAATCGCTTGCAGGGCTGGGAGCAATGCCCTTTGTCGTTAGCGCGGCAGCAGCAGCGAGCACGGGAGGAAAGAGCATGCTGGAACTTATGGGCGGAAGCATTTCGGATGTACCGGGGATCAAGCTCGGCCATCACACACTGACCAAGCGCCCCACCGGCTGCACCGTTCTTCTGTGTGAAGAAGGCGCTTCGGCAGGCGTCGATGTGCGCGGCTCCGCGCCCGGCACCCGCGAGACCGACCTTCTCGATCCCATCAATTATGTGCAGCAGGTGCAGGCTATTCTGCTGTCCGGCGGCAGCGCCTATGGCCTTAGCGCCGCAACCGGTGTGATGCGCTATCTGGAAGAAAACAAGCTCGGCTTCAAGATCGGCAACGGCGTGGTGCCCATCGTGCCCGCAGCGATCCTGATGGATCTCGGCGTCGGCGATTTTTCGATCCGCCCCGATGAGGAAGCCGGTTATCTCGCCTGCAAGGCGGCCAAGGCGGAAGCTTCCGGCGAAGGCAATATCGGCGCTGGCGCTGGCGCGACGGTCGGCAAGATGTTCGGCAAGGATTTCGCCATGAAGGGTGGCCTCGGCACGGCAAGCTACAAGGTGCCCGGCACGGAAATCGTGGTTGGCGCAATCGTCGCCGTCAACGCGGTTGGCGATGTCTATGCGCCCAACTCGCGCCAGATCCTGGCCGGTGCGCGTAGCGAAGACGGCAAGGGCTTCCGCAATACGATGCAGGCCATCATGCAAGGCCACGGCGTGGTCAAATCCGGTGGCGCCAACACGACCATCGGGGCGATTGCCACCAATGTGCCGTTCAACAAGGCTGAACTGAAAAAGATCGCAGGCATGGCTCATGACGGCTTTGCGCGCACGATCAATCCGATCCACACCATGTGGGATGGCGATACGATTTTCGCGCTCTCGACCGGCAAGGCCAAGGATGTCGAAGCGGACGTGACCGCCATCGGCGCAATCGCTGCAACCGTCATGGCGGATGCCGTCGCACGGGCGGTCGTTAACGCAGATAGCCTTAACGATTTGAATTTGCCCGCCTATAAGGATTATCACCCGCAATAGGATGCACATCTTGCACCATTGAAGGGATCGTCCTGTATTGGGATAAGGTTATAAGATATCTGGCCATCCCTGATGGTGCAATTTCGCAAGAAGGTAGAATGAAGGCATGAGTGGCAGTTCCCTTAAATTCGGCACCAGCGGTCTCAGGGGATTGGCGGACGAGCTGAACGGCTTGCCCGCCTATGCTTATTCACTCGCCTTCGTGCGCATGCTCGCCGAAAGCGGCAAACTGAAAAATGGAGCGGAGGTCTTCGTCGGACGGGACCTCCGACCATCCAGTCCCGACATTGCCGCCCTTTGCATGGCGGCTATAGAAGACGGCGGCTTTACGCCGGTCAGTTGCGGTGTGCTGCCCACTCCGGCGCTCAGCTTCCACGCCATGGCGAAAGGTGCACCTTCCATCATGGTCACAGGAAGCCATATCCCCGATGATCGCAATGGTCTGAAATTCTATCGGGCCGATGGCGAAATCGACAAGAACGACGAGCAGGCCATCAGCGCTGCCTACGCCGCCCTGCCCGCAGACCTGACCGCAGACCTGACCGCAAGGCACTCCGGCAACATCGCGGAAAGCGCCACAGCGACCAGCGCCTATGAGAAACGTTATATCGATTATCTGGGGCGCGGCGCCCTCAAGGGCCTGCGCGTCGGCGTCTACCAGCACTCGTCTGTCGCCCGCGATGTTATAACGGATATTCTGACTGCGCTTGGCGCGGAAACCCTCGCGCTTGGGCGCTCCGACATTTTCGTGCCCGTCGATACCGAAGCGTTGCGCCCGGAAGATATCCGGCTTCTCGACCAGTGGGCCAAGGAAAACCGCCTTGATGCCATCGTTTCCACGGATGGCGATGCGGACCGACCTTTGATTGCCGATGCGCGGGGCCAGTTCGTGCGCGGCGATCTCGTCGGCGCGATCACCGCAAACTGGATCGGCGCGGACACCATCGTCACGCCAGTAACCTCCAATGCAGCGCTGGAAGAATGCGGGCGTTTCGACCGCGTTGTCAGAACCCGCGTCGGTTCTCCTTATGTCATCGAAGGCATGGCACGCGCCAAGGCCGAAGGCGCAACGATCATCGTAGGCTTCGAAGCCAATGGCGGCGTGCTTTTGGGCAGCGACAGCACCCGCAATGGCCACACGCTTTCCGCACTGCCGACCCGCGATGCGCTGCTGCCGATCCTCGCCTGCCTGAGCATGATCAAAGAGCAGGGCAAGCCGCTTGCGGAAATTGGCGCGGCTTTCAACTTCCGCATCGCGCTCAGCGACCGGTTACAGAACGTCCCGCAGGAAAAGAGCGGTGCATTTCTCGCCATCCTCAAGGATGAAGCCGGGCGCAAGGCGCTGTTTCCGGCAACGGATGCGATCATCCGGTCTGAGGCCATTGACGGCGTCAAACTGTTCTTCCATTCCGGCAATGCCGTCCACTATCGCGCTTCCGGCAATGCACCGGAATTACGCTGCTATGTGGAAGCGGCCAATGAAAACCAGGCCATTGAACTTCTGGCCATGGGCCTCGATATCGCCCGCAACGCAACAAAGGATGCCTGAGCAATGAGCTTTATTCCTGTCATCATCAGCGGCGGTTCCGGTTCAAGGCTCTGGCCGCTTTCGCGCGATGCCCACCCGAAGCCCTTCATCGAACTGCCAGACGGCAGCACGTTGATCGGCAAGACCTATAACCGGGCGGCACGGCTTGAAGGTGTCGATCACATCCTGACCGTCACCAATCGCGATTTTCTGTTTCTGACGCTCGACGCCTATGCGGACGCCAAAGCGCCCAAGACCGACAATGTGTTTCTGCTGGAGCCGCTGGGGCGCGATACCGCGCCTGCGGTGGCGCTTGCGGCCATGCATGCCGCCGCAACTTACGGCCCGGACGCAACGTTACTGGTCATGCCTGCCGACCACCTGATCGAAGACGAACCCGCCTTTGCGGAAGCGGTTCAAAAGGCGCGGCAGCTTGCCGAAACCGGTCGCATCGTGACATTCGGCATTGTGCCCGATCATCCGGAAACGGGTTTTGGCTATATCGAGGCGGATGGCGTGGATGTCCTGCGCTTTGTCGAGAAGCCCGATGCGGAAACCGCGCAGGCCTATGTCGAGAGCGGACGCTATTTCTGGAATTCGGGCATGTTCTGCTTTACCGCGAGAACCATGCTGGAAGCGATGCGCGCCCACGCGCCGGAGATTTTCAACGGCGTGCAGGCTTCGCTCGAACATGCGCGCCGCGGCGTCAATGGCGACACCACGACTATCGAGATTCCGAAAGAAGATTTTGCGGCGACACCGGCCATTTCCATCGATTATGCCATCATGGAAAAGGCCGACAATATCGCTTGCATTCCCGTTTCCTGCGGTTGGTCGGATATCGGTTCCTGGGCCGCCATGGCCGACCTGATTAATCCGGATGCCGATGGCAACCGCCTGCGCGGCGAAACCGTTCTGGAAGACACGACCAACAGTTTTGTTCTGTCGGAAACCCGATTGGTCAGCCTTGTCGGCGTGCACGACCTTCTGGTCGTCGATACGCCGGACGCGCTGCTTGTCGCCCATCGCGACAAGGCGCAGGATGTGCGCAAGGTTTTCAACCGCCTGCGCGCCGATGGCCACGAAGCCGCCAAGCTGCACCGCACCGCCCACCGTCCATGGGGCACCTATACCGTGCTGGAAGAAGGCGACGGCTTCAAGATCAAGCGCATCGAGGTCAAGCCGGGACGCCGCCTGAGCCTACAGGCGCATCATCACCGTTCCGAACACTGGATCGTCGTGTCCGGCACGGCCAAAGTGACCAATGGCGACCGGGAAATTCTGCTGACCAACAACCAGTCGACCTATATTCCCTGCGGCTTCAAGCACCGTCTGGAAAATCCGGGCATTCTGCCCCTGGTGCTGATCGAAGTGCAGAGCGGCGAATATCTCGGCGAAGACGATATCGTGCGTTTCGACGATATTTACGGCCGGGTATAAAAGACCAGCGCCGACGAAGTTTCTCCGTCGGCGCTTTATTTCACGTCAGTCAGTGTGTCAGTTGAAAGCGCCGCTGTCGCTTTTGCTTTCCGGGCGTTCCGCTGCGACCTTCTGGCGATACCCACTGGCGCGATAGGCGGCAATCGGCTCGATCGCCCCGCCAGTGCGTCGGCGGGCTTCGGCCAAGATCGGCTCGACATCGGTGCGATAGGCGCGTTTCAGCGTATCGGATGCCATCAGCGCGTCGTTTTCCTGCTGATAGGTTTCCAGCGCCTCGCGGTCCACCAGCAACGCTTGCGCATAAGCGCGGCGGATTTCATTTGCCGACGAAATGAGGCTCTCCAGCGGATCAGTCACATTGTGCGACTGGTCGATCATATGCGCCGGGTTAAAATCCTTCACGCCGCGATATTCGGCATCCACCAGCTCGTTGAAAACCAGAAACAGGCGATAGGGATCGATGGAACCGGCATCGAGATCGTCATCGCCATATTTGCTGTCGTTGAAATGGAACCCGCCGAGCTTGCCGAACTGCATCAGCCGCGCCACGATCATTTCGATATTGGTGTTGGGCGCATGGTGGCCGAGATCGACCAGACATTGCGCCTTGGGACCGAGCGTCGAAGCGATGAGATAGTTTGTGCCCCAGTCCTGAACCACCGTCGAATAGAAGGCCGGTTCATACATTTTATGCTCGGAGAACAAGCGCCAGTCATCGGGCAGCGCTTTGTAGATTTCGCCCATCGAAGCGAGATAGCGCTCGAAAGCACGGGTGAAATTCTGCTGGCCGGGGAAATTGGACCCGTCGCCGAGCCAGACCGTCAACGCCTTGGAGCCGATGGCATTGCCGATTTCGATACATTCGAGATTGTGGTCAACAGCCTGCGCCCGCACCGCCGCATCGACATGGGTGAGCGATCCGTATTTGTAGGACAGTTTCTGATCAGCCGCGTCCGAGAACGTGTTGGAATTCATCGCGTCGAAGCCGAGGCCCAGCGCTGCGGCATGGGCTTTCAGCTTCTTCGGGTCTGCCTTGTCCCACGGAATATGCAGCGATACATTCGGCGTTGCGCGCGAAAGCTCGTTGATGACGGCGCAATCGTCCAGCTTGTCGAAAATGCCACGCGGCTCGCCGCCGCCGGGAAAGCGACCGAAACGGGTGCCGCCGGTGCCAGTGCCCCACGAAGGCACGGCGACGAAATAGCTTGCCACCTTGTCGGTAACGGTATCGATCTCGATGCCGCGACGTGCCAGCTGCGCACCCAGCGCCTGATAATCGCTCTTCAGCGCCTTTTCGAAACCGGAATTATGCTCGGCGATGAAATCCGCCGAAATACGTTGATCGGACATGGTTCCTCCCAGAATGTCCTGATTATACGGTCAGCGCGGAAAACTCTGCTGGTTCCCGGCATCGACATTGATGATATTGCCGGTGGATTTAGCCGAAGCATCGCTGGCGAGGAAATAGATCGCCTCGGCGATATCTTCCGGCAGGACATTGAGCTTCAGCAGCGACCGCTTGCGATAATGCTCCTCCAGCTCCGAAACATCGATCTTGGAGGATGCCGCGCGCTGTTCACGCCACTCGCCATCCCAGATCTTGGAGCCGCGCAAAACCGCATCAGGATTGACCACATTGACGCGGATGCCGGCATCAGCACCTTCCAGCGCCAGACAGCGGGCCAGATGGATTTCAGCAGCCTTGGCCGTGCAATAGGCGGACGCATTGGGTGAAGCGGCCAGACCATTCTTGGAAGCGACGAACACCACATTGCCGCCGATCTTCTGGCGGCGGAACAGGCGGAAGGCCTCCCGCGACACGAGGAAATACCCGGTCGCCAGAATGTCGATATTGCGGTTCCACATCGACAATTCGGTCGCTTCGACCGGAGCCGATGACGCGATGCCTGCATTGGAGACCAGAATGTCGATGCCGCCCAGCTCGACGCTGGCTTCGACAAAGGCGTTTGCGACGCCCTTTTCGTCGGTCACGTTCAGCGCGACGCTGCGAACCTGATCGGCGCCAAAACGCTTTGACAGATTGGCGTGAGCGGATTTGAGCGATTCTGCGTCAATATCCGCCAGAACCACGCAAGCGCCCTCGCCCGCCAGCCGCTCGGCGGTGGCATAGCCGATGCCGCCAGCGCCGCCGGTGATAAGCGCGATGCGTCCGGCAAGGCTTTTCGGCTTTGGCATGCGTTGCAGCTTGGCTTCCTCAAGCAGCCAATATTCAATGTCGAAGGCTTCCTGTTCCGGCAGGCCCTGATATTCGGACACAGCGGATGCGCCGCGCATAACGTTGATTGCATTGACATAGAATTCGCCAGCGATCCGCGCCGTCGCCTTGTCGCGGGCAAAAGACAGCATGCCGACGCCGGGGATCAGAAAAATCACCGGATTGGGATCGCGCATCTTTGGCGAATTGTCGTGCTTGCAAGCCTCATAATAGCGCTTGTAATCGGCGCGATAGGCTTCCAGCGCGTCTTCAAGCCCGGCAACGATGGCATCGACATCCGGCTTGGACGGATCGAAATTGACGACCAGCGGGCGGATTTTGGTGCGCAGGAAATGATCCGGGCAGGACGTGCCCAAAGCGGCCAGCGGGCGCAGTTCCTTTGCATTCACGAATTCCAGCACCGCATCCTGATCATCGAAATGGCCGAGCTTGCGCTCTTCCTTGCCGATGAGGCCGCGAATTTCCGGCATCAGCCGCGCTGCGATGGCGCGACGTTCCGCAGCAGCCAGGCTTTGTGTGACAGCACCGCCGAAAGCGGCTTTGCCAGCCGTCTTCTGGTCCAGCCATTCAATGGCCTTGTTGATGATGGCGAGCGTGGTTTCGTAGCAGGTCTTCGCATCATTGGCCCAGGTGAAAAGCCCATGACTTTCAAGGACTACGCCCTTGGCCTGCGGATGCGCCCTGACGAAAGCTTCGAGATCGAGACCGAGCTGGAAACCCGGGCGGCGCCATGGCAGCCAGCCAATATCGTCACCGAAAATCTCCGCCGTCAGCTCGCGGGAATTTTTCGACGCAGCAATCGCGATGATCGCATCGGGATGCATGTGATCGACATGGCTGAAAGCGACGAAACCATGCAGCGGCGTATCGATGGATGCCGCGCGCGGATTGAGGTTGAAGGTGCAGTGCGGCAAGAAGCCGACCATGCGGTCCTCATCCTCAACGCCCTTATAGATGCCTTTCAGAGCATCCAGCTTGTCCTGATAAAGCGTGGCAAAACCGTCGAGCTTGATGGTGCCGACATCGCCGCCCGAACCCTTGACCCAGAGAACCTGAACCTTTTCGCCGGTCAGCGGATCAATTTCCTCGACCTTGGCAGAGGTGTTGCCGCCGCCGTAATTGGTGATACGCTTGTCAGACCCGAGCAGATTGGAGCGGTAAAGCAGCTTTCCCGGCTCATCCAGCGTTGCCGCCTTGGCGTCGTCCCAGCGATTATCGAGCAGCCGATTGCTGACCACCATATCATCCTCCCAAGTCAGTTATGCCAGGTTATGGCCAATCGCAGCGCGCATATCCTTCCCATGCGCGAGCGATCATGTTGGCGGCAGATATGACGCATGAAACGAAATACTGTCAATCATAAACAATCACAACCAATCAAATAATTCACGCATGTGCGAATTATTGATTGTTTATGATTGACATGCGCCAGCAATATGAGAATAGATGGAAGCAGGAGGAGCCATGCACGAAAGAGAGCGCCACCGCATCATCCTGAGCGCTGTTCAGGAGAAACCGGTGATCACCATTCAGGATCTGGTGGAATTGACGGAGGCGTCGGAAGCGACCCTTCGGCGCGATATCGCATCGTTGCATATGCAGGGCCGCATCAAGCGCGTGCGCGGTGGGGCCGAAGCCATCCATCCGCCGCAGTTCGGCAGTCTGGCAGGGCGTCCGTTCAAGGTTTCCGAGTCTGAAAATGGTGATCGCAAGCGCGCCATCGCCCGCGAAGCTGTGGCGCTTTGCGATGAAGGCGACAGCATCATCATCAATGGCGGCTCCACAACATTCCAGATGGTGCATTATCTCACAGTGCGCCGCCTTCAGGTTCTGACCAATTCCTTCGCCATTGCCGAACATCTGTTGCGGCAGTCGAAAAGCACGGTGATCGTGCCCGGCGGCGCGATCTACCGCGACCAGAGCCTGATCCTTTCGCCTTTCGACAATGACGTCATCCGTAATTTTTACGGTCGGCGCATGTTCATGGGCTGTCAGGGTGTCAGCCCGCTCGGCGTGATGGAATCCGACGCGCTGATCATCCAGAGCGAACAGAAACTGATGGGTCAGGCGGACGAACTTGTCCTGATGGTCGATTCATCGAAATTCACCCGCCGTTCCAGCCTCATCCTTTGCCCGCTCGACCGTGTCAGCACGCTGATCACCGATGACGGCATTTCCGATGAGGCGCGGCGGATGGTCGAAAATGCGGGTATCCGGCTGATTGTAGCGCAGGTTTCCGCAAATGCCAGCAAGGGCGGCGAACAGGGGGATTCCGCCGAGGTTGCCTGAGCCAACTCTATTATCATCCCGGTCAATGCCGGGATCATCGTGAAACATATGTCTTTATACTGGGAGGAATGAGACATGAAGCTTTTCAAGAAACTCGCACTTGGTACTGCACTGGCCGTCGCCTTCATGGCAAGTCAGGCGCAGGCAGCCGACATGAAGATCGCGCTCGTCGCGAAGTCGCTCGGCAACGGCTTCTTTGAAGCCGCCAACAAGGGTGCGCAGGAAGCTGCCAAGGAACTTGGCGGCGTCGAGGTCATCTATACCGGCCCGACCACCACGACTGCCGAAGGCCAGATCGAAGTCATCAATTCGCTGATTGCGCAAGGCGTGAACGCCATCGCCATTTCCGCAAACGACCCGGATGCGGTCGTACCAGCGCTGAAAAAGGCTGCCCAGCGCGGCATCAAGGTCATTTCTTGGGATTCGGGTGTCGCTCCGGCTGGCCGTATCGTGCATCTCAACCCATCGTCCAATGAACTGATCGGCAAGATGTGCCTGAAGCTTGCTGCCGACCACCTACCGGACGGCAAGGGCGATTTCGCGATCCTGTCCGCCACCACCACCTCGACCAACCAGAATATCTGGATCGGCGAGATGAAGAAGCAGCTCAAGGACTTCCCCGGCCTCAATCTGGTCACGACCGTCTATGGCGACGATCTGGCCGACAAGAGCTATCGTGAAGCACAGGGCCTTCTGAAGTCGAACCCGAACGTCAAGGTCATCGTGGCGCCAACCACCGTGGGCGTTCTGGCCGCTTCGCAGGCCGTGAAAGATGCTGGCAAGATCGGCGATGTCTATGTGACGGGCCTCGGCCTGCCGTCCGAAATGGCTGGTGCCATCAAGTCCGGCGCGACCAAGGAATTCGCCATCTGGAACCCGATCGATCTCGGCTATTCCGCAACGCAGATCGCCTATCACCTCGTGAAGGGTGATGCTGATGGCAAGCCGGGTTCCGAAATCAATGCCGGACGCATGGGCAAGATCAAGATCGGCGAAAACGGCGAAGCCGCGATGAGCGATCCTTTCGTCTATGACGAGAAGAACATCGACCAGTTCTCCAAGGTCTTCTGATCGGAAAGCGCATCCCGAAAAGTGTGAAACGGTTTTCGGACACGATGCGCATTTTAAAAAGAGGCGGCATTCGCTGAACGGGTGCCGCCTCCCGTTCCCCAGAATCGATTTCAGGTGTCTGCAATGAATGCAGCTTTTCTCTCAAGCGGCGATTCCAGCGGTGAGCAGACGGTGCTTGCCATGACGGACCAGCCCATTCTGGAAATGCGCGGCATTGCCAAGACATTTCCCGGTGTGCGTGCGCTCGATGACGTCAATATCGCGCTCTATCCCGGTAAGGTGACCGCACTGATCGGCGAGAACGGCGCGGGCAAGTCCACGCTCGTGAAAATCCTCACCGGCATTTACCAGCCCGATGAAGGTGAAATCCTCATCGACGGCAAGCCGGTGCATCTGGCGACGGCGCAGGATGCGACCGATCACGGCGTAACGGCCATTCATCAGGAAACCGTGCTCTTTGACGAATTGTCGGTGGGCGAAAATATCTATCTCGGCCATGCGCCGCGCACGAAATTCGGCTTCGTCAACTGGAAGGCCGTCTATGCCCGTTCGCAAGCATTGCTATCCTCGCTGGAAACGACGGTCGACGCCCGCATCAAGCTGAAGGAACTGTCCATCGCCCAGCGCCATCTGGTCGCCATTGCCCGCGCGCTGTCGGTGGATTCGCGCATCGTCATCATGGACGAGCCGACCGCAGCCTTGTCGCGCAAGGAAGTGGACGATCTGTTTCGCATCGTGGCGCGGCTGAAAGCGCAGGGCAAAGCCATCCTGTTCATCAGCCACAAATTCGATGAAGTTTACGAAATCGCCGATAATTATGCGGTTTTCCGCGACGGGCACGCCGTCGGACATGGCACGCTTGCCGATACGCGGCAGAACGATATCGTGCGCATGATGGTCGGGCGGTCTGTCGATCAGGCCTTTCCCAAGCAGGATGTCGCCATCGGCAAGCCGGTGCTGAAGGTTGAAAACTATTCGCACCCGACCGAGTTTCGCGACATTTCCTTTGAACTGCGCAAGGGTGAAATCCTCGGCGTTTACGGCCTCGTCGGCGCCGGGCGCTCGGAATTTGCACAATCGCTGTTTGGCATAACCAAGCCATCGCGTGGCCGTGTGACGCTTGAAGATCGCGAGATCAGCATCCGCCGCCCCGGCGACGCGGTAGCCCATGGCATTGTCTATGTGCCGGAAGAGCGCGGACGCCACGGCGCGGTGCTGCAACTGCCGATCTTTCAGAATGTTTCGCTGCCGTCGCTTGCCCGCACCTCGCGCAATGGCTTTCTGCGCATGGCGGAAGAACTGGCGCTGGCACGCAAATATGCCGAGCGCTTCGACCTGCGCGCCGCCGCCCTTTCCGTACCGGTCGGAACGCTATCCGGCGGCAATCAGCAGAAGGTCGTCATCGGCAAGTGGCTCGCCACCAATCCGACGGTCATCATTCTCGATGAACCGACCAAGGGCATCGATATCGGCTCCAAGGCCGCGGTTCACGCCTTTATCAGCGAACTCGCCGCCGAGGGGCTCAGCATCATCATGATCTCGTCGGAACTGCCGGAAATCATCGGCATGTCAGACCGTGTGATGGTTATGCGCGAGGGCCTCATGGAAGGCGTCTTCGAACGCGCAAGCCTCGACGCGGAAGTACTGGTGCGCGCCGCCACGGGCAATGCCGAGCAGGCTGCGGAGTAGATCATGAAACAGTTGCTGAAACAGCGGGAACTCCTGCTCCTCGTCATCATCGCGCTACTGGTGGGCCTGTTTGCAAGCCGCGCGCCGGGCTTTGCCAGCGTCGGCAATCTGGCGGGCATCTTCAACGACACGTCAATCCTGATCATCATCGCGCTCGGACAAATGGCAGTAATCTTGACCAAATCCATCGATCTGTCGGTTGCTGCCAATCTCGCCTTTACCGGCATGGCCGTGGCGATGCTCAACGCCACCTATCCGGGCCTGCCGCTGGTGCTGCTGATCGTGCTTGCCATCGGCATCGGTGCGGTTTTGGGCGCAATCAACGGCATTCTCGTCTGGAAGCTCAATATTCCGGCGATTGTCGTCACGCTTGGCACGCTCACCATTTATCGCGGCATGGCCTTTGTGCTGTCCGGCGGCGCATGGGTGAATGCACATCAGATGACAGCGCCCTTCCTCAACACGCCACGCACGCCTTTTCTCGGCCTGCCGCTCTTGGGCTGGACGGCGATCCTGATTGTCGCGCTCGTCTATGTGCTGCTGACGCGGACATTCTTCGGCCGCGCCCTTTATGCTTCCGGCGGCAATCCGACCGCCGCCGTCTATACCGGCATCGATGTTGGCCGCACGCGCTTCTTCGCCTTTGTGCTTTCGGGTGCGCTTGCCGGGCTGTGCGGCTATCTCTGGGTGTCGCGCTATGCCGTCGCCTATGTCGATATCGCCAATGGTTTTGAACTCGACAGCGTTGCGGCCTGCGTCATCGGCGGTATCTCAACGCTCGGTGGCATCGGCACAGTTGCCGGTGCCGTTCTGGGCGCGCTGTTTCTCGGTGTCATCAAAAACGCTTTGCCGGTCATCGACATATCGCCCTTCTGGCAGATGGCGATCTCCGGTTCCGTGATCATTCTGGCGGTGATTTTCAATGCACGTCAGGAAAAGCGGCGCGGACGCATCATCCTGCGCGACAAGGCCGCGAAGACTTATGAGGAGGTTGCGGCATGAGCCAGATGGACATGAACGACCAGCGCCGTCATATTCCCGACCGCCTCGGAACGCCCTTCTCGCGCATCTTTGCAAGCTGGGAAATGCTGCTGCTTGGCGTGGCGATTGCGATCTTCATCGCGAATTCCTTCGCCTCACCCTATTTTCTCGATGCGTGGAACCTCTCCGACGCCACGTTCAACTTCACCGAAAAGGCGCTGATCGCCTTTGCGATGACGCTGCTCATCATTTCCGGTGAAATCGACCTCTCGGTCGCTGCGATCATTGCACTTTCCTCGACCGCGATGGGTGCGGCTGCGCAGGCTGGCGTCGGC
Organism: Brucella haematophila; assembly: GCF_005938105.1. Classification (GTDB taxonomy): domain Bacteria; phylum Pseudomonadota; class Alphaproteobacteria; order Rhizobiales; family Rhizobiaceae; genus Brucella; species Brucella haematophila. The sequence goes on along the minus strand of NZ_VCPE01000011.1, from coordinate 166,646 downwards.
ACGCCGGGTCTGGTCGCCATCGGCATTGGCACCGGCCTTGTCTGCGGCGCAATCAATGGCGGGCTGGTGGCCGGGCTGAAACTGCCATCCATCGTCGTGACCATCGGCACGATGAGCCTTTTCCGCGGCATTTCCTATATCGTGCTCGGCGATCAGGCCTTTGGCGGCTATCCGGAAAGCTTTGCCTATTTCGGACAGGGCTATGTCTTCTGGGTCTTTTCGTTCGAATTCGTGCTGTTCATTCTCTTCGCGGTGCTGTTTGGCATGCTCTTACATGCCACCAGCTTCGGACGCCGCATCTATGCCATCGGCAATAATGAGTTCGCGGCCCGCTTTTCCGGCATTCCGGTAGAAAAAACAAAATTCGTGCTTTTTCTGATGACCGGCGTGATGAGCGGTATCGCCGCCGTCTGCCTGACGTCGCGCCTCGGCTCCACGCGCCCGTCTATCGCGCAAGGCTGGGAACTGGAAATCGTCACTATGGTCGTGCTGGGCGGCGTATCGATCCTCGGCGGATCGGGCACCATTGTCGGCGTGGTGATTGCGGCTTTCGTGATGGGCCTTGTGACCTTCGGGCTAGGCCTTCTCAACGTGCCGGGCATCGTCATGTCGATCTTCATCGGCCTCCTGCTCATCATCACCATTTCGCTGCCGATCCTGATCCGGCAGTTCAAGGGGAGGCGCGCGACATGACCACCGAACGCTACGCATTTCGCATGACGCTTAATCCGGGCATGGAAGCGGAATATCGCCGCCGCCATGACAAGATCTGGCCCGAACTGGTCGAACTTCTGCACGCGGCTGGCGTGTCGGACTATGCGATCTATCTCGATGAAGAAACCAACATTTTGTTCGGCGTACTGTCGCGCAGCGCCGGGCACGGCATGGCGGCTCTGCCCGACCATCCCGTCATGAAGAAATGGTGGGCGCATATGGCCGACATCATGGCGACGAACCCCGACAATTCGCCGGTTTCTGTCGATCTCAAGCCAGTGTTTCACATGTCATGAAGCGCATCGCCATTCTCGATATCGGCAAGACCAATGCTAAAGTCGTCGTGCTCGATGCGTCAGGCGGCGAGGAAATTGCCGCGCGCCGCATGCCGAACACCGTTCTGCGCGACGGCCCCTATCCGCATTATGATATCGAGGCGCTTTGGCGTTTCTTTCTGGCAAGCCTGGCGGAATTTGCGCACGAGCCGGGCTTCGATGCCATTTCCATCACCACGCATGGCGCGTCGGCGGCCCTCGTTGCTGAAGACGGCACGCTGGCAATGCCGGTTCTCGACTATGAACTCGAATATCCAGCCGATATCCGTGCCGCCTATGCGGCCATAAAGCCGGATTTTCGTGATACGTTTTCGCCGACCCTGTCGCTCGGCCTCAATCTCGGTGCGCAGCTTCACTATCTGAAAACGGTCTTTCCTGCCGATTTTGCGCGCACGCATTTCATATTCACCTACCCGCAATATTGGGCATGGCGTCTGACCGGCATTGCCGCATCGGAAGTGACCTCGCTTGGCTGCCACACGGATTTGTGGCTGCCGAAGCAATCGGCTTTTTCGGCGCTTGTCGACCGACTGGACATTCGCGAAAAATTCCCGCCGCTGCGCTCCGCCTTCGATGCGCTTGGGCCGCTGCTGCCCGAGATCGCGACCGATATCGGACTGCCCTCGCCCGTTCCGGTACATTGCGGCATTCACGATTCCAACGCATCGCTGCTCGCACATTTGATGGATCGTAGAGGCCCGTTTTCGGTGGTTTCGACTGGCACATGGGTGGTGAGCTTTGCCGTTGGCGGCAATCTCGACCAGCTGGACCCGAAGCGCGATACGCTCGCCAATGTCGATGCCTATGGGCAAGCCGTGCCTTCGGCGCGCTATATGGGCGGGCGCGAATTCGATCTGATGACCGAAGGGCTGCTAAAGCCCTCGCCTGCTGAATACGATAGGCTTGCCGCGCAGGCTCTGCATCGCGGGATTATGGCTCTGCCTTCAGCCGTTCCGGGCTGCGGCCCTTTCCCCGACACACACCTGCGTTGGCGCAACGCGGATCAGGCAAGCGATGCCGAACGCTATGCGGCTGCGTGTATCTATGCCGCGCTGATGACGGAGAGCTGTCTTGGCCTATTGGGCGCCAAGGGACCAATTGTGGTCGAGGGCCCTTTTTCCGATAATGCTATTTATCTGAAAGCATTGGCGAATTTCTCCGGACGCGAGGTTGAGGCCATTGCCGGATCAACCGGTACGGCCACCGGTGCTGGCTTGCTAGCAGGTGCTGCGCCCCAGGAAAAGCACGGCAGAAGCTATCAGCCAGACGATGATGCTTCCGGCAACGCCTATGCCGCCTATCGCGCACAGTGGCTGGAGGCCGTCGCGCCGCAACCAGCGTACTGATCGTCAGCGCCCTCTCCCAACAAGTTGTCACGTGATTGTGACATCGCTGGCGCAAGCCGGCGATCCAATTCGCTTGCCATGTTCAAGACATTTGTCATAAGCTGCAAATAATAAGGTAGCTTATAAATAAGTGGGCATACAAGTGGCGGACACCCGCGTTCTCGGTTTTCTGTTGCATGATGTTGCCCGCCTTCTTCGCAAACGTTTTGAACAGCGCGCACGCGGAACTGGCCTGACACGGGCCCAGTGGCAAACGCTGGCATTCCTCTCGAAGAATGACGGGATCATGCAACGCAGTCTGGCTGATCTGCTGGATGTGGAGGCTATAACCCTCACGCGCATTCTCGACCGGCTCGTCGAACAGGGATTTGTCGAAAGACGGCCCCACCCGACCGATCGGCGTGCGCATCTGATTTACATATGTGAGGCGGCGATGCCGCTTCTGGAAGATATGCGCGTGCTCGGCGGCCAGACCCGTGCCGAAGCGCTTGAAGGTGTTTCACAGGCGGATCAGGAACAGCTGATCCAGACCCTCCTGTCGATGAAAGACAATCTCTCCCGGGCTTGCCGGTCTCCCGCAAGTTCTGAAATCGTCAACGAAGATACAGATCATGACTGATACGTCCAATATCGTAAAACATCCCGCCGCTATCGAACGGGATGAGCCTGAAGCACGTCAGGAAACCCACGCCGAAAGCACTGGTCCGGCCGCGCAGCCGCAAAGCGCCATCGACGCGGCTCTGAAGCCGAGCGCGAGCGACATCGCCGCGCGTCGCCGGTTGAAGCGCCGCCGCATGATGTTTTCGCTTCTGCCGCTGGCGCTTGTTGTCGGCGGCTATTTCTACGTCACCGGCGGGCGCTATGTTTCGACAGATAATGCCTATGTGCAGGCCGATATGGTGGGCATCTCGACCGATGTTTCGGGCCTTGTCGCCGGTATCGATGTGCAAGAAAACGAGCTGGTCAAAGCCGGTCAGGTGCTGTTTCGCCTGAAGCCGGATTCCTTTGCCATTGCGCTTGAAGGTGCTCAGGCCGAACTCGGCCAGGTGCGCAACCAGATATTGGGCCTTCAGGCCAGCTATCAGCAATCGCTTGCCGAAATCACGCAGGCCGAAGCCGATCTGCCCTTCTATCAGGCCACATTCAAGCGGCAACAGGATCTCGTAGCGACCAGCGCATCATCGCGCGCGACATTCGATCAGGCAAAGCACGATCTCGATGCCGCCCAGCAGAAGGTTGCCGTGGCCAAGGCGCAAGCCCAATCGGCGCTGGCTCAACTCGGCGGCAATGCTGACCAGCCGGTGGAACAGAACCCGCTTTATCTGCAAGCCAAGGCCAAGGTCGATGAAGCCCAGCGCCAGCTTAATGACGCCACCATTCGCGCGCCGTTTGACGGCATCGTTACCAATGTGAACAGCCTGCAGGTCGGCTCCTATCTGCAAGCAGCGCAACAGGCATTCTCGCTGGTTTCGTCCGATCATCTCTGGATCACCGCCAATCCGAAGGAAACCGAACTGACGGGGATCGAACCCGGCCAGCCGGTTACGATCTCGGTGGATACCTATCCCGATGCGCGCTGGGAAGGCAAAGTCGCCAGCATCAGCCCGGCTTCAGGTTCCAGCTTCTCGCTGCTGCCAGCCCAGAATACGTCTGGCAACTGGGTCAAGGTCGTGCAGCGCATCCCCATGCGTGTCAGCATCGACAATAAGAACGGCCAGCCGCCGCTGCGTGTCGGCATGAGCGTCAATGTTGAAGTCGATACCGGCCACCCGCGCGGCTTGCCGCGCTTCATTACCAATCTTTTCGGCGGTGGAAACCATGTCTAACGTCGCCATTTCCGGCGCGTCTATCGTCGCACATCGCGGCGCGATCACCGCTTGCGTCATTCTCGCGGTCATCATGCAGGCGCTGGATACGACGATTGCCAATGTCGCCCTGCCCTATATTCAGGGCAGCGTTTCGGCAAGCGCCGACCAGATCAACTGGGTGCTGACCTCCTATATCGTGGCAGCCGCGATCATGACGCCGCCATCGGGCTTTCTGGCCGCGAAATTCGGCCGCAAGCGCGTGCTGCTGGCAGCCATTGCGGGCTTTGTTCTGGCCTCCGTTCTGTGTGGTCTGGCGCAATCCCTGCCGCAGATTGTCGGCTTCCGTCTTTTGCAGGGCCTGTTCGGCGCTTCACTGGTGCCGCTGTCGCAAGGCATTCTGCTCGATATCTACACGCTGGAAGAACGTGGCTCCGCCATGGCACTTTTCGGCGTTTCGGTGATGGTTGGGCCAGTTCTCGGACCCGTCATCGGCGGCTGGCTCACCGACAATATGAGCTGGCGCTGGGTTTTCTATATCAATGTGCCAATTGGTGCGCTGGCTTTTGCCGGGATCATGGTCTTCGTGTCCGAAACCAAGATAGATCGAATGGCGCGTCTCGACTGGACCGGCTTCGGTCTGCTCAGTCTTGCCATTGCCTCGCTGCAATTGTTTCTTGATCGCGGCGAGCAGATGGACTGGTTTTCATCGAGCGAAATCGTCATCGAGTCGCTGGTTTGTGCGGCAGCGCTTTACCTGCTTGTGGTGCACACATTCACCGCGGAGAATTCTTTCGTCAAACCGCAGCTGTTTCTGGACCGCAATTTTGCGGTAAGTATGCTCTTCATCTTCATTATCGGCGTGACCTATCTGGCATCGCTGGCGTTGATGACGCCTTATCTCCAGACCCTGATGGGTTATCCGGTGACCACAGCCGGTATCGTGATGGGTCCGCGTGGCATGGGAACCATGGCCTGCATGTTCCTGGTCGGCAAACTGATTGGCCGTGTCGATTCACGCTATTTGCTTTTGACCGGTCTCGGACTGACGGCCTGGGCCATGTATGAAATGACGGGCTGGACGCCCAATATTTCGCAATGGACTATCGTACGGGTCGGCTTCATTCAGGGCGCGGGTCTGGGCTTCCTGTTCGTGCCGCTGACCACGATTGCCTTTTCCACCCTCCCCGCCCATTTGCGTGGCGACGGCACCGGCTTGTACAATCTCTCGCGCAATATCGGATCGAGCGTCGGCATTTCGGTGGTTTCAGCGCTTCTGACAGAAAATGTTCAGGCCAACCACGCGGATATCAGCGCTTATGTCACGCCGTTCAATCATAATTTCGACAGCGCGATTGTTTCGCAATATCTCAACCCGACCACGGCTGCCGGACGCGCGCTTCTTGATAACATCATCACGCAGCAAGCGACCGTCATCTCCTATATCGATGATTTCAAGCTGCTGATGCTGATGTCGCTCATGGCGATGCCGCTTGTTCTCTTGCTCCGCAAGCCAAAGGTTGCGCAGGAAGTCGATCACACCATCGCCATGGAATAGAGCATTTCCAGCAAAAGTGTGAAGCGGTTTTGCGTTGGATAATGCGTAAAGAAAAGCAAAGCCTACAGCTTGGCGAACTCGATATAGAAATCGTGGACGCCGGAAGCCAGAAACTGCACGGCAATGCAGGTCAGGAGAAAGCCCATGATCTTGGTGATCGCCTGCATGCCGTGTTCGCCAAGCATTTTCTCGATGAAAGTCGCCGATGACAGCGCTGCATAAGCGATGCTGACCGTCAACAGAATGGCTACGATAACGATGACGTGGCCGATGATCGTGTGTTCTGCCGGTATTTGCGAACCAAAACTCATCACCACGGCAATCGATCCCGGTCCTGCAAGACTGGGCATGGCAAGCGGCGAGAAGGAATAATCAATCTCAGCCTTCTTGATCTCGGAAGGCTCGACATTGACCTCTGAAGACGTATCCTCGCCGGAAAAGATCATCCGAAGCGCCAGGATCATGATGATGATGCCGCCTGCCACCCGGATGCCGGGCAGCGAAATATTGAACAGCGCGATAATCCCCTGCCCCAGCAGCAGAAAAGCCGTCAGAATGGAGAATGCGTAGATGCAGGTCTTTATGGCTTGCTTTTGCTTGTTCTCCTTGCTCATCCGCTTGGTCAAAGCCATGTAGAGCGGAATAGTGGTGAGCGGGTTCATGATCGGCAGAAGGCCAATGAAGACGATAGAAACATATTTGATGAAATCGATGGCCAAATTCACTGTGTGAAGACTCCAGATCTAGAAATATCATTCGTGTCGAATCGTTGTCCGGGACGGCGCTCCCTTGCGGGCCGCTCTTTCATTCGGCTACCGGAGTTGAATGAAAGCTCTGCGGTTTCTGACTTTGGAGCGCAAAAGTCAGGACTTGAAACAGAACTGCCGTCGACCAGCCAAACAGCAAAACTCCATTCATCGCGGTCATTGGCCCCATGAGGTGCCAGCGTTCGAGCGGAACTATATCTCCGTATCCCAGGGAGGTGAAGTTCACGAAAGCGAAATATAGTCCGTCTGCACCAGACGCTATCGCGGAAACCGCTATATACGACAGAGACCACATGATGATCTCGATGACTTGTGTGGCCAGCAGGATCGATGCAGCCACAGACATGGTCAGGATCAATGCGAGCATGGAGTATTTTTGTAGTAACTTATGAAGTTGTCGAGTCACCTTGATTACTATGATCGTGGCCAATGCATGTAGAATGACATTGATCAGACCTATGAAGCTTCCAAAACAAAGTTGCCAAAATATTAGAAACATATAATGCATTCCGTCATTATTCTTTTCGGAAGCATTATTCGCCAAGAATGTTGAATAAGTATCAATCAAGCATTCTGATGCTGGGTTTGTCTATATTTTGGCGGTCACTTTTTATTTAGCTGATAGTTCAGCGCGGCCATCATCATTGGTTTGATCGAAAAACCGCTTTCAGCAGCCTTCTCCGTCAATATGCGCAGATATCCACCCGCTGATCGAATTTGATCATAACGCTGGAGAATATAGGCAATTGCGATGGCCGTATTATAGGTTCCTAGCGTCTTTTTGGCTAAATCATAGAGCTTTGCATCAATCCCGATGAAACTGCGTACAGTCTCAGCCGCATCAACCAGTCCGTGCCATTGCCGGATCGGGCTCGATGAATAGGCTTCAATCTCCGGGCAAGCTCGTAAAACCATATCGAGCGATACGGCAGGTTCTGCCAGCGTCTTGTCGATTATGATCTGGCGCTGGTCGATTTGCGAAACGCTGTCCTTTTCAAAATAGGAATCTGGATTCGATTCAATTTGCTGCCGCTCATTTTGAGACTCATTGCCGCTCAAAATTTCCGTATTCTGATGAATATTCAACAGCTTATCGACTTCTGCCGAAAGTGTCTCCATTGCAGCAACCAACAAAGCCAGTTCATCACGCTCTGCACGGCGTGGAATCGCATCGACAATGGCCCGGAAGCGCTGGTTGATCGCTGGCCAATCTCCGGAAAGCTTCTCGACCATGGCAAATTCAATCAGCTTGGCGATATCACGACGCAGCAAGGTCAAACGTTCACGCTGCTCGCGCAATGCAGCTTTTTCCGCCTTCACCTGTTCGGCAGAGGCTTCAAGTTCATCTGCACGCAACAGCAAAGGAGCGAGCGAAAAGCCAAATGCGATCTGTAATTCGCCGCCTTTGGCCCGACGTGCATAGCGTTTGCCGTTTGGGCTATCCTGACGGGTAATGAAACCGGCATCGACCAGCGCGCTCAGATGACGACGCAAGGTAGCGTCTGCCATGCCATGGGCACGCAACGCCAACTGCTTGTTGGATGGGAAGACGATCAGGCCTTCATTGGCCTTGAGTTGATTGTCCGGATGAAAGGACAGCAATGCTGACAGGACTGCCAGCGAGCGATCATTCAGACCATAGATCGTCTTTGCTTCACACAACCAACGATGCAGTTGCCACTTATCGACCGTCAGGTCTTGTGGCATTTGCCGGGCATTGCGGTGCGCTGCCAACAAGGCAGCCGTCATCGGTCGACTGCCAAACGGCGTCGAAGCCAAATGCATCTCCATTTTCTTTCACCTTCCACAAGGCAAAAGAAATCCACCCGCCGAAATGACGCTAATTACACTTGACAGTGATTCGTGGATTTGCGATTCTCTAGCTGCTAAACCAATGAGAAGGGCTTCCACGCGGCGACGTTTGGGGGCCTTTTTCTTTTGCTATCTCGTTCCTTTTTCCTTGGAGCGAACCGCGATCATCGAGATCGTTGAAACGGCTCCTCTCTTTTTGCCACACATTTTCCAATGCAAAGCCGTTTCAGACTTTGCTGAAAATGCTTTCAATCACGCGATACAGATACGCAGAAAATCGTACTCAGATACTGGACCGGGCTGCGAAAACCGCTTTCCAATCCGAATGCATGTTATTTCTCGTCATTCTGGAATGACGCATAAAGCGTATCCAGATTGCGAGAGAGCCATTCAGCAAAACGAGGCCCATTGGCTGCGCCGAGAGCCAGCGTTGCCGATTTGCCGTTCTGCTTGATCGTGGCGCTGACGGACTTGTCCGAAGCGGTCCATGTCGAACCTGGGCGTAACGCTGCCTTGGTAACGGACTTCTTCTGACGAGCGCCTTTCAGATACCCATACAGCTGTTCGAAGCGCTCACTGGATGAGGCTGCATTGAAAGCATCTGTTTCCATCAGTTCTTCCGCGGCATTTTGCTTGCCTGGAATCTCGATAAGCTTGCGCAATTCAAGCCAACGATCACGGCCGATACCCTTGGCCGGACCGATGGCCAGAAGAATGGCTTCCGGTATGGCCTTGGGAATGGTCAGCATCTTCGAAAGAGTTTGATAATCAATGGTCAGAGCCGCCTGAATGGCTTCACGCTCGAAACCAAGTGCTTCCAGACGCGCTGCAAATAGAACACGTTCGATGAAGCTGAGATTGGCGCGCGCCGAGTTTTCCTGACCCTGGCTCAGAATATGTTCCAGATCGGCAAGTGGCTTGATAACGGCTTTGACCTTGTGGCCCAGTTCACGCGCAACCCGCGCACGCCGATGGCCAAAGACGATCATATAGCGACCGCTGGTCTCAGGATGCGGACGCACAAGGATAGGGCTGTCCTGCCCGCGATCACGAATAGCTTCGAGAAGTTCCTGATATTCTTGATCGTCGGCTTCAGGCAGACGGTCGGCTACGAAAGACGCATCGAGACTGTTCGGATCAAGCTCAACGACGGTTTCGCCATCCAGCCTTTGCGAAGCCTGCTTGGCGAGTTCATCGATCGAAGCGGAGAGCGACTTGGCGGCACCGAACCGACGCGATGTGGCATCGACCGGCTGGGAAGGCTGTTCCGCTGCCGGTTCGTTCCGCATCACGCTATCAAATATGTTCTTCCGTGCCATTCTCTATTCCTCAAACCGGTCATAGACCTGATTTTATTGCGTATTTGCCGTTTTAGACGGCAGTCTAACGTCCCCATGCTTCGTGGATAAGGCCGCGGATTTCAGAATTGACCGCTTCCATGGCTTCCATGGCGCGATCATAGGTGCCGCGATTCATGGATGAGCGTTCGACTTCATAAAGCGTTTGTTTGGTCAGACCGGCATCCGAAATAGCCGTTGATTTCAGCATCTGATGCTTGAGCATATGGGAGGCAAGCATGCTTTGCATGAAGCCCACCATCTGCGCCTGCGGCACATCGGTCGGCTCATAACGGGTAATCAGATAGCGGAACCAGTCGAGCTGTACTGCACCGCCAGCCTGACGAACGGTTTTCAGAATATCGCCAAGCATCAGCAGGAACTGCGACATCGACATAAGGTCGAGCATCTGCGGATGCACGGTGATCAGTACCGACGTGGCGGCAGACAGCGCCGTCAGCGTCAGGTAACCAAGCTGGGGAGGGCAGTCGATGACGACGACATCGTAGGAATCATCAACTTCGGCCAGGACCGAAGCGATGCGATTCCAGAACATCTTGCCCTCGCCGCCATTCTGCATGGCCAAAGGCGTATCGTACTCATATTCCTGAAGCTCCAGCATGGCCGGAATAATGTCGAGACCGGGGAAGTTTGTCCGACGAATGACTTCGCGGATAGGCTTCTTTTCGGAATCGTAACGAATGGCTTCATAAAGCGACGGGAATTCATCCAGCTCGGGCTGAATGCCGTGCAGAGCCGACAGGGAAGCCTGCGGATCAAGGTCGATGGCAAGCACGCGATGACCCGTCAGGGCGAGATGCTGCGCAAGATGCGCTGCCGTCGTGGTCTTGCCAGAGCCGCCCTTGAAATTCACGACGCCAATGACCTGAAGCTTTTCATGGGCGCGACGATGCGGAACATAACGCTTCACTTCAGCGCGACCATTCTGGTCGAGCCACAAACGCAGTTCATGCAACTGGTCCACGCTATAGGCGCGGCGTCCACCTGTCAGAATAGTCGGCTCGACGCCTTTGCCTTCGAGATGTAGCTTCTTCAAATTGCTGGGGGAGACGCCAAGAAAGTATGCAGCTTCAGCCATGGAAAACTGGCGCAGGTTTTTCCGCGCATCCGGAGGGAAGTTTTCATGGCGCAGCAGATTGAGCTTACGAGAGATTTCTCTCCCCTGCGTCAATATCATGTCGTCAAACGACAATGCTGCTGTTGAATTTGCGATATTCATTGACTTGGGATCCCTAGTGACGGCATCGGAACTAATACCGCCTAAATACCGTCATTATGTCCGATTCTTCTTGTATCGCAAGTGCTGCCCGGATTAACAAAGGGTTAGCAGGCAATTAAAAATTACAAAGAATTTTATCTTTCCGAATCGAGTTCTTTTATCGAATTGTTTTTAAAAGCTTTTATCGGAATTAGACCGCAGTCTATCATCGGACACGGCATGCTGACGACTGTAGGTGGAGTCATTTATTGTCATCGTCCACGCTTTTAGGCGGTGGATGAGCTCCCCGAATCGTCAGTCAGTCGCGCTGCCTTCAAATTAAACGGAAAACCGCATTTCCGGCTTCAATAGGCCTCGGCGCTCAATGCGATGCGAACGTTATCGGGTTTCTCGGGGGAGGACTTGTCAGGCGATGAAATACAGCGCGCTGGTGTAGAATAGCAAAGACCAGCTCCGATGGGGCAGGGCTTTACGGGTCAAACCGCTCCTCGCGAAGGCGCTGGATTTATGTCGGAGAACCTGCTCCATTGTAACGGAGGACAATTCAGGCCCCAGCATGGGTCCTGTGCATGGATTGGCAAAGAACGACGTTTTTTGTGCTTTTAGAGCTGGATGCTGTAGCTTTTTTAACTTCTTCGCGTTACCATCCGAAGCATCGTTACAGAGATTCCTTTTTAGCGCTTCGGCCTTCTCTGAACAGTAAAATCCCCTCTGAAATCTCAGTTATAGGACAGTCACGCTAGGAAAACCTAACGTCGAATTAGCTTTCGTTTGCCAAAAAATGTCTTTTATTCTCATATTGTTGAGTTTCACCATTCCGCAGTCGAAACGACCCGCTTTTCAGTCGATTTGACGCCCTGCAAACTATCTTTCGCGAACTCCGACTCAGCTGCATTGCCTCAAGGCAAATCTGCTCTTCTTTTCAAAAAGCCATCCACACGAACGCACTGCCGGGAGTGATGAAATAGGGCTTCCTGCTGTGGCCCTGATCAACAAATCCGAAATCGTTATATGCACGTCATCTAGCTTGCTTATGGAGGCCTGACACTCTTAGGAAGGGGTTTCTATTATGCGTAAGCTTTTGCTCACTTTGGCATCCGCAACATTCTTGAGTGGCGCTGCTCATGCTGCCGATGTCTATCCGCTCGACCGGGCGACCATCCTCGTCGGCTCTCCGTTCGATTTTAAAGTGGAACTCGACAAGGTCGTGAAGCCGGAAGAGGTCAAGGTGACCGTCAACGGCAAGGATTATGAAGCCCTGTTCGGCTCCAAGGCCGAGTTCGTCGCAGAAGAGAAGGGGAGCGAGGACAAAGTTCTGGGCTCGGCCCTCATTCTGCGTGATGTGAAGCTCGCGGAGCCGGGTGCCTACAAGGTTGAAGTTTCGGCAGGCGATGAGAAGAAGACCGTCACCTGGGAGGTCTATCCGACCGCAACTGAAGCCAAAGCCAAGAACATCATCTTCCTCGTGGCTGATGGTCTTTCGGTTGCGCACCGCACCGGTGCGCGCATCATGTCCAAGGGCATGACGGAGGGCAAGGCCAATGGTCGCCTCAATATGGATGACGTCCCGCCGGTTGCCTTTATCGGCACGTCGTCGACTCACTCCATCGCGACTGACAGCGCCAACACCATGTCGGCTTACATGACGGGTCACAAAGCGCGTGTGAACGCGCTGGGCGTCTATGCCGACCGCACCCCGGCGAGCCAGGACGACCCGAAGGTCGAAACCATTGCCGAAGCGCTGCGTCGTCAGACGAAGAAGTCCATCGGCATCGTTTCCACGGCAGAAGTGGAAGACGCAACGCCTGCCGCGCTGGTCTCGCACACACGCAAGCGTTCCGATAAGGCGGACATTGTCGGCATGTTCTACGACGTCAAGCCCGATGTACTTCTGGGCGGAGGTTCGGCCTATTTCCTGAGCAAGGATGTTCCGGGCTCGAAGCGTAAGGACGACAAGGATTATATCCAGTTGTTCCGTGATGCGGGTTACGCCATCGTCACCGACAAGAACGAACTGGCCGCTTCCGGTCAGTCCAATCAGCAGAACCTGCTCGGCCTGTTCCACACCGGCAATATGGATGTGACGCTGGACCGCGAGTTTCTGAAGAAGGGTACGGTCGACAAGTTTCCGAACCAGCCGGGCCTGGTCGACATGACCAAGGCTGCGCTCGACAAGCTTTCCAAGAATCCGGAAGGCTTCTTCCTGATGGTGGAAGGGGCTTCTATCGACAAGATGAGCCACCCGCTCGACTGGGAACGTGCGCTGGTCGACACGATCGAGTTCGACAAGGCTGTCGGCGTTGCGCAGGAATTCGCCAAGAACAACCCGGACACGCTGATCGTTGTGACCGGCGACCACACCCATGGCGTGGCGATTATCGGTACGGTTGATGACGAGAAGCCGGGCGATGAAATGCGCGCCAAGGTTGGCACTTACGATGCGGCTGGCTTCCCGAACTATGAAGACAAGGACGGCGACGGCTATCCGGATCGCGTCGATGTCTCCCGCCGACTGTTCATGGCTGCCAATAACGGCCCGGATCATTATGAAACCTTCCGCCCGAAGCTGGATGATCCGTTCGTTCCGGCCATCAAGAATGAAAAGGGCGAATATGTTGCCAATGAAGCCTATAAGGATGTGCCGGGCGCGGTTTTCGTGCAGGGCAACATCCCGAAGGATGAGGATACCGGCGTTCACGCGGTAGACGATATCGTTCTTCAGGCGACGGGTCCGGGCTCCGAAGGGCTGCGTGGCTATATGGAACAGAGCGACGTGTATCGCGCCCTTGCTGATACATTTGCTCTCGGCAAGCCGAAGTCCGAGTAAGTACGGTCTATCCTGAAACAGGGCAGGCGGCTTGCGCCGCTTGCCCGCAATTGATGGAGCGTTCGATGTTCAACCGGAACGATCTAAGCCGCCGACAGGTGATGCTTGGCGCACTGGCCATGCCGCTGGTGACAGGTCTCCCACAAGCGCGGGCCGCCGAGCAACTCGGCTTCAACAATCTCTATAAAAGCTTCGGCGTGCTGGGCCTTGAGTTTTCCGATCAGGTCAAGCAGTCCGCCGGCAAGCAAGTCGCCATCAGCGGCTTCATGGCGCCGCCCTTGAAGGCAGAAGCCAATTTCTTCGTGCTGACCGAAATACCAATGTCGATCTGCCCGTTCTGCTCGTCGGATTCCGACTGGCCGGACAACATTGTGGTGGTTTATCTCGCGGCGAAGCAGACTTTCGTGCAGTTCAACGCGCCAATCCTCACGCGCGGCACACTTGAATATGGTTCGTGGACTGATCCTGAAACGGGATTTGTTAGCCAGCTACGCATGCGCGATGCTTCATTCACAACGGTCTGACATGCTGACTGAACAAAGGTCCGGCCTTTCGCTGGACATTTCCGCGCTGGAAGTCCGTTTTCCCGGCCTGCCTGAGCCTGCACTCGCCATTGAGACCTTTCATCTGACGCAAGGCGAACATCTGGCTGTCGCCGGTGCGTCGGGGTCCGGGAAAAGTACGCTGATCAACGCGATCACCGGCCTTGAAGGCGTTCGAACGGGACATGTCTTATGGAATGGCGAAGCCTTCAGCAGCCTGTCGGCTTTTCAGCGCGATGCGTTTCGGGCCCGCAATATCGGGCTGGTGATGCAGGATTTCCATCTCTTTCCGGGCCTTTCGGCCATTGCCAATGTTCTGCTGCCTGCAAAACTGAGCCGCGCGGTGAAGCCGGTGCGGCGCGAGCGGGCGCTCGAACTATTGGAAACAGTGGGTATTGCAAGGCCCGACCAGCATATCGAAACGCTGTCGCGTGGCGAAATGCAGCGGGTGGCCATTGCGCGTGCGCTGTTCCCCGCGCCGCGGGTGATCATTGCCGACGAGCCGACCGCGAGCCTCGATCAGAAAACCGGCGCGGAGATCGCCGAACTTCTGGTACAGCTTGCCAGCGCGCAGGGGGCCACGCTGATTGCCGTCACGCATGATCCGCAATTGATGAAGCGCCTGCGGCGGCAGATTTTTCTGGAAGGCGGACGCATAACGAAAGACGTCACGGGACACGGCGCGACATGATCACATTCATTCTTGCCGATCTTCGCCGGTTCTGGAGCGGAGCCGTTGCGGTGATTATCCTGCTGGCGCTGTCCGTGACCTTGAGCACGGTGGTGACATTGCAGGAGCGGGCCGTGCGTCTTGGCACCGCGCGCGCGTCGGAGAAATTCGATCTTGTGGTGGGTGCAGCCGGAAGCGACACGCAACTGACATTGTCCTCCGTGTTTCTGCAACCGTCGCCTCTGCCGCTGATGTCGGGCGCGACGCTCGGCAAGCTTACTGCCGATCCGCGCGTGGCTTTCGCCGCGCCCATTGGCTTTGGCGACAGCGCGATGGGTTTCCCCATCGTCGGCACAACGACACAACTGATTGCGGCCTTGTCGCCTCAACTGGCGGAAGGTGCCGTGTTTACCCGGTTGGGCGAGGCGGTTATCGGCTCGGCGGTGGATCTGCCGATTGGCGGCCGGGTCAATCCGATGCATGGAACCGTTGAAACCGGCGGTCATGCGCATACGGAACTGAGCTATCATGTCAGCGGCAAGATGGCTCCGACAGGAACCGCATGGGATCGCTCGATCCTTGTGCCCATTCGGGCGGTCTGGCAATTGCACGGCATGAGTGGTCATGACCATGACCATGAGAATGCGGATGCCCATGATGATGCGCCGAAGACCCAAGGCTCGCTTGCGGTAATCGGACCGAACGATACGCATGATCACAATGCCCGGATCGATGTCGATGCACCGCTTGATGAGCGGTTCGATGCCAACAGCCCCGGAATTCCGGCGGTTCTGGTCAAGCCGAAGACCATCGCCGATGCTTATCGTCTGCGGCAGGAATATCGCTCTGAAACGACATTGTCGATTTTCCCGGCGGAGGTGCTGACGCGGCTCTATTCCACGCTGGGCGATGCCCGCAAACTTCTGCTCGGTATCGCTGTCGGTACGCAGGTGATCGTTGTTTTCGCCTTGCTGCTGGTTGCTGTCATGCATATTGGCGCACGCAAGCGACAGATCGGCGCCTTGCGGGCCTTTGGTGCACCGGTCAGTGCGGTGATGACAATTGTCTGGGGCGAGTTGTTCTTTCTGCTGGTGCTCGGCATCCTGCTGGGGCTGGCCATCGGCTACGCAGCCGCCCACATCATCACGGCATGGTTGACTGCGACAACGGCGGTGAGAATGCCCGTCGAGTTTTCGATGGATGATCTTTACGGCGCTGGTGGCTTTATCCTTGTCGCGGCCATTGTGTCTCTGGTGCCAGCACTGCTCGCATTGCGTATGAGCCCGGCATCGGCACTGCGTTCCTGACGTTTGGGTTAAAAGAAAAGCCCCCATCCGGATCACCCGGATGGGGGCTTTTTCGTCAGCGCTCGTTGATGAACTTACGAGCGGGGAGGAAGGATCGGCAGAGGTTCCGCACGTCCAACAATGAACGCGTAGGAAAATGCGCCGACAACAGCCATGATGGCGGCCATCAGGAAGGATGGCGTATAGCTGCCGTTGAACTGATCCAGCAGGAAGCCGAACAGGAACGGGCTGATGATGCCTGCAATGTTCGAAGCGAAGTTCTGGATGCCGCCAATCGATGCCACATGGCGCGAGCTTGGTGCAACGTCGGCTGGCAGGGACCAGATCGCGGTCGCTGCGATGGCAAGGCTGCTATAGGAAATCGCCAGGAAGAACAAAGCTGCATAGAGCGATTCAACCAGCGCTGCCGGAAGGATAGCTGCGCCGCCCAGCATGCCGCCAACCATGACGATCTTGCGCACGGTGGTGACATTCGCGCCGCCACGGATGGCGCGGTCGGCCAGAAGGCCGGCGATCCAGGCGGTGACGACAGCAGCGATGCCCGGCAGCATGCCATAAAGGCCGAGTTCTGCAAGGTTCAGGCCGCGTGCGGTCTTCAGATAGGTTGGGAACCAGGTCAGGAAGAAGTAGATGACGAAGTTCAGGCAGAAGAAGCCGAGCATCATGCCCCAGACCGTGCGGTAGCGGAACAGGTCTGCCCAACGGATTTTCTGTGCTTCTTCGCTGTCATTGTCGTCGGTGCGGGCACCGTTCTGGATGATGTATTGACGTTCCAGATCATTGGCGCGCGGATGTTCCGACGGATCGCGATAGGTGACGTACCAGAAAAACGCCCAGACGAGGCCGACAGCACCCAGAATGACGAAGGAATAGTGCCAGGTTGCGAAAGCGATAATCGAGGTCACGATCGGCAGCGCCAGAACCGTGCCGACGCGCGAACCGGAATCGATCACAGCCGTTGCAAAGGCGCGTTCGCTTCTCGGGAACCAGCGCGAAGCTGCCTTGGTTGCTGCCGGATAGGCCGGTGCTTCACCAGCGCCGAGGAAGAAGCGGACGGTGAAGAAAGACCAGAAGCTGTTGGCGAGCGGGGTGACGGCGGTGAATATCGACC
Source organism: Brucella haematophila (assembly GCF_005938105.1). Classification (GTDB taxonomy): domain Bacteria; phylum Pseudomonadota; class Alphaproteobacteria; order Rhizobiales; family Rhizobiaceae; genus Brucella; species Brucella haematophila. The sequence continues at coordinate 149,275 of NZ_VCPE01000011.1, read as the reverse complement.
ACCAGATGGCGGCGAGCGAGAAGCTCTTGCGCGCGCCAAGCTTGTCCGTGATCCAGCCTGCAAACAGCATCATGCCGTCATAGGCCCAGAAGAAGGCACCAAGGATGAGGCCCTTCTGCGTGTTGGTCAGGTTCAGGCCCAGTTCGGAATCGATGAAGGGCAGTGCCACGCTCATATTGGCGCGATCGAGATAGTTGATCGCGATGCCGATAAAACACATGAAAAGTATGAAATACCGGAAGCGGCTGGCGCCGAAAGGCGCCTTGTTTGAAGTATTCATTCCCAATATCCTCCCGGGATATGTCTTCACAGTTCGAATGGTAATCAGAGCGGCTGCGTTGCTTTAATCGCTCTGACGGGTTGTTTATGCGTATGTGACCTGCAAGGTCAGGCGGGCAGCGCCACGCCGTATTTTTCTGCCATTTCGCCGAATGCCTGCCACGTCACCGGGTCGATGGTGATGCCGGTCTGCTCACGCTCTTCGGCAACGCGCCATTCGCGGTCGCCCGGAGCCATAACGGTGCAGCCTTCGCGCGCTGGTGAGTTGCGCAATGTTTCGAGATAACGGGTCATGCCTGCGTCGAACACATCGCGCTCGATAAAGGCTTCCGGCTTGATCGCCAGAACGAAAGCACCCATGCCGCGCGGCGTCGCAAAATCCGGGCCGCCCATCGGGGCGATATCGAAGCTGAGCTTCATGCCGGTCAGAACGGCGCTGAGAATTTCCGCAACACCGGCGAGCGCGGCACCCTTGAAGCCGAATTCGCCGCCCAGCGGCGCAAGCATTTCGACCGCTTCTGCATCGCGTGTATCGACACCGTTGAGATCGGATGCAACGCCCTGCGGCAGCTCGACGCCGAGGCTGCGATAGAGCATCACGCGGTTATAGGGGATCGAGCTTGTGGCCATATCGAGTAGCCACGGATTTTCGTCAGTGGTCGGCACGCCGACCGAAATCGGATTGGTGCCGTGAAACCGCATTGCGCCATCGTGAAGGCGCACGAAACTGTCGGAATTGCAGACCGCCACACCGATCCGGCCTTGCCGCGCTGCTTCCAGTGCATAGGCTCCAGCGGCAGCAAAATGCGAACTGTTCTGAATGGCAACCGCACCGATGCCGAACTGGTCGGACAAAGCAATGGCGCGATCCATCGCGGTATAAGCCGCCAGAGCGCCATGGGCATCGTCGGCATCGAGCGTTTCAATCGCGCCGAAGCTGCGAGCGGCCTTGAGCTTGGGGGTCTTGTTGACGCGACCGCCAACGAGAGCAGTCACATAATGCGCGAGAAGGCGAACGCCGTGGCTATCCACGCCGTAGCGCGTGCCGTGCATCATGGCGCGCGTTGCCGCATCGGCGGTCGCGGCATCTGCTCCACATGCTGAAAAAACCTCACGGCAGAACCGTTCTAGCGATGCGAGCGAGAACGTGGCCTGGTCAACTTCCTGTTGCACTATGAAACTCCTCCAGCCATAATGTATTGTGCATGCACTATACGAATTAATGGGGAGACGCAATCCGGGATATATTAGCGTGCAGTGTTGTTGGGGAGGAGTGGAGGAATTGGAGCATCCCTTCACTGTTCACGGAGATGAACCATCAATCCATAAACCATACTGGACTCAATGGGTTGTATATGAGCTTATCCATCCCGACATAGGCGGGAGCATGCCTGTGGGTATCTGGGGGATATCGGGGCTGGCCGGACAAAATAACAAAAAGCCGGACGCATTCAGGGGAGGAAATTGACATTATGCGGAACATCGCACCCAAACTTTATCAGCGCGCGCGTGACAGTCTGGCGGCTGATATTGCCAATGGCGCCATCCCGGCGACCAAGCGACTGACGGAAAGCTGGGTCGCGGAACTGTTTGGCATCAGCCGGGCACCAGCGCGCCAAGCCTTGGCGGAACTGGAACAGCGCGGTCTCATTCGCAAGGCGGATGGGCGCGGCTATGCGATTGCCGAGGAAGCGGCGGTGAACGGGGCGGGCTGTCCAAATGGCGCCCCCCTTGTCAGGCAGAGCAAGAACAGCCGCATGCAGTTCATGCCCAGCTGGCAGCTCATCTATACCGAAATCGAAAGCGAGATTTTCGCCCGCACATCGCTGGATGGTTGGCGTGTCAACGAGCTGGCCCTGGCAAAGCACTATGGTGTCAGCCGCACTGTGGCGCATGACGTCATGGCCCGGTTGCAGCAGCGCGGCGTTATCCAGAAGGATGCGCGTGGCCGCTGGTTGGCCCCGGCGCTGACCGACAAGCACATTCATGACCTGTTCGAGTTGCGATGGGTGCTAGAGCCACTCGCGCTTGAAAAGGCTCTGCCGCGTTTGCCCGAGGGACTTCTGGAGAGGGTTCGCCGGAATTTGGATGAAGCGGTCGCCTCTCCATTGGTCGCGGGCGAAACACTGGACCGGCTGGAACAGGAACTGCATGTCGAACTGCTTGGCCATTGCGACAGCGCCTCCCTGCTGGAGGCGGTGCGGCTGCCGCAGACCCTGCTCGTCGCACACCATTTCCTGTATCAGTGGACCTCAGGACTTTTCGCGTCGGAACCGTTTTTGCCCGAGCATGTTGAGATCGTGGCGTGCCTGCAGGCCGATAATCTGGCCGGGGCACAACGCGCGCTCGTGCATCATCTGCAAATCTCGCACGAACGCGCTATGCTGCGCATCAATACGCTGGCCAGCACAATCCGGCCGCGTGAACTGCCTTATCTGGAGCGGCAGTCGGGATGCTGATTTAGCCCTGAACCAGCGCCAGCGCCCGCACTGGCGATCCCGTACCAGCGACGAATTTCAACGGTGCGGCGATCAGGATCGCGCCTTTTGCTGGAAGCTGGTCGAGATTGCTGAGGCTTGCGAGGCCGTAGCGATTGGCTTCATGCAGCAGATGGTGTGCCGGGAAGGGCGGGGTCATGCCGCCAGCCGAACCGGCATCGGTGCCGATGGTTTCCTGACCCCAGCCGATGATCCCCTTGGACAGAAGATAGCGGATTGCTTCCGCCGTCGGTCCGGGCGAATGCGGACCATTCTCGTCGGCATTCAGGAATGTCTCGGTCGAGCCATTGCGCTTGTACCAGTCGGTGCGCAGGATCACCCATGAGCCGGCTTCAATCTCGCCATGCTCCGCTTCCCATTGCTGGATGCTTTCCACCGTGAGGAGATAATCCGGGTTGGCGGCTGCTTCCGAAGAGCGGTCGATCACATTGACCGGCGCAACGAAATTCTGCGGCGGGATGGTGTCCGTCGTGTTGTTGGAATGGTCCTTGCCCGTGACCCAATGGCTCGGCGCGTCGAAATGGGTTCCCGTGTGTTCGCCCAGCTCGATCCAGTTCCAGGCCCAGAACGGACCGTCCTGATTATATTTGCTGATCTCGTGGATCTTCACATTCGGGGTGTTCTTGCCGAATTGCGGCGGAAGATAAAGCACCGGCGTGTCGGGTCCGAGCGGCGCGGTAATATCCACGACCTTGATCGATTGCGACACCAATGCGGATGCGAGACCGGTGAGAACGGATGTCTCTTTCATAGTTTCCCTCGTCTTTACCGCGCTCAACCCAGTGTGGGCGGAACTGCGGATTTGTGTAATGGCTTCTGTGAGCCTTGAGAGGAAAGCTATGCAATATCATATGACTTTGCAAGTAATTAAGCGGTCCGAAACGACTTTCCATACAGGCTTATCAAGCCTGAAATCTTGCTTGTTCGGACATTTTCTTGAATGCAGAAATCGCGCTTGGAATTAGAAATATATGCATTTAGAAATAAAATGCCGCTTGCGCTGCATTTCGCGCTGATGAAGGGCGTTTTGCCGTCCTCACATCGGCTGTCAGGTCAATTATTTAAGGCTTGAAATATTTTTCGGCAAACGCGAATCTTAAAGCACGGTGTGGCTCGATTCCTGAGCCTGACCAGCGTGCGGTTGAACAAAGGAAATTGGCGTGTCGGTGGATTTCGAGATCATAGTCAGCGAGGATCATGAAAGCGAAAAGCCGGAATTGCGCCTTTGGCTGCGCATGTTGTCCACGACCAAGCTGATCTCACAGGAAATCAGGCGGCGTCTGCGCAACGAATTCGGCGCAACACTCCCACAATTCGATTTGCTGGCGCAGCTCTATCGCGAGCCGGACGGCTTGCGGCTGGGTGAACTGTCACGCCGCACGATGGTGACCAATGGCAATGTGACCGGGCTGGTGGAGCGGCTGGAGACCGAAGGTCTGGTCAAGCGCGAAACGCCGGGTGCCGATCGTCGCGTCACGGTTGCTCGCCTGACGGATCAGGGCATTTCGGTTTTCAGCCAGATGGCCAGCGCCCATGAAGGCTGGTTGCGGGAAATGATGGCCGACGTCGATCACGATGTCATCCAGATATTGCTGGCCGACCTCGATCCGCTGAAGAAGTCGGTACGAAACCATCTTTCCGGAGCGGAAGACGAGTAAGCCGCCTTCCGCCTGCCGGATTTCAGTTCGCCTGATCGCCCGTCCCGGACATTGTTGCAAACATCGGGCCGCCCTTGATCGAGGGAAAGCCGTAGCCGTTGACCAGAACGAGATCAATGTCGTCGGAATGGCGCGCGATGCCTTCTTCAAGCAGCGCTTTTCCTTCATCCGCCATGGCAGCGAGCAGGCGCTGCATGATTGCTTCGTCGTTGAAACTGCGAGGAACAATGGCGTTGCGTGCGCGGTAATCGTCGATCAGCGCGTGAACGTCCGGGTCGCTGGCGCGAACACCGTCCGCATAGCGATACCAGCCGAGACCGGTCTTGCGCCCGAAACGACCGGCTTCGCATAATTTGTCGGCAACATCGAAATAGGGCAGGTTGGGATCGCGGCTTGCCGCCGCTCTCTTGCGCCGCGCCCAGGCAATTTCCAGCCCGGCCATGTCGTAAACCGCGAAGAGTCCCATCGGAAAGCCATAGGCTTCCATGGCGCGGTCGATATCTTCGGGATAAGCGCCTTCGGCCAGTATTTCCTCGGCTTGCGCGCGATAGGCCGAAAACATCCGGTTGCCGATAAAGCCTTCGCAGACACCGGTAACGATGGGCAGCTTCTTGATCTTACGGGCGAAGGCGATGCCGGTTGCCAGCGTCTCGTCGGAGGTCTGCGCGCAGCGCACCACTTCCAGAAGCCGCATGATATTGGCTGGCGAGAAGAAGTGCAGGCCCAGCACCCGGTCGGCACGGCTTGTCACGGCGGCCAGCTCATCCGGGTTGAGATAGCTTGTATTGGTCGCGAGAATGGTTGCCGCAGGCAGCAACGCATCAAGCGCGCGGAACAGCGACGCCTTGACGGTGAAATCATCGAACACGGCCTCGATGACGAGATCGGCATCGGCCAGTGCAGCCATATCGGCGCTGACAGTGAGCTTTGCACGTTGCGCGTCTGCGGCTTCGGTGGAAAGCCTGCCCGTATCGACAGCCTTCTGGATCATGTCGCTGATCCGCGCATGGCCCTTGGCGGCTGCTTCCGCAGTCGTTTCATAGCCGATGACCTTATAGCCAGCGGCGAGACAGGCAACGGCGATGCCCGATCCCATCAGGCCGGTCCCGGCAATGCCGATGGTGGAAAGCGCCCGAGGCTTCGCCTCAATGCCTTCCACTTTTCCAGCGGCACGTTCGGCGAAAAACAGATGCCGCAAGGCGGCTGCTTCCGTGCTATCGCGCAGGCGAATGAAGGTTGTCCGTTCTTCGGCCAGACCTTCGGCAATCGCGGTTGTCGTCGAGAGTTGGACCAGCCGCGCCGCTTCTCCGGGAGCGGTCGCGCCGCGCGCCTTTTTCAGTATTTTGGCCTTGGCCTGTTCAAAGGCGGCTGCATCGGGCGCGGTAACGGGCAGATCGCCGGTCCGGCACAATGGCTTGCCGACCAGCGTATTGGCGAGCGCGATAGCGTCGGCCACAAGATCGCCATCCGATATCTGGTCGATGAGGCCCAATTGTAGCGCTTCATCCGGGGCAATCTGGCGTCCGGTGGCGATCATATCGAGTGCTGCGAGCGGCCCGATCAGTCGAGGCAGGCGCTGCGTGCCGCCAGCGCCGGGCACGATCCCGAGCTTGACTTCCGGCAAGGCAAAGGAGGCGCTGGTTGATGCGATACGGGCGTGAGTCGCAAGCGCAACCTCAAGCCCGCCGCCCAAAGCGGGGCCGTTGATAGCGGCCACCACGGGTTTGTCGGCGCTTTCGATGATCGTGATAACATCCGGCAATGTCGGTTCGACCGGAGGCTTGCCAAATTCGCGAATGTCTGCCCCGCCGATGAAGATTTTGCCTGCACCGCTCAGCACGGTCGCACGGATCGCCGCGTCGGCAGAAGCATGGCGAATGGCTGCGGCAAAACCTTTGCGCACATCAGCGGATGTGGCGTTGACCGGCGGGTTGTCGACCGTGACGACAAGAATGCCGTCAACAACTGTGCCTGTCACAGCGGGGGAGAATTCGCGTCTATCGGCCATGGTTGCCTCAGTCCGGTATAACGGCAAAAGCCTGTATTTCAATCTTGGCCCGGTCTTCGACCAGCGCAACAACCTGCACCGCCGCCATTGCGGGGAAGTGCTTGCCGATCACATCGCGATAGGCGCGACCGATGCCTTTCAGATTGGCGGTATATTCAACCTTGTCGGTGAAATACCAGGTCATGGAAGCGATATGCTCCGGCTTGCCGCCGGCTTCCGCCAGAATGGCGACAATGTTCTTCAATGTCTGCTCGGTCTGCTCGACGAAATCGTCGGTCTCGAACTGTTGCTGTTCGTTCCAGCCGATCTGGCCGCCGATGTAGACGGTGCGCCCGCGGGCTTCAACGCCGTTGGCATATCCGATGGGGCGGGCCCAGCCTTGCGGCTGAAGGGTCTTATGCATGTTGTATCTCCAGAAAATGCGCGCGGTGGCGGGCTTTAATTTGCCTTCAGTAGTTCGCGCGCGATAATGAGTTTCTGCACTTCGGTTGCGCCCTCATAGATGCGAAGTGCGCGGATCTCGCGATAAAGCCGCTCGACGATTTCGCCGCTTTTCACACCGCGACCGCCAAACATTTGCACGGCCTTGTCGATGGTTTGCTGGGCGTTTTCCGTCGCAACCATCTTGGCCATTGCGGCTTCCTTGGTTGTGTTCAGCTTCTGAACGTCGCGCCGCCATGCTGCGCGATAAGTCAGAAGCGCAGCGGCGTCGATATCGGTCGCCATGTCTCCAAGCGTGGCCTGCGTCAGCTGCAAGTCGGCCAATGCGCCACCGAACATCGGGCGCGACCGTGCATGGGACAGCGCCTCGCTGGCTGCACGGCGCGCAAAGCCAAGTGCTGCTGCGGCAACCGATGCGCGGAAAATATCGAGCGTGCGCATGGCGATCTTGAAGCCTTCGCCCGGCGCGCCGAGGCGACGCGAGGCGGGGATGCGGCAATTGTCGAAGCGGATCGTGGCCAGCGGATGCGGCGCGATCACATCGATGCGCTCCGCGATGGAAAAGCCGGGATCGGTGGCGAAAACCACAAAGGCCGAAATGCCCCGTGTTCCGGGCGCTTCGCCCGTGCGGGCAAAGACGGTGTAGACATCGGCGATGCCGCCATTGGAAATCCAGGTCTTTTCACCGTCGAGCACATAGTCATCGCCGTCGGCTCTGGCGGCACAGCTCATCGCCGCCACATCGGACCCCGCCAGTTTTTCCGAAAGCGCAAAAGCCGAAATCCATTCGCCGATTGCCACTTTCGGCAACACGGCCTGCTTGAGTTCGTCCGACGCGGTCAGGCTGATCGCGCCGGTGCCGAGGCCCTGCATGGCAAAAGCGAAATCGGCGAGACCGTCATGATAGGCCAGTGTCTCGCGGGCAATGCAAAGCTTGCGGGAATCGATGCCTTCGCCGCCGGTCAGGCTGACAGCCGCTTCCAGCAGCCCGGCTTGGCCCAGCGCTTTCACCAAAGCGCGGCAGGCATTGTCGGTATCGCTGTGATCGACATCGGCCAGCGCCGGGCTCGCTGCAAAGGCATCGAGCTTTGCGGCCCAGTCGGTATGGGTTTTGTCAAAAAACGGCCAGTCGAGATGCTCCCGCACGAGCGGTTTTGCTGCGGAACTATCCATCGTCAGTTCCCCTCGAAAACGGGCTTCTGCTTGGCTGCGAAAGCCTCAAAGGCGCGACGGAAATCCTGCGTTGCCATGCAAATGGCCTGCGCTTGCGCTTCCGATTCCACCAGCTCTTCAATGCCCATTGCCCATTCCTGATTGAGCATGGTTTTGGTCATGCCATGCGCGAACCATGGGCCATCGGCGATGTTGCGCGCCAGCGCTTCGGCCTTGCCGATGAGGTCGCCCTGCGGATGCAGCGCATTGAAGAAGCCCCAGCGCTCGCCTTCGTCGGCGCTCATGAAGCGTCCGGTATAAAGCAGTTCCGATGCGCGGCCCTGACCGATCAGTCGCGGGAGAATGCCGCAGGCACCCATATCTGCGCCCGCGAGACCGACGCGGGTGAAGAGGAAGGCTGTCTTGGCTTCCGGTGTTGCGATGCGCAAATCCGATGCCATGGCCAGAATAGCGCCAGCACCAGCGCAAATGCCGTCAACGGCGGCAATGATCTGCTGCGGGCATTTGCGCATGGCCTTGACGACATCGCCAGTCATGCGCGTGAAAGCCAGAAGGTCGGGCATCGCCATTTTGGTCAGCGGTTCGATGATCTCGAACACATCGCCGCCCGACGAGAAGTTTCCGCCAGCGCCGGTCAGCACGATGGTGCGCACGTCGGAGGCATAGACGAGATTGCGAAACAGGTCGCGAAGCTCGGCATAGCTTTCGAATGTCAGCGGATTTTTGCGGTCCGGGCGGTTCAGGGTCAGCGTTGCAACGCGCCCATCTTCGCTGGTCTGCCACAGAAAATGCTCGGCCTGATAATCCTTGAAAGGCTTCAGATTGCTCGCCATCGAAATTGTGCCGTCGTTCATCCTGCCATTACCTCCCCACCGGCGATTGCTATCGCCTGTCCAGTTATCGATTGCGCGCCGGGCGATGTGAGCCACAGCACGGTTTCAGCCACTTCCTCAGGCTGTATCAGGCGTCCCTGCGGGTTCGCCTTGACGAATTCTGCCAGAACATCGTCCTCCGACCGTCCGGTCTTCGCGACAATGGCCTGGATCGAACGAGCAATGATCGGCGTATCGGTAAAGCCCGGGCAAACGGCATTGACGGTTACGCCCTTGCGGGCCAATTCCAACGCCAGCGCTCTGGTCAACCCGACGACCCCGTGCTTTGCAGCGCAATAGGCCGAGACATAAGAATAACCGCTCAGGCCCGCCGTCGACGCGATATTGATGATGCGCCCGCCTTTGCCGCCCGCCTTGATGTCATCAAGGGTCGCCTGCGTCACATTGAAGACGCCGGTGAGATCGACGTCGAGAACGCGGCTCCACATATCGAGACTGGTTTTCTCGAAAGGGGCGCTCGGTGCTTCCCCGGCATTATTAACAAGAATGCTGACAGGCCCGAATGCGGCGCGCGCGCCGTTCAACCCGGTCTCAATGGCTTCGCGGTTTGTCACATCGAAACCATCGGCAATGAAGCATCGCTGCCAGTCCAACAGGGCGGCAGTTGCTTCCAGCGGTTCGCGGCGGCGGCCCGCCAGGGTCACATTGGCCCCGGCGCGCGCAAGGCCCACCGCGATAGCGGCGCCGATACCGCTACCGGCACCGGTAACCAGCGCATGTTTGCCAGAAAGGGCAAGGCCAACAGCCGGATCGTTCATCGCCATCTCTCCGTTATCTCACCAGCTCTATTTCGCGCCTTGCGGTGCAGCAGCGGCGCGGGCGAGATTGGCTTCATACTGATACTTGCTGGAGCGATATTGCTTCGGCCACGCGATAGAGTTGATGCCGATTTTCGCCGCCTCGTGCAGCGCCCATGCCGGATCGGCAAGATGCGGGCGTGCCACAGCGCAGAGATCGGCGCGCCCGGCGGCGATGATCGAATTCGCATGATCGGCTTCCGAAATCGCACCGACGGCGATCGTCGGAATGTGGATTTCGTTGCGGATCTTGTCGGAGAACGGGGTCTGGAACAGACGGCCATAAACCGGCTTTTCTTCCTTCCAGACCTGACCCGACGAACAGTCGATCAGATCGGCGCCTGCGGCCTTGAACATCTCGGCAAAGATGGCTGCATCTTCCGGCGTGTTGCCGCCTTCAAACCAGTCGTGGCACGAAAGACGAACCGAGATCGGCTTATCCTGCGGCCAGACTTCGCGAACCGCGTGGAAGACTTCCAGCGGATAACGTGCGCGGTTTTCATAGCTGCCGCCATATTCGTCCTCGCGCCGGTTGGTGAGCGGCGACAGGAAGCTCGACAGAAGATAGCCATGGGCACAGTGCAGTTCGAGCCAATCGACGCCAGCTTCAGCCGCGCGTTTGGTGGCGGCGACGAAATCCGCTTTCACCCGATCCATATCGGCGCGGTCCATCGCCTTCGGCGTCTGGCTGTGCTTGAGGTAGGGGAGGGCGGAGGCGGACAGCAGCGGCCACGCGCCGTCGTCCAGCGGCTGGTCAATGCCTTCCCATGCAAGCTTGGTCGCGCCTTTACGTCCGGCATGGCCGATCTGCATGGCAACCTTGGCATTGCTGTTGCCGTGCACGAAATCGACAACGCGCTTCCAGCCTTCGGCCTGTGCATCGTTCCAGATGCCGAGACAGCCGGGGGTGATCCGCGCATCGGGTGACACACAGGTCATTTCGGCAAAGACCAGTCCCGCGCCGCCCATGGCGCGGCTGCCCAGATGCACCATATGGAAATCGTCGATAAGGCCATCGCTCGCGGAATACATTGCCATCGGCGACACGACGATGCGGTTTGGCAGCGTCACACCGCGCAGCGTGTAGGGCGTGAACATCGGCGGCAGGCAACGCTCGTCTTCCGTTACGTTCAGCCCCTGCTTGCGGGCAAACCAGCGCTCATAGCCTTCGAGCCAGTTCTTGTCGCGCAGACGCAGATTTTCGTGGCTGATGCGCTGCGAACGCGTGAGCATGGAATACATGAACTGTTCCGGCTCCAGCGTGTCGGCATAACGTTGGCCGACGACCTCGAACCATTCCATGGCGTTGCGCGCAGCGTTCTGAATGCGTGCAACATCGACCCGGCGGATTTCCTCATAGGCATGCAGCACTTCAGGAATGCCTTCCTTGCCGTGACCGAGCTTCTGGAACTGGTTGGCCAGTTCAATCGCGTCGTCGATGGCAAGTTTGGTGCCCGATCCGATGGCGAAATGCGCGGTATGGGCTGCGTCACCCATCAACACGACATGGGAATTGCCGTTGAAGTGGCTCCATTTTCCGCAAATCAGGCGGTTGAAGTTCAGCCAGGCCGAGCCGCGCATATGGCGCGCATTGGTCATCAGCGGTACGCCTTCCAGCGTCTCCGCAAAAAGCTTTTCGCAGAAATCGATGGAGGCAGTCTGGTCCATCTGGTCCAGCCCGTGCGCCAGATAGGCTTCCTCTGTGGTTTCTATGATGAAGGTCGAGGTCTTGTCGTCGAACTTGTAGATATGCGCCTGGAACCAGCCGTGATCGGTCTTGCGGAAATCGAAGGTAAAGGCGTCGAACAGCTTTTCCGTGCCAAGCCAGATATAGCGATTGGGCCGCACGATCAGATCGGGCTCGAACACGTCCTCATAGCGATTGCGAATACGGGAGTTAAGGCCGTCCGAAGCGATGATGAGATCGGCATCGGGGAAATCGAGATCGCTTTCCACGTCGGTTTCAAACTGAAGCTTCACGCCCAGCGCTTCGCAGCGCAGCTGAAGAATGTTGAGCAGGCGCTTGCGGCCGATGCCGACAAAGCCATGACCGCTGGTGCGCTGGCGCGTGCCCTTGAACAGCACCTCGATATCGTCCCAGTGATTGAAGGCGTCCTGAATTTCGGCTGCACTTTCCGGGTCCCAGACCTTCATGGATTCCATGGTCGCGTCGGAAAACACCACACCCCAGCCGAAGGTGTCATAGGGGCGGTTCCGCTCCACAACCGTAATGTCATGTTCCGGATGAAGCTTCTTCATCAGAAGGCCGAAATAAAGGCCGGCCGGACCTCCTCCAATACACACGATACGCATGTTGAGTTCCCTTTCCGATTTGCTGCCGACCGATATTTGCCGAACGGAGCCGGTTAATTATTTTAAGCTTAAAATATAATTGGGTGCTCAAGCACGTCAAGCGAAAAAATCGCGGCCTTTCTCACATTCCGTCATGGAGCATGGAAAATGCCTCCAAACAGAAATATGCAAATGCAATAATTATAATCGTTCTGAAAAGCGCTATTGACACAGTTTAGAATTAGAAAATATGCTGATGCAAATGAATTGATATTCCGGCAAACGGAAAAGGGGAATTGTCATGGCGGAGCGCTCATTCGCCCGTGAAGTCGAGGATCTGAAGCTCGGCGAAGGCGATATTTTTAGCGGTGAAGGCATTCTCGCCATCACCAAGGCGCTGCTGCAATCGGGCGTTTCCTATGTTGGCGGCTATCAGGGTTCGCCGATTTCCCACCTTATGGACGTTCTCGCCGATGCGAAGGACGTGATGGAAGATCTGGGCGTCCATTTCGAATCGTCCGCATCGGAAGCTGCGGCTGCGGCCATGCTTTCCGCTTCCGTGATGTATCCGGTGCGCGGTGCGGTCACCTGGAAATCGACGGCTGGCACCAATGTCGCCTCTGACGCCCTGTCCAATCTTGCCTCCGGCGGTGTGACCGGCGGCGCGCTGGTCATCATCGGTGAAGATTACGGTGAAGGCTCCTCCATCATGCAGGAGCGTAGCCACGCCTATGCGATGAAATCGCAAATGTGGCTTTTGACGCCACGGCCCAATCTGCCTTCGATCGTGGAAGCCGTTGAAAAAGGCTTTGAACTGTCGGAAGCCTCCAACACACCGGTCATGTTGCAGGTCGGCATTCGCAGCTGCCATGTGCATGGTCAGTTTGTTGCGAAGGATAACAAGCGGCCTGCCCACACGCTTGCCGAAGCGCTGGAAAATCCAAGGCGCGACGTGAACCGCATCGTCCTGCCGCCCGCATCCTTCCTGCACGAGAAGGAAAAGCTGGAGAAGCGCTGGCCTGCTGCCGTCGAGTTCGTCAAAGCCAATCGTCTCAATGAATATTTCGGCCCGCAAGAGGGCGATGTCGGCATCATCCTGCAAGGCGGGCTTTACAACAGCGCTATGCGCGCCTTGCAGCAAATGGGGCTGGCCGATGTTTACGGCGAAAGCCGGGTTCCTCTCTATGTGATGAATGTCGCCTATCCGATGATAGACGACGAGGTCATTGACTTCGTTGCCGGCAAGAAAGCCGTGGTGATGCTGGAGGAGGGCGCGCCTGAATATATCGAGCAGGCGCTGCATACGCTGCTGCGCCGCCGCGATATCCAGACAAAACTGTCCGGCAAGGATGTGCTGCCGCTGGGCGGCGAATACACAACGCCTGTGCTTCTTAAGGGCCTGACGGCATTCTTCGATGCGCATGCGCCGCAATTGCTTGGCAACCGTCCGCCGCTGCCCGATCCATCGCCGGTTCTGGCCGATGAACGCGTCAAGGCGCTGGCCGAAGTGGTGCCGCCGCGCCCCGCCGGTTTCTGCACCGGTTGCCCGGAACGCCCGATCTTCGCCGCCATGAAGCTGGTGGAGAAGGAGCTGGGCGAGCATCACGTTTCAGCCGATATTGGCTGCCACCTGTTCTCCATTCTGCCGCCGTTCAATCTCGGTGGCACGACCATGGGTTACGGCCTTGGTCCGGCCTCGGCTTCCGCTTTCAACGTGCCAGCGGGCAAACGCTCCATTTCGGTGATGGGCGATGGTGGTTTCTGGCACAATGGACTTGCCACTTCGGTCGGCAATGCCGTCTTCAACAAGCAGGATGGCGTCATCCTCGTGGTCGACAATTACTATTCGTCGGCGACGGGCGGTCAGGACGTGATGTCCTCCAGGGCGATCAATCCGCGCCGCAAGACCAACAATTCCATCGTCGATGCGGTCAAGGGAATTGGTGCAGGCTGGGTTCGCCAGATCGACCACACCTATGACGTTGCAAAGATGCGCGACACGCTGAAGGAAGCGCTGACGACGGAAGAAAAAGGCCCGAAGATCATCGTGGCATCGTCGGAATGCATGCTCAACAAGCAGCGCCGCGTGAAGCCGCAATTCGCCAAGGCCGTCAAGGACGGCAAGCGGATGGTCAAGCAGCGTTTCGGTGTCGATGAGGATGTGTGCACCGGCGATCACGCCTGTATTCGTCTGTCGGGCTGCCCTTCGCTTTCGGTGAAGCACACCGACGATCCGCTGAAGGACGATCCGGTCGCGGCCATCGACAATTCCTGCGTTGGTTGCGGCAATTGCGGTGAGGTTTCGGAAGCGGCGGTTTTGTGCCCGTCTTTCTATCGCGCCGATGTCATCCACAATCCGACGGGTTGGGACAAGTTCGTGCATCGTCTGCGCTCCGGTGTCATTGGCTGGCTGCAAAAGCGCCGCCGCGCATCGCGCATTGTCTTTGCGGATTGAGGAACAGGCCATGTCTACACTGAATGCATCGCCGTCCGCTCTTCTTTCGCAGGACAAACCGCTATCGATTGCCATTCTCGCCATGGGCGGGCAGGGCGGTGGCGTTCTGGCCGACTGGGTTGTGGCGCTGGCGGAAAATAATGGTTGGGTTGCGCAGACCACCTCCGTACCCGGCGTGGCGCAGAGAACCGGCGCAACGATCTATTATCTTGAGCTGTTGCGGGCCCGTGAAGGGGCGCATCCGATCCTGTCACTGATGCCGACACCCGGCGACGTTGATATCGTCATTGCGGCTGAACTGATGGAAGCGGGGCGCTCGGTGCTGCGCGGCCTTGTGACGCCGGACAAGACCTTGCTCATCACCTCCACCCATCGCTCTTTCGCGGTGGGCGAAAAGGAAAAGCCGGGTGACGGCATCGGCAATCCGGTGGTCGTTGAGGACGCGACAGCCTTTGCTGCGCGCAAAACCATCGCTTTTGATATGGAAGCGCTGGCAACGAAAAGCGGCAGCGTGGTGTCTTCGGCTTTGTTCGGCGCGCTTGCGGCTTCCGGTGCTTTGCCTTTCGACAAAGCCGCCTTTGAAACGACTATCAAGTCCGGCGGTAAAGGCATTGAGGCAAGCCTGAGAGCTTTTGAGGCCGCCTATCAGCGCGCACTTGGCGGTGCGAATGACAAGCTGGCGGCAACGCCTGCAAAGCGGCTGGATCCTCTGCCAGAGCGGTCCGATCATCCAGCACTTGACGGGCTTATCAAGCGCATCCGCAGTGAGTTTCCGGGCGAATGCCATCCGATGCTTTTTGCGGGCATCAAGAAACTGACCGAGTTTCAGGACCCGGCCTATGCCGATGAATATCTGAACCGCTGCGCCGCGATGCTCAAGGCCGATCTTGCCAATGGCGGCACGGCGCATGGCTTTGCCTTCACCGTACAGGCGGCGAAATATGTCGCTGTCGCCATGGCCTATGACGATGTGGTTCGGGTGGCCGATATCAAGGTGCGCGGCTCGCGGTTCGAGCGGGTGCGCAAGGACATCGGCCTCAAGAAGGATCAGATCGCCTATACGACCGAGTATATGCATCCGCGCATGGAAGAAGTGTGCGGCACATTGCCGAGAGGCATCGGGGCATGGATCGAAAATCGCCCGAAGCTCTTTGCATGGCTCGACAAGCGCATCAGCAAAGGTCGCAGGGTGAATACGGGAACGCTGTTCTGGTTCACCGGGCTTTATGTCGTGTCGGGCCTGCGTCGTTTCCGGCGCGGCAGCCTGCGCCATCAGCGCGAGATGGAACATTGCGAGGCCTGGCTGGCACAGGCGCTGGCCGCCTTGCCCAAGAACTATGATCTCGCGGTTGAGGTTCTGGGCTGTCGCCGTCTGGTCAAGGGTTATTCCGATACGCATTCGCGTGGCCTGTCGAAATTCGACCGCGTCATGTCCGCGTTGCCCGCTCTAAGCGAGCGGGACGACGGCGCAGCCTGGCTGCGCCGTCTGCGGCAGGCGGCCCTGCTGGATGAACAGGGCATTGCGCTCGATGGCGCTCTGAAAACAATCGCGACGCTCTGATCAAAGGGCGCGCTTCGCCAATTCAAAATAAAAGGGGAAAGCTATGTCTCAAGCCCGGAGCATAGACGCGCCGGCTATTGCCGGAAAGGAAATATCGGCAGGCAAGAGTTTGCTCGTCGTTGGCCTGTGCTGGCTTGCGATTTTCGCGGAAGGCTATGATGTTGGCGTCATCGGGGCCATTCTGCCCGCCTTGTCCGTCGATCCGGTCTGGCAGCTGACGCCGATAGAGCTTGGCGCCATCGGCAGCTATACGGTGATCGGCATGCTGATCGGCGGTATTCTGGCAGGCACGCTGAGCGAGCTTCATGGACGCAAGCCGCTGTTCGTCGCCTGCATCACCGTGTTTTCGCTTTGCATGATTGTCAGCGCGATGGCACCGACACCCTTCATCTTCGGATTGAGCCGATTCATTTCGGGCATTGGTCTCGGTGGAATTATTCCAGTCGCGGCAGCGCTGACGGTTGAATATTCCCCGGTGAAGAAGAAGAGCTTCAATTACGGACTCATGTATTCGGGTTATTCCATGGGATTGCTCGCCGCCGCCCTCTGCGGTCGCGGCTTTCTTGAAGCCCATGGCTGGCGCACCATCGTTTTGATCGGTGCGGTGCCGCTGCTGTTTGTGCCTATCTTCCTCGCATTTCTGCCGGAAAGCGTGGAATCGCTGGTCCAGCGCGGCAAGCACGATGCGGCGCGCAAGACGGCGCAGCGCATGGGCGTCGGGGTTCCGGCGGCGATTGTCCGCAAGCATGGCAAGGTCGGCTGGCGCACCGTTTTCAATGAAATCTTCTCGCCGAAAAAGGCATTCGAAACCGCGTGCTTCTGGATCGCGCTCTTCATGGGGCTGCTGCTGGTCTATGGTCTCGCGCAATGGCTGCCGCAGATCATGCGCAAGAACGGTTACGATCTCGGCAACAGCCTGTTGTTCCTTGCCGTTTTCAGCCTCAGCTCGGCAATCGGCGGTATTGTATTGGGTACATGGGCGGATCGCTTCGGCGTGCGCCGCACGGTAGCCTGTTCCTATGCGCTGGGCGCTCTCGGCATCGTGGCGCTTGCCTTCAAGGGCTCGCTGCTGATGAACTATGTGTTCGTCGCAATTGCCGGTTTCGGCACCGTGTCGGCGTCGCTGGTGCTGACAGGCTTTCTGGCGCAGCGGCTCGATTCCTCAATCCGTTCTGCCGGAACGGGATGGGCGCTGAGCTTCTCCCGCATTGGCGCGCTGTCGGGTCCGCTTCTGGGTGGTTTGATCGCAAGCCTCAATGTCGGCCCGCAATGGAACTTTTACATCTTTGCCATCGTCGCTGCACTGGCAGCCGTGGCGACCGCGCTGATCCCGTCACGCTCGACGGACTAGAGCGGTTCCGGTTAAAACGGAATCGTGGAACCGCTCTATCTATTTGTTTTTACGCATTATCCTACGCATCGAAGCGGGATCAGAAATCAGTCCAGTGGACTGATTTCCCCGCGTAGGCGCTACGCACTTTTGCTGGAAATGCTCTAAGCAACAAAAAAGCCGATCCGCTCTCAAAAGTGGATCGGCCTATTATTCAGCATAATTTCAAAGTTCGTTTTTACGGATATTGCGCAGCATTTTCTGCAAGGTGCCGACAAAGGCGCGGTGCTCGTCCTCATCAATGCCCTCAAACAACTGCAACAGCAGGTCGTACATGGTCGGCCATGCTTCGTTGAAGATGTTGCGCCCTTCTTCAGTCATCGAAATATCGCGGATGCGCATGTCTTCAGCGCGCGCCTGACGGCGAATGTAACCCTGCTCTTCAAGCGAATCGAGCGTGCGGCTCATCGTCGATTGTTCGGTCACGGTAAAGACCGCCAGCTCGTTGATCGTGGCCGAAGGCGTGACACTCAAAACGGCGAGCGTGCGCAGCTTGACCGTTGTGATCTGACGGCCTTTCAGCCCTTCCGCGAGGTTCGCATTATAGCGCGCCATCAGGCGGTTCATCAGGTAGGGCGCAAAACTGTTCAGGCCGATCTCGCCCAGCGAACGCGCGGGATTCTCTTCCAGATGCTCGGAAGCCAGAACCGTACCTGAGAAGCGTTCCTCCATGAATTCCCTCGCTTTAGATCATGGTTGCAACAGTCATCCGCCCGATGCAGCTTGGCATCAGGCGCAACAAGGCGCTCTCATCGGTGTTAATATCGGTTGCGGAAAGAAGCCAGAGAAAAAGGCGGATGCGACCTGTCATTCGCATCCGCCGCATCCGCAAAGTTGCTGGATCAGGAACGGGAGGCCTCGCCCGAAATGCCGTTGCCGCTGGCGGCAATGGCAACCTTGTCGTCGTTCAGGCTGAAGCCCTCGCGCGTGACCACCAGAATGATGGCCAGAATGATCGCTTCCATTATGGCGAAGGTCAGGAAGGCGCTGACAAAAGACCCGCCCGAAACCTTGATGACCACGCCCATGACCCAGGGCGAAATGAAGGTTGCAAGGATGGCGAAAATCTCGGCATAGCCAACCGCTGCCGTCGCCAGTTCTTCCGGATATTTTTCGCTGAGAAAGGCGAAGATCGCGCCGCCGCCGAAAAGCGCCACGCCGCTCAAAAGCGCCATCAGGATAAGCCAGCCAAAGCCAAGCGGTATCGCCATGCCGAGGGTGAACATTGCCGCGACGAGAACGGCAAGCACGGTTCCGAACTTGATCATCCCCGTTTTGTTCAGGCGGTCGGCGGCGTAACCGCCGATAACGAGAAACACGACCTGTGACAGCCCCATCAAGGTGCCGATCAGGGCTGCATCTTCCACCGGCATCTGATGAACGGCGATGTAACCGGGAATGACCCAGGTTGCAGTTCCGGCAATGGCCATTGTGCAGGCCGAAATGCCGAGGCTGCCGACGATAATCCATTTCGAGCGGAAGATGCTGGACAGTGACGCCGTGCAGGTCTGCTGTTTTTCCGGTTCCCAGCGAAAATCCTTGAAACCGATATGGGCGGGATTGTTACGGGTGAAGAGCAGCACGCCCGCCGCTGTCACCAGCGTACCGATGGCAAGTATGGCGAAGAAGGTGCGCCAGCCATAGGTGATGGAAAGCGGAATGCCAATCGCGAAGTCCAGCGTGATTGCAAGACTATAGGCGGCGAGGATCAAGCCGATCATGCTGCCGCGCCGCTTCTGCGGGAACCAGCCGATGATGAGCTTCATATTGCCGAGGAAAATTGCCGCGTCGAAGAAACCGATGAACAGGCGCAGCGCAATCAACTGGGCGTAGGTCTGGACGTAGACTTGCGCCACCATGCCGATGGCGGTGCAGAACAGACCGATCAGCAGCAGCGACCGCGCATTCATGCGACGGCTCAATTGCGACCAGACAATCATGCCGAGACCATAGGTCAGCGCGAATATCCCCTGCGCCAGACCGGCCTGCGCGGAATCAAGCTGAAGTGTTTCCGAAATGAACGGTATCACCGCCGCGAAGGCGTACCAGTCGGCGGCGAGAAACATCTCGCATAACAGCGCTAGCGCCAGCATGCCCCATTGCCAGCGCTTTATTCTGGATTGATCGAAGTCCGATAGGCTTTCCCATTGCATGGTCTGGTTCCCCTTATTTTTACCTGCAACTTCATGATGCTCCCAAGCGGGAGCGTGCGGTGCCCAATGCTTGAAAACGGACCTCAGACCGTCGACAGGAAATCGCGCACAAGTGTCGCCGCCGCCGGCGTTTCTTCAAACAGCAGATGGCCGGTTGCGCCGAGCTTCTCCAGCCGTGCGCCGCTGATCCCGCGCTGCCACTCTTCGGCATATTGCGCGGGGATAACCCGGTCTTCCTCGCCCCAGAGGATCAGGGTCGGCATGTTCAGCCGGTGCAGCCAATGGCCAAGCTTTTTATTGCCACGTCCGTCGGTTGCATGGACCCGCGCCAGCGCGCCCATTTCTCGTCCAAGCGCTGCATCGAACCGGCTGTCGGGCGCAGATGGGAAATAGCGGAGCGCGACCGCCGGATCGTGCGCCAGATGGGCAGGGATATCGGCAGGCGCGACCTGAAACAGATCGGGGAGGGGGATGGCCGTAACGTCGAGACCGGCAGGTGCTGCCAGAAACAGCGCGGCGAGCCTGTCCGGCTGTCTGATCGCATATTCAGCGGCGATCCAGCCGCCCAGCGAAAAGCCGCCGAGGCTGAACTGGTCCAGCCTCAGCGCATCGAAGAAATCCATGTAATGGAGCACATAGTCGCCCATCTGCACGATATCGGCATCATCGTCGCTTTCACCGAAATTCGGATGAAACGGAATGATGAGCCGGTTTCGCGAAGCAATGTCGGCCAGACTGTCGAAGCCGGGAAATGTTCCGGTTCCATGCAGAAAGACGACATCCTTGCCTTCACCCTTTATGAGATAGGTGATGGTTTTGCCTCTGATTTCGACCGTGCGTTTTTCAAAACTGCTCGAGTAATTCAACATCTTTCCACCTTATGCCGCTGGCTTGGTGTGACTGGACCAATTGTTTTCTCATCTGGTCGACGGCGCTGTCGATCCGCGCTTCGAGGGCCGGAGGCAACAGCCCGTCCGGTTCCAGTTCCGCCGAACAGGCATAAATGCCGGTTGCGACGGTTCCCGCTTCGAAAAAGCCGAAGAGCGGACGCAGATGATGCTCGACGACCAGCGCGTGACGATGCCCGCCGCCCACCGCGCACAGCACGGTCGGGCGACCGCGCAGCGCCAATGGATGCACGAGATCGAACACATGCTTGAAAAGGCCGGGATAGCTTCCCTGATAGACCGGGCAGCCGACGATCAAGGCATCGCAATGCTCGATCTCCGAAATGAGGATTTCGGATTGCCGGTCCAGCGCCTTGCGATTGACGGTAAACAGGTTCGGCCCAGCATGCGACAGGTCCAGATGCGTGACCGACACATCGTCTTCCGCTTCCAGCCTTGCGGCAATCGCCTGGGTTAGCCGGTGAACTTTCGTCGGGCGATCACACCCGACGAAGCTGACAATATTTCTCGTCATGGCCGGTCTCAGTTTTCGCTGATGCCGAAAACGGTCCATCGTGCACCGGGGCCGGACAGGCCGAGCAAACCCTTGCCGCATTCCTCGACGATCTGGTCGGCAAGCAGGATATGCTGGGTGCCGGAATGAATGTCGCGATAGAAGCGCTGCATGGCCGTGTTGTGCAGCGATGCGCCGCGCGCCGCCCGATGCGCAAATGTCGCCACATCGGAAACGATGTCGTGCATATAGCGCAGCGAGAGCTTCACCATCGTCATCTGGTCGAGGGTTGGAACACCGCCAGATGCGGTGGTCTGCGAGACATCTTCCCATGTTTCCATGGCAAGCGCCCGCGCCGCCCGATAGCGGGCTTCGGCATTGGCAAACTGGAACCGCAGGCTGGCGCTATCTGCGCTCTTGCCGAATGGGTCCTGTCGCTGGCGGATCACCTTGGCGAGTTCATCGAGTATCCGGCGACCAACGCCGATGGCCCAGCTCGTATGGGTGAGGGCGCTGTAGCCTGCCAGTCCGAGATGGCCCTGCGACTGACCGCGTTTCGGTGCGGATTGCGTGAAACTATAGACCATGGAATCCGGTACGAAGAGGTCTTCGTCGGTTGCAAGCGTATAGTCGAAGCTGCCGGTGGCGCGCAGGCCCAGCACATCCCAGTTGCCGAGCAGCTGGATCGTCGAGCGCGGGTGATGCGCGACGATGATCTGCGGTGCGCCGGTTTCGTCTTTCAGCAGCGCTTTGCCGTTCGGGTCCTTGGGATCGAGCAGGAAGCAGCCGGAATGAATCCATTCCGCGTGGAAAATGGAGCTTCCATAGGCCCAGTTGCCGCGGATCATGTAGCCGCCGTCGACCTTGCGGGCAAAGCCGCGCGGCACGCCGTTGCCTGCAATGGTGATATCGACACCATCCTTGAACACATTGGCAATCCCCTCGTCGTCGAGGTAGATCGCCATGGTCGTGCCTTCCATATTGTTGACCATCGTGCACCAGCCGGATGAGGCATGGGCATAGGAAAGAGCCGACATGATTTTCATGGCATCGACGGGTCGCAGTTCCGCGCCGCCGACTTCCTTCGGAAACAGCATCGTGTAGAAGCCGCCCTTGCGCATCGCGTCCACGACGTCATCATGCATCCGCCCGAGTTGTTCCGCTTCTTCGGCCTTTTCTTCAATCAGGGGTAGAATGGCTTGCAGGCGGTCGTTGAAGCCCTGAATGACTGCGGAATAGTTGTCGGCGGTGTGAGCCCGGTGCACGCTGGTATCCAAAACGGTTCCCCTTGATTTAGTCGTTGTAAGCGGGAATGATACGAACAAGAGCGGGAACAAACATTCCCCCCGAATGGGGGGCTTGGGAATTCGGGAGAGAGAATGCCCAGGGAAATACTATCGATAGACGAGCGGGTCTCTGCGGCACTTTCTGTTGCGGAAAGCCGTAATTATGACGATTTTACAATAGCTTGCGATTATTTCGCCGCGCATGTCCTGCGCGTGCGTTCGCTTGGAATTTATTTGCTGGAGAATAATCGGCCGCGCCTTTTTCACAGCATCAACACGCCCACCGGCTTTCTTCTCGAATATCAGAACGGGCTGGCGGATTCAGATCCGATGATTGCGGCGGTTGTGCAGAATGCCAGCGCGGTTGCAGGCTCCCGTTTGCCCCAGAATGCAGCGGGCAATGTGCCGCTGATGCGGACGCTGCTCTATCGATGGAACTACAACGATAACTTGTGCTGTCCGGTTTATGTTGGCGGCAATATTCAGGCGCTGATTTATGCCGCCGGTTTCGAGATGCACGCAACACAGCTCGAAGAGCAGGTGTCACTGTTGTGCCGTTCGTCGGCGCTGGCCTTGCGCAATATCCAGGAAGCGCGTCCGGCGAAGACGCCCGGCGCCAATCTGACCAGCCTGCCGCCGCGTCTTTCGACCGTCGCCCGGTTGCTGGCTGCGGGCAACACCAACAAGCAGATCGCACGGCATCTGGAACTTTCGCCCCATACAGTGAAGGATTATGTCGATGCTCTGATCAAGCGTTTCGGTGTCCATAACAGAACCGAAGTGGCCGTGATGATCAACCGCATGAGCGGCGGAGCGAAAGCCGAGCCGGCAGGGTTTGCCCTGTCCGGACAGGAACGGCGCGGCCTTCCGATAGAGCATTTCTGAAAACGCTTTCCGCCATAAGCGAAAAGCGTTTCGCTTCCCCGGTGTTACGGGCAGAGGAATTTAACAGCGCGGCTTTCGGGATCGCACAGCGTGTCGATCACATCGCAATGATGCGTTCCGTCGATTTCCCAGGCGCTGGTCTCGATCCCCAATCCGTACCAGATGTTTGCCAGCAGTGCATTTTGCCGCCGGAATTCCATCAGTTCGTCACCGCCGACACAGCAATGCACGGCAATATCCGCGCGCGGGCGCTGTAGCGCGGCGCTTTCCGAGACGGCTTCTTCCGCATCCATGTGGAAAATGTCGTTCATCGCGGTTTTGAGCAGCGGGCGCAGATCATGCAACCCGCTGATGGAAAGAACATGGCTGATCCGTTCCGCCGTCGCGGCGGCAATGGGTGCGTTTTCGCAAGCCATGCGGCTGACGAGATGCCCCCCTGCGGAATGGCCGGTCAGCGCAATGTCGCCGTCCACTTCCTGCGCCAGCCGGTCGATGAAACGACCGATTTCCAGCGTGATGCCGGAAATCCGCGCTTCGGGGCACAGCGTATAGCTCGGCATGGCCACGCGATAACCGCGCGTGAGCGCTCCCTGCGCCAGATGCGACCAGAAGCTTTTGTCCAGCCCCTTCCAATAGCCGCCATGGACATAGACGAGCGTACCCTTGGCCGTGCCTTCCGGCAGGAAGAGGTCGTAATGGTTGCGCGTACCCTCGGCGTAAGCGATGTCAGGGATCAAGCGGCCCTGATCGCGCATTTTGGCGCGAAAGCCGGAGGCCAGTTCCGTCCAGCGCGGCGGATATGTGGCGGAATCGCTGATGGCTTTCATATTGTCATAGGCGGTATCGAAGTCTTGAAGCACTGAAGTCTCCTGCATTTTTCATGCGTGAAGCCGCGTCAGGCGCGGGCTTCGGTTGCCGCCTGCGCGCGCAGGGCGGATCGCTGCAATTTTCCGGATTCTGTCTTGGGCAGACTGGAAACCCAGCATATCAGGCGTGGATATTTATAGGGTGCGAGTTCGCTTTTGACATGGCGTTGCAGGGTTTCCTGCAAATTCGCATCGCCATTATAGCCCTCGTTCAGCACCACATAGGCTTTTACGATGCAGCCCCGTTCCTCATCCGGCGCTGCCACCACGCCGCATTCCGCTACAGCCGGATGCGCGAGCAGGCTGGCCTCGACCTCCGGCCCGGCAATATTGTATCCGGCGGAAACGATCATGTCGTCATTGCGGGCCTGATACCAGAAGTAGCCGTCCTCATCCATGACATAGGTATCGCCGGTGATGTTCCAGCCATTCTCGACATATTTGGTCTGGCGCGGGTCTGCCAGATATTTGCAGCCGAGCGGCCCGCGAACCGCAAGGCGTCCGGGGGTGCCGGGCGCGCATTCCTGCCCATTGTCATCGATGACGCGTGCTTCATAACCGGGGATTGGCTTGCCGGTCGCGCCGGGACGAATGTCGTTTTCCGGCGCGGAAATGAAGATATGCAGCATTTCCGTTGCACCGATGCCATCTGCCAGCGACAGCCCGGTTGCGCGCTTCCACGCTTCGAAAGTGGGAAGCGGCAGAGCTTCACCGGCTGAAACGCATTTGCGCAGTGAAGACAGATCATATTGATCAATTTTCGAAAGCATGGCGCGATAGGCCGTCGGCGCGGTGAAACAGACAGTCGGCTTATATTCGCCGATGGCGAGCGCCAGATCATGGGGCGCGGTCTTTGCCGGAAGCACTGTGGAAGCGCCGATCCTGAAAGGAAAGAGAACCAGTCCGCCAAGGCCGAATGTGAAAGCCAGCGGCGGCGAGCCGATGAAGATATCGTCTTCCGTCGCGTCCAATATGTGATGCGCATAGCAGTCGCAGACGATCAGCAGGTCGCGGTGGAAATGGATCGTCGCTTTCGGCAAGCCGGTGGTGCCGGATGTGAAGCCGAGCAGGCAGGGGTCATCCGCCCGCGTTGCCACTGGGTCGAAATCGCCGGATGCATCGGCCAGCAATGCGCCAAGCTCACCGCCCGCATGGTCCTCCCAGGTCACCAGTGTCTTGACGAAATTGGTCTGCGCCACGGCATTTTGCATTTCGCCGATCAGCGCATGATCGCAAAAGGCGATGCTGATCTCTGCCTTGTCGATGATCTGGACCAGCTCTCGGGCGCGCAAAAGCGGCATGGTCGCCACGACGACACCGCCTGCCTTGATGATCGCCAGATAAAGCGCAATCTTGGTCGGATTATTGCCCGAGCGGATCATGACGCGGTTGCCGGTTTTCATGCCGAGCTTATCTGTCAGCACATTGGCGATCTTGTTGATCATGGCGGCAAGATCGCGATAGGTCCAGCGCACGCCCGGCGCCTGCAAGGCGATGCGGTCGCCCTTGCCGTTTGCCAGATGCGCATCCACCAGTTCATAGGTCGCGTTCAGCTGTTCCGGGTAGCCGAGTTCGTCGAGATTGATGATATCCGGTAGAAGTTCCGCAGCCGGGAGATTATCCAGAACGAATGTGTCCACATGAGCGCTGGGGTGCATGCTCTTCTCCTGTCAATGCCAGTTTACGTTCGGCTTCCAGAGCGGCTTCAGTGGAGGCTGAACCGTTGTAGCCGTTCTAACTATTTGTTTTTACGGACATTCTGTCCGAAAGACGCATCGCCTGTCTCGGGATGTTCTCCCGATCAAACGTGCAAGTAGCGTTCCTTGATGTCCGGGGTGTTCAACAGCGCGGCGTTGTCACCGCTCCACACCACACGACCTTTTTCGATAACCACGTGACGGTCTGCAAAGCGCGCCAGCGCATCGACATTCTTGTCGATGACGAGGATCGCTTCGCCCTCATCCTTGATGTTGCGCAGGCAGGACCAGATCTCTTCGCGCATCAGCGGCGACAATCCTTCCGTCGCCTCGTCCAGCACGACCATTTTCGGATTGGTCATCAGGGCGCGGCCAACGGCCAGCATCTGCTGCTCGCCGCCGGAAAGCTGGTTGCCCATATTGCGCCGCCGTTCTTTCAGGCGCGGGAACATCCGGTAGATGCTATCCAGTGTCCATTTGGACGAGCGGGCATCCGTGCGCCGGGTGGCCAACAGGTTTTCCTCAACGCTGAGCGTTGGAAATATCTGCCGCCCTTCCGGGACCAGCCCCAGCCCCTCGCGTGCAATCGCATGGGGCGGTTTGCCGGTAACGTCCTGGCCATTGACGAAAACCTTGCCGCCCTTCGGCGGCAGCAAGCCGAAGATCGACTTGATGGTTGTGGTTTTGCCCATGCCGTTTCTGCCGAGGATCGTAACGACCTCTCCCGCTCCGACTTCAAAGTCGATGCCGAACAGAATACGGGACTGGCCATAGGCGTTCTGGAGCCCTTCGACTTTCAGCATTATGCGGCCTCCTCTTCACCGAGATAGGCGGCGCGCACGTCCGGATCGGAGCGCACGGCGTCGGGTGTTCCGGATGCGATCACGCGCCCGTAGACAAGTACACTCACCTGATCAGCCAGCGAGAAAACGGCATCCATGTCATGTTCGATCAGAACCAGCGTATGGGTCTGGCGCAGTGCGCGCATCAACTCGACCAGCACAACGGATTCCTCGTGGCTGGTGCCAGCCAGCGGCTCGTCGAGCAACAGCATCCGTGCTTCGGTGGCGAGCGCTATGGCAATCTCAAGCTGGCGCTTTTCGCCATGAGAAAGCGCTCCGGCCCGGCGATGGGCGCGATCGTCCAGCCGCACGCGGGCGAGGGCTGTCATGGCTTGCTCGTTGATCCCGGCTTCCTTGCTTGCCGCCTGAAAGAAGCGGAAGCTCGAACCGGATCGCGCCTGAACGGCCAGCGCAACATTTTCCAGCACGCTGAAGCCCTCCAGAACCGAGGTGATCTGGAACGAGCGCGCAAGTCCCAGATGAACACGATTGGGCATGGCGAGACTGGAAATATCGCGGCCATCGAAAATCACCGTACCGCGGTCGCTTTTCAGATTGCCCGAAAGCTGGTGGATCAATGTGGTCTTTCCAGCACCGTTCGGGCCGATCAGCGCGTGAATTTCGCCGCGTTTGACGGTGAGATTGACACCGTCCGTGACCTTGAGCGCGCCAAAGCTTTTGTGCAGGTCATGCACCTGAAGAAGTTCATCCGACATCGGAACCTCCACGCAGCTTGCGGATCAGCCCGCCAATGCCGTCGCGGCTGAAAAGCACGACGAGAACGAGGAAAAGGCCGAGGCCGAGTTTCCAGTGCTCGGAGAAGTGAGCCAGTACTTCTTCCAGCACGATGAAGGCGGTTGCGCCGAGGACCGGGCCGATCAGCGTGCCCATGCCGCCCAGCACCACCATGACGATCAGTTCACCGGAGCGCTGCCAGCTCATGAAGGCAGGCGAAACGAACTGGATCTGGTTGGCCAGCAGAACACCTGCAATGGCTGCCGCCACACCGGCGATGACATAGGCGGTGAGCTGAAACGAGAAGGGCGAGAAGCCGATGGCGCGCATACGCACCGGATTATCCCGCGTTCCGCGCAGCACGCGCCCGAACCTTGAATGCACCAGCATGCGGAAGGTGAGAAACGCCCCGACAAGCAGCGCCAGCACGAAATAGAACAGCACCAGATTGCCGGAAAGCAGCGCATTGCCGAACAGCGTGGAACGCGACGACAGTGTCATTCCATCATCGCCGCCAAAGGCCGACAGGGACACCATGAAGAAGAAGGCCATCTGACCAAAGGCCAGCGTGATCATGATGAAATAGACGCCGCTGGTTCTCAGCGAGATATAGCCGGTGACGAAGGCGAAGATCGCTGCGGCGACAATAGCCGCGACCAGCTGAAGGATCAGATCATCGATGCCATAGCTGGACAGGATGCCGACCGAATAAGCGCCGATCCCGATATAGGCCGCATGACCAAAGGAGACGAGCGCGCCGTAACCCATGATGAAGTTGAGCGAAAGCGCTGCCAGCGCAAAGATCATGATGCGGGTGACGATCACCAGAAGAAAGCTGTCGCCGAGAGCGGATGCAAGAAGCGGAACGATTGCAAAGGCGGCGAAGACCAGCCACGGGCCTGCATCCAGCAAAGGCGATGGTCGGGTTTTGGCTTTCTCCGGCATGGCGGTATCGCGGGCGCTGTTATGGGTAATCTCGCTCATCGCGTTCCTCCCTGTGCCGGGAAGAGACCGGTCGGGCGGAAATAGAGCACGGCTGCCATCAGAATATAGGTGAGCATCGGCACCAGCGTGCGGCCCATCTGGGAAGCGGCGGCAGGATCAAGCAGATTGCGGAGCAGCATCGGCCCGAAGGTGCGGCCAAGCGTATCGACGAGGCCGACAGCGATGGCCGCAACAAAAGCGCCGCGCACCGAGCCGACGCCGCCGATCACGATGACGACGAAGGTGAGGATCAGGATGGAGTCGCCCATGCCCGGATCGACCGAGAGGATGGGGGAGACCATGCCGCCGGCAAAGCCCGCAAGCATTGCGCCAAGTCCGAAGACCACCATGAACAGGCGACGGATATTGATACCGAGCGCCGAGACCATATCCCCATTGGTTGCTCCGGCGCGCAGCAACATGCCGATGCGCGTGTGATTGACGAGGACATAGAGACCTGCCGCCGTGAGAAGGCCAGCCGCGATGATCAGCAGGCGATAGACAGGATAGCGCAGGTTTCCGAAAAGCTGGATGGAGCCGGACAGGGAGTCTGGCATCGGCACGCTGAGCGGCGCTGCACCCCAGATGATCTTCACCAGTTCATTCACAATCAGGATCAGGCCGAAAGTCGCCAGAACCTGATCGAGATGGCTACGTTCGTATAATCGTCGAAAGACCAGCACTTCCAGCACGATGCCGATGACGAGCGTGACGGGAAGGGCGATCAGGATGCCGTAGAAGAAACTGCCGGTCATGGCAGTGAAACTCGCGGTCAGATAGGCACCGACCATATAAAGAACGCCATGCGCCAGATTGATGAGATCCATGACGCCGAAGATCAGCGTCAGACCGGCGGCGACGAGAAAGAGCAAAATGCCAAACTGAATCCCGTTAAGGGACTGCAGCAGAAAAAGATTGAGCATGGGGGATGTCCGGAACTCGTTGTACTGAAGCCCGGTTCACGCCAGACAGGCTGGCGTGAACTGTTTCAGACTTGGAAATTGAGAAGACTGGGCTCATCGGAGCGCCCTTCTTCCACCGGGTTACATCTTGCATTCAGCTGCATAGTTGTCCTTGTAGTCGTTGAAGACCGTTTCAACGTAGGACGTGGCGAACTGGCCGTCATCGCGCTTGACGACTTTGGTCAGGTAGAAATTCTGGATCGGAAAGTGGTTGTCGCCAAAGCTGAATTCACCGCGCGGCGAGGTGAATTTTGCGTCCTTCATGGCGGCCCGCAAGGCGTCCTTGTCGGCCAGATTGCCATTGACCTGCTTGACCGCCGCATCGATCAGCATGGCGGCATCATAGGCCTGTACGGCAAAGGTCGCCGGAATGCGCTTGAACTTGGCTTCATAGGCGGCGGCAAATTCCTTGGCGGGTGCGGAATCGAGATCCGGCGCCCAGTTCGAACCGGCGAAGAAGCCAACCGCTGCATCCTGCTGCGCAGGCAAGGTCGTTTCGTCCACGGTGAATGCCGAGAGGAACGGCGTGCCTTCAAGACCGGCCTGACGATACTGCTTGACGAAATTCACACCCATGCCGCCGGGCAGGAAGGCATAGACGGCGTCTGGCTGTTCAGCGGCGATCTGCGCCAGTTCCGCCGAATAATCCAGCTGGCCGAGCGGCACATAGATTTCCTGCGCGACCTGGTTCTTATAGGAGTGCTTGAAACCGGCGAGCGCGTCCTTACCTGCCTGATAGTTCGGGGCGATCAGGAACACGCGCTGGTAGTTCTGCTTCTCGGCATATTTGCCGGAAACTTCATGCATCTGGTCGTTCTGATAGGACGTCACGAACAGATTGGGGTTGCAATCCTTGCCGGCCAGATTGGACGTGCCTGCATTGGTCGAGATCAGGAATGCGCCGGATTCGGTTGCCGGCTTGACGATGGCGTTCAGGACATTGGAGAAAATCGGCCCGATGACGAAATCCACCTTGTCGCGCTGGATCATCTGCTGGACCTTGTTGACGCCGATATCCGGCTTCTGCTCATCGTCCTGAACGATGATTTCAGCATCGAGGCCGCCGAGCTTGTTGCCCAGCTTGTCCATGGCAAGCAGAAAACCGTCGCGGGACTGTTCGCCCAGCAAGGCCGATGGCCCGCTTAGCGTATAGATCAAACCGATCTTGATCTTGCCGTCTTCGGCCTGCGCGGTTCCGTTCAACATGGTTGCGGCGAGCAGCGCCAGTGCTGCTTTCGTCGAAATTTTCATTGTTCCACCTCGATTGCAGATTTTTGCTTTGTTTTCTTTTTCTTTCGCATTGTCCGACACAAAAGTGCGAAGCGCTTTTGCTGGAAATGCTTATTACCCGGCAGATGTACTCCCATACATCTGCCGGGCGAATGCATTATTCTGCTGGCGCGGGCAAAAATTCAACCTCATGAGCCGGTGCAACGCGAACTATTTCAGCCGGATCACCGACATTGTTGATGCGAACGAACAGGTCCCAGAGTTTTGCGGTCGGCGAAACCCAGAAAACGCACTTCACCGGCTGTTCGGACTTGTTGAAAATGCCATGCGATATATTGCGCGGCAGGCAGACGAGATCGCCCGCTTCGGCAACGGCATCCTTGCCGTCGAGCAGCAGGTCGAGGCGGCCTTCCAGCACATAGATGAATTCTTCCTGCGTGGTGTGGATATGCGGCGGAACGAAGGTGCCGGGAGGGAAGGTTGCATGCCACGACATGGAGCTTTCGCAGACATGCTTTGGCACATAGGTCTGGCCCAGAATGTGCCAGACAACGCCGTCCACGGAGGAGCCGGATTTGGTCACGCCAGCTGGAAGATCAGTCACTTGGATTCCCTTTCATGTGAGCGCATCCCGAAAAGTGTGAAACGGTTTTCGGAAAAGATGCGCGTTTAGAAACTACTCAGACGCGAGTTTCAGGCGGTCGCCCGGGTTACTTCCCGGTTGACCTGCTGTGTTGAAAAGCCTGCCTTTGCGGCATAGCCGCGAACAATCGCCTCGCGTTCGGCAAAGCTGATGACGCCGTCCAGATCGGCAACACCGGACGGTGCGCGACGTTCGACCTCATCGATGACACCTTCCGGCCCACCCAAACGATTGAGCCGGACGATTTCCGCAGTCGCAGGCAGTCGGATGGCCTGATAGGCGGCAAGTGCTGCACGACCGTGTTCGGCGGCGGCCAGATGATCGGCAAGCGTGCGGGCGTCGATGATGGCCTGGCTCGCGCCGTTGGATCCGACCGGATACATCGGATGGGCGGCATCGCCGATCAGCGCCACACGGCCATCGGTCCACCAGCGGGCGGGATCGCGGTCGCACATGGGATATTCGAAGAATGTATCGGTTGCCCGCACCAGCGCGGCGAGATCCACCACATTGATGCCGAACTTCTCGACATGCGGCATCAGCTCTTCATGCGTGCCGCGACGGCTCCAGTCTTCGCGCTTCGGCGCAGGCGATCCGTCGGCGCCCGGACGATAGGTGACGACCCAGTTGTTGAGGATTTTGCCGGGTGTCGAGCCCTTCGCAATAGGATAAAGCACGAGCTTATAGGTAAAGCCGCCCGCAACGATCATGGTGCGACCGTCAAGGAACGGGTCGCTTTCAACCGCGCCGCGCCACATCATGACGCCGTTCCATTTTAGCCCGGCTTCGTTCGGGAACATCTGATGCCGGATGACGGAGTGAATACCATCCGCGCCGATGACAATGTCGCCGGTTGCCGAGGCGATCTTCGATCCTTCGGCGAAATGCACCGTCGCCGAACCTTCGCTCTGGGCATAGCCGACGCAGCGCTGGTTGGCGACGATGGCGTCTGGGCCAAGACGTTCGATCACGGCATCATAGAGCAGTTTCTGCAAATAGCCGCGATGAATGGAAAACTGTGGCACATCATAGCCTGCATCCACGCCGCGCGGTTCGCGCCAGATTTCCTGGCCCTGCCGTGTCGCGTAAATCAGTTCACGGGTGCGGATGCCGGTGGCGTCGAGGGCGGGCAGTAGACCGATCTCGGCCAGTTCGCGGATGGCGTGCGGTAGCACATTGATACCAACGCCCAATTCGCGGACTTCAGGTGCTGCTTCGAAAATCTGGCAGTCGATGCCTCGTGCATGCAGCATGAGTGCCATGGTGAGGCCGCCAATGCCCCCTCCGACGATAATCGCTTTCATTCGCGGTTCCCTTTTTCGTGGCTGCTCTCTGGCGCCTGGGACCAACGATAAAAGCGGGAACGGTGCTGTCTATCACCAAATCGCCATTCCTAACAGGAAACCGCCAGAAACGCGTTTTGAGGCAAAATTTTCACGGTGCTTGCGCTCTCGCCACGGCATGATACTTTAATCTTAAAATAAAATGCTCTCTAAATGAGATACGGGGAATATCGTGATGCTGACTACGAGCTATATGCACCGGCTTTCGCCGTCCATCGATTCGTTCCAGGACACCATGTCCGGGCTGCTCCGGCCTTGCCGCATCTCGAAGAAATCCAGCCGGACCTATCGCACGGAAGTCGCCCACGGACGCATGCGGCCCTTCGGTCTGACGGCGATCCGCATCGGCGGCCACGCCCGTATCGAAGTCGAAGCGCATAACGATATGACTTTGTTGCAGGTTCCGTTGCAGGGCATCTTCGTTTCACGCGACCGGCGCGGTGACGAACTGTTGTATCAGTCGGGCATGAATGCCCAGCTGGTCGATGCGCATTCGGCAATCGACCTTGAGTTTCACCCGTCCACACGCATGCTGATTTTCAGCCTGAACGATACCCAGATTGATATTCTGGGCGGCAAGGAATTCATCGAGCAGTTCACCCATAACAAGAGGGTTGTATCGTTCGATACCCCGGTCGGCCACGCCTTCTATCAGCTGGCGCATTTCGTCATGAACGAAATCGAGAAGGACAAGGAAGCCTTCTTCCATGGTGGCCTGTCGGAGCGGCTGGAAGACAGCCTGATGGCGTCGCTTGCGGCGGCGCTCGATACGCAGCCGCGCGCAAGACCGCTGATGAGTGCGGTGCCGAGCTATGTCCAGCGCGCCGAAAAATTCATGCTCGACAATCTCGACAAGCAACTGACCTTGCAGGAGCTAGTCGACGCAACGGGCACCAGCGCCCGCACCTTGCACCGCACCTTCCGCAGTGTCCGGGGCAACACGCCGCTCGGCGTGTTCAAGAATATGCGGCTGGACAAGGTGCATGCAGAGCTTGCCCGCGGATATGCCGGGCCCGGCGATATTACACGCATCGCCATGGCCTGGGCTTTCAACCATATGGGTCTGTTTTCAGCCGATTACCGCCAGCGTTTCGGCTATCTTCCATCTGAAACCGTGCGCCGCGCGCAATAGGGTCGCGATTGCTACAAGAACCCCGACCGATAACAAAATGTTGCGCAATTGTGCCGGTCTGTGGAAACAGCTCATGCTTGCCGTTGTGGGATCAAGCCCCTTAAAATTGGGGTTCGAAACTGCTTCGGGAATGAACGAATGACACGACAGTTACACCTTACCGCCTTCATGCGCCCCGTCAGTCTGCACACTGGCGCGTGGCGATATCCGGGAGCTTATCCCGACGCCAATTTCAATTTCCACCATCTGAAGTCTTTTGCGCTGAAGCTTGAAGCTGCCAAGTTCGACGCTTTCTTCATGGCCGACCATCTGGCCGTGCTCAACATGCCGGAAGAGGCGCTGAAGCGCAGCCACACCGTCACGTCTTTTGAACCGTTCACCCTGCTGTCGGCGCTGGCGGCTGTGACAGACAAGATCGGTCTGGCCGCAACGGCGTCCACAACCTTCGACGAACCCTATCACATTGCCCGGCGCTTTGCCTCGCTTGACCATATCAGTCAGGGGCGGGCGGCGTGGAACATCGTCACGACCTCCAACCCGGATGCGGCGCTCAATTTTGGCAAAGAGGAGCATCTGGTTCACGATGAACGCTACAAGCGCGCGCGTGAATTCTTCGATGTGGTGACGGGATTGTGGGACAGTTTCGCCGATGATGCATTCCTGCGCGATCAGCAATCCGGCATTTATTTCGACCCGTCACGGATGCATGTCCTTGACCACAAGGGCGACGACTTCAATGTGCGTGGGCCGCTCAATATTGCGCGCCCGGTGCAAGGCTGGCCGGTGATCGTACAGGCGGGGCAATCGGAGCCGGGACGGCAGCTGGCCGCTGAGACAGCCGAAGTTGTCTTCTGCGCGCCGCGTGGCTTGTCCGATGCCAAGAAACTTTATGCCGACCTGAAGAGCCGCGTTGCAGCCGCCGGGCGAAATCCTGACCACCTCAAAATATTGCCCGCCGCCTTTATCGTCATTGGTGAGACGATTGCCGATGCAAAGGAAAAACGCGCAAAGCTTGATAGTCTGGTGCATTACGATAGCGCCATTGCGTCGCTGTCGATTGCCATCGGGCACGATGTATCCGGTCTCGATCCGGATTCCTATCTGCCGGAACTTCCTGACACCAATGCCAGCAAGTCGAGCCAGGAACAGGTGTTGAAGCTAGCACGCGAAGAAAACCTGACGGTTCGCCAACTTGCCCAGCGTTATGGCGGCTATTCGGGTCTGGCCTTCGTGGGAACGCCGGAAAGTGTCGCCGACGAGATGCAGCAATGGCTGGACGAGGCCGGTTGTGACGGCTTTACGGTGGTGTTTCCATTCGTGCCGCAAGGGCTGGACGATGTGGTGGAAAAGCTGGTGCCGGAATTGCAGCGGCGCAATATTTTCCGCAGCGACTATGAGGGTTCTACCCTGCGCGATCATCTTGGACTGCCGCGGCCGCGGAACCAGTTTTTCGACTGAAAAACCTGAAATGAAAACACCGCAGCCGATCAGTTCTGATCGGTTGCGGTGTTTTGGATAGAGGGCTCAGATCAGTTTGCTGCGCCAAAGACGCTGTAACAATTACGTCCCTTGCCTTTAGCTTCATAGAGCGCGATGTCGGCATTGCGCGCCAGATCCTGCGGCGTGAGGCCGTCGCGTGGCGCGACAACAGCGCCGATACTGGCGGAGACATCCAGAACAATGCCGTTAATGATGAAGGGCTCGCGGAAGGTTGCCACGATCTTTGCCGCGACGGCTTCAATTTCGTTTTGGCCGGTTGCATTGGGCAGAACAACTGCAAATTCATCGCCGCCGACCCGTACCGGCAGATCGTCGGTCCCAAGGGCAGAACGCAGACGCCGCGCGGCCTCGATCAGCAGTGCGTCGCCCATAATATGTCCATGCGTGTCGTTCACGGCCTTGAAGCGGTCGAGATCGATCAACAGCGCTCCAACCGATCTGCCGTTCTTCAGCGCATCCTCGATCATCGGGATTGCCAGCTCGTAAAGCGCGCCGCGATTGTAGAGCTTGGTCAGCCGGTCGGTCAGCGCCAGCCGCTTGAGGGCGACGGAATCGTCGTTGAGAAACTTGTTGGTCTTTTGCAGGCGCAGAAGGCCGCTCGCGACGCGTGCAAAGTCTTCAAGCTTGGCCAGATCGCTCTGGGAAATATGCCGGGGTTTGTTGTCGAGAATGCAAAGCGAGCCAACTGTCAGGCCCGCATCGACCGAAACCGGCGCACCGGCATAGAACCGGAAAAGCGGTTCTCCGGTGACATAGGGCATGGTGCAGAAGAAGCGGTCTTCAACCATATCTTCGACCACAAAGCTCTTGCCGCTTTCAACCACGAATGTGCATGCGGTCATCTCGCGCGGACAACTGCTGACTTGCTGCCCGGCATTGGCCGCGACGCGTTGCCAGTCCTGATCGACGATATTCAGGGCGGATGTGCTCGCGCCA
Source organism: Brucella haematophila (assembly GCF_005938105.1). Lineage (GTDB taxonomy): Bacteria > Pseudomonadota > Alphaproteobacteria > Rhizobiales > Rhizobiaceae > Brucella > Brucella haematophila. Next base: position 113,235 of record NZ_VCPE01000011.1, on the reverse strand, counting down.
AATGCGTCCTTGACGAGATCGACCAACGTGTCGAGTTCAGGCAAGCCGATGCTCGAAAGGGAGACAAGGCTGCGAACGCTTTCGAGCCGTTCGACTTCATTGGCCGGAACGGAAAAGCTTCGCTCCGGATTTGAGAAGCCCTGGACGTTTGTATTCATCATCTTCACCATCATGCATGCGTCGACCCGCCCCGGTTATAGATAGGGAATACGACAGCAACAGCAAGCAAAGCCTGCCGATGGCGAAGACGTTTAAACAAATTTTGTAATGTTTTTAGGCGGCCTCGATATCGCGAACCGGTGGATTGCCATAAAGGCGGCTGTATTCACGGCTGAATTGCGAAGGGCTTTGATAGCCCACGCGGTGGCCAGCCGTGCCAGCATCCAGTCTTTCGACCAGCATCAGTCGGCGCGCCTCACTCAGACGCAACTGCTTTTGATACTGGATCGGCGTCATGGCCGTGATCGACTTGAAATGGTGGTGAAACGACGACGGGCTCATATTCACATGCTCGGCCAGCTGTTCGATGCGCAAGGGCAGCGCAAAATGCTGGCGCAGCCATCCGATGGCGCGCGCGATCCGGTTGGCCTGACTGTCCACGGTGGCGATATTGATCAGACGGTCGCCGCTTGGACCTGTCAGCAGACGATAGAGAATTTCCTGTTCGATCAGCGGTGCCATCACGGGAATATCCTCCGGGTTGTCGAGGAGGCGCAAAAGTCTGATCACCGCATCGACAAGCCCGGCAGGCGCAGCGTTGACACTGATGCCCCACTGGTTTTCCGACGGCGCAATGCCGCGGCGAATGTCGCTGCGCCCGAGAAGATCAACCAGCTTTTCACTGTCGATGGCGAGCGACAGGCAAAGATGCGGTGCTTCGGCGCTTGCCTCGACCACCCGCCAGGTCACCGGCAGGTCGAGCGAAGTGACGAGATATTCTCCCGTTGCATAGTTGATTGTGGCCGAGCCGAGGCGCAGGGATTTCGCGCCCTGAAGAACCATGGCCAGACACGGGCGATAGCTGCCATGGCAGGGCACACTCGGCGTTGAACGTCTGCTTATCGACAGGCCGTCAATCGCGGTTTTGCGCTCGCCATCGGTCTCGATGAAGCGCTCGGCAAGCGACGCCAGTTCCCTATATGCATCAACGGGTAAGTTCATGGGCACCTTGCTTTGTCAACGATCCGACACGGTCCTTATTTATCCTTTTCGGAAATCGAAACCAAGGGACAGGGTTGGTCGAGCACATCAGATTTGCAGGATTGTGCAAGAAGCTTGCAGGATCGGTCTACCCTGTTTTCCCGGTTCGGAGCATAGTCGATCATCTCATCCTCCCCCAATTTTCCCCTGAAAAACGGAGTTTATTATGGCTATTGCAAGAGGTTATGCCGCCACCGACGCGGATCAGCCGCTGGTGCCGTTCACATTTGAACGCCGCGAACCCAATGCCGATGATGTGGTCATCTCGATCCAGTATTGCGGTGTTTGCCATTCTGACATTCACACGGTTCGCAATGAATGGAAAAATGCCGTTTATCCAATCGTTCCCGGTCATGAAATTGCGGGCATCGTCACGGCTGTCGGCGACAAGGTGACGAAGTTCAAGGTTGGCGACAAGGTTGGCGTCGGCTGCTTCGTGGATTCCTGTGTCGGCTGTGCGACGCGCGACGTCGACAACGAACAATATCTGCCGGGCCTGATCCAGACCTATAACTGCGATGACGCCGAAGGAAAGGCGCGCACACAGGGCGGCTATTCCGATCAGATCGTCGTCAAGGAAGGCTATGTGCTTTCCATTCCGGACAATCTGCCGCTTAATGCTTCGGCACCGCTGCTTTGCGCCGGCATCACACTTTATTCGCCGCTCCGCCACTGGAATGCCGGTCCCGGCAAGCGCGTCGCCATCGTCGGCATGGGCGGGCTTGGCCATATGGGCGTCAAGCTTGCCAATGCGATGGGCGCGCATGTCACGGTACTCAGCCAGTCGCTGTCGAAAAAGGATGACGGCCTCAAGCTTGGTGCGAAGGAATATTACGCCACCAGCGATGCCTCGACCTTCGAGAAGCTTGCAGGCAGCTTTGATCTGATCATCTGCACGGTTGGCGTCGCCATCGACTGGAATGCCTATCTTGGCCTGCTCAAGGTCAATGGAAGCATGGTCGTTGTCGGCGCGCCGGAACATATGGTGCCGGTCCATGCCTTCTCGCTTATCCCGGGCCGCAAGAGCCTTTCCGGTTCGATGATCGGCTCGATCAAGGAAACCCAGGAAATGCTGGACTTCTGCGGCGAGCACAACATCGTTTCGGAAATCGAGATGATCAATATTCAGGATATCAACGAAGCTTACGAGCGCGTTCTGAAAAGCGACGTGCGCTATCGCTTCGTGATCGATATCGCCTCGCTGGCAGCCTGATAAAACAAAAGGCGGGACTATTCAGTCCCGCCTTTTTCATGAGGTTGCAGCGACACAGGGCGACTTTTGGAACAGGCTCTCAGAACTGGAGCACCTGGCTGAGCACTATAATCGTGCCGACAGCGCATGAACAGGCAAAGAGCGTCAGTTCCGATGCCGTAAGCCGGTCGATCCAGATCGGTCGCTTCAATTGTCCATTCGTTCTTGTCGATGTGCTGGCGGGCAATTCCGCTTTTGCCCCGCTATCCCTTTTCATTGAACCGCTGCGCATTTTTCATTTTCTCCCCCATCCAACGCTAACTGCGTTGGGTCGCCGCGATACCGGCGTAATTAAGTAAACATTAACCAATCTTTAGTCGTCGGGAAACAGCAAAAACGGACGAACCGACAAACCGGTCTGACGAATGAACATGTTATTGCTCCTGATGATTGGTTGCGTCTGTATGGTTGCAATCCTGGCCGGGTTCTGGTCAAAGCCTGCAAGGCTTTACAGCAATGCAAAAACACGGCCCGAAATAGGATTGTTGAACCATGCCCGATAATGGCGCATTCGCACCATTTATTGCTGTCGACGGCGTTGGTTACGCCATCGCCGGGCGACCAATCCTGCATGGTGTATCGCTCCATTCTACGGCGCGCAGAATGGGCATTGTCGGCAGAAACGGCTCCGGCAAGAGCACGCTGGCACGGCTTCTGGCTGGTCTGCTGAAACCCTCAGAAGGTGCGATCCGCATTGCGGGCCAGGACCTGTACGAAGACCGCAAGGCGGCGCTTTCAACGGTCGGGATCCTGTTTCAAAACCCCGAACACCAGATCATCTTTCCAACTGTCATCGAGGAAATCGCTTTCGGCCTGCGCCAGCAGGGCGCGACCAAAGCCGATGCACGGACGATGGCGATAAAGGTGCTGGGCGATTTCGGCAAGGAACATTGGGCCGATGCCGCAATCCAGTCTTTGTCGCAAGGGCAGAAGCATCTCGTCTGCATGATGTCGGTGGTCGCCATGCGCCCGGCGCTGATCATTCTCGACGAGCCTTTTGCCGGGCTCGATATTCCGACGCGGCATCAGTTGTCGCGCTATCTGAATGCCGGTGAGGCGCGTCTTCTCCACATTTCCCACCATCCGGAAGATTTGCACGGTTATGACGAAGTGTTCTGGATCGATCAGGGCCAGATCCGGGAAACCGGGGATGCGCAAACGGTTCTGACCCGCTATGTTGAAGAAATGATCCTTCAGGGCAAGAGCGATGATCTCTCTCACCTCTCCCGTTAAAACACGCGCCCACCAATGGCCGGTGGCGGCCAAGGTCGCAGCGCTTTGCATCGCGACCACGACGCTTTTCATGGTCCAGTCGGTCTGGTTCCAGCTTGGCGCATTCGTGTTCTGTCTTGTGCTCTACGCGCTTCCGGGGCGGGTGTTCTTTCGCGCTGGCTTGCAGGCCATGCGCCCGGTTCTGCCGTTTGCCGCGGTGATTTTTCTCTGGCATCTGGCTTTCTACACCGCGCTTGAAGGGGTGGAAATCACGGTGCGGGTCGTCACGATGATCGCCTTGGCCAATCTGGTGACGATGACCACGCCGCTTGAAGATTTCGTGCATCTGCTGCGGTTTCTCAACGTGCCTTTGCGTCGCCTGGGCCTGCCGACGCAAATTCTTGAAACGGCCATTCCGCTGGTGATACGCTTTTCGCCGGTGCTGATTGCCAAGGCCGGACAGCTTGTTGAAGCATGGCGCGCCCGGTCGCGCAGGCGCCCAGGCTGGCAACTGGTGCTGCCGCTGTCACTGGCCGCGCTTGACGATGCCGATCATGTTGCCGAAGCATTGCGTGCTCGCGGCGGAACTCTCAAATAAAGGCTTCCCGGATGGAAAGAAATGTCGCCCATGTGGCCCTGTTTGCAGCGCTGATCTGCGCATTGGGATTTTTGCCGGCTGTCACGCTCGGCTTCGGCGTGCCGATCACTGCGCAAAATCTTGGCGTGATGCTTGCCGGGGCCGTTCTGGGGCCGAAACGCGGTGTCGCCGCCGTGGCGCTGGTGATCCTGCTGGTGGCGATCGGATTGCCGGTTCTGGCGGTTGGACGCGGTGGTCTTGGCGTGTTCTCGGGTCCGACGGTTGGCTTTCTGCTCGGCTGGATTCCGGCGGTTTACGTCACGGGCCTTTTCATCGAGCGTGCACCCATCGCCAATCTCGGCGTGTCGACCTTTATCGGCGCAGTGCTGGGCTGTATCGTGGTGCTCTATCTGTTCGGCGCAATCGGCATGTCGCTGATCCTCGCAAAGCCTTTCCTTGAAGCGGTCAAGCTCCTGGCCATCTTCATTCCGGGCGATGTGGTCAAGGCTGTCATCACCGGTGTTCTGGTGTCCGCACTTGCCAAAATCCGACCGCAGGATATTCATCGCGGTCAAACCATACGCTGAAAAGCTGTGCGTTCACGGTAACTTGTATCGCGCTGTGCAGCAGATCGGTATTCCTGATGCTTTCTCCAATCGGAGAGATTACGGTAATTTTTCATAGCGAATCGATGTCCAGATTGGGAGACATTGCATGGCAGCAGAGACCGGTGCGGCGCGTACCATTCGGACCATCGTCGAAACCATTCGACCACAGTTGAATGTCAAACTGTGGGACGGCACCCAGATCGGCGCCTTTGACGGGCCAACGCTGGCGATCAAGGACCCGTCGGTCGTGCGTCAGGTGGTGCTGAAGCCGAATTACGATACGCTCATCAGCCTCTGGACCTCCGGCGCGGTCGACATCGAAAACGGAACCATCTTCGATGTCGCCGAAACAAAGATCGACGGTCATCTCAAGGACCGGATCAAGGCGCTGCCGAAATGGCAGTTGCTGAAAGGCATTCCATCGCTGCTCTTTGCCGGCAAAGCGAAGGACCAGGAAAATATCGACGGAAAGTCTCCCTTCGTCAGCGGCTCGAACAAGGAAGCGATCACCCATCACTACGATGTGTCGAACGAGTTTTATCAGCTGTTTCTCGATGAACGCATGGTTTACACCTGCGCCTATTTCACCGACTGGCAGAACAGTCTGGATCAGGCACAGCACGACAAGCTGGATCTGATTTGCCGCAAGCTGCGTCTGAAGCCGGGCGACCGTTTTCTGGATATCGGCTGCGGTTGGGGCGCGCTTTTGATCCATGCCGTGCAGAATTATGGCGTGATTGGAACCGGCGTTTCGCTGTCGGAAGCACAGACCGCGCTGGCCCGACAAAGGATCAAGTCTGCCGGGCTGGAAGACAAGATCACCATCCACATCAAGTCCTATACCGAGCTTGATCAGGAGTTCGACAAGATCTCGTCCATCGGCATGTTCGAACATGTCGGCATTGCCAATTACGACACTTATTTCAAGTCGGTGCGGCGTTTGCTGCGGCCCGGCGGTCTCTATATGCACCACGCCATTACCCGTCGGATGAAGAAGAACAAGAAGAGCTTCAACCGCAAGAGTGCGGAACATCTGGCGCTGGTGAAATATATCTTCCCGGGCGGTGAATTGGACCATCTGGGCATGACGGTTGAGAATCTCGAAGGCCATGGCTTTGAGGTGCATGACGTGGAAAATCTCCGCGAGCATTACGGCCGCACCTGCCGCATGTGGGCGGACCGGCTTCATGCCAATTTCGACAAGGCCGTTGCCGAGGTCGGTTATGCGCGGGCGCGCCTCTGGATATTGTATCTCGCAGGATGCGCATTGGCATTTGAGCGCGGAACGGTTCAGATCAACCAGACACTTGCCTCGAAGCGCAAACGTGGCATTTCGGCTGTTCCGCAAACACGCGCTGATATTTATCAGAGCTAGAGCATGTCTCCCGAAAGCGGAAACGGGTTTCGGGACAAAGACATTCGTGAAAACAAAAGCTTAAAGCAATATGATGGGCAGGCGAAGCGCGAGCTTCCGCCTGCCGCTCGATTTATGCCTATCGGACTTCGCGGTCGATATCGCGCCGCAGCACGAAAGCGGTGGTGATGTCGTCGACGATATCATGGGCGGCAACGAGGTCGCGCACGCGGTTCAGATCGTCGATTGTTGCCGCTTCCAGCTCGACAACCAGATCAAGCTGTCCGCTGACTGACGAGACGCGGCGGACTTCGGCATGCTGCGCCAAAATGTCGAGAAGCGCCAGAGCGGGCGTGCGTTTCAGGCTTACGAGCAGAATGGCGCGGATGAAATTGGTATCGATCTCGCCGATATCCGCGCGATAGCCGCGAATAACGCCGCTGCGTTCCAGATTCGTGACACGTTCGCTGGTCGCGCTGCGGGACAAGCCGATACGACCGGCCAGCGTCTTCAGCGCGATGCGCGCTTCCTTGGACAGAATTGCCAGTATTTCGCGATCTTTCGCATCAAGTTCCCGCATCGTTACCCTATACGCGTGACCGGACATATGCCGGTCTATTCCGACAAAGTGCCGGTTCTTCCGACAGGATACTTGATGCCCGAAAACGCATTGCGTGCCAAGCTTCTGATAAGAAATGTAAACTGGAAACGCACCGTCTATGACCGATCTCTCCCATCCGAACCCGCAGTTTTCCGCAGCCGATGCCGAGAAACTAGCCATTGAAGTCTTTGGCGTCACCGCAACGGCATCGCCGCTCGACAGCGAACGAGATCGCAATTTTCGCCTGGAAACCGGGACGGACGCTGACTGGATTTTGAAGATCGTCAATGCCAGCGAGCCGCAGGTCGAAAGCGAATTCCAGACCGCACTTCTGCACCATCTTTCCAACGCGGATGCAAAGCTTGCCGTTCCGCAGTTGAAGCCGAGCCTTTCCGGCGATGTGCTTGCATCGGCTGTGGCTACCGGTGGCGAGCGCCACGCCATGAGACTGGTGGGCTGGCTTCCGGGCGTTCCGCTCGCCGAAGTCAAGCGCACATTTGCATTGATGCGTAATCTGGGCCGCTCGCTTGGCGAACTGGATCATGCCTTGCAGGGCTTTATCCATCCGGGTGCCGTGCGCGAACTCGATTGGGATCTGCGCCATGCAGGCCGGGCGCGGACCCGCCTGCATTTCGTCCGTGATGCCGACAGGCGTGCGCTGCTTGAGCGCTTCATCGTGCGTTTTGAAAACTATGTCGCGCCGAAATTGTCGCGCTTGCGCGCGCAGGTCATCCATAATGATGCCAATGACTGGAATGTGCTGGTCAGCAAGAGCGACCATGAACAGATTGCCGGACTGATCGATTTTGGCGATGCGGTGCACACCGTCCTGATTGCCGAAGTCGCCATTGCCTGCGCCTATTCCATCCTCGATATGGAAGACCCAATCGGCGCGGCGGCAGCGCTGGCCGCCGGTTTCCATGAAAAATACCCGCTCAAGGCGGAAGAAATCGACCTGTTGTTCGATCTCATTGCCATGCGTCTCGTCACCAGCGTCACTTTCTCGGCTTCGCGCCACGACAAGACGGATGACAATCCATATCTCGCGATCAGCGAGGCACCGGCCTGGCGTCTTCTGGAAAAGATGGACGCGATGAACCCGCGCTTTGCCGCTGCTATTCTGCGCAAGGCCTGCGGCTTCGACGCCATTGAAGGCGCGGGTGCGGTCCGCAAATGGATTGCCGATAACAGCAAAACATTTGCTCCGATTGTGCGCCCGGCACCGGCAACCATGACCAAGGCTCTGGTGCCTTATGGCGATGCAACGCATTTCATGACGGTTGCTTCCGCTGAACAGCGCGCCGGGCAAGCAACGGAATGGTGGGATAATTTCTGCGCCGAAAACAACGTCCAGCTTGGTATCGGACCTTGGGGCGAAAAGCGCACCGTCTATACCGACACGGCGTTTGAATCGCGCTTCATCGAAGGGCAGCGCCGCATCCATCATCTGGGCGTCGATCTGTTCATGCCTGCCGGAACGCCGCTTTATACGCCGCTTGCCGCAACCGTCGTCAGTGTCGAAATTGAACGCGAGCCGCTCGGCTATGGCGGTCTTGTCAAGCTTGAGCATCGCCCGGAAGGCTGCCCGCCTTTCGTAACCTTGTGGGGACATATGGCGCATGAGGCGCTTGGCCGTCTCAAGCCGGGTCAGAAGTTGCAGGCTGGCGACCTTGTCGGCCATATGGGCGATATTCACGAGAATGGCGGATGGACTCCGCATCTGCATTTCGAAATGACGACGGATATCAATCTGACGGCAACCGAAATTCTGGGCGTTGGCGAAGCCGCCTATCTCGACGTATGGGCTGATATTTTCCCGGATGTGGCGGCGCTGGCCGGCATTCCGCCGGAAACCTTCCATCAGGATGGGCGAACCCGCGCCGAGATCATCGCGAAGCGCAAGGAAATCCTGCTGCCGAACCTGTCGATTTCCTATTCGGAGCCGATCAAGTTCGTGCGCGGCGACGGGACGTGGCTGATCGACAATTATGGCCGCGCCTATCTCGATTGCTTCAACAATGTCTGCCATCTGGGCCATGCCCATCCGGAAGTCGTGGAAGCCATCGCCCGTCAGGCGGCGCTGCTCAATACCAACACGCGCTATCTGCACGACAACATCGTCGCCTATGCTGAACGGTTGACGGCAACCTTGCCGGAGGGGCTGACGGTCGCGTCCTTTGCCTGCTCGGGCAGCGAAGCAAACAGCCTGATGCTGCGTATGGCGCGCAATCATACGGGTCGCAAGGAAGCCATCGTTCTCGACTGGGCCTATCATGGCACCACGCAGGAACTGATTGATCTCAGCCCCTACAAGTACAAGCGGAAGGGCGGCAAGGGACGGCCGGATCACGTCTATGAAGCGGTCATTCCAGACAGCTATCACGCCCCGGAAGACTGGCCGCTGGAGGAGCATGGCAAGCGCTTTGCCGAAAGCATTGCCGAACAGATCGACACTATGCGCAAGCAGGGTCGTGCGCCGGCTTTCTTCTTCGCGGAATCCATTCCGAGTGTCGCTGGTCAGGTGTTCCTGCCGGAAGGTTACCTCAGGCAAGTTTACGCTATGGTTCGCGCGGAAGGCGGACTTTGCGTTGCCGACGAAGTGCAGGTCGGTTTCGGCCGCGTTGGCAGCCATTGGTGGGCGTTTGAAATGCAGGACGTCGTGCCGGATATCGTCACCATGGGCAAGCCGATTGGCAACGGCCATCCGATGTCGGCTGTCGTGACCACGCGTGAAGTCGCAGACAGCTTCAACAACGGCATGGAATACTTCAACACCTTCGGTGGCAATCCGGTTTCCTGTGCCGCTGGTCTTGCAGTCATCGATGTGATCGAACGGGACAAGCTGCGCGAGAATGCGCTGAATGTCGGCAACTATCTCATCGACGGTTTCCGCAAGATGCAGCAGCGCTTCGATATTATCGGCGATGTTCGCGGTCAGGGACTGTTCCTCGGTATCGAGCTTGTCACGGATCGCAAGACCAAGGCCCCGGCAACGGCACTGGCCCGCAAGATCAATGACGGCGCGCGCGAACGCGGCATCCTGATGGGCACCGAGGGTCCGCACGACAACGTGTTGAAGATGCGCCCGTCCATGGTGTTCAACCGCGCCAATGCCGATCATCTGCTCAGCGTTCTCGCTGACAGTTTTGAGGCTGCGTTGAAGTAAAGTCTTCGATATCAGTGCTGATTTTCAAGGTCGCATTCCCATCCGGATCATCGGGTGGGAGTGCGGCCTTTTTCGCGCTCGGGGTTCAAGGTGTGGCGCTTGTTCTGTCGATGAGGGGCAGGGCAGTACGTTCACGCTCAACGATGTCTTTTCGTCGGAAAAAGCATCTCCTTCGCCGACAATATGCCGGTCAATTCCGGCAATGTGTCGGGTCCGCAGTCATATTGCAGGATGCTTGAAAACAACGCCTGTGCGAAGCTCTGCCGATGAAGGTTGATGGCAAACCATAAGCCTAACAATAAGACCATTCCAGAGGAAAACACAAAGCCATGAATATGAAGCTCAAGACCCTGTTTGCGGCGGGCGCCGTTGCGATTGCAGCCGCTTTTTCAGCCGTGCCCTCGCATGCTGACGAGCTGGAAAAGCTGAAGGAAACCGGTGAGTTGCGTGTCGCCATGAGCGGCGCCTATCCGCCCTTCAGCTTCACCAATGCTGATAACCAGGTGGTTGGCTTCGATGCTTCCATCGGAACGGAAATCGCCAATCGTCTGGGCGTGAAGGTCAAGCTCGTGACCACGCCGTTTGACGGCATCATTGCGGGCCTTCTGGCGAAGAAATATGACGCCGTCGTCGCCTCCATGACCATCACGCCGGAGCGCGAAAAGGCTGTCGACTTTGTGGGCCCCTACTACCATGCGGGCCGCACGGTTGTGGTCAAGGAAGACTCCTCCATCCAGAAGCTTGAAGACCTCAATGGCAAGACCGTTGGCGTGACCATGGGCGATGCCCACGAGAAGTGGGCCAAGGCACAGGGCGACCTCAATGTCCGCACCTATAAAGGTCTGCCGGAAATGCTGATCGATCTCGATGCAGGTCGCATTGATGCGCTTATCATGGACAGCATTCCGGTGAAGATCGCCGTCAAGGAAACCGGCCAGAAGGTTCGTATCGTCGATACGCCGAATATTGAAGGCGGTCGCGAGGCGCTCGGCATTGCCATTCGCAAGAACAATCCGGAACTCAAGGCTGCCATGCAGAAGGCGCTCGACGACATGCTCGCCGATGGCGGCTACGAGAAAATCTCGATGCAGTGGATCGGTAGCGATATTCGCTAAGCCGGCTTTTAATCCGGCCCGGTTTGTCCGGGCCGGCACATGCGATCTTCCGGAGTAGTTTTATGGATCTTGCGTTAATGCGGCACGTCCTCCCGTTTTTTCTGGAGGCGGCATGGGTAACCGTGCAGATTTCCGTGCTTGCTCTTGTGTTGGGATTCGTCATTGCGGGCATTCTGGTCGCCGGACGCCTTTCAAACAGTACTATTCTGCGTTTTCTATCCGGCGCTTATGTCAGCATCTTCCGTGGAACGCCCTGTCTCGTGCAGCTGTTCGTTCTGTATTTCGGTGGCCCGCAGATCGGTCTGGAACTGGAGCCTTATGCGGCTGGTGTGATCGGTCTGGGACTCAATATCGGCGCCTATATGGCCGAGTCCATTCGCGGTGCGATTGCAGGTGTTGACCGGGGGCAGGACGAAGCGGCCCGTTCAATCGGCTTTGGACGCGGACAGTCCCTGCGCCTCATCATTCTGCCGCAGGCAGCGCGCCTGATGATCCGCCCGCTCGGTGTGAATGCCGTTGCTCTGGTCAAGGGGTCGGCGCTGGTGTCGACCATTTCCGTGGTTGAACTCACCTATACGGCGCAACGTTTCATCAGCTCGACCTACAAACCGTTCGAGATTTTCGCGGTCGCTGCGGTCATTTACATGGTCATCGTCTATGTGGTGGCGTCGATTGTCGATCTGCTCGACAAGCGCTTCGCTGCACGCTGAGGGAGGACGCTATGCCAGCTCTCGATTTCAGTATCGTCGCTCCCTATACCGATCTGCTTTTGACCGGACTGTGGTGGACTTTCGTTCTTGCGGTCGCATCCAGCGCGCTGAGCTTTATCCTCGGCATCGCGTTTGCACTGGTTGTGCTTTACGCACCGGCCCTGCTCGCCTATCCGGTCCGCTTCTTCATGTGGCTCTTCATGGGCACGCCGCTGCTTTTGCAGCTCTATCTCATCTATTATGGCCTGGTGCAGATCGGCATTGATATTCCAGCACTGTTTGCCGGCATTCTCGGCCTCAGCCTGCATTTCGCTGTCTATAATGCGGATGTGTTCCGGGCGGGTATCGTCTCGGTCGATCCCGGCCAGATGGAAGGTGCGCGATCCATCGGGCTTAGCCGCGGACAGGCGCTGCGCTATATCATCATCCCGCAAGCCATTCGCAACACCATCCCGCCCATCGGCAACAACATGATCGTGCTGTTGAAAGATACGTCGCTCGTGTCGATCATCGGCATTGCCGAACTGGTTCACAGTGCGCAGATCGCCATCAGTGAAACCTATAGTCCGTTTGAGTTCTATCTGACTGCCGCCGCACTTTATTATGTGGTCAATCTCATCATGGAAGCGGGTCTGCGGCATATCGAAAGAAAAGTGGAGGTTACGCGATGAGCGCCTTGAAGCCTATGGTTGAAGTTAAGGGCGCCCGCAAAGCCTATGGTGCGCTGGAGGTCCTGAAAGGGATCGATCTTTCGGTATCGCGCGGCCAGATCATTGCGATCATCGGCCCCAGCGGTTCGGGCAAGAGCACATTGCTGCGCTCCATCAATCATCTGGAGACGCTGAATGGTGGCGAGGTCTGGCTGGATGGGCTGCAAGTCAATCAGCCGCTCAGCGGTCAGGCTTTTGAAAAGCACATCAACTCCGTGCGTCAGCAGATGGGCATGGTGTTTCAGCACTTCAATTTGTTCCCGCATCTCACTGTGCTCGAAAACATCACGCTGGGACCGACAAAGCTGAAGGGCATGTCCAAATCGGCAGCCCGCGAACTCGCGCTGGAACTGCTCAACAAGGTAGGACTCGCCAGCAAGGTGGACGTCTACCCGTCGCGCCTGTCCGGCGGCCAGAAGCAGCGCGTCGCCATTGCCCGCGCCTTGGCCATGCAGCCGAAGGTGATGCTTTTCGACGAGGCGACCTCGGCGCTCGATCCGGAACTGGTCGATGAAGTGAATGCTGTCATGAAGCAGCTTGCCGCTGAACACATGACGATGCTGATCGTCACGCATGAAATGCGCTTTGCCGGTGAGGTTGCCGACAGGATCGTCTTCATGGATGGCGGCGTTGTGGTTGAAGAAGGTGCGCCCGCAGAGGTGCTGCGCAACCCGCAGCAGGACCGCACACGCGCCTTCCTGAAAAACTATATCGCAGCCTGATCCTCTGCCCGAAATGAAAAGCCCCCGGACTTGAAGAAGTCCGGGGGCTTTGTCTTGAGGAAAGGGAGCTTGCGATCAGCTTTCCTTATGCTGTTGCGCGGCCAGTTCTTCGACGCTCATATCCGGCTCGTTACGGGTCTTGTAGAGCGAGTAGAGAACACCGCTTGCGAGAATACCGAGCGTTACCACCAGCGACAGCAACGTGTTGATGTGGACACCCAGCGGCACCAGGAAAATCTTGATACCGATCAGCACCAGAATGATCGCCAGCGATACCTGAAGATAACGGAAGCGGTTCATGGCGGCGGCAAGTGCGAAATAGAGCGCACGCAGGCCAAGGACGGCGAAGATGTTCGATGTGTAGACGATAAACGTATCCTGCGTGACGGCAAAGACGGCGGGCACAGAGTCGACGGCGAAGATCAGGTCGACGGTTTCTACCATGATCAGCGCGACCGCAAGCGGCGTCAGCCAGGTGACCAGCTTGCCGGTTTTCGGATCGGGCTTCTTGACGGTGAAATTGCGGCCATGCACTTCGCTTGTAATATTGAAGCGCTTGCGCAGGAATTTGAAGACCGCATTCTGCTCGATATCGGGCGTTTCATCCTGATGGCGGAACATCTTGAAGCCGGTGAAGACGAGGAAGGCGCCGAACAGGAACAATATCCAGTTGAACTCGTGCACGAGCGCCGCGCCCAGCCCGATGAGAACCGCGCGGAAGGCGATGACGCCCAGAATACCCCAGAAAAGCACGCGGTGCTGGTAAAGGCGGGGGATGGCGAGAAAGCCGAAGATCGTTGCGATGACGAACATATTGTCCATCGCAAGGCTCTGCTCGATCAGATAGCCGGTGTAGAATTCAAGGCCTGCCTGCGAGCCGCGTTCCCACCAGACCCAGCCGCCGAAGGCCAACGCGATCAGGACATAGAAACCGTAGAGGAGCAGGCTCTCCTTGGCTCCGATTTCGTGTTCGTCGCGATGCAGGATGCCAAGGTCGAAAACCAGCAAACCCACGACGATCGTGATGAATGCCGCCCAGAAATATACAGGTGTGCCGAGAAAATCGCCCGAAAGGGCTGAAATAAGCGAATCCATCGCCGGACCATCTCCATTTGAACAAGTGGAGCAGCCCCGACATCGCCATAGCGGAATACCATGACCAGAGGGGCCCGGCGCTGCCTTCTTCAAATGTGTATGTTTTTGTCCCGTTCAAGACCCGGATGTAAAATTTTTGTGATGGGCCATTCCACTCTGGAGCGAACCCCGCTCCAGAGTGATTTCGTTTGGCAGATCAATGCTGTGGCGCCGCAGTCTCTTCCGCGTCCGGTTCCTTGATGCGGAACCAGGTCACGTAAAGCGCTGGCAGGAACAGGAGGGTGATTGCCGTGCCGGCGATGATGCCGCCCATCATCGCATAGGCCATCGGCCCCCAAAACACTTCACGCGCGATGGGGATAAGCGCAAGGCTTGCCGCCGCCGCCGTCAGCGCAATGGGGCGCATACGATGCTGGCTGGCAATCATCACCGCATCCCACGGTTTCATGCCTTCGGTGATGTGCTCCTCAATCTGCACGATCAGGATGACCGAGTTTCGGATCAGAATGCCAATCAGCGCCAGCACGCCCAGAATAGCGACGAAACCAAGCGGTTTACCGCTCGGCAGAAGCGCTGCAACCACGCCGATCAGGCCGAGGGGCGCAACCGCGACGACAAGGAACAGACGCTGGAAACTCTGCAATTGCAGCATCAGCACCGTCGCCATCACGAACAGCATCAGCGGAACAACGGCTGCAATCGGTCCCTGGCTCTTGCCGCTTTCCTCAACCGTACCTGCTGTCTGGATGTAATAGCCAGCCGGTAGCTTGTCGGCGAAAGCCTTGATGGCAGGACCCAGATCTTTCACGATCGTATCCGGCATCGTTTTGTCGATGATGCCTGCCGCTACCGTGATGGTCGGGATGCGCGACCGCCGATAGATGACGGGCTGCTCCAGTTCGTAACGGAAATTGGCGATGGATGCGAGCGGCACTGAGGTGCCGTTGCCCGTCGCAATTTGCAGGCTCTGCAATGTGTCGATGGAATCGCGTTCGTGCTTCTGCGCGCGCACGATGACATCGATCAGATAGATCGAATCCCTCACCTGCGTAATCGTGATGCCGCCGACGACGCCGTTCAACGTCGTCGCAATATCCTTGGAAGAAATGCCAAGCTTGCGCGCCTTGTCCTGCATGACATCGACGCGGATCACGCGACCGGGTTCGTTCCAGTTATAGTTCACCACGCCCAGTCGTTGGTCGGCACTGAGAATACCGGCAAAATCCTGCGCTATGCCACGCAGTTTCTGAATATCGGGGCCGGAAATGCGGTATTGCACAGGGCGGCCGACCGGCGGTCCAAGCTCCAGAAATTTCACATAGACGTCGGTGCCGACATAATCCTTGCGGAAGACCTCATCGAACTTGGCCTTCAAGCGGTCACGCGCTTCCACATCCTTGGCGACGACGACCATCTGGCCGAAATAGGGATTGTTCGGCTGCACGTCGAAGGAAAGAATGAAGCGGATTGCGCTTTGCCCGACATAGGTGCTCCAATGCTCGATATCGGGATTATCCTTCAGCATCGTTTGTTCGAAACGCTCCATCTGCGCCCGCGTTTCGGCGATGGAGCTGTTTTGTGGCAAGGTCCAGTCGAGAACCAGTTCCGGACGATCCGATTGCGGGAAGAACTGCTGTTCGATGAAGCGCATCCCGAAAACAGAAACCGCAAACAGGAGGATCGTGGTGACGATGGTCACCCAACGATAGCGCATCGCCAGCAACAGCGCCTTGGAAAAGGCTTCAAAGAAGCGACTGCGCTTTTCCGCATGAGGTTTCATTTTCTTCGGCAGGAAGGTGACGCCGAGCAGCGGTGCAAACAGAACCGCGACAATCCATGAAACCACCAGCGAGACCGCGATCACCACAAACAGCGTGAAGGTATATTCGCCAGCCTGACTGGAATTGAGGCCGATTGGAATGAAGCCCGCAATGGTCACAAGCGTGCCGGTCAGCATCGGAAATGCCGTATGCGAATAGACGTAAGTTGCGGCCTTGTTGATCGGATCACCGAATTCCAGTCGCGCCACCATCATTTCGACCGCAATCATGGCGTCATCGACCAGAAGGCCGAGTGCGATAATGAGCGCGCCGAGCGACACACGCTGGAGCGAAATATCCAGAAGCGACATCGACAGGAAGGTGATTGCGAGCACAAGCGGGATCGAGAGCGACACCACGAAACCGGCGCGCAAGCCAAGGCTTACAAAACTGACCGCAAGCACGATGACCACGGCTTCGAACAGCGCGCTGGTGAAGCCGGAAACGGCTTCCTTCACGACATGCGGCTGGTCAGCCACCTTGAATACCTTGACGCCGACCGGCAGTTCCGCCGTTACCTGCTGCATCATCTTGTCGAGCGCTGCACCAAATTCGAGCAGATTGCCGTTCGGCTTCATGCCGATGCCAAGGCCGATGGAATCCGCGCCATTGACGCGGAAGATGGATGTTGGCGGATCGACATAACCGCGTGTGATGGTCGCGACATCGGAAAGGCGGAAGAACCGGTCATTGACGCGCAGATTGACTGCGCGCAGATCGGCTTCGGAATTGAACTGGCCGCTGACGCGGACACTGATCCGTTCCGGTCCTGCCTGTACGACGCCGGAGGGCGTGATTGCGTTCTGGTCCTGCAAGGCTTGCAGCACGGCTTGCTGGTCGAGACCGAGCGCCGCCACCTGCCGCGTCGAGAATTCGAGATAGATCGCTTCGTCCTGCGCGCCGATCAGCTCGACCTTGCCGGCATTGGGCAGCGTCAAAATCTTGGCGCGCACGTCTTCGGCATAGTCGCGCAGCTGCCGCATCGACAGGCCGTCGGCGGTGAAGGCGAAGATATTGCCGAAAACATCGCCGAACTTGTCGTTGTAATAAGGCCCGTAAACGCCGCTCGGCAGGTCCGGCTTGATGTCGTCCAGCATATGGCGGACTTCGTTCCAGGCGTCGGTGACCTGTCGTTTACGCACCGTATCCTTGAGGAAGACGAAGACGACCGACTGGCCCGCAGTGGTGACGCTGCGCGTATAATCCAGCGTGTCGAGTTCTTCTAGCTTCTTCTCGATGCGGTCGGTCACCTGATTGAGCGTTTCTTCAACCGACGCG
Source organism: Brucella haematophila (assembly GCF_005938105.1). GTDB lineage: Bacteria > Pseudomonadota > Alphaproteobacteria > Rhizobiales > Rhizobiaceae > Brucella > Brucella haematophila. The sequence continues at coordinate 95,815 of NZ_VCPE01000011.1, read as the reverse complement.
CCCGGCCAGTTGGCCTGCACCACCATCGTCTTGACGGTAAACTCCGGGTCTTCTTCGCGACCGAGATCGAGATAGGATACGAAGCCCGCGACCAGAAATACGAGCATGAAATACCAGACCAGCGATCTGTGGTTCAAAGCCCAGTCGGACAGATTGAATCCCTTTTTCACAGGCCAGTTCCTTTCTGGTCCAGACGGACTTTCTGTCCTTCTTTCAACTCATGTACGCCGGCAATCGCCACATAGCTTCCGACTTCGACGCCACCGGCGACGAAATTGCTACCCTGCCGCTCGATGACCTGAACATCGTGCAGCGAAACGGTCTGCTTGTCGGGATCGATGATCCAGATGCTTGTCTTGCCACTATCCTCGCGCAAAGCCTGGAGCGGCAGGCGCACCAGATTTTTTTCCGGCGTTGCAAGAGCCGCCCGAATGGTCGCGCCAAGGCGGAAACCGTCGGGCGGATTATCGAGCGCAATTCTCACCCGGCGGCTGCGCGTCTGCGCATCGGCCTGCGGAGCCACTTCCCGCACAGTGCCTGCACCGGTCACGGACGGGTCGGCCTGAAGCTGCACATTGAAGGCAGCGCCGGGCGCAAAATACTGGGTCATGCTGTCGGGAATATCGACCACGGCTTCGCGAATGTCCGGGCGCGCCACCGTCATCACGGCCTGACCCGCGGACACGACCTGTCCGACCTCGGCATTGGTTGCCGAAATCACCCCGTCATAGTCCGGGCGCAATACGGCATAGCTGCGCTGGTCCTGCGCCTTCTTCAGCCCGGCCCGGGCCTTTTCCAGATTGGCGTTGGCGCTGTCGCGCGCCTGTCTCGCGGCATCGTAATCGGCCTGGGAAACATTGTTGCCTTGCAGCAAAATGCGCTGCCTTTCCTCACTGGCCGAGGCATTGGCAAATTGCGCCTCGGCGCTTGCGAGATCTGCCTTTGCCGACTGGATCGCCAGATCGAGCGTTGACGGATCGAGCGTCGCGACGGTTTCACCCTTCTGCACCAGATCGCCCACCTGCACCGGGCGGCTGATAATGCGCCCGAGCACGCGGAAGGCGAGGTCGGTCGAATAGCGCGGCTCGATCGTACCGGCAAAACCGGCCTGCGTGGCGGGCCGTGGTTCGACAACCATGTAGAGAACCGGGCGGACGGGTTCAGCCTTGGCGTCGCCCTCATCGCTCTTGCCGCAAGCAGCAAGCGCAATCGTAGCCATCAGGACGGCAACGCGCATGAACGGCAGGGTAACGGGCTTTCGGATATCTCGCGTCATTGCGCAACCGCCCCTTCCTGCGTCTGCATGATTTCGGTCGGCTCACCCGAACGCAGCATCTGTGCGCCCTTCGTGACGATCAGTTCGCCGTCGTTCAGACCGCTATCAACGATCACCCGTTCCTTTTCATAGGAAAGCACGGTGATCGGCACCAGCGTTGCGACATTCGTATCCCCAGCCACACGCCACACGGCGGCGTGCCCGGCGTCGGAGGTCATGGCGCTCCATGGCAGGACGATGACCTGACGGTTCTCCATATGCACGGTGCCGGTTACAGTCGCGCCCAGCGCCATCTGTGGCGGGGTGCGCGCGATGCCGACCTTGACCCTGACCGTGCCCGTCTGCGCATCGACGACGGGAGAAATTTCGCGGATTTGACCTTCGGCAACCACTGAGGCATCCGACAGAAGCGCGATTGTCACGCCCATGCCGTCCTTGGCATGGTTCACCAGCGTTTCCTGCACGTCGAAGACGGCATCGCGGGGGCCATCTTCAGCAATGGAAAATGCCGTCTGTGCGGCCTGTATCACCTGACCCGCCTCGATGTTGCGCGCTGTCACGACACCGGAAACCGGGGCGCGCAGTTCGGTATAGGACAGCTGATCGCGCGCGTCGCTCAGCTGGCTCTCGGCGCTCGCCAGCGTGCTTTGCGCAGTTTGCAGGGTCTGGTTTGCCTGATCATAGGTGCTGCGGGTCGTGAAACCTTGAGCCAGCAGCGCCTTCTGGCGTTTGAAATTGGCATCCGCCTGAACGAGTTGCGCTTCAGCCGCATCCTTCGAGGCTTGAGCGACACGCAGATTGGCCTGCTGTTCGGCATCGTCAATGCGGGCGATCAGTTCGCCCTTGTCGACATGCTGGCCGATCTCTGTTTTGCGCTCCACAACCTGCCCGCCGAGCCGGAACGATGTGTTGACCAGCGAACGGGCTTCGATCGCACCGGACAGCGTCAATTTAGGCTGATAATCGCTTGCCGCGACTTTCATCACCGCAACCGCAACCACGTTGCGGGAATCAGCATGGGCTGGAACGACAAATGTCATTGCCGACATGCAGAATGCAAAAGCAGCCGTGGTTCCGAATATGACGCTTCGTCCAGAGCGGAGGAAACGGAAGGAAGGTTTTGCAATCATTGAACGATCCCGGTGGTTCGCATGCCCGGGAGAATGCAATCAAACGGGTTTCAACGAAAGCATATTTTTTTACGTTTGCGTCAAATTAATTCGGTAGCGGGCTTCGTTCAGGCACCGCTACCGGCATGGGGGCGTTCTCCATTGGCGAGCCGTTGTTCGATTGCCTCTATGACCGGAAGAAGATCGGCAACCGTATCGATGATGTAGTCTGGCCGGTGCCGGGAGAGAACGGCAGATGCCTTTTCGCGCAACGTGTTTTTTTCGGCCTCGCTCATTTTGGCCAGTTCGTCCGGCGTGACGCCCGCTTCGTTGCCGCTCAGCGACACGCCCACGGTCCAGCATCCGGCTTCCCGCCCTTCGTCTATCCCGACGCCGGTATCGTCAACCTTGACGACAGCCTGCGCTGGCCAGACGTCGAGATCGAGAAAGCACCGATACATGTTCATCGGAGTTGGGCGTCCGTGCGGCAAATCTCCGGCGCAGACCAGATTGTCGGTTTCATACCCTTGCGCCTTGGCAAGCGGCAGGACGCGCTCCATGATCGAGCGGGTGTAACCGGTCGTGGAACCGATCTTGAGACCCCGTTCGCGTAATGCGCGGGCCGTCTCTGCGGCACCCGGCACCAGATCGGCATATTGATCGACAACCTTTTCGTTCAGCGGAACGAAGACATCATAGACGGCCTGAATGTCGGACTGTGTCGGTGCGTGGCCGTGATGTGCTTTCCATGCGGCATGAATGCGCGGCTGCGCCAGCATGGCTTCGATGTGGTCCCACTTCGGGCGGCCCATGGGTTCACGCGCCTCGGCAATCGAAACCTCAATGCCGAATTGCGCGAATGCTTCCACAAACACGCCCATCGGGGCGAAGGAACCGAAGTCGATGACCGTGCCTGCCCAATCGAACACGACTGCTTTGAGATGTCCCATGACGGCTCCGTTTCTATGCGTAGAGTGAATTGACGACCTGCTCACCGAGCGCGAAGCCTGTGGAAGCACCAGTGCCGCCTGTGACCATGACGAGGCGGATATTGTCGGCGGGCTCGTCAACCATGACCACGCGGTCGCTGGCCGAGGCATAGGTTCCGCACCAGCGCCCGATGACCTCGCGGCCCGGCAGATCGAATATCTGGTCGAAAGCTTCCATGATCAGCGTATCGAAGCGTTCCTGTGCAAAGGGTTCCGGGGCATTGCCATAGACATGGCTGTCACCCACAACCAGCGAACCACCGGCGGATTGCACGGCGATCAGATGAATGCCACCGCGGCGCATTTCGCCAAGTTCGGCATCAAGACGGTCGCAGAGCGCCTTGGCTTCCGGCAGATCGGCAAAGCCCTCATAGCGGCCAAAGCTCAGGTCAGACATGACGGCCGCGCCGAAACGCGCGGTTTGGGCTGGCATGACGCGCAGCATCTGCAATGTGCAGATGCGCAGATCATAGGCGGCGATGCGTTCTGGAAACAAACTCGAAAAGTCGTCGCCGGGGCACACAATGCAGGCTTCCGCTTCGATGACGCCGCGACTGGTGGCAATTTTGTTGCCTTCAATGGCATTGACGGCGGTATTCCAGTGGAAGGTGACGCCGTGGCGGCGTTCCAGCCACGCGGCAATTTTCGGGATGGCATCGCGCGATTCGACGCGCAGTTCATGCGGGCTAAAGAGCGCACCGCGCATTCCTTTCGCGCGGATCGACGGGACATGTTCCAGCGCTTCGCCAGGCGTCAGCCTGCGGCAGTCTTCGCCCATCGGCGTTTTCAGAAATGCTTCCAGCACGCTTTCCGCTTCCTCGCGGTAAGCAGGCATGACCAGTCCGCGATGGACGATTTCGATACCGGCATCGTCGGCAATCTCGGCCCAGATATCGCGGGCGCGCCGTGCCCGTGCCCAGTGATCGCCAGCCTTCTGGCCGGATATGGTGACGAAGCCAAAATTGCGGATCGATGCGCCAACAGCCTTGGCATTGCGCTCGACGACAACGACCTTCTTGCCTTTTCGGGCTGCGGCAAGCGCGGTGGAAAGGCCGACAATGCCCGCACCGACAACCAAAAGATCGTATGTATTCTTCATCTGGGTTCTGTCCTTACCGAAACACATATCCTGCCATGGCTGATAGATATTTCAGTTTGATGACAGTCGGCATGTGATGAGGGGCCGACAGAAAGTCTTGGGGGAAAGTAAGAAGGCATACGACCGACGAAATTACGTCACGAAACCGTCATGAGGGACTTCTAGTATTCCGTGCAATTGCGCGGAGCCACTACGGCTTCGGGGATAATCTTCAGCTTATGGTGTGAACATGTTCGAGAACAGCCATCTGGACCGTATCAAGGCGGAAATCGCCGACAGTTTCGATGAAGAGCTGGAAATGCAGATCGAGGAAGAGCGTCTGGACGCAATGGTCGCCGAGGGCATGTCCGGCCCTGCCGAGCAGACGCTGGAGCGCCGCCTGTATTTCCGCGAGTTGTTTCGCCTCCAGCATGAGCTGGTCAAGCTTCAGGACTGGGTGCAGCACAAGAAGCTCAAGGTTGTCGTGCTGTTCGAAGGCCGCGATTCTGCTGGCAAGGGCGGCGCGATCAAGCGCGTGACTCAACGCCTCAATCCACGTGTCTGCCGCGTTGTCGCGCTGCCTGCACCGACCGAACGCGAGCGCAATCAGTGGTATTTCCAGCGCTACGTGCCGCATCTGCCGACCGCTGGCGAAATGGTTCTGTTCGACCGCTCCTGGTATAATCGCGCCGGTGTCGAGCGGGTCATGGGCTTCTGCACCAAGGACGAACTGGAAGAGTTTTTCCGCTCCGTTCCCGAGTTCGAACGCATGCTGGTGCGTTCCGGGATCATTCTCATCAAATACTGGTTCTCGATCACCGATGAGGAGCAGGAATTCCGCTTCAACATGCGTATCCACGATCCGCTGAAGCAGTGGAAGCTTTCTCCGATGGACCTTGAAAGCCGCGTGCACTGGGAAGATTACACCAAGGCCAAGGAAGAGATGCTGCATCGCACCCATATTGAGGAAGCGCCATGGTGGGTTGTGGAAGCCGTCGACAAGAAGAAGGCGCGCCTCAACTGCATTGCGCATCTTCTGACGCAGATACCTTATGAGGATGTGCCGAAATCTGCCATTCATCTGCCGGAACGCGTGCGTCATGATGATTATGTGCGTCACCAGACCCCGTCCGAAATGTATGTGCCGGAAGTCTATTGAACATTACGTGCGAGGCCGATTTGCGCCGAGCATCGGTATACGACATTGAACATCATTCGCGGTTCCAACACGGAACATAGTCCCGGCCTGGTGGGCGCTTATCACAAGCGCCCCGACCAGCCGGTGGTTGAGCTGAAAGCTGACGAGGTGGCCGCCGCGCTGGCCGCGCATGACGGCTGGGTCTGGCTGCATGTCGATCTGGTCGATCAGCGCGCACAGGGTTGGCTTTCGGAACGATGCGCCTTGCCAGCGTCGGCGCGGGCGATACTGGAGGGGCATGACGACAGTCTGGTGCTCAGCCATGAAGCCGGGACGATCCACGGTGTCATCGCCGATATGCATCAGGACATGGAGCGCATGTCCACGACCATCGGTCGCCTGCATTTTGCAGTAACGAGCGGGCTTCTTGTCACCGGCAGGCGGCATCCGCTGGAAGCCATCGACCGGGTGCGCCATTCATTCGCAAGCGGGTTCTGCCCGGCAACGGCCTATGAACTGTTCGAGGCCGTGGTGACAGGTTTCTGCAAGAACACGGCGAAAAGGCTCAACGAAGCGAGCAAAATGCTCGATTCCGTGGAAGACAGGCTGGTGACAGAGCGGTTGAACGACGAGCGCCGGGACCTCAAGGAAGTGCGCCGTCTGGCCGTTTCGCTGCACCGTCCGGTGGCCGGTATGGTGGCGCTGTTCGAAGAAGAAGACCGTTTGGACTGGACCTTGCCCGATATGGGCCATGCGGTTTTGAAGCGGCTTTCCATGCGGCTTGAGCGGCTCGACCGTGAAATCGTCATGGTCAATGATCGTGCGCGGTTGCTTCAGGAAGAGATCGCGGCAGAACTGGCGGATGATTCAAACCGCAGCCTCAAAGTAATGGCGGTGATGAGCGCCTTGCTGCTGCCGGGTACGCTGATTGCCGGGATTTTCGGAATGAACACCGCCGGACTGCCCTTCACGAGTGACGGGTCCGGTTTTGGCTGGGCGATACTGCTGGGGGTAGGCGCGACAGCGCTGTTCTACTGGCTTCTCCGCAAGGCCGGTATCAGCCTGCGGTTTTGATTGCGTCTGGGGTTCCCGTGTCCCAAACAGGAGGCACCGTTTCACACGATACCTCCCATTGGGAGTATAGTTATTTCTGGGTGGGTGCCGTAGTTTCTGCGCTCGCCGTTGTTTGCGGCTTCTCCATTTTGGTAGAAGATTGCGCACTATGGTAAGTGCAGTCTGCCATCGCAGCCGTAACCGACAGAGCGAGGACAGCGGTCGTTACAAATACGACTTTCATGCCTGTCTCCATTCAATGTTAGTTTCGTGGGGCATTACATGGAGAACTGTAGCAAATGCTGCAAGCCTTGTCTCATCACTTCATGTTCTAGTCTCTGGGCAGTTGCCGTGTGCCCCATTCGCTTTCGGGAATGGCGTGACCAATGGCATAGCTGAAGGACTGGATTGACATCGCCTCGGCATCGATCTGACATTTGAAGTCCACGCCATACCACTGGGTGCGGCTGCGAAACGCGCCGTTGCTGACCGTCAGACCGGTGTTGGAAACGGAACCTCCGGCGCGGGCCAGCATGTCGGGGAAAGCGCCCGGTTGTTGACGGCGGATCTGTTCAAGCGCTTCAATGCTGCAAATCTGGATGACGCGATCTGTTGGCGAGAGCTTGCCGAGCGCTTGCTTTACACGCGGATCGGACAGCGCATCCTTCGAGTAAAGCCTGCGTGCCTGTTTGAAGTTTTCAGCCTTTTGCTCCGAAATGGCCTTGGCGGCTGGCTTTTCCTGTTCCGGCTTTGGTTGCGGAACGGGCGGGTTCTCGACAGTTGGGGCTGCTCCTCCAGACGTATCACCGGCATTGGAGGATTGAGCGCTCAGCTCAGCCGCTTCCTGTTTGTCTTCCTGCGGCTGTTCGTTCCCGGCCTCGGCAGTTGCAGGCGGAACCTCGTCAGGCTTTTCGCTGGTTTCTGGTGCGGCGGGCGGGACATCCGGTTGCTCCGGCGTCTCATCCTTCGGATCGTTGGAAGCGGACTCAAAGGCAAGCTTCTGGGCTTGCGCCTGCGGTGGCGCAGGGGCGGGCTTGTCCTGATCCTGCTTGGGTTTTTCTTCGGCGGGTGGTGGTGGCGGAACAAGCTCTACATTGACGCTCTGTTCCTGCGCCGTCGGCAGTTCCGGCAAGCGGACGAGCAGAACAAAGGCCAGCAACAGATGCAGGACGATCGAGCTTGGAATACCCCAGCCGATTTCTGCAGATATTTTTCTGGCCAATTGCTGCATCGTTCAGACGATCAAGGATATCCAACTACACGCGCACGGTTACTTGCCGTTGGTGATATCACATTGCAGCGTCAACAACAGGCCCAACAGCACGTGTTGGGCCGAACTATCCTTTTTGCCGGGATGACGGGCATCCCGGCAAAGTCTTATGCGGCTTCCAATGCCTGCTCGCATCTCAGCAGCATGCCGTAGAGATCGCGCGGCTCATCGGGGTCCGCAAGCATGTCCAGTTCAGCATAGAGACCGGTTTCTTCCAGCTTGCTGCGGACATAGCGCAGGGCGGAAAAGTCTTCGGTGGCAAAACCCACGCTGTCAAACAGCGTGATCGCGCGATCCGATGTTCTGCCCGGCAGTTTACCGGTGATCACTTCCCACAATTCCTTGACCGGATAATCTTCCGGCAATTGCTGGATTTCGCCTTCGATACGGGTCTGCGGCGGGTATTCGACAAAAATATCCGAGCGCAGGAGAATATCCTTGTTCAGCTCTGTCTTGCCGGGGCAATCGCCGCCAACGGCATTGATATGCACGCCGGGGCCGACCATGTTGTCGCTCAAAATCGTGGCATATTGCTTGTCGGCGGTGACGGTCGTGATGATGTCTGCGCCCTCGACAGCTTCCTGCGACGAACCGCAGATGGTAACCGCAAAGCCCTTGTCGGCCAGATTGGCGGCGCAACGTTCGCTTGCCGAGCGGTCGATATCGAACAGGCGGAGATTGTCGATGCCAAGCAGCGCCTTGAAGGCCAGCGCCTGAAACTCGCTCTGCGCGCCATTGCCGATAATCGTCAGCGTTTTGGAATCCGGGCGCGCCAGATGCTTGGCGGCCACCGCCGAGGTGGCGGCGGTGCGCAAGGCGGTGAGAATGGTCATTTCGGTCAGGAGCAGCGGATAGCCGCTGTCCACATCGGAGAGAACGCCAAAGGCGGTCACGGTCTGACGCCCCGCGCGGGTGTTCTTCGGATGGCCATTCACATATTTGAAGCCATAGAGCGTGCCATCGCTGGTCGGCATCAGCTCGATCACGCCTTCCTTGGAATGGGAGGCGACGCGCGGCGTCTTGTCGAACTGTTCCCAGCGGCGGAAGTCTTCTTCGACAACCACGGCCAGTTCCTTGAGGAAGGTTTCCACACCCACCGTCAGAACCAGCTTCATCATGTGATCGACGCTGACGAAGGGGACGATATTCAGCTTTTCATTGGTCATTTAAATGAACCTTTTTGTTCAGGGCGCGAGCGCCCGATCAGCGGGCGCCGTTTCCGGTCTTCGCCGTGAGGAATTTTTCAGCGATCATCGAAACGATCTGCGGCAGAACCTCGAAGGCGTAGGGCGCGTGGACGCGCTCAAGCTTCTGGTGGAATTCGCGACCCCACGGGCCGATATTGACCACAGGGAAACGCAGCGCATTGGCGGCTGGATGATCAACGAGGCGCGACACGGGCGTGTTTTGCGACACGATATCCTGTCCAAGCGTTGCCTGACCGAGAAAGCTCATGTCGGAAATGCCCTGGAAATGTGGCTTCCAGACAAGGTTCTGATCGGGGAAGGCGGCAAAGACCTTGATGGTTTCATCAATGGCTTGCTGAAACAGGCGGTCGTTGGTTTTCGTGTTGTCGAGATGGCTCGCGGGATAGTGCAGCCCGGCAAAGCCGACAACAATCGCCGGTCCGGCGAGATGGGCCACGCCCACCAGCCATTCGGTCAACTGGCGGCTGACAGCCAGTGGATTGTCGATGCCGGAAAGGCGCTGTTCCTGTTCGTCATAGAGGCGTTCAAAGTCGTCGCCTGCAATGTCTGCCGCCATGGCGCGCAGCTGGGTGAAGGTTACCAGCTTCGGTTCAGGCGGAGTTGCTCCGGCACGCTTGCCGACCAGCTTGCCATAGGCTTCGGCCTGTGCGGCGAAGCGTGCAACCGCATCGACGGCGCCGGTGCGCACTTCGTCCTGAAAGCGCTTGAACAGCTCTTCGGCGGTCATGCCGTGATAGAGCCAGTTGAGCGCGATCCAGAAGCGTTCCGGTGTTGTCACTTCATAGCCGTCACGCAGGTCTTTTGCCTCAAGGCAGATGGGCGGTGGGGAAATGTCTTTTTCGTCGCGATCGGCAAGATCGGCATTGCCTTCAAAGCGGGTGAGAATGCCTGCGGCCATGGCCTGTGCGCTGACGCCTTCATAGGGGTAGCTGGCATGGGAGCTGCAACCGATGACGAGTGCAAAAGGCAAAAGCTTGCCGATGGTGCCGGCATAGACGGCGCGACCTTCGCTGCCGTCGCCCTGATCGGAGGTCACGTCGAGGTTGATGGCAGCCGAAATATCGAGATCGAAGTCTCGGGCTACATCCGGCAGCGCATTGCGCATGGATCGCATGCCGCGGCTTTCGCGTTCTTCGTCGGGCGTGACGATCAGGACCAGATTGCCACTGCGGTCGGGATCGGCGGCAAAGCGCTCAAGGCAGGCAATACCGGCGGCAATACCGCTCTTCATATCGAGCAGGCCACGACCGGGGAGGAAGTCGCCGCTCAGGAGGTCTTCCAGCGCGCGCTCTTCCTGCTGCGAGCGTGAGCGCTTGCCAAGGTCCTTGATCAGGGCCTCTTTCAGATTGACGCTGTCGCAGGAGAGCGATTTCAACTCGTGATAATTGTCGGTCGCGACCGTGTCGAAGTGACCGGCAAGCGCCAATGTTTCGCGGCCCTTGCCGCGAACGAGCGCCACCACATTATGGGTCAGCGGATCGCCATGGCTGGCAACCGTGCGGATATTTGCCGGGTTCTGCTGGAAATAGGGAATTTCCTTGAGTAATTCGACAAAGCGGCCGGAGAATTCCGCTTCGCCGGGCGTACCGGTTTCGCTGCGCCAGCTGACCATGCGAAGAGCCAGCTCTTCGACATGCTTCGCATCAATTTGGTTATGCGCCGTCGTTACGGCGTTTTGCGCGCCGTTTGAAACATTCGCAGTCATTGAGTAGTCTCCGTAATATGGAGCGCATCCCGAAAAGTGTGAAACGGTTTTCGGGAACGATGCGCGTTAAAACAAAGAATTAGAGCGCCGATCTGATCCAATCAGATCGAAACGCGCTCTAGTGCGAAAGATGCTTTCGCAGGAAAGCGCGGGTCCGTTCCTCTTTCGGATTGGACAACATCTGGTCTGGCGATCCCTGTTCGACCACCACGCCGCCATCCATGAACATCACATGGTCGGACACTTCAGCAGCAAAGCGCATTTCATGGGTCACGATCAGCATGGTCATGTGCTCGCTGGCGAGCTGCTTCATCACCTGATTGACTTCTTCAACCAGCTCGGGATCGAGCGCCGATGTGGCCTCGTCGAAGAGCATGACCTTGGGCTGCATGGCGAGTGCGCGGGCAATCGCCACGCGCTGCTTCTGGCCGCCCGACAGGCGGGCCGGATAGGCATTGCCCTTGTCGACCAGCCCGACCTTTGCCAGCAGGGCGTTGGCGCGGTCCAGCGCTTCGGCGCGCGGCAGATGCTTGAGCCGCATTGGCCCGATCATGATGTTTTGCAGCACGGTCAGATGCGGGAACAGGTTAAACTGCTGGAAAACCATCCCCATTTCCTGACGGATATGGTTGATATGCTTTTCGAAGGCATGGCCCTTGAGCGGCTTGTTGACCTGATTGCCATCGAGCCAGATTTCGCCACCCGAGGTTTCTTCCAGCATGTTGATCGAGCGCAGAAGCGTGCTTTTCCCGGACCCGCTGGGGCCGATGATGGATACGATCTTGCCCCGTGCAACGGTCAGGTCGATGCCCTTGAGAACTTCATGGTCGCCATAGGATTTCCTGATCTGGCGCAATTCGATCATGGGTGTCTGTGTGTTCATCGGATAGCTTCCGCTTTCTTGGCCGCTTTGCTCAATGCCCATTCCATCAGAAGATTGACGGCGTAATAGAGCACGGCGGCGACGAAATAGAATTCGAATGGACGGTAGGTTTCGCTGATGGCGCGCTGCGCATTCAGAACCAGTTCCGTGATGCCGAGGACGGACAGCACGGCTGTATCCTTGAGCAGGATGATGCTGTTATTGCCCACCTGCGGCAGCGCGGTCAGGATCGCCTGCGGAATGATGAAATAGCGCAGCGACATGCCCCGGCTGAAGCCCAGCGAACGGGCCGCTTCCATCTGGCCATTATCCACGGCTTGCAGGGACGCCCGGAAAATATCGGCATTATAGGCGGCGTAATGCATGCCAAGGCCGAACACGCCGGTCCAGAAGGCCGGTACCATGATGCCGATCTGCGACAGGCCGTAATAGAGAAGATAGAGCTGGAGCAGCAGCGGTGTTCCCATGAACAGGAACACGATGCCGCGCACCGGCAGGCTGACGATCTTCGGCGCATGCAGCGTCACCAGAGCGATGACGACGCCCAGCACCACGCTGATGACGCCAGCAAGGATTGTGATCAGCACCGTCCAGAGCAGGCCGATGAAGAGCAGCTCCAGATAGGAAGGAACGACCGTGAAATCGAGGCTCATGCTTCGGCCCTCCTGTCAGCGCTGAAGAAGGTTTCAATGCCGCGAACGATCATCGAAATGATGGCTATGATGACGATGTAGGCGATACCGGCGACCGTGAAGACTTCGAAGGGCTTGTATGTCGACGTTACGAAACGCTGTGCCGAATAGGTCAGCTCGACCACCCCGATTGTCGAAACAAGCGCAGTGCTTTTGGTCAGGATGATCGTGTTGACGCCGAGCGAACGGATCATCAAGGGTGCTGCCTGCGGCAGAATGAAAAGCCGCATCGTGTTGAAACGTCCAAAGCCGATGCTGCGGGCAGCTTCGCTCTGGCCCTTGTCCACGGCCAGAATGGCGCCGCGTATGCCTTCCGACATATAGGCTCCGATGTTGAAGCCCATGGTGATCACACCGGCCATGAACGGACTGAATTCCAGACCGAATTGCGGGCCGCCGAAGAAGACCAGAAAAAGCTGCACCAGCAGAGGCGTGCCGCGCATGATGCTGACATAGCCTGTGGCGAACCAGCGGAACGGCTTGAAACGCGAAAAACGGGCTATGACCAGAACGGTCGCAACGACCAGACCGATCAAAAGCGATACGACCGTCAGCTGAACGGTGACCAAGGCAGACTGAACAATGAAGGGAAAAATCCGCTCGATAAGTGCGATATCCATCCTTCAACCTTTCTTCCCCATCGGTGGCTCATGGAGGTGGTCCACGGAATGGCCAGTGGAACCGTGACGCTTGATCGGACTGCCTGTCGGCGTCCAAAAAGCAGGCAGGACCAAGAAGTTTTCGGGGATCAAATTCGAAGATGGGTTGTGTGTAACAACCCATCTTCTGGAGAGGGAGATTAGCGGATATCCGCGCCGATCCACTTTTCGGAGATAGTTTTGTAGGTGCCATCGGCCATCATGTCGTCCAGAGCTTTCTGCATGGCAGCGGCAAGTTCCGGATTGTTCTTGCGCACGGCAATGCCGATGTCGTAGCGCGGCAGCTGGTCATCCTTGACCTGCTTGATCGGCGCGTTGCTCTTGGAGATGGCAACCAGAACCGGCACGTCGTCAGCGACAACCGCATCGATACGGCCCGAACCGAGGTCGAGCAGCATTTCCGGCAGGCCCTTATAGGTGCGCACGTCGTACTTACCCTGTTCGCGGACCCACTTTTCAGAGGTTTCGCCAAGCGTCACGCCGATGGTCTTGCCTTCAAATTCCTTGAGCGAGGTGGCAGCGTCATCCTTGCGGACGAACAGCGCCAGACCCGAACGGTAGTAAGGGCCGACAAAGGCAATGGCCTTCTTGCGTTCTTCGGTGATACCCATCGAACCGACGATGGTGTCGTAGCGTCCGGTGACCAGACCGGCGATGATGCCGTCCCATGCGGTGGTGACGATTTCCGGCTCGACCTTCAGGCGGTGTGCGATTTCAGAGCCGACATCGACGTCGAAGCCGACGACCTTGTTGGATTCATCCACGAAGCTGAAAGGAGGGAAAACGCCGGACAGGGCAATGGTCATCTTGCCAGCCTTCTGGATCTTTTCCAGATCGTCGGCCTTGGCCGCGTTCATGGAAAAGCTGAGGCCGAGCGCCAGAAGCGCTGTCGAGAAAAATTTCGCGGTATTCATGTAGGTCAGTTCCCCAGTAAAAGCCCCGGATATCGGGACCGTGAAATCGCCGTTTGTATGCGCTTGTTTTCGTGACCTTGTGACCGGTCCAAGCAGAGATTGGCCGGGGCTGTCCGTGTGTTTCCATCGCGTTCGACGTCTGGAAACCACCTGGGCAATCCCCTTGGCGAAAATCAATATCTGCAATCAGATTGACAAAAAAGAACATAAAGTGATTATTTTTATAAATTACTGCCGATATAGGTAGGATTGCTTACTAAAAAGAAAGAGGGAACATGGACGAACTCGACAAGAGATTAATCACGGAATTGCGTATCAATGGCCGCGCATCAGTGCCGCAACTGGCCGAGCTTCTGGGGGTGGCGCGTGCGACAGCCCAAAAGCGCCTCGACCGTATGGTGGCCAATGGCGACATCAAGGGCTTCACGGTCCGCGTGCGTGACGATATCGGCAAGGACCAGATCAGGGCTTTCATGTTGATCGAGATGTCAGGCTCATCGCTCAAGTCGACGATCAGCGCGATCAAGCGTGTGCCGGGTCTGACGGGCCTCTTCAACACCAATGGCATGTGGGATGTGATTGCCGAACTGGAAGTGGCGACGATTTCGGAACTCAACGAAGTGATCTCGACGATCCGTTCGCTTCAGGGCGTCAGCAAAAGCGAGACCAACATCATGCTTGGCCCCGCCTGAGCCTGCTCATTCACTTTCTGCCAGATCGGTGACAAGATCGGCATAGACCAGATAGCGAAGCGGTCCGGGTGTGATCGCGTCGAACGGGTAACAGGTCGCCAATACGAGATGTTTTCCTGCCGCCTGCGGGTCGATTGGCGCTTCGTCCCAGCGGGCTATAGCCATACGTGTTGTGCGATAGGTCACGATCTTCCCGTCACGGCGTGTGATGCGGATCAGGTCGTTCGGCTCAATGTTTTTCAGGAAGGCGAAATGGGTATCGCGATGCGCGGCATAGACTGCGGTGCCCCGATCTCCAGCCTCGGGTGTGTTGTCGAGATGCCCCGGGCCGAAGGCTAGTGCCTGACCGCTTGCGCCCTTGAGAGCAATTGCGGAAGTTTCCAGTCGCGGAACTTCGATCCGTGCCACCGGCCAGGTGTCGGCCCAGCTCCATGGCTTGACCGGAACGCCGGTCGCGACACTCTGTGTAAAAGCACGTTCCAGCAGGATCTGCGCGGCAAAGGCCTTGGCGTGGATCCATATGCCCTGACCGGCGAGGAGCAGACCGCCTGCAATCAGAAGGCAGGCGAGGAGTGTCGAGAGGGAGCGCGCAAGCGCGCCCCCGTTGAGGATAGACTGATGATTACTCATGGCTGCCTGCCTTTTCACGACGCGTGAACCAGAAGATAAGTGCACCGACCAGCACAGCCAGCAATCCCTGAAGCATCAGAAGGGTTGCGGGTGTTGCCGTCTGTGGCAGTGGAAGGCTCGGAGACACCGGCGACGGAGCGGCCTGAGGCTTGGCTTGATGATTGACGCCGCTCCATTCGGCGGTTTCGTTCCCGGTTGACTGTCCGGCATTTGCATCACGGCTTGCGCCGATACCGAGCAAGGTGCGGTAGTCCCAGCCAGCAGGCAGATGCAGCGGAATATCGGCCTGGGTCAGCGGTATATTGGCAGCGCGAGACGGGGTTACATCCACAGCAACGAGACTGGTCAGGCGCGTCACCAGATGATGATCGAGCGCCAGCCGCAGGATGCGGGCGTCAGCAGTGTCCTGGCTGATCGAACCGAGCGTAGCTTCAACCTCTGCATCGTCAATCTTGCGGCGAGCCCAGATTTTGGAAATGCCTTCCGCGCTGCTGGCCTGATCGAGCGGCAGTGTCACAGCCCACGGACGGTCGCCAACCATACCGTTGATGGTCACTTCGCCGGTCGCCTTGCCCATGCGGGCAGCGATGACAAGCGGCTCGCCGCGATAAAGGTCGGGCAGCAATGTTGGCGTTAGACTGACATTCTTTTCGGAAAAAGTAGCCCGGATATCGGTGACGGCGGGGTTTTCCAGCTTGTCGAACAGGGCGCGCATGCGCTCGTCGACTTCCGCGGTCGAACCGATATGGGTGAAGCTGCCACGACCAAGCTCGGCGGCGCGGTTCATCAGATAGCTGTTCGGCGCCGAACCAATGCCGACCATGAAGATGCGCGAGCGTCCGCGCCGGGCGGCGATTGTATCGAGGAGCTGCTGTTCGTTGCTCACTTCGCCATCGGTCAGGAACACGATCTGGCGCAGGCCCTTGCTCTGATGGCTGTCATCGAGGGCGGCGTGCAGCGGCGGCAGCATTTCCGTGCCACCAGAGGCTTCCAGCTGGCCGACAAAACTGCGCGCGGCGGCGACATTTTCGCCGGTTGCGGCAACGCTGTCCGGAAAGAACTTGGTCAAAGTGTCGTCGAAGCGGATGACATTGAAATGGTCGTTCGGTTCCAGTCGCGACAGGGCATAGTCGAGGCTGGCTTTCGCCTGCGCCATGGAGGTGCCGCCCATTGAACCCGAATTATCGATCACGAAGACGATCTCGCGGCCGGTCTTTTTGGGCGCGGCCAGAACCGGCGGCGTGACATAGGCAAGCACATAGTCGTCCTTGCCGACCTGCTCGCGAAACAGACCGACCGTTGGCGTGGCGCTTGCCGCAGCGCCCCATCCGAGCACGAAGTCGCGGTCGGCAATGGCGTCGCCTTGCAGTGTGATCTGGCGTGTTTCGCCATTCAGCCGGTCGATCTTGACGGGGTGATAGAGGCTCTTCAGATCATCAACGGGGAACCCGGCATCCAGCTTGATGGCAAGCGTAACCGGGTTGGTTCGCGTGCTGTCCGGTCCGGTCAGCGATGTGTGGATCGCTGCGTTATCGGTGGTCTGCGCGGTGCCGGTGGTTGACTGTCCCCAGCCGTCCTTCAGTTCTGCGCGCTGGTCGATGGCGGCCTTGTCCTGCGGATTGTAGCGCGGCGCAACGACCAGTGGCACGCGCAGCGAAAAGCGGTTATCGGCCAGACGCGCGGCCTGCTGATATTCGATCTGCACGACGACCTTTTCATGCGGGCCGATATTGGCAACGGCATTTGTGAAGACGTTGGGCCGCTGCTGCTCAACCAATGCGGCCTTTTTGCCTTCGCTGCGGGCTTGCTCATAAATAGCGCGTGCGGCCTGTTTTTCCTTGATGTCGGCCACGACGACGCGATTGCCGATGATCATTTTCAACGAGTAAACCGCGCTATCTTCGGGCAGTGGAAACACATAGAGCGCTTCGACCCAGCCATCGGTGGGGTTTTCGAAAGCCTGGGTAAGACGTGCCCGTGCCGTCGGACCACTGACGGTGATGTCCACATCGGTGGCAAGGCGCGGGGCTTCGACATATTGTCCGGCCTGTTCGGTCTGCATCAACAGACTGCCCGATTCCACCTCATTCGGCGTCACGAAAGCGGTGGTTTCCGCGCGCGCCTGCAAGGGGTGCAACAGGGCGAAGATCACGGCCAGCGCGGGGAGCAGGATAGCGTTCCCGAACCATAGAAGCTGACAGAAGCGGACGAGAAAATTTCGCCGATCCCTTTGATGTGAAACAGTGATTGCGGTGTGCATGACAGGCTCCCTTCCTTGATGGAGTAACTGGAGCGATTGTCTGCAAGGCGCTGTTTCCTCGCCAGCGTCAGCTTTGACCTCTTTCGTCCGCATCTTGCCGTAAACCGTCTTGCCGCTGGCGGACATGTGTGGAATTGTGAAAGAAAGTACGCAAATAGGAAATTGGCGCATGGTCCTCGGGGACCCTTATCTGTCGGAAAATCAAAGCAGTAGCGTTGCGGCGCGGGTTCGCGAGGAAATCGCGCGGCGACGTATTTCACGCCAGCGACTCGCGGATGATGCGCGGATCAGCCTTTCAACGCTGGAAAAAGCGCTGTCCGGGCATCGCCCTTTCACGCTTGCCACCATCATCCGGCTTGAACAGGCAATGGGCGTTGCCCTGCGTGAGCCGGGCGGGGCACTGGCGCCGAAAGCCGGGGATGCCGCCGAGCGCGCAGTCGCAAACGGCTATGGCAGCGGCCATGCGCCCGAGGAACTGGGGGCCTATTCGCGGCCCGCCGTTTCGTGGCTGGAGGGAACCTACCTGACCCTGCGCCCGTCCTTCGGAGACCCGGATGCGATCTTCGCCTATTGCACGGAAATCGTCTGGGATGACGAGGGCACGCGATTGCGGTTTCGCGAGCGCGAGCGCACCGATGCGTCTTTCTCGCAGCACGGCTCAATATCCGTCCCGCATTTGTCAGGGCATATCTATCTCGTGACCAACACGTCTGGGCAATATCGGATGGTGGTTCTGTCGCGACCCAGCATTACCGGTGAAATGTTCGGCCTGCTGACCACCTTGCGGGCCGGGCAGGGCGCACAGCTGACGCCGGTTTCAACACCACTGGTGCTTTTGCCGCTATCGACCTTCACGGAGCCGACCTTTGGGCGTGTCGCCAGAGGCGAGGATCATTACAGCGCTTACGCGGCCATATTGGGCAAAGTGCTGGCTGATAATTATGCGGCCTTTGTCAGCCAAAGCTGACAACACTCTATTCGCTTGAACGCCTTCCCGTCTTGTGCCAGCATTCAGATGGAGGAGGATGGTCATGGTGTCGACACTGTCGCACATCAAGGAGATTGAGCGCGTCGCCATGGGCGGGGCCTCGGATCGCGATCGCCCTGTTATTCAATCCTGGCTGCGCTGCCTCAATGATTATCGGCTGAACCCTGCCCAGACGCAGGAAGCCTATATCGTGCCCGACACATTGCTGCGGGAGCATCGCGAGCAGTCGGAAGAACTCATCCGCATCGGGCGTACCGGTCTTGAAGCGCTGTTCAGACAAGTCGCTGATCAAAGCTATGTCCTGCTGCTGTCGGATGCGCGCGGCGTTACAGTCGAATTCATGGGCGACCCCACATTCGACAATCAGTTGCGCAAGGCGGGCCTCTATCTCGGATCGGAATGGTCAGAAGATCGCGCGGGAACCTGCGCCGTCGGGGCCTGCATGGTTTCGGGCAAGCCGGTCATCATCCATCAGGACGATCATTTCGACGCCTGCCATATCGGTTTGACCTGCACGGCAGCGCCCATTTTCGATACGTTTGGCGATCTGTCGGCGGTGCTCGATATTTCGCAACTGCGCTCGCCGACTGCGAAAGCCAGCCAGCAGCTGGCGCTGCATCTGGTTGCTTCAACGGCGCGGCGGATCGAGCTTGCCAATCTGATGACCAGGGCCCGCGAGGACTGGGTTCTGCGTCTGGCGCGCCTGCCGGATTTTCTCGATGTCGATCCTGATGCCGCCATTACAATTGATGGCAGCGGCACGATCACCGGCATGACGCATGGCGGTTTCGGCGCTGTTGCGCGTGGCATGAATTTGAGCGCGATCTCGACGAAGGACTTCATCGGGAAACCCATTTCCAGCGTCTTCGATATCGATATTGATCAGCTTCCGGCGCTGATGCGCGGACGCCCCAATGGCGAGCGCTTGCTCCGGGCGCGCAATGGTCTGGCGCTGTTTGCAAGCGCCATTGCGCCTGTCAGCAGTTTCCGCGCACCTGCGACCAGCATATCCGTGCGGTTGCCAGCGGCCTTGCGCCAGTTGAGTTTCGGCGACCCGGCCATGGAAGCGCTTCAGGCCCGTGCGGCCAAGCTGGCGGACCGGCACATCCCCATTCTCATCAAGGGCGAAACCGGCAGCGGCAAGGAATATCTGGCGCGCGCCATTCATGACAGCAACGCCAAACCCGGCCCGTTCATCGCGGTCAATTGCGCGGCAATACCGGAACAACTGATTGAATCCGAATTGTTCGGGTATGTGCCCGGCGCTTTCACTGGCGCGATGCAGAAGGGAAAGACCGGACTTATCGAGGCGGCCAATGGTGGCACGCTGTTTCTGGACGAGATCGGCGACATGCCGCTTGCGCTGCAAAGCCGGTTGTTGCGGGTTCTGTCCGAAAGCGAAATCCAGCCTGTCGGTGCGCTGAAGCCGAAACCGGTCAAGTTCCGGCTTTTGTCGGCATCGCATCGCGATCTGGCCGCGCTCGCTGCCGAAGGGCGTTTTCGTGAAGATCTGCTCTATCGGCTCAATGCCGCGACGCTGACCCTGCCGTCGCTGCGACAGAGGCAGGATTTCGACAATCTGGTCGATCATCTTCTCCACCGTATCGGGGAAGAAGAGGGCGAGACGATTACGCTTGATCGCGCCGCGAGAAAAGCGCTGGCGGGCTATGGCTGGCCGGGAAATTTGCGTGAACTCGACAATACGTTGCGTGTTGCAGCCGCAATTGCAACAGATGCAACAATCACCACCGATTGCCTGCCCGAACATTTTCAGGCTGAAATAGCCATGGGAAATGGTCGTACCGACCAGCAAGCCTTGCGCCGCGAGCTTGACGCATGCGGCAACAATATTTCTGCGCTGGCGCGAAAACTCGGCGTTAATCGGTCGACGATCCATCGTCGTTTGAAGCAGACACACTGACGATGCAACAGTTGCAACAGCTGTTGCATAAACCCTGTTGCATCGGTTCAGGCTGCACTCTTTCCTCAAAATAAAATAACGAAGAAACAATGATTTAGATCTTAAGCCGCAACTGGCACGCGGCTTGCTATTTCCTCCTTTGACGCAAATGGAGGAGAAATATATGCGTGCGTTGCGCTTTTATGCTGCCAAGGATCTGCGCGTTGAAGACGTGCCGGTGCCGGTTGATCTTGGCGCGGATCAGGTCCTGATTGAAAACCGCTTTTGCGGCATCTGCGGGACCGATCTGCACGAATATGCCTATGGTCCGATTTTCATTCCGACTGAACCGCATCCCTTCACCAAGGCGAGTGGTCCTCAGATTTTGGGCCATGAATTTGGCGGCGTGGTAAAGGCCGTGGGGGCTGATGTTCACCACGTGAAAGTTGGCGATCGCGTGTCGGTGCAGCCATTAATTATGCCGCGGGCAGGCGACTATTTTGCGGATCGCGGGCTTTATCACTTGAGCACCAGTCTGGCGCTTGCTGGCTTGTCATGGCATTCGGGCGGCATGGCCGAACAGGCCTTGCTCAACAGCTATAATGTCCAGCCAATCCCCGACGACCTCAGCGATGAAGAGGCGGCGCTGATCGAGCCGACGGCAGTTGCGGTTTATGCCTGTGACCGTGGCGGCGTGACGGCTGGCAACAGCGTGCTTGTCACGGGCGCTGGTCCCATCGGCATTCTGGTGGCGATGGCTGCGCGGGCTGCGGGCGCGTCGCAGATATTCCTGTCCGATCTGAACGAAACCCGCTTGCAGCTCGCGCGTGAAAAGCTGGGTGATATTCGCACCATCAATCCGAAATCGGAAAATGTCGGCGATGTGGTCCGAGCGGAAACCGAAGGCAATGTCGGCTGTGATGTGGCCATCGAATGCGTCGGCAATGAACATGCCTTGAAGAACTGTACCGATGCTGTTCGCAAACAGGGCGTTGTGGTGCAGACGGGCCTTCACCCACATGAAAACCCGCTCAACTGGTTCGATGTCACGTTCAAGGATATCGATATTCGCGGCTCCTGGGCCTACCCCACCCATTACTGGCCGCGTGTCGCAAGGCTGATTGCGAGCGGCCAAATCCCGGCGAAAAAGATCGTTACCAAGACAATCGCGTTGGAGGACGCTGTTGCCGAAGGTTTCGACCGCTTGCTCGACCCGGCGGGTACGCAGCTCAAAATTCTGATTGATCTCAAAAGGTAACACATTTCACTGCCGGGCTTGGGAGAGCCCGGCGTCAACATCTATGGGAGGAAATTGCAATGCTTGAGAAAACACCAAATGTCCGCGTGCAGGCCTTTCTCGACAAGTTCGGCGCAGCACTTGAAGCGGGCCGGATCGATGAAGCGGTTTCGATGTTTGCCGATGATTGCTACTGGCGCGATCTGGTCGCCTTCACCTGGAACATAAAGACTGTGGAGGGTCATGATCAGGTGCGCGATATGCTGCAATTGCAATTGCAGCTTGTGAAGCCGACAAAATGGCTCGTCGCAGCAGGGGAGACAGCGACGGAGACCGATGGCGTCACCGAAAGCTGGATATCTTTTGAAACCGAAGTTGCGCGTGGTTACGGTCTCATTCGCCTGAAGGGTGGCAAGATATGGACACTTCTCACCGTCATGTCGGAGCTGAAGGGTCACGAGGAAAAGTCCGGCTTTACCCGCCCGTTAGGCGCGAAGCACGGTCAGGATCTTGGCGCCAGGACTTGGAAGGAAGAACGCGAGGAGGAAGCCCGCACGCTCGGCTATGACAAGCAGCCCTATGTGCTGGTGATCGGCGGCGGGCAGGGCGGTATTGCGCTCGGCGCACGCCTGCGCCAGCTTGGCGTGCCAACGATCATCGTCGAGCGCAATGAGCGCCCCGGCGATTCATGGCGCAAACGCTACAAGTCGCTCTGCCTGCATGATCCGGTCTGGTACGATCATCTGCCCTATATCGACTTCCCGAAAAACTGGCCGGTCTTTGCACCGAAGGACAAGATTGGCGACTGGCTGGAATTCTACACCAAGGTGATGGAGCTGAATTACTGGACGCGCTCCACAGTGAAGTCTGCGCAATGGAACGAGGACAAGAAGGAATGGTCTGTCGTCGTGGATCGGGACGGCGAGGAAGTCATTCTGCGTCCAAAGCAACTGGTCTTCGCGACCGGCATGTCGGGCAAGGCGAATATTCCGAGCATCAAAGGACAGGAACGCTTCAAGGGCGAGCAGCAGCATTCGTCCCGCCATCCGGGGCCGGACGGTTACAAGGGCAAGAAGGTCGTTGTCATCGGGTCGAACAATTCGGCGCATGATATTTGCGCAGCACTGTGCGAAGCGGGCGTGGATGTGACCATGGTGCAGCGTTCATCGACCCATATTGTTCGCTCCGAACCGCTGATGAAGCACGGGCTTGGCGCGCTTTACTCGGAAGAGGCTTTGCAAAACGGCGTCACCACCGCCAAGGCCGATCTGATCTTCGCGTCGCTGCCTTATCGCATCATGCACGAGTTCCAGAAGCCCATCTATGACAAGATCCGCGAGATCGATGCCGATTTCTATGCCGCGCTTGAAAAGGCCGGCTTCCAGCTGGATTTCGGCTCGGACGGTTCGGGCCTGTTCCTCAAATATCTGCGGCGCGGCTCCGGCTATTATATCGATATCGGCGCTTCGCAGCTCATCATCGACGGCAAGATCAAGCTTGCCTCGGGGCAGATCGACGAGATCACCGAAAATTCGGTCCGGCTTGCCAATGGGGCCGAGCTGCCTGCCGATCTGATCGTCTATGCCACGGGCTACGGTTCGATGAATGGTTGGGTTGCTGATATCATCGATCAGGGGACGGCGGACAAGGTCGGCAAGGTCTGGGGTCTGGGTTCGGAGACGCCCAAGGACCCGGGTCCATGGGAGGGCGAACAGCGCAATATGTGGAAGCCGACGCAGCAGGAGGCGCTGTGGTTCCATGGCGGCAACCTGCACCAGTCGCGGCATTATTCGCAATATCTGTCGCTGCAACTGAAAGCCCGCATGGAGGGCATCGATACGCCGGTCTATGAATTGCAAGCAGTGCATCACCTGCGTTGATATGGATCGCAAAACGCCCCGCCCGGTCGACAGCCGGGCAGGGTTTTGTTCAAGCACCTATGGCCTTGTTTGCCGATGCGCGGATTGCAACGCTGAGCGCGCGCAAGGCAGCTTTTGCCTGCTGGTCGTGAACACTGGTGTAGAGCAGAACATCACGCGACGGCAGCGGAGGCAGGCCCGCCTGCGGCCCGATATCGATGGTTCCCGCTGGTGCAACCCGGCGCCCCAACGCCGCGACGGCCAGCCCGGCGGAAGCGGCTGCGCCGACCGTCATGACGCCGCCGCCAACGAAGGCTTCCGTCCACGGAATATGTGCCGCATCCAGCGCATCGGTAGCCATGCTGCGCACATTGCAAGGCGCAGCCTGTGTTGCCAGACGCAAGGGCTCACCTTTGCGATATTCAAAATCGGGCGTCGCCATCCATCCGAAGGTTTCTTCCAGTATTTTCTCGCCATCGCGACGGATGTTGTCATGGCGCAGGACAATGGCTGCGTCGAGAAGACCGCGCTCAAAATCTGCCAGCGTATCTCTTGAGGTGGCTATCCGCATCTCCAGCACAAGGCCGGGCTCGGCATTGCCCAGACGCTTCAGCAGCAAGGGCAGTTCTGCACCAACGATATGGTGACTGATGCCGACGACCAGATGACGAGGATCTAGGTCGAAACAGGCGATGGCCTCCTCATGCGCTGCCACCAGTGCGCGGGCACGCGGCAAGAAGGCGTCGCCATCGGCGGACAGGCGAACCAGCCTTGGCGTGCGCTCCAATAGCTTGCGCCCGATGCCGTCTTCGAGGCGCTTGATCTTCAGGCTCACCGCGGCTTGCGTTGTGTTAAGCGCCTCCGCCGCGCGGGTGAAGCTGCGAAGTTCGGCGGTCAGAACGAAGGCGCGGGCTGCCTCGATAACCAGTCCCTTCATGGATATACCATATCAATCTGTTATCATTGAAACATCCAATGATATTCTATTCAAATGTTCCGTCGATGGCTACCTTTCTTTGCGAGATGTACGATATGCAAGGACATGGGTCATGATTATTGCCAATTACGGCCATCGGTTGCCATCGAACTACGATATCAATCTGATCCGGGAACGGGCGCGCGAGCGCGGGAAACTATGGGATTCCACGCCGAGGCTGCTTTTCAAGGCTTTTCTCCTCCGCGAAAGTGGAGCACTCGGCGCGACGGCCAATCACTATTCGTCGCTCTATCTGTGGCAGGACGATGCGGGTTTTCGCGATTTCCTTGTCTCGGGCGCTTACAAGACGGTGACGGACAGCTTTGGCCGTGCGGATATTGCGACGGCCTTCGCACTTGATGCCCGCAAAGGTGCTGCGCGGGAAGCGCGCTTCCTCCATAAGGAAGAAATAGCGGTGCCGGTCGACAGTGAACTGACCGAGTTGATCGCCGCGGAGATCGAGCGCAATCGTCTGTTGGCCGGGAAGGCAACGACTGTGGCCGCTACCGTCGGTTTGGACCCGCTCAACTGGAAACTCACCCGTGTACTGGTTTCGTCGGAACTGCCAGCACCGACCGCGCAAGGCATCGCGTTTGAGGTTCTGCATTTCGCTCGCCCGCTTCTGGAGACTTTGCCGGGGGCAGACCTGTGATGAAGCGACAGAACGATGATGCGGATGCAGTTTCCGCAACACAGATATTGCTGGCCCATTGCGCGGCTATTCTTGCGACAACCCTTCTGGTGCTGGCCTTGGCCTTGGCGCTTGTTCCTATCGGCACAGCCCTGATGCCGTTGTGATCCGCACCAGAAGCCGCTTACATGCACAAAAATGGCCGGAGCTTGCACCCCGGCCATTTTCGTTTGGTCTCTCTATCTGCCTAATTAAGCGGCAAGAGCTTCATCTTCCGAGGTCGGAACTTCGGAAATGGTCTTCAGCACCTGGGAGGCGATCTGGTATGGGCAACCCTGCGAGTTCGGGCGGCGATCTTCAAGATAGCCCTTATAGCCGTTCTTGACGAAGGAATGCGGAACGCGGATCGAAGCGCCACGGTCTGCAACGCCGTAGGAGAACTTGTCCAGCGGAGCCGTTTCGTGCTTACCGGTCAGACGCAGATGGTTGTCTGGGCCGTAGACGTCGATGTGGTCCTGCAGGTTTTTGTCGAACTGCGCCATCAGCGCTTCGAAATAGTCCTTGCCGCCCACTTCGCGCATGAACTTGGTCGAGAAGTTGCAATGCATGCCCGAGCCGTTCCAGTCGGTGTCGCCCAGCGGCTTGCAATGGAATTCGATGTCGATTTCATACTGTTCGCAAAGGCGAAGCAGCAGGTAGCGCGCCATCCAGATCTGGTCGGCGGCGTTCTTCGAACCCTTGCCGAAAATCTGGAATTCCCACTGGCCCTTGGCCACTTCGGCGTTGATGCCTTCGTGGTTGATGCCGGCGGCGAGGCACAGGTCGAGATGTTCTTCAACGATCTTGCGGGCAACCGGGCCGACATTGCTGGAGCCTACACCGCAATAATATGGACCCTGCGGGGCAGGGAAACCGTGCTCAGGGAAGCCGAGCGGACGGCCATTCTGATAAAGGAAATATTCCTGTTCGAAGCCGAACCATGCATCATCGTCTTCGAGAACGGTTGCGCGGCTGTTCGATACATGCGGCGTGACGCCATCCGGCATCATGACTTCGCACATCACAAGCACGCCGTTCGTGCGGGCCGGATCAGGATAGATGGCGACTGGCTTCAGTACGCAATCGGAGCTGCGGCCTTCAGCCTGCATCGTCGACGAACCGTCGAAGCCCCAGAGCGGCAGTTGCTCGAGCGTCGGGAACGCATCGAATTCCTTGACCTGTGTCTTGCCACGCAGGTTCGGTGTCGGAGTGTAACCGTCTAGCCAAATGTACTCGAGCTTATACTTTGTCATCGCCTAGTCTCTTTTATGATGGGTATTGAACCAACACAGTAGGGGCAGCCACCATCAATATGCTCTTCCCTGCTTCTGCCTATTGAAATGCAAGTGTCATGCCAGTTTCACAAAGGGCGAGTTTTTTGTCGGGATGGCCGGTCTATATGTTTGAAAAGACGGCATTTATTGATGAGCAAAAATTTTGGTCTCCATCCCAAGGGTGGGGACTGGAGACCAGCCTGGCAGGCAATGGAGAAGCTTTGAGAATAGAGGTGATTATAATTTAGGCATTCGTCTAAATAATCGCCATTTCATGGTGGTGCATTAAGCGCCAATAAAGGGCGAAGCCGAAGCCCCGCCCTTTATTGCATGCATTGCGTGGCGCTTTCGCTTTATGTCGGTCGAAAGGCATCAGAGCGTGTTCTTGTGAATGCGCCCGTCCTTCATAATGACCGCCATAGTCTCGGCTGGCTTTTCCAAGGCGTGGATATCTTCAAGCGGGTTGGTGTTTAAAACCAGAATATCTGCAAGCGCTTCCTTCTCAATAACGCCGAGCTTGCCCGGATAAGGGTTGCGCAAATTGGAAAGGGTGAGGAGTTCCGCATTGCCGGATGTTGCCATGCGCAGTGCCTCGGCATTCGAATACCACTGGCTGAGATGGGTGAGCATGAAGCTCTGCCGTGGCGCCAGCTGGGGTGAAAACAAGATGTCTGAACCCCAGGCGGTTTTGACCCCGTGCTTCCGGATCAGTTCATACATCTTGGGCGTTGCGGCAAACAGTTGCTCTGCTCTTTCGGCGGAGGGACCGCTTAGCGTCCCGGTATCCGCCGCGCTCATGAATGGCTGCGTGCTGAGCCAGACATTCTTGTCGACAAACATCCGTGCGGTTTCATCGTCCATCAGATGCGCATGTTCGATACAGCCCACGCCGACATTGAGCGAGCGTTGTACGGTGTGGGGTGCATAGGCATGCACGGTCATATAAGTGTTCCAGTCGCGCGCCACGTCATTGGCGGCGCGTATCTCGTTTTCGTCGAAAGTCGACATATCAAGCGGGCTACGCGGAGATGAAACGCCGCCGCCGCCGACCAGCTTGATCTGAGACGCGCCCTGCATCAATTGCTCGCGCACGCGCATCTTGAGGCTGCCCGCATCGTCCACGATAGCCGCGCCGCCGATCTTCTCGCCGAGGCTGAGTTCGTTTCCGCTACGTGGAACTTCAAAAGGCATTCTCAGATCACCATGTCCACCCGTCGTGGTGATCATCGCGCCGGATGGATAAATGCGCGGCCCCGGAATGATGCCGTTATCAATCGCCTGTTTAAATGTGAACACCGGACCGCCCATGTCGCGAACGGTGGTAAAGCCGCGCTCAAGCGTGCGAGCGGCTTCCGCCGTTGATGAGGCGAATATGCCTGCGGGATCGCCGGTCAGCAGGACATTCAGCGGAACGGCTGCATAAAGAGTGTGCCAGTGTGCGTCGATCAGGCCGGGCATGAGAACGCGACCACCGCAATTCACCACGGTCGCATCGGCAGGTGGTGCACTGTTTGTGGTATCCACGGCGATGATCTTGTTGCCCTCGACCAGAATCTGGACGTCGTCGCGCAGGCTATCAGACTTGCCGTCGAACAGCTTGACCTGTCGGAACAAGATCTTGGTGGTTGCGCCTGTCGTCTGGGCATAGAGTTTTCTCGGGGTCGCTGCCGCGATTGCCGTGGCTCCAAGCCCTGCAAGGAATGAGCGGCGTGAAAAACTGTCCAACCGGCGGGAAACCTGTTGCAAGGCGGGGCTGAGACAGGAGCAGCCGGAGCCATGGACGAAGGATTGGTACTTTTGTCCCAGCCGAAACATAACAATTCCTCCCTTGTTACCTGATCGGTAAATTACAATAGCATTGAATGCTATTCAGGTGCGTTCAACCTGGCTTCGTTCCAGATGATGCTTTCGGATTTTCTGTCAGGTCGCCGGGCGGTGCGTCCCAGAGAAGCGGCTTGTCATTCGACATCAGTGTGGCGATCCACGCCAGTGATGGCGATGCGGCGCAAAAGACAATGACGGCGATCAGGATCGGAACGCCGATGAAAGCGCCCGCTATGCCCCACATGAAGCTCCAGAAGAAGACGGCGAATATAACCGCGAATGGCGAGATCGACAGCGACGCGCCAGCCAATCGCGGTTCAAGATAGCTGCCAATGACAAACTGGATGACGTTGAGGCTGAGAAACACCACGATGGCAAATTGCCAGGAGTCGAACTGTACAATGGCGAACAGCGTCGGCAATGTCGTCGCAAAGAGCGGGCCGAGCACAGGGATATAGTTGAAGGAGAAAGCAATTGCGCCCCATGCGGTCGCCAGTTCCAGCCCTGCGCCAAGCGCGAAAAGCCAGACAATCAGGCCGGTAAGCACGCTGGCGAATGTGCGCACCAGCATATAGCGCCGCAGTTTCGCGCCGATGATGCGGTCGCAAAGCAGGATGGTCTTACCATAGGGCTGGGCATAGGGCGAAGTGAGGCGCTTGTTGAAGTCATCGACTTCCAGCAAGCCCAGCATCAGGAAGATGAAGACGAGAAGCAGGAAGCCGGCAAAACTGTTCAGCCGTCCCGCCATGCCCTGCATGAAGCGGACGACCCACAGAACATCGAAGCGGTCTGCCAATGGCCCGACGAGCGCAATGCCATGCTCCTCCAGCCAGTCGGTCCAACCGAGATAAATGCTCTGCAAACGGTCGGCGTTCACGAAGAACCATTGTCCGAGTTTGCTGATACCCCAGACGAGCGACGACCCGACGGCGATCATCACCGCCATGGAAACCACGAGGGTTATCAGCAAGGCAAGGCCGCGCGGCATATAGCGTTGCAGGATGGACTGGCACGGCCAGACCATGGCGATGATGAACAGCGAGAAGACAAGCGGCGCGAAAACCGACTGCGCCACATACATCAAGGCAAGTATAAGTATCGCCGGTACGATGACGCCGACTGTCCGCGTGCTTTCTGTCATGCGACGGGCACCTCGCCATGGGTTGGCGTGGTGCTGAAGCAAATCCGGTCAGTTCGACAGCGACCTGTCATGACCGCAACTCAGTAGTCGACAGCGTCGCGAATGATCGGGCAGGTCATGCAATGGCCGCCGCCGCGTCCGCGTCCGAGTTCCGCGCCGGTGATGGTGATGACCTCAATGCCTTGCTTGCGCAGCAGTGTGTTTGCATAGGTGTTGCGGTCATAGGCGAAGACCACGCCGGGGGAAGCGCAGACCAGATTGGCACCGCTGTCCCATTGCGTGCGCTCGCGCATGTAATCATTGCCGCCGGTTTCGACGACGCGCATCTTCTTCAGGCCCAGCGCATCGCGAACCGTATCGACAAAACTGCCCTTGTCCTTGTGCAGCTCGACGCCGCCCTTACCGTCAGGACGATAGGAGAAGGCATCGATTCCGTCGACAATATCGGGATAGATCAGCACGCAATCCCGATCAGCGAAGGTGAACACCGTATCGAGATGCATTGCAGCGCGCAGTTTCGGCATGGCCGCGACGATGACGCGTTCCGCCCCACCTTTCGCGAACAGGGCTTGCGCGACCTGACTGATCGCCTGCCGGGAGGTGCGTTCACTCATGCCAATGAGCACATTGCCCTTGCCGATAGGCATCACATCGCCGCCTTCCAGCGTGGCCAGGCCCCAATCCTTCGTCGGGTCGCCCCACCAGACATTGACGTTACCTGCAAAGTCGGGATGGAACTTGTAGATGGACGATGTGAGAATTGTCTCTTCATGACGGGCGGGCCAGTAGAGCGAATTGAGTGTCACGCCGCCATAAATCCAGCACGTCGTATCGCGTGTGTAGAGCGTGTTGGGCAGCGGTGGCAGCAGATATTCATTGGCCCCGGCGGCATCGCGGATCAGCGCAAGCTGCTCGCCGCCAATTGCCTCGGGAAACTCGGTCGTCGACAGGCCGCCGATCAGCGTTTCCGCCAGTTCGCGGTTGGACAGGCCTTCGAGATAGGAGCGTACTTCATCGATCAGGCCGAGCCCGATCTGGTTCGGTACGATCTGATGGTCGAGAATCCACTTCTTGGCTTCCGGTACGGCCAGCGTTTCGGCAAGCAGATTGTGCATCTCCAGCACTTCAATGCCGCGATCACGCATCTTGGTCATGAAGTCGAAATGGTCGCGCTTGGCGTTATCGACCCACATGACATCATCGAACAGCAGGTCGTCGCAATTGCTGGGCGTCAGGCGCTGGTGGGCGCGCCCCGGCGCACAGACAAGCACCTTGCGCAGTTGACCGACTTCAGAATGTACACCAAGCGGAGTGTCGTTTGTCATGGTGCTTGAACCTCCCTACGCGTGATTATTCGCCGATTGAGTCAATGTGTGATGAGGCCTGTCACCAGACCGTAGAACCCGATCAAACCCGCAAGCACGGTTATGCCGAAGATGACGAGTTCTACCTTGGTGAAGAGCTGCACTTTCTGTTCGCGCCGTGCCCAGAAATAGAGGATCGTGCCCGGCACGAAGAGAACCGCCACGAGCAGCACATATTTGAGCCCGGCGGCGACGAACATGAAGATCGTGTAGATGGCCGCAATCCAGGCAAAGGTCTGATCGCGTCCACGTCCGCCCTCGCCGGGTGCGTAACCTTCACCACGACGGGCAACCAGGATGCCGTAACCGGCCACGAGCAGATAAGGCAGAAGCGAGGTCACGCTCGTCATGTCGAGCATGAAGTTGAAGGCATCCTGCGACCAGTAGGTCGAGATGACGAACAGCGAGACGACGATATTGGTCAACCACAACGCATTGGCCGGAACCCGGTTGTTGTTTTGCGCGGCGAACATTTTCGGCATGTCTTCCGATTTCGCGGCGGCAAACAGAACTTCGGCGCAGATCAGCGACCATGCGAGATAAGCGCCGAGAACCGAGACCAGCACGCCAATCGAAATGAACACCGCACCCCAATGGCCAGCCACTGTTTCAAGAACGCTGGCGAGCGATGGTTGCTGGACGGCGGCAATGGCGGATTGCGGCATGACGGCATAGGGCAGCAGCGTGACTGCAACCATCAGGCCCAGCACGCCGACAAAGCCGAGAATGGTTGCCGTACCCACATCTGAGCGTTTCTTGGCGAAGCGGGAATAAACGCTGGCACCTTCAATGCCGATGAACACGAAGACAGTAATCAGCATCGTGTCGCGCACCTGCGCGATCAGTGGTTTGGCGGGCATGTCCGGGCCGCCGAAGAAGTTCTCTGCAAACTGATCATAGTTGAATGCAAAGATCAGCACGAGAATGAAGACGATGATCGGCACGATCTTGGCCACGGTGACGATCGTGTTGATGAATGTCGCCTGTTCGACACCGCGCAGGATCATCAGGTGAAACGCCCAGATGCCGATGAGCGACACGACAATGGCTGGAATACTGCTGCCGTCACCGAAAATATCGGGAAAGAAACGGCCAAGCGTGGAGCCGATCAGCACCCAGTAAAACACATTGCCGAGACAACTGCCGAGCCAGTAGCCAAAAGCCGACAGGAAACCCATATAGTTGCCGAAACCGGCTTTGGCATAGGCAAAGACACCGGAGTCGATATCGGGTTTTTTCTCGGCCAATAACTGGAAGACGCGCGCCAGCATATACATGCCTGTACCAGCGATCAGCCAGGCAATGATGGCCCCGAACGGGCCGGTAGCCGCGCCAAAACGACCGGGCAGGTTGAAGATACCTGCGCCGACCATTGAACCCACAACCATGGCAGTGAGCGCGAGAAGCGGAAGTTTTTGATTGTCGCCTGACGCCATAGTCCCCTCTCATTACGAAACGAATAAGAACAAGATACGAAAGCAGTTCTGGGCAGATTATCGGGCAGTCTGATATGGGCGAAACTTAGCTAGAGCGGTTCCGGTTAAAACGGAAGCGTGGAGCCGCTCTATCTATTTGTTTTTAAGCATTATCCTACGCAAAACCGCTACGCACTTTTGCTGGAAATGCTCTGGGAAGTCCCTATATATTAGCTGTTCCGAAGCTACTGCATGTCAGATGATAAGTAAACCGCCAAGACGTCGATAGCAGACGCTAATAAGGCATATGTTTCAATCCGGTACAGGCATATTTAAGGATCAGTAGGGGCGTCGTGGCGTTCGTCAAGGCCAGTATCGGGAAATAAATACACTATAAACTTGTTCCCGTTGACGGTCTCGAGATCAGCGATTCCGGGGGTGGAAAAGTACTGTTGGAGAGCGCCTGTCAGCGGCGCTCCACCATTTGCGATTTGGCGATGACTTTGACCACCCAATCTGCAAAAACGCGCAGACGATTGCTGAGATGTCGGTTGGGCGGATAGACCAGATAAATCGGCATCGGTTCGATCTGCCAGTCTTCGAGGACTGGCCGCAACGTGCCTTTTTCCAGATCCTCCTGAACCATGAACAAGGGTGCTTGTGCGACGCCAAGACCCGCGCGGACTGCCGCCAGATAGGTGGTCGATTCATTGGCAGCCACAACATAGCGCCCGTTGATCTCGACTTCTTCTGTACCGCGTCTGAAGTGAAACGGCATTTGCTGCCCGGTCGAGGGGCGGAAATAGCCGACCGCATAGGTGTTGCTGGCGAGGTCCGACGGGTGCTGCGGCGTGGAACAGCGATCAAGATATTCGGCGGAAGCACAGGCGATGAAATGCATGTCGCCGATGCGCCGTGCGATCAGCGACTGGTCGGTCAACTCGCCGATGCGAATGGCGCAATCCACATTCTCTGCCACATAATCGACCGGGCGGTCCGATACGCCGAGGTCGATCTGGATATCGGGATAGCGCTGGTGAAACTCGATCAATGCGGGAATGACGATCAGATTGGCGACGGCGCTCGCCATTTCCACGCGCAGCCGACCTTTGGGCAGGGTCTGTGCGCTGGAGAGGCTGCCGTCGAGTTCCTGCAAATCGGCCAACAGGCGGGCCGCACGCTCATAGTAAAGTGCGCCGTCCGGTGTTACGAGAACACGACGGGTGGTACGATTGAGGAGTTTTGCGCCCAGATGGGCTTCCAATCCCTGAATGAGATTGCTGATGGTTGCCTTGGGCATGCTGAGTGACGCGGAGGCGCGCGTGAAGTTTCCGGTTTCGACAACCCGGAGAAAGGCGCGCATGGCCGAGAGTTGGTCCATTGATCAATAACCGTCATTGTTCGAGATTTTGGATAGTGTAACCAATCCAGGGGGACTATTCCAGATAATAGACAATGCTAATATCTGACCATGGCGGTTTGCCGCTAGACATGAAAGCTAAGAAAGATGTGCGAGAAGTTTACGGTTGAAACAATGCAGGCTGGCAATTGCGCCTGCACGGCACGCATTTATCGCGGCGCCAAATTGCTTTCACCGCCACCTGTGGTGCTGCATCTCCATGGTGGGGCTTTCTCGGCTGATTGTCCAGATGCCTGCGAGGGTGTCGCCGAAGCTCTTGCCGATGCGGGAGCGGTGGTCGTCTCGCCGGAATATTCGTCGGCCTGTCTCAACCCGTTCCCGGCGGCGCTTGAGGTGGCCTATGCCATTCTGACTTCGATGCGTGCGCGTTGCCCGGAATTTGCACACAAGAAGTCGATGCTGTTCGTTGCCGGTGAAGAGGCGGGCGGCAATATTGCAGCCGGTTTGGCGCTTATGGCGCGAGATCAGAATCTGACGGATCTCAAAGGTCAGATATTGCTTTCGCCCATGCTCGATCCTTGCCTTGCGACGGCATCTTTCCGCAAATACTGCCCGGAAAGTGCGGTGCAGACAATGTCGGATGGCTGGCAGCATTATCTGGGTCAGTGCGGTGGGTTTACCCATCCCTATGCCGCGCCTGCGCTGTGTACGCGTCTTGCCGGTCTGGTGCCGACACTGCTCGTCACCAGTGCTGAATGCCCGATGCGTGACGAAACCCAGGCCTATGCCGAGCGGCTGCGTCAGGCAGGCGTCAAGGTTCAGTCTCATGTCCTGCCGGGTCAGGCTGGCTGGATACCGGAAAGCACCGTGGCCGACCGCGAGTGGCCGCCACAAAAAGAAGTCCTTACTGGCCTGTTTTCGGATTTCTTCCGGCGGGCTGGTGCAAAAGCAATACCAGCATAACGTCAGTTCGAAAGGCCTCCCAAGCTTTGTTCTGACGATCAGAATGTAGCCGGCTTCGACCGGCAAGGAGATACAACATGACATCGATCATCGGACGCCGGGCCCTGTGGGGCGCCGGCCTGAGTATCCTATTGTCTGCAGCTGGCGGTGGCGCCATTCTCTTTGGCGCTCCCCATCTGAAGGCAGACGCAGCGACGGATATGTCAGCACCGCCGCCTGCCGTGCCGGTTTCAGTCGCCAAAGCGGAGTCGCGCCGCATTTCGACCTGGGAAGAATTTTCGGGTCGCCTTGAGGCAATCGAGCGTGTGGAAATTCGCCCGCGTGTCGGAGGCGCGATCCTGAAAGCGCATTTCCGTGAAGGGGCGCTGGTCAAGCAGGGCGATCTGCTTGTGACTATCGATCCTGAACCCTATGCGGCAGCGGTTGAAAAAGCCAAGGCCCAGGTTTCCGCCGAGGAAGCGCGCGTGGCGCTGGCCAAGACGGAGCTGGATCGCGGTCGCCAGCTTGTAACCACCCGCACGCTCGCCCAGAGCGGGCTGGATCAGCGGTCGAGCGCCTTTGACGAGGCGCAGGCAAGCCTGCGTTCTGCCAAGGCGGCACTTCGCTCCGCTGAACTCGACCTTCAATATACCGAAGTGCGCGCGCCGATCTCCGGTCGCGTTGGACGTCTGGAAGTCACCGCTGGCAATCTGGTTGCCGCCAGCTCCGCTTCGCCGGTGCTCACCACGCTTGTGTCGGTCGACCCGATCTATGCAAGCTTCAGCGCCAATGAAGAGGTTGTCACCAAGGCCCTTGCCAAGCTTGCCGCATCGCCGGGCGGTAGCGCTATTGAACGTATCCCCGTTCAGATTGGTACAGCCGCCGACGATGGCACACCAATTTCCGGACATATCCAGCTGATCAACAATGAAGTGGATGCCACTACGGGCACCATCCGGGTGCGCGCCGCCATCGACAATCCGGATGGCAAGCTCATTCCCGGTCAGTTCGTGCGCATTCGTTTCGGCGAGCCGGAACCGGACGAAAAACTGGTGGTGAGCGACCGTGCCATTGGCTCCGATCAGGACAAGAAATTTGTCTTCGTCGTGGGTGCGGACAACAAGGTGGAATACCGGCAGGTGGTGCTCGGTCGCAATTATGATGGCTTGCGCATTGTCGAAAGCGGTCTGAAGGCTGGCGAGAACATCGTCGTCAACGGCCTGCAACGCATTCGTCCGGGCGTGGTCGTCGCACCGCAGCCCGTCACTGAAACACTTGCCAAGAATTAACTGAAACGGCGCGTCTGACGACGCGCGCTAAACGCAAAAGCTCAGCCTATTCAATCCGCGAGAACGCATGTTTTCGCGGCACGGGAGAGTTTTCGCTCATCCGCCTAAAGGGGGATAAACAGATGAACTTCTCACGCTTCTTCGTAGACCGCCCGGTCTTCGCTGGCGTTCTTTCGGTTCTGATCTTCGTGGCCGGTCTGATCGGCATGACAGGTCTGCCGATTTCGGAATATCCGGAAGTCGTGCCACCACAGATCGTGGTGCGCGCGCAATATCCGGGCGCCAACCCTGCCGTGATTTCCGAGACCGTCGCTACACCGCTTGAAGAACAGATCAACGGTGTTGAAGGCATGCTCTATATGCAGAGCCAGGCGACAGCCGATGGCGTCATGACATTGACTGTCACTTTCGCACTCGGCACCGATCCTGATCAGGCGCAGCAGCTTGTGCAGAACCGTATCTCGCAGGCCGAGCCACGCCTGCCGGAAGAGGTGCGCACGCTCGGCGTCACCACCGCCAAAAGCTCGCCCGATCTCACGCTGGTCGTTCACCTCATCTCGCCCGATGGCCGATATGACGTGAACTATCTGCGCAACTATGCCGTTTTGAACGTCAAGGACCGCATCGCGCGTATTCCGGGCGTCGGTCAGGTGCAGATATTCGGCGGCGGCGATTATTCCATGCGCGTCTGGATCGACCCGCAAAAGGCAGCCGAGCGCGGACTTTCCGCGGGCGATATCGCAAACGCAATCCGGCAGCAGAATGTTCAGGCCGCCGCTGGCGTGATTGGTGCTTCGCCGAATGTTTCCGGTCTTGATCTTCAGCTTTCCGTCAATGCGCAAGGCCGTCTTCAGACACCGGAAGACTTCGCCAATATCGTCGTGAAGTCGGGCAGCGAGGGCGAAATCACGCGCCTTGGCGATGTCGCCCGCGTCGAGATGGGGGCTGCGGATTACTCACTGCGCTCTCTGCTCGACAACAAGCAGGCCGTTGGCATGGGCGTGTTTCAGGCGCCAGGTTCCAACGCTTTGCAGATTTCGGAAAATGTGCACGCGGCCATGGCCGATCTGAAGAAGACCATGCCGGAAGGCGTGGATTTCGACATCGTCTATGACACGACAGCATTTGTGAAAGCCTCTATCGAGTCGGTTATTCACACCCTGCTTGAAGCCATCGTTCTGGTGGTGATTGTGGTCATTCTGTTCTTGCAGACATGGCGCGCATCGATCATTCCGCTGGTCGCGGTCCCCGTTTCCATCGTGGGTACGTTCGCGGTCATGTATATGTTCGGCTTCTCCATCAATGCGCTGAGCCTGTTCGGTCTGGTGCTGGCCATCGGTATCGTCGTCGACGACGCCATCGTGGTGGTGGAAAATGTCGAGCGTAACATCGAACAGGGACTGTCGCCGGTGGAAGCGACCTATCGCGCCATGCAGGAAGTGTCCGGCCCGATCATCGCGATTGCGCTGGTGCTGGTTGCGGTCTTTGTGCCGCTGGCATTTATTACCGGCCTTACCGGCCAGTTCTATCGCCAGTTCGCGCTGACCATCGCCATCTCGACAGTGATCTCGGCCTTCAACTCGCTGACCCTGTCGCCAGCTCTCGCAGCCCTGCTGCTGCGTGGTCATGATGCGCCGAAGGATCGTTTGACCCGCATCATGGACAAGGCGTTCGGCTGGTTCTTCCGTGGCTTCAACCGCTTTTTCGGTGCAAGCTCGAATGCCTATGGTCGCGGCGTGGGCGCAATACTCTCGCGCAAGTCGCTGGTGATGGGCCTCTATGTC
Source organism: Brucella haematophila (assembly GCF_005938105.1). Taxonomy (GTDB): domain Bacteria; phylum Pseudomonadota; class Alphaproteobacteria; order Rhizobiales; family Rhizobiaceae; genus Brucella; species Brucella haematophila. The sequence goes on along the minus strand of NZ_VCPE01000011.1, from coordinate 58,236 downwards.
GTGCTGCTCGGCGTTACCTTTGTTCTGTTCCGTGCGGTGCCAGGCGGCTTCGTTCCAGCACAGGACAAGCAATATCTGATTGGCTTTGCGCAATTGCCGGATGCGGCCACACTTGACCGCTCGGAAGATGTCATCCGCCGCATGACGGATATTGCGCTCGACCAGCCGGGCGTTGCCAATGCCATTGCCTTCCCGGGCCTTTCGATCAACGGTTTCACCAACTCGTCGAATTCAGGCATTGTCTTCGTCACGTTGAAGCCGTTCGAGGAACGCAAGACGCCCGACCTGTCGGCAGGCGCTATCACCATGCAGCTGAATCAGAAGTTCGGCTCCATTCAGGATGCGTTCATTGCCATGTTCCCGCCACCGCCTGTGCAGGGTCTGGGTACAACGGGCGGCTTCAAGCTCCAGCTCGAAGATCGCAACGGGCTTGGCTTCCGTGCGCTTGACGATGCGACCAAGGCGTTTCTCGCCAAGGCCTATCAGACACCCGAACTGGCCGGTCTCTATTCGAGTTACCAGATCAATGTGCCGCAGCTTTATGCCGATCTGGATCGTGTGAAGGCACGGCAGCTGGGTGTGGCGGTGACCGATGTGTTCGAGACGTTGCAGATCTATCTGGGTTCGCTCTACGTCAACGACTTCAATGCATTTGGACGCACCTACAGCGTGCGCATTCAGGCCGATGCGAATTACCGCAGCCATGCCGAAGATATCGGCAAGCTGAAGGTTCGTTCGCAATCGGGCGAGATGATCCCGCTGTCGGCGCTGATGAAGGTGGAGCAGACCGTGGGTGCGGAACGCGCCATCCGGTATAACGGCTTCCTGTCTGCCGATATCAACGGCAATCCGGCCCCCGGCTTCTCGTCCGGTCAGGCGCAGGCGGCTGTCGAGCGGATTGCGCAGGAAACCTTGCCTCCGGGCATCGCTTTCGAGTGGACCGATCTGACCTACCAGCAGATTCTGGCTGGCAATTCAGGCTTCCTCGTCTTCCCGCTGGCGCTGCTGCTCGTCTATCTGGTGCTGGCCGCGCAGTATGAAAGCCTTGCTCTGCCCCTGTCGATCATCATGATTGTTCCGATGGGTATCATGGCTGCACTCACCGGCGTCTGGCTGACGGGGGGTGACAACAACGTCTTCACCCAGATTGGCTTGATCGTCCTTGTGGGACTATCGGCGAAGAACGCGATCCTGATCGTGGAATTTGCCCGCGAGCTGGAGCTTTCCGGTCGAAGCGTGGTGCAGGCCGCCGTCGAAGCCAGCCGGTTGCGTCTGCGCCCGATCCTGATGACCTCCATGGCCTTCATCATGGGCGTGGTGCCGCTGGTTACATCCACCGGTGCCGGTGCGGAAATGCGCTCCGCAATGGGTATCGCGGTCTTCGCGGGCATGATCGGCGTGACGGCCTTCGGCATCTTCATGACGCCGGTGTTCTATGTGCTGATCCGCAAGCTGAGCGGCGAGCGTCCGCTCAAGCATTCGGGCGCGAAGATCGAAGCACCGCATCTTGTGCCGGGCGAGTGATCGCAGCTAGAGCGGTTCCGGTTAAAACGGAATCGTGGAACCGCTCTAGCTATTTGTTTTTACGCATTATCCTACGCAAAACCGCTACGCACTTTTGCGGGAAATGCTCTAGCAGCAAAACAAAAGGGCCGGAGTGATCCGGCCCTTTTGTTATGGGTTATTGGCTGTCGCCGAAGGCGCGGATGATTGCATCTTTCGGACTGCCGCTGGCGATAAGCGCCGCCAGCAGAATGCGCGCCTGACCGGGACGAAGTGTGCGGGCGTGGATCGCACCTGCCGCAGCAAGATCGTGCCCACCGCCACCGCCGCCATAGCCCGGCGTCAACAGACCTTCCGGCACGCGGCTTGATACGACAACCGCGATGCCCTGTTCGGTGCAAACCCGTACGGCTTCGACAATCTCCGGCGTCGCATTGCCGGAGCCAAGCCCGGCGAGAACAATGCCGCGCGCGCCGGCTGCAACACTTGCCGCAACATGGATGGCATCGCAGCCGGGATAAATGGCAACCGTATCGACACGGCCATCGCCAATTTTTGACGGAAGCTGCACATCCGGCAGCACATCCAGCGCTCGTGCCGAATGAAATGCATCGGCGCTGTCGCTGCTGACTTTATAGGCACCCCATGCCGGAAGAACCCGACCGCCAAAAGCGATGAGTACGCCGCGTGCAGCGTTGTCGGAATCAATGGCAAGCCCGACCGCATCGGCAAGATTGGCAGGGCCATCGGCATGCGGATGATCGGCTGTAAATTGTGCGCCGGTGAAGATGACCGGCTTTGCAAGCCGGTGCTGGAGCTGCACCAGAAGCGCGGTCTCTTCCATGGCGTCGGTGCCATGCAGGACGACCACGCCATGGATGGCGGCATTGTTCAGCGCTTCGCCGACGGTATCGCTGATATGCTGCATGTCGGCCAGCGTGAGCAGCGACGAATCCTTCGCCATCAAGTCTATGGGGCGCAGATCAGCGTCGATATTCGGTATAAGCGCGAGCAGGTCTTCGCCGGATAATGTCGGCGTGCTTGCGCCATCTTCACCGCGTTTGCTTGCAATGGTGCCCCCGGTGGCGATGACCGCCACCACGGGCTTGTTCGGCGCTGTATTCACGTTTTCCTCACTTGCTCAGAGTGCTTGCGTCTATAGCACGTTCTGCGGCAAGTCGATGGATACGGTCGCGCATCAGATACCATCCGATGATGAGCACGGGGATGATGATCAGCAGCGAAGCGATGGTCATGGTACCGACCGGATAATCGAACGCCATCAGAACCAGAACGCCGAGAAGGAAAGCCAGTGTGAGGATGCCTGTATAGGGTGCGCCGAACATCCGGAAATCAGGCCGTTCGATTTCGCCGCGCCGCGCCAGATACCATAGCTTCAGCTGGCAGAGAACGATGACGCCCCATGCAGTGATAATGCCGAGCGCGGAGAGATTGAGCGCAATTTCGAAGGCATCTGAAGGCACGAGGGCATTGAGGACAACGCCGATCACCGTCACGACGGCGGTGACCGCGATGCCGACAAAGGGGACGCCGTTCTTGTTCATCTTGGCCAGAGCCGAAGGCGCGGAACCGGAAATAGCCATCGAATGCAGAATACGGCCTGTCGAATAGAGGCCCGCATTGAGCGACGAGAGAACTGCGGTCAGCACGACAAGGTTCATGATGATATCCGCACCCTCGACGCCGATCTTGCTGAAGAAGGTGACGAACGGGCTTTCGCCAGCGGAATAGGCCGTGTAGGGCAGAAGCAGCGACAGCAGCAGCACCGAGCCGACATAGAAGACCAGCAGGCGGAAGACGACGGTGCGGATTGCGCCGGGCATTACCTTGCGCGGGTCTTCGGTTTCGCCAGCCGTGGTGCCGATCAGTTCGATGGAGGCATAGGCGAAGACGACGCCCTGTATGATCACGAAGGCCGGTAATATGCCGTTCGGGAAGAAGCCCCCGCTATCGGTGATGATGCTGAAACCGGCGGCGTGACCGTCAATCGGTGTGCCGGAGACGACGAAATAAATTCCGACCACCAGAAAGGTGACGAGCGACAGCACCTTGACGAGACTGAACCAGAATTCCATCTCGCCGAAGACTTTCACCGACATCAGGTTCATCGCGAGCACGATGAGGAGCGCTGTGAGCGCAAACATCCACTGGTCGATGCCTTGCAGCCAGGGAACATAATGCTTGAAGAAATTCATGTAGAGCGCGACGGCGGTCACATCGGCCACCGAAGTCATCGCCCAGTTCAGCCAGTACATCCAGCCAGCGGCGAAGGCCAGCTTCTCGCCGTAAAACTCACGGGCATAGGAGACGAATGATCCCGAGCTTGGCCGATGCATGATCAGCTCACCCAGCGCGCGCAAAACCAGAAAGGCGAAGAAGCCGCAAAGCGCATAGACGAAAACGAGGGCAGGCCCCGCTTGCGCAAGTCGCCCACCAGCACCAAGGAAAAGCCCCGTTCCGATCGCTCCCCCAATCGCGATCATCTGGATTTGCCGAGGCTTCAGGGCCTTGTGGTAACCGCTATCCTCTTCGATGAAGATTTCACGTTCCGCCGGACTGGCTTTCACGGTTTCGATCGTCATTGCTCCTCCCAGGTAAGCGCTTTGCGGGCGCGTTTTCGATAGGACCATTCACAGCATGAATCGCCACTTAGGGCGCGCCGTTGGTCGTTCAATGGGGCGAGTCTCACCCCATTTTGAGGGTAATCTGTAAAGCTGTATGACAGATTAGAGGACGCGTTAACGCATATTGAAATTGGCGCGTCAAGTCACCGGTGCGCGCCGGTTGGCCCGCCGAAAGGTGCTGCACTATGTGGCACCGGGAATATCTTTTTGAAAAGAAGACGTTAGCTTTCAGCGTTCGTACGTGGTGATTTTGTCTGTCTCCCACGATTGTCCCGGTGACAATTATCCACAGGCCGTCGCGCGACGGGTTTCAACCTGTCGCTTGCGCAAAACAGTCGGTTTGAAGAGGGTGTGCTTAAGAGCTGCTACTGCCTGTGATGGCGTTGACGGCGGTTTTAACCTTGCTCAGATGCGCCTCCATGGCGGTCCGGGCGCCAGCTTCGGAACCGGCCGCGATGGCGTCGACAATCCGGCGATGTTCGATATTGGACGCCTCGCGGCGACCTGCCATGAGATTGATGAGTTCGGATTGCTGGACCAGAGCATCACGGGCATCGGCGACGATCTTGGCAAAGAGCGTGTTTCCGGAGGCAACGGCTATGGCGCTGTGAAACTCGGAATCGAGCAGCTCCCATTTATGCGGGTCGGTCTGGCGGTCCATCTTGTCGCAAAGTCCAAGCAGATGCGCGAGCTGTTCGTCGCTTCGACGAAGTGCCGCCCAGCCTGCCGCCGGAATTTCGATAAAGGGACGCGCTTCAATCAGATCGCGCGCGGAATAGCCGTCATAGCTCAGTTCCGCCGAGGGCGTTGCATTCACTATATAGGTGCCGCTACCGGTCCGGGTCTGGGTGAGGCCAAGGGTTTGCAGCGAGCGCAGCGCCTCCCGCACGATGGGGCGGCTGACGCCGAACCGGTCGGCCAGCCGGGCTTCCGAGGGAAGGCGGGTGCCGACCTGTAGGCGACCGGATATGATCGCCGATCGTATGTCGTCGAACACGACTTCGGCGGCGTTTTTCCGGTTGATCGGATGCGCTTCCGATAGCCAGTCAGCCAATTCACTCATGCCCCAGCCTCCATTCATTGCCATGCAGCTGTCAAGGTGCTGACAGCTGCATGGCAAATCATCTGCTAGGCAATTTGGGAGGCATTTTCAATCCCGACGGGCAAAACGCGCTGCGGCAAGCGATGCGACAAAGGCGATGGCCAGCATGGCGAAGGTAAACTCCGTCACCGCGTTCCAGCCGCCCGCGATCCAGAAAATGCCGCCTGCTGATCCCGCGATGCTGGAGCCGAGATAATAGGCCAGGAGGTAAAGCGAAGACGCGTGACCCTTGGTGTGGAGCGCCAGCCTTCCGACCAACGCACTCGCCACCGAGTGGCTGACGAAGAAGCCGACAGTCAGAAACACGATGCCGACGATGATCAGCGGCAATGGCGCAAAGAGTGTCAGCAGCACGCCCGCCGCTTCAATGCCCAAACCAATGGGAAGCACAATGAAATGGCCGAGCCTGTCGCCCATGCGGCCCGCGATCCACGATGCGGCGATGCCGAACAGATAGACCGAGAAAATTGCGCCGAGCGCCGTCTGGCTCAGACTGTAGGGCGCGGCGACAAGACGGAAGCCGATATAGTTATAGACCGTCACAAACGAGCCCATGACCAGAAAGCCGATGGCGAACAGCAGCGGCAGGGCCGGATTGCGGATATGGCCGATCCATGCACCGAGGTGAAACCGCGCATTCAGACCGGGGCGCGGGGTGAAATTCTGCGAGGCAGGCAGGAGCATCAGAAAGCCGATGGCAGCGGCAAGGCCCAGAAGTCCCATGCCTGCAAGGCCGACGCGCCAGGAGAAAAATTCAGCCAGCGTTCCGGTAATGACGCGCCCCGCCATACCACCGAAGGCGTTGCCCGCGATATAAAGGCCCATGGATGCGCCAAGACCGCGCGGGTCGATTTCCTCGGCAAGATAGGTCATGGCGACCGCCGGAACGCCGCCCAGCAAAAGGCCCTGCAATGCGCGCAGCGCCAGCAGCATGTCCCAATCCGGCACGAGTGCGGCGGCGATGGTGCAAAGCGCAGAGCCGAGCAGGGAGGCGAACATCAGTGAGCGGCGGCCGAAGCGTTCGGAAACGATGGCCGCAAAGAAAATCGCAAAGGCCAGAAAGCCGGTGGAAACCGAAAGAGAAAGGGAGCTTGCCGCAGGCGTGATGTTAAAATCATGTGCGAAGAGCGGCATCAAAGGCTGCACGCAATAGAGAAGCGAGAATGTCGCAAAGCCTGACAGAAAGAGCGCAACGCTGGCATTGCGAAATGCGGGTGTGCCTTTGACCAGATAGTGCTTTTCTTCCGGTACAGCTCCGGATGATGTTGGAGCGGTGACCAGCCTGAGGGTGCTGTCTGGTGTTCTAACGCTATCGAGACTGCGTTCTTGGACGCGGGACATGACTTTGCCTTTTCAAAACCTCCCGAGCCTTGATCTAGTCAAATGCACATCATTTGTCTAATATATGGAACAGACGATTGTAATATGTTTTGGATATACCGATGGAATTGCGCCACCTTAGATATTTTCTGGCTGTCGCCGATGAGGGCAATTTTACGCGCGCTGCGGCAAATCTCGGGATCGGTCAACCACCCTTGAGCCAGCAAATTCGTGATCTGGAGAATGAAATCGGCGTCGCTCTTTTCCATCGTGTTCCGCATGGCGCGGAGTTGACGGCAGCAGGCACGGCCTTTCGTGAGGAAGCGAAGGCGGCGGTTGCCGCTGCGGAGAAGGCCAAGCTTGCCGCGCAGAGCGCGGCGCGGGGCGAGACAGGGCGTCTGGCCTTGGGTTTCACTGCGTCATCGGCCTTCAACCCGGTGGTGAGCGGAACGATCCGACGGTTTCGTGCCCGCTGGCCGGAGGTACGGCTGACGCTCACCGAAATGAACACGAGCCTTCTGATGGAAAGACTTCTACGCGGTGAGGTGGATGCGGCTTTCATCCGTCCCGGCCTCGAAAATCCCAAGGACGTGCGGACGAAGCGCTTGGCCGATGAGCCGATGCTGATCGCCTTGCCGAGCCATCATCCGTTGGCAGCGCATGAAACATTGCCGGTTTCGGCGCTTGCCAAGGAGGCCTTTGTGATGTTTCCACGCATTGTCGGCCTCAGTCTTTATGACGACGTGGTTGCGGCTTGTCGTGATGCTGGTTTTGAAATGATCGTCGCGCAGGAAGCGCCGCAAATGCCGTCGGTCGTCAATCTGGTGGCCGCCGATCTGGGCGTTTCCATCGTGCCGGCCGCGATTGCACAGATCAGGCTTGCCGGTGTGGCCTACAGACCGATTGAAGGCGAACCACTTTCCGCACATCTGGCGCTCGCCTCTATGAAGAGCAACCACTCGCCGCTGATCGACAATCTCATGAGCCTTTTGCCCAATCTGTAGCGCCTATCGGCTATAAAGTTGAGTCAAATGATCACAAATCGGTTGATCGGCCCGGATACAGAGAAAATAACCCCCGCACTATTCAAAAACTTGCTAACAGGCGTTAGGGAAGGGGGCGTGTCCAGACCTCTTTGAATGCTGCCCCAAAAGTGTAAGCCGGGATTTCTATGAATAGTTTGCTGAAGCGCTTTGCTGCCTATTATGAACCGCACAAGGGCTTGTTTGCACTTGATTTCTCCAGCGCCGTCCTTGCTGGTCTGCTGGAGCTGGCGTTTCCGGTCGCGGTGACGCTGTTCATCGACCGCCTGCTGCCGACCAATCAGCTTGGGCTGATTGCCATCGCAGTGGCCGGGCTGTTTCTGATCTATCTCCTCAATGCCGGTTTGCAGGTTGTCGTGACCTATTGGGGCCATATGCTTGGGATCAAGATTGAAACCGAGATGCGGCGCAAGGCATTCGATCATCTGCAAAAATTGTCATTCCGTTTCTTCGACAATCAGAAGACCGGGCATCTGGTCGCAAAGCTGACCAAGGATCTGGAAGAGATCGGCGAAGTGGCCCATCACGGCCCCGAAGATCTGTTCATCGCCGTCATGACCCTGATCGGCGCTTTTGCCTTGATGCTCTGGATTCACGTGCCGCTGGCGCTGATTACGGGGTTGGTCGTTCCGCTGACGGCGATTGTGAGCATCCGCTATGGCAGCCGGATGACCTCGAACTGGCATGCACTTTATGGTCGCGTCGGCGAGTTCAATGCGCGTATCGAGGAAAATGTCGGTGGCATTCGCGTCGTGCAGGCCTTCACCAATGAAGACCACGAGCGCAAGCTGTTTGACGAAAGCAATCGCAACTATCTGACGACCAAATTGCGGGCCTACAAAATCATGGCGGCTTCGATGTCGCTGTCTTATCTTTCGATGCGTTTTGTCCAGATTATTGTCATGCTCGCTGGCGCCTGGTTTGTCGTGCGCGGCCAGCTGACGGAAGGTGGCTTCGTTGGCTTCCTGCTGCTCATCGGCGTTTTCTTCCGGCCCATCGAGAAGATCAATTCGATCATCGAAAGCTATCCGAAGGGCATTGCCGGTTTCCAGCGTTATTCGGCCTTTCTCGATACAGAGCCGGATATTGCCGACAGGCCGCAAGCCGTTTCCGTGCAGCGTCTGCATGGCGATATTGAGTATAGTGATGTCAGCTTCGGTTACCGTTCGGAAAAGCCGTTGCTTGCCCATTTGACCCTGTCGATCCGGGCGGGTGAAACGGTCGCCTTTGTTGGCTCGTCCGGAGCAGGAAAGACGACGATCTGCTCTCTGCTGCCGCGCTTCTATGAAGTGACCGAAGGTGCGATCAGCATCGACGGCATCGATATTCGAGATATGACGCTCAAGTCCCTGCGGTCCAATATCGGCATTGTCAGTCAGGATGTCTTCCTGTTTGCCGGAACGATCCGCGACAACATCGCTTATGGCAGGCTGGAGGCATCGGAGACAGAAATCCTCGAAGCGGCGCGGCGCGCCCGTCTTGATGATGTGATTGCCGCCTTGCCTGCTGGTTTGGACACGGTTGTGGGCGAACGCGGCGTCAAGCTTTCGGGCGGCCAGAAGCAGCGTCTGGCGATTGCGCGTATTTTCCTGAAAAACCCGCCGATCCTGATCCTCGATGAGGCGACATCGGCGCTGGATACTGAAACCGAACGTGCAATCCAGCAATCGCTTGCCGATCTTTCGCAGGGGCGCACCACGCTGGTCATCGCGCACCGGCTCGCAACCATCGTCAATGCAGACCGGATTGTCGTGGTGGAAGAAGGCCGGATTATCGAACAGGGTGTTCATGACGAGCTGGTCGCTCGTTCGGGCGGTCGTTATCAGCAACTCCATGCGGCACAGGTAAACTGACCATTAGGCGGCAAACGACTTGGCCGCCAATCATAAAAACTGCGACTTCGTCAAAATAGCTTGTTTCGGCTGGCGATTTTCGGCGGCATAATCGTGCATCTTATCGGCAGGGAGACCGACATGGATGTTACGATTATAACGGGCGCGTCCGATGGGATCGGAGCGGAAACCGCTCGCCAGATAGCGCATCGCGATCGCGCAGGTGCTGCCCTTGTGCTGGCGGCACGTAATGTCGAAAAGCTTGAAAAACTGGCAACAGAATTGCGGCTTGAGGGCAGCACCGTGCTGGTTGTGCTGACCGATGTTACAGATCGCAATGCCTGCATCGCATTGATTGAAAAAGCGGCATCGACTTTTGGCCGGATCGACACGCTGATTGTTAATGCAGGCATGTCGGCCCACGCCAATTTCGCGGAGATCAGGCCGGAACATCTGCACTGGATGCACGATCTGATGGAGCTGAACTATTTTGGCAGCATCTGGCCGATCCATGCCGCACTTCCTCACCTCGCGGAGACCAAAGGGCGGATTGCGGTGGTTTCATCGGTTGCGGGGCTGATCGGCGTGCCGGGGCGCTCTGCCTATAGTGGCACGAAATTCGCGCTGTCCGGATTTTGCGAAGCGCTTCGCTCGGAACTGGAACCGAGCGGTATATCTGTGACGATTGTTTATCCGGGCGTTGTGAAGACAGATATTCGCAAGGTCGGTTACGGCGCCAGCGGTGAAGCGCTGGGAACCAGCGGCGTGCGCGAAGACGATATGATGTCTGTGGAAGAAGCGGTGCGTCTCATGCTCGATGGTTTGCAGAGGCGCAAACGCGAGGTATTGATGACGCGGCAAATGCGATTGGGGCGCTGGCTTAAGCTGATCGCACCGCGAATCGTGGATCGCATGGCGCTTAAAGCGCTCAAGCCCGAATTTCGCCCGAAGCCGATCAAACCGGCGCGATGAAGTCCGGTTATCCACGTTCTTCACAGCCATTACAAAATGGATCGCTGATCTTTCGCTTTTCGCCAACTATCCGTTGACGGTCTTTTAACTTCGGCTACTATATATAGTGTTCTAGGTTCTTTCGATTCGATGAGTCGAAAGCTAAGAGGGAATTCGGTGAGTCGCTGCCATGAGGGCTGAGACGAAGCCGAAGCTGCCCCCGCAACTGTAAGCGGTGAGTTATTGTTGATCACGTCACTGGCGTAAGCTGGGAAGACCGACAAGAGCGCTGACCCGTGAGCCAGGAGACCTGCCTTGAGCAATGAACGTCCACGGGCGGGGTGTCCGGTTGGTGCGCAATCATTGAGGCGAGATGTGCTTCTTGCCGATTGCTACCCCGAATGCCCGCTCACAAGCTTCGGGGTGAAGTCCATGTCTGACACATTGTCCAGTTTGTATTGTTCCTTCAGTTCAGGTCCACCTTTCCAGAGGTGATTTTGCGCGGTCCGGTGGTGCTCAAGCATCACTGACTGTTCCCCGATTTTGTCCGCCATCACGCGCATGTGCCATGCGCGAACGATCTCTCATGCGCATCTGTCCCGATGGGGTTGCTGCGTTCCAGGCAATCTGTGCCCAATCCAGTGAGGAAGAAATGAACGTCACCGTCTATAGCAAACCCGCTTGCGTCCAGTGCACCGCAACCACCCGTGCCCTCGATCGTCAGGGGATCGATTATCAGGTCATCGACATTTCTGCTGATATGGCCGCTTACGATCTGGTCACAGGGCTGGGCTATCGTCAGGTGCCAGTCGTTGTGGCTGGTGAAACTCACTGGGCCGGTTTTCGTCCAGACATGATCAACGGTCTTTCGTGACCGTGGCTTTGTCATGAGCTCGGCAATGGGTCTCCTAGTCTATTTTTCCAGTCGCTCCGAGAACACGCATCGTTTCGTAGAGCGGCTTGGAATGCGCGCGAGGCGCATTCCCATCCTGCAAAAGGATGAGGAAGAATCGAACCCGTTGCAGATAGACGAGCCATTCGTGCTCATGACGCCAAGTTATGGCGGCGGCGGAACCAAAGGGGCGGTGCCCAAGCCGGTCATCCGCTTTCTCAACAATACGGGGAATCGCTCGCTGATCCGCGGCGTGATTGCCGCGGGTAATAGCAATTTCGGCGAAGCTTTCGGCATAGCCGGTAAAATAATCTCTGCCAAATGTCAGGTTCCCTATCTCTATCGCTTTGAGCTTTTGGGAACAGATGAAGACATTGGCAATGTCAGGAACGGGATGGAACGATTTTGGACACGGCAGACACAACCCTGATCCGCGAGCGCGAGGCAGAGCTGGTCGCGCAGGACGCGCCGCAAGCAGCGGCATCGAACAGCCCCAAGCCCGTCAAATCTACGGATGGGCTGGACTATCATGCGCTGAACGCGATGCTCAACCTCTATGATGACGAAGGCAAGATCCAGCTTGATCGTGACAAGCAGGCTGCGCAGCAATATTTCCTTCAGCACGTCAACCAGAACACGGTCTTCTTCCATAATCTGCGGGAGAAACTCGATTATCTGGTGACGGAGAACTATTACGAACAGGCGGTACTGGATCAGTACTCCTTCAATTTCGTGCGCGACCTTTTCGATGAGGCCTATGCCAAGAAATTCCGTTTCCCGACATTTCTCGGCGCTTTCAAATATTACACCAGCTACACGCTGAAGACCTTTGACGGAAAGCGCTATCTGGAGCGCTATGAAGACCGTGTCTGCATGGTGGCGCTGGCATTGGCGCGCGGCAGTGAGCAGCTGGCCCGCGACCTTGTCGACGAGATTATTTCCGGTCGCTATCAGCCCGCAACGCCAACATTCCTTAATGCAGGCAAGAAACAGCGTGGCGAGCTTGTGTCCTGCTTCCTGCTGCGGGTGGAAGACAACATGGAGTCCATCGGACGCTCCATCAATTCCGCATTGCAGCTTTCCAAGCGCGGTGGCGGCGTGGCCTTGAGCCTGACGAATATTCGCGAATCCGGCGCGCCGATCAAGCAGATCCAGAACCAGTCATCGGGCATCATTCCCGTGATGAAGCTGCTGGAGGATTCATTCTCCTACGCCAATCAGCTTGGCGCGCGACAGGGAGCAGGTGCGGTTTATCTGCATGCACATCATCCCGATATCATGCGTTTCCTCGACACCAAGCGCGAGAATGCGGACGAGAAAATCCGCATCAAGACCTTGTCGCTGGGTGTGGTGATCCCGGATATCACCTTTGAACTCGCCCGCAACAACGAGGATATGTATCTCTTCTCGCCTTATGACGTGGAGCGGGTCTATGGTCAGCCGCTGACCGAGATTTCCGTCACGGAAAAATACCGCGAAATGGTCGATGATGCGCGCATCCGCAAGCGGAAGATCAATGCGCGTGAGTTCTTCCAGGTTCTGGCGGAAATTCAGTTTGAGTCCGGCTATCCCTACATCATGTTCGAGGATACGGTGAACCGCGCCAACCCGATTGACGGGCGCATCACCATGAGCAATCTGTGCTCGGAAATCCTGCAGGTCAGCGAAGCCAGCATTTTTGATGAAGACCTTTCCTATGCCCATCTCGGCAAGGATATTTCGTGCAATCTCGGCTCGCTCAACATCGCAGCCGCCATGGATTCGGCGAATTTTGGAAAGACCATTGAAACCTCCATTCGGGCGCTGACGGCAGTTTCCGATATGAGCCATATTGGCTCGGTGCCGTCTGTTGCGCGCGGCAATGATGAGAGCCACGCCATCGGCCTCGGCCAGATGAACCTGCATGGCTATCTTGCTCGCGAGCGGATTTTCTACGGTTCGGAAGAAGGCGTGGATTTCACGAATATCTATTTCTACACCGTGACTTATCACGCTCTGCGTGCTTCGAACCGCATTGCCGTCGAAGCGGGCAAATCATTTAGCGGTTTTGAGAAGTCCAAATATGCATCGGGTGAATATTTTGACAAATATACCGATCAGCTTTGGGAGCCAGAGACCGACAAGGTCCGCGAGATTTTCGAAAAGGCGGGCATCGCGATCCCCACGCAGGACGACTGGCGCGACTTGAAAAAGGCGGTGATGGAGGGTGGCCTCTACAACCAGAACCTTCAGGCGGTGCCACCGACCGGGTCGATCTCCTATATCAACCATTCCACTTCTTCCATCCATCCGATTGTGTCCAAGATCGAAATCCGCAAGGAAGGCAAGATTGGTCGCGTCTATTATCCGGCTGCGTTCATGACCAATGATAATCTCGATTATTATCAGGACGCCTATGAGATCGGGCCGGAAAAGATCATCGACACCTATGCGGCTGCTACCCAGCATGTCGATCAGGGCCTGTCCTTGACCTTGTTCTTCCGTGACACGGCCACCACCCGCGACATCAACCGCGCCCAGATCTATGCCTGGAAGAAAGGCATCAAGACGATCTACTACATCCGGCTGCGCCAGATGGCGCTTGAAGGGACGCAGGTGCAAGGCTGCGTTTCCTGCGCCCTGTAAGCCCAAGATGAGATCAGAGGAAATCCAATGAACATGCAATTCAAAACCGGCAAGGGAAAGCCCCACGGTCTCGTACGCGCCATCAACTGGAACCGCATCGAGGATGATAAGGATCTGGAAGTCTGGAACCGCCTGACTGGTAATTTTTGGCTGCCGGAAAAAGTGCCGCTCTCCAACGATATCCAGTCATGGGAAACGCTGAAGCCGCAGGAAAAGCAGCTGACGATCCGTGTTTTTACCGGCCTCACCTTGCTTGATACCATCCAGAACGCTGTCGGCGCAGTCGAGCTGATGGAAGATGCGGCGACGCCCCATGAAGAGGCAGTACTTTCCAATATCGCCTTCATGGAAGCGGTGCATGCGCGCTCCTATTCCTCGATCTTCTCGACGCTGTGTCTGACACCGGATGTCGATGACGCCTATCGCTGGTCGGAGGAAAACGAATTCCTGCAACGCAAGTCCGAACTGATCCTCGAACAGTACCGTGCGGATGATCCTTTCAAGAAAAAGATCGCCAGCGTGTTTCTGGAGAGCTTCCTGTTCTATTCGGGTTTCTATCTGCCGATGTTCTGGTCGAGCCGCGCCAAGCTGACCAATACGGCAGACCTTATCCGGCTAATTATCCGCGATGAAGCTGTGCATGGCTATTACATCGGCTACAAGTTCCAGCGTGCGCTTGAAGTGCTGGGCGAAGCGCAGAAGCAGGAAATCAAGGACTTTGCCTTCGAGCTTCTGCTAGAGCTTTACGACAATGAAGTGCGCTACACGGAAGCGCTTTATGACGGCGTCGGTCTGACCGAAGACGTCAAGAAGTTCCTGCATTACAACGCGAACAAGGCGCTGATGAATCTTGGTTACGAGGCGCTTTTCCCGGCAGAGGCGTGCAAGGTCAATCCGGCTATCCTGTCGGCACTTTCACCAAATGCCGACGAAAACCATGACTTCTTCTCCGGTTCGGGCTCTTCCTACGTCATCGGCAAGGCCGTGGCGACGGAGGATGAAGACTGGGAGTTTTAACACGCCACCTGCATTCTTCGTGATGCGGGCCGCAAAGAGCGCTTTGTCAATCCGCAGGTGTTTTATGCTGCGGATTGACCATTTCATCTGTCTGTACTGAATATACCGACTTCGAATCTGACCTGATGGCGGCATTTTGGAATGCCTTTCAGGACATGGATTCATACTGACAGGTGAGTTTCATGCCGACCGACGACCGTAAGAAAAGCCGGGTTACACTTCTTGATGTGGCGCGCCATGCGAATGTTTCGCGCGCCACGGCGTCGCTTGTCATCCGCAAGAGCCCGCTTGTGGGAACCGCGACGCGGGAGAAGGTCGAGAAGGCGCTGCAAGAACTCGGCTACGTCTACAATATGGGCGCAGCGAGCTTGCGGGCCGATCGCTCGAACACGGTCGGCGTGATTGTGCCGACGCTGGGCAACCCCTTTTACGGCGAGCTTCTGGCCGGCATCGACAGTATTGTCGGTGAGGCTGGCATGGTTGTTCTGCTGGCCAATAGCCATGAGAACTTTGCCAATCAGAACACGTTGATGCAGCGCATGCGCGAGCATGGTGTCGATGGCGTGATCGTATCGCTGACGGCGGGAACCGAGCCGGAATTTATCGAGCAGATTGCCGATTGGGGACTTCCCGTCGTGCAGGTGCTCCGCCATGTGACAGACAGGATCGACTATGCCGGGGTCGATTATGCGGGCGGCATGCGGCAGGCCGTCAATCATCTGTCCGGACTGGGGCACAAGACCATTGCTTTTGCGGTGCATGGGCCGGTGCATTCTGCCTATCGCGAGCGTGTCGAGGGCTTTCGCGAGGCCATGCTGCAGAAGGGCTTGGACCCGGAACTGATCGTGCATCTGCCAAGCACCATGCCGGAAATCGCCAGGGCCGCGCCGCTTCTGTTTCAGCAGGGACCGGAACCAACAGCGGCAATCTGCTTTAACGATGTGATAGCGCTCGGTCTTTCGGCCGGGCTTTATGATTACGGGCGAAAAATCGGGGAGGATTTTTCGCTGATCGGCTTTGACGATGTCAGCGACGCCGAGGCGACACGCCCGCGCCTGAGTTCCGTCGCGACGCGTCCGGTGACGGTCGGCCAAAACGCAGCCAGATTGCTGCTTTCGCGCCTTGCAGAGCCGGAAATGGCGGCGCAGCGCATTGTTGCCGAGACCTATTTGCAGGTTCGCCAGTCATGTGGACGCCCTGTGGGCTGACGAGAGATTTGATCATCTAATCCGAATTAATGATTGACGAGAGGGGTTAAACGAATTTAGATCGATCTAAATTGAGCTGATCTTGGAGGAAGACAGCCAATTCGCCGACCGGGAGGTTCCAGCATTGTACAATTTCAATTTCGCGCCAGTGTTCGCGTCGATGGACAAGCTGCTTCTCGGCGCCTGGCAAACGATCGAGCTTTCTGTCGCCGCCATGGTGCTCGGGCTGGTCGTTTCCATTGTGTGCGCCTTGGGCAAGACATCCGGCTCGAAGCCGGTGCGCTTTGTCATCGACGCCTATGTGGAGATCATCCGTAACACACCGTTTCTGGTGCAGATATTCTTCATCTTCTTCGGTCTGCCCTCGGCAGGTCTGCGCTTGTCGCCCAACAGTGCGGCACTTCTGGCGCTGGTTGTGAATTTCGGCGCTTACGGTACGGAAATCATCCGCGCAGGCATCGAGTCCATCCATAAGGGGCAGGTGGAAGCGGGCACTGCGCTTGGCCTCTCGCGCCTGCAAGTTTTCCGCTACATCATCATGAAACCGGCATTGCGCACGGTCTATCCGTCGCTGACCAGCCAATTCATCTATTTGATGCTGACATCAAGCGTCGTGTCGGTGATTTCGGCCAATGAACTGGCCGCTGCCGGTAATGATCTCCAGTCTGCGACCTTCGCCAGCTTCGAGGTCTATATCGTCATCACGGTGATGTACCTCATCATGTCCATCGGTTTTTCGGCGGTGTTTTCGCTGATTGAAAAACTGGCGTTCAAATATCCACTGAGCCGATAGGAGCAAGGCCATGATCAGACCTTTCGGCTGGAACGAATTTCTCATTATCGTCTATGCGGCTCAGTGGACCATTGCGCTCTCGGCCATCGCCTTTGTGGGCGGCGGCATTGGCGGCATGATCGTGGCGTTGATGCGCGTTTCGGATAATCGTGCGCTGCGCTATATCGCGCTTGGCTTCATCCGCCTGTTTCAGGGCACACCGCTTTTGATGCAGCTTTTCCTTGTGTTCTTCGGACTGAATATTTTCGGCCTGGGCATCAATCCTTGGATCGCAGCGGCTATCGCCCTGACCTTGCATGCCAGTGCTTTCCTTGGCGAAATCTGGCGTGGCTGTATCGATGCTGTGCCGCCGGGTCAGCGGGAAGCGGCAACGGCGCTTGGCCTGCGCTACTACAACCGCATGCGCTACATCATTCTGCCGCAGGCTGCACGCATTTCGGTTGCACCGACGGTCGGTTTCCTTGTGCAGTTGATCAAGGGCACATCGCTTGCCGCCATCATTGGTTTTACCGAACTGACCCGGCAGGGCCAGATCATCAACAATGCAACCTTCAGCCCGTTCATGGTCTTCGGCACGGTTGCGGTTATCTATTTCATTCTGTGCTGGCCGCTCTCGATCTTGGCCCGCAACATGGAAACCAAATTTTCTCGCGCAACTGCTCGGTAACCGGGGGCTGTGTAGGGACTGATAGCCGGCGAGGAGTCCGGTTTAACAATAGGGAAGGGAAAAACATGAATATCAACAGACGCATAGCGATGACGCTTATCGGTGCTGGCGCGCTTGCCGCGGCTTTTGCGCCTGCCGCATTCGCGCAGACCGTCGAAGGCATCAAGTCGGCAGGAACGATCAAGATCGGCATGCTGGTCGACTTTCCGCCATTTGGCATCATGAACACCAATAACGAGCCGGACGGCTATGATGCCGACGTGGCAAAGCTGCTTGCTGCCGAGCTGGGTGTGAAGGCGCAGATCGTACCGGTCACCGGCCCTAACCGCATTCCTTATCTGCAGAGCGGACAGGTTGACCTGCTGGTAGCTTCGCTGGGCATCACCGAAGAGCGCGCCAAGAGCGTCGATTTCTCCCAGCCGTATGCTGGTATTTCCATCGGCGTTTTCGGACCGAAGGACGCGGCAGTCGCCAAGCCGGAAGACCTGTCGGGCAAGACCATCGGCGTGGCGCGCGCCTCGACGCAGGATACGGCGGTGACCAAGGTTGCGCCGAAGGATGCGAATATCCGCCGCTTCGATGACGATGCCAGCGCCGTGCAGGCTCTGCTGTCGGGTCAGGTCGATTTGATCGGTCTTTCCAATGTCGTTGCCGCTGAAATCGAAAAGGCAGCGCCGGGACGTTACGAGCAGAAAATCCAGCTCAGCCAGCAGGTTCAGGGCATCGCAGTTCGCAAGGGTTCGAGCGAAATGCTCGAATTCGTCAACAAGTTCATCGAGAAGGTGAAGGGCGACGGCGAACTGAACAAGATCCACGAAAAGTGGCTTGGTTCTCCACTGCCGGATTTCGTTTCCAAGGCGAAGTAAGTCTTTGACAGTGCCATGCCCGGTATTGGCCGGGCATGGCCGCAAACGCCGCATTCGGCGATCACGTTCAGCAAAGCGAGTTCTCGACATGAACCAGACGGCACACGATTCAGCTCAGAACAAAGCCAGCCGGGCATCGCAGGATGCTTCCGGTACTGCGGTGCTGATGGAAGGCGTCAACAAATGGTATGGCACCTATCATGCGCTGCGGAATATCAATCTGACTGTGGCGCGCGGCGAGCGCATCGTCATTTGCGGCCCGTCGGGTTCCGGAAAGTCCACGCTGATCCGTTGCATCAACCAGCTTGAGACCATTCAGGAAGGGCGCATCGTCGTCGATGGTCACGACCTGACGGCTGGCGGCAAGAATGTCGACATCATCCGGCAGGAAACCGGCATGGTGTTCCAGCAGTTCAATCTTTTCCCGCATATGACCGTTCTGGAAAACTGCACGCTTGCACCGATGAAAGTGCGCGGGGTTGCCAAAGCGGAAGCCGAAAAGACGGCACGCAAATTTCTTGAGCGTGTGCGCATCCCGGAGCAAGCGGACAAGTATCCGGCACAGCTTTCCGGCGGCCAGCAGCAGCGCGTGGCGATTGCGCGCGCATTGTGCATGAACCCCAAGATCATGCTTTTCGATGAGCCGACGTCGGCGCTCGATCCGGAAATGGTCAAGGAAGTTCTGGACACCATGATCGATCTCGCCAAGGAGGGCATGACCATGCTCTGCGTCACCCATGAAATGGGCTTTGCGCGACAGGTCGCCGACCGCGTTATTTTCATGGATCAGGGACAGATTCTTGAAATGGCGGAGCCGGAAGAATTCTTCGGCAATCCGAAGCATGAGCGGACAAGGGCCTTTATCGGTCAGATTTCCTGACCGCTCGCATCGTTTGTTCTGACGCATACCGCGAAGGCTAAATCCCACCTTTCGCGATGTGTTTCCCCCAATCTGGAACTGGAGTTTGACGTGACGAAGGAAATTCTGCTCGTGGAGCCGATGATGTCCGCTATCGAGGAGCGTCTCGATGCGGGCTACAAGGTGCACCGGCTTTACAAGACCGAAGAAAAAGCGGCTATCGATGCGGCTTTGGGCTCGATCCGCGCGGTCGTGACCGGTGGCGGTTCGGGACTTTCCAATGAATGGATCGAGCGTCTGCCGTCGCTTGGCCTGATCGCCATCAACGGCGTCGGAACGGACAAGGTCGATCTCCCCTTCGCCCGCAGCCGCAATGTGCATGTGAGCACGACGCCCGGCGTCCTGACCGATGATGTTGCCGATACCGGCATTGCGCTGATGCTCGCGCTCCTGCGCCATGTGGCGCTTGGCGACAGCTTTGTCCGCGAAGGAAAATGGGCCGGGCGTCAGGCGTTCCCGCTGGGCATCAGCCCCAAGGGCAAGCGTATCGGCGTTCTCGGTCTTGGCCAGATCGGCAAGTCGCTGGCAAAGCGCGCCGAGGCTTTCGGCATGGACGTGCATTACTGGAACCGCTCGCCGGTGGCAGGCACGAACTGGGTGGCCCATGCATCGCCTGTAGAACTGGCTGAGAACTGCGATGTTCTGGCGGTTTGCGTGGCAGCCAATGCCTCCACGGCGAATATCGTCAATGCGGATGTGCTGACCGCGCTTGGCAACAAGGGCTATCTCATCAATGTCGCGCGCGGCACTGTGGTCGATGAAGACGCGCTTCTGGCCGCGCTGAACGGTGGCATTATCGCCGGTGCCGGTCTTGATGTATTCGTCAACGAGCCGACGATCCGCGAAGAATTCTTCACTGCTCCAAACACGGTTTTGATGCCGCATCAGGGCAGTGCAACTGTCGAAACGCGCATCGGCATGGGTGAACTGGTGCTTGCCAATCTGCAGGCCTATTTCGCAGGCGATGTTCCGCCCACCAAGGTAAATTGAGTTTTGCGATGATTGTCAGACAGGCTTTCTTCGAAGGTGAAATTCATGCCGGGCGCGAGGATGCGTTCAAGGCTTATGTCGCGGAAACCCTGATGCCGATGTGGCTTCAGTTTCCAGGCATCCGGGATGTGCGCGTGCTTTATGCCGTGGAACGGGACGAAGGCGCACCATCCTACCCGATGGTGTTGTGGACGGTTTATGACGGCCGACAAGCGCTGGCCGAGGCGCTGGAGTCACCTATCCGCTACGAAAGCCGGGAGGCCACAAAGGGCCTCCTCGCAATGTTCGATGGGCATATCCACCACCACGTTTTCGACCTCGCTCTGGTAGGCGAAGTCGTCGGTTGATGAGCGTCGTTCGGCCAGCGTTTCATGCGCTGGCCGAGTGAGTCTCTCTCCGTTTTTTGAAATTTGTCCGACCGGTCAAATTTGCAGTTTTGAGCCTTTATTTAAGTATATGATCACGTAATCACATAAATGTGATTATTGTACCGATGACGGGCACGTTTTCGCCGGTTTCTGGTATTTTAGGGGCAATTTCTTCGCCGAAACGGCTGCTTCATCGCCCCGAAATCCCTCATGTTTTGCACAGCTAGGGTACAAGTTATTTGAACTGTTCTAGTCTGGTGTGTATCGAGCGCTATGTTTTTCTCAATCGTGCAATGCGGTTTCATTTCAGAAAAGCATCCCTCCGTCTTACCCACCTAACAGGCAGGAAACGACAATGACTGACCTCCCCGGATATCCGAGTCGTCGCAGTTTTCTGAAAGCCTCCGCAGCAAGCGTCATGCTTTCAGGACTGGCTGTCTCAGCGCAGGCCGAACCGAAGACGCCACCGGTTTCGCTCGAAGACTATGAACGCCAATATTTTACCGATCTTGAATGGACATTTATCCTCGCCGCGACGGCAAGGCTGATCCCCTCGGATGGCGATGGCCCCGGCGCCATCGAAGCCCGCGTCCCTGTCTTTATCGATCTCCAGCTTGCCGGCGATTATGGCCGCGCTGACGACTGGTACATGGTTGGGCCGCACGACGCGTCGGCTGATCCGACACGCGGCTGGCAAACCCCGCTCAACCCGGCGCAGATTTATCGCCAGGCTATTCCGGCCTTCAACGGCTGGTGCGAACAGAAATACAGCGCCGCTTTTGCCGCTCTCACGCCTGAACAACAGGACGAAGCACTGACTGCGCTTCAAAAGGGCGAAGTCGGTTTGCAGCCGGAACTGCGCGAGTTCTTCGGCATTCTGCTCCAGAACACCAAGGAAGGCTATTTCGCCGACCCGATGTATGGCGGCAATCACGGCATGCAGGCCTGGACCTATATTGGCTTCCCCGGCGCGCGCGGCAGCTACAAGGAGTGGGTTGAGCGCTACAATGTTGCCTACCCGCTGGGTCCGGTTTCGATCAAGGGCGAAAGGGCTTAACCATGGCACGTCAGGAAAAGAAGAAAGACGTGGTCATTGTCGGCCTCGGCTGGACCGGCTCTATTCTCGCAATGGAACTGGCGCAGGAAGGCCTCGACATCGTCGCGCTTGAACGCGGCCACGATCAGAATACCGTGCCGGATTTCAAATATCCGAACATGATCGATGAGTTGAAATATGGCGTGCGTCTCAAGATGATGCAGCGCGCCAGCCAGCAGACGGTCACCGTGCGCCGCAACGCGGAAGAAAACGCGCTGCCTTATCGCAGCTTCGGCTCGTTTTTGCCGGGTAACGGCGTGGGTGGTGCGGGTACGCACTGGAACGGCCTCAACTGGCGTCCGCAGGCCGAAGAACTGCGCCTGCGTTCCCATGTGCGCGAGCATTGGGGCGAGCAGATCATCCCGGAAGACATGCTTCTGGGTGATTACCCCGTCACCTATGACGAGATGGAACCGTTCTTCGACCGCTTCGAGCGCGTGGCTGGTATTTCCGGGAAGGCGGGCAACATCAAGGGCAAGATTGTTGAAGGCGGCAACCCGTTCGAGGGCTGGCGTTCAAACGACTACCCAATGCCGCCGATGAAGACGACCTGGGACGGACGCAAATTCGCCGATGCAGCGCAGGCTGCGGGTTACCACCCGTTTCCGTCGCCGGGCGGCATTGCCTCGACCGCTTACGTCAATGAATATGGCATGCAGATGGGGCCGTGCAATCATTGCGGTTTCTGTGAGCGTTTTGGTTGTTACCAGTATTCGAAGTCGTCGCCCCAGACGACGATCCTCGATGCGCTGAAGCGGATGCCGAACTTCTCCTATCGCACCGAGTCGGAAGTGCTGCGTGTTGAAATGGCTCCGGATGGCAAGACCGCGACCGGCGTGACCTATTTCGACGACAAGACGCAGGAAGAAGTCTTCCAGCCTGCCGATCTCGTCATTCTGTCGTCGTTCCAACTGAACAACGTGCATCTGGCGCTGCTTTCGGGCATCGGACAGCCTTACGATCAGGCAACGGGCGAAGGCGTCACCGGACGTAACTATGCCTACCAGCTGACCGGCGGTGTGACGCTTTTCTTCAAGGATGAAGAGTTCAATCCGTTCATCGGCACCGGCGCCAATGGCATGTGTATCGATGACTTTGGCGTCAACCAGATCGATTTCGGTCGCGAAGGTTTCATCGGTGGCGCTTACTGGCGCACCGGCCAGACCAACGGCCAGCCGATCCGCAGCATGATATTGCCGTCCGGCACGCCGAGCTGGGGTGCTGGCTGGAAGAAGTCGATTGCCGAATGGTATGGGCACTCGATGAACATCGGAACCCATGGTTCCGTCATGTCCTACAAGACTAACCATCTCGATCTCGATCCGACCTATAAGGACCCGCACGGCCGTCCGCTGATGCGCATGACCTTCAACTGGAATCCGAACGATATCCGGATGACCCAGTTCATGAAGACCAAGGCGGAAGCGCTGGCCAAGACGATGAACCCGGACCTGATCCAGTCGTCCTTCAAGAAGGAAGGCGCTCAGTTCGACGTTCGTCCTTACCAGACGACCCACACGACCGGTGGACACATCATGTCGGAGAATGCGCGCGAGGGCGTGGTCAATCGCTTCTCGCAGGCATGGGACAAGCACAATGTGTTCATGCTTGGTGCGGGTAACTTCGTGCAGAACACCCAGTACAACCCGACCGGCTTGCTCGGCGGCCTTGCCTACTGGACCGCACATGCGATCCGCACGCAGTATCTTGCCAATCCGCGTCCGCTGGTTTGAGGAGAACGGTGATGAAAACTTTTCTTCGGATAATCGGTGTCCTCATCGTTCTTGGCATCGTCGCCTTGCTGGCTTTCCTGTTCGTTCCGGTACAGCTTACAAAGCCGACGAAAGAACTGGCTGCCGACTGGAAGCCGGCCAAGGGGCAGGGCGAATATGTCATGTATGCATCCGACTGCATGGCCTGCCACACGGCGGATGGCGGCAAGCCATTCGCTGGTGGTCGCGCCATTGCAAGCCCGATGGGTCAAATCTGGACAACCAATATCACCCCGGACAAGGAAACGGGCATCGGAAACTGGACGCTCGATCAGTTCCGCGCCGCGCTCTATGACGGTATCCGCGCCGATGGCGCACATCTTTACCCGGCCATGCCTTACGAAAACTATCGCAAGCTGACCGAAGAAGATGTGCGTGCGCTCTACGACTACTTCATGCACGATGTGCAGCCGGTGAAGAACGAAGTTCAGCAGACCGAACTCGGCTTCCCGTTCAATCTGCGCTTTGGCATTCGCGCCTGGAACTGGCTCGCGCTGACCCATAAGGCTGGCTTCACGCCAGTGGGCAAGAACGAAGTTCAGGAACGCGGCCAGTATCTGGTCGAAGGTCCGGCGCATTGTGCGGCCTGCCACAGCCCGCGTACCAGCTTCATGGCGCAGGATGGCGTCAGCGTCGGCGATAAGAACTTCCTGACCGGCGGCGTTGTCGACGGCTGGAATGCGCCTTCGCTGCGTGGCGCGCAATCGGCTCCCCAGAAATGGTCGGTCGAGGAAATGGCTGCCTATCTCGCAACAGGTCGTAATGCACACTCGACCGCAAACGGCGAAATGGGTCTGGCTGTCGAGCAATCGTTCCAGCACCTGACCGATGCCGATACTCTGGCGATTGCCGCTTTCCTCAAGGGCATTGACGGTGCGGCTGTCGAAGTTCCGCAGAGCTTTGCGGCCAAGGCGCCGACAGTCCTGCCTGCGGCGCCTGCCGATGCGGCTGGTGAAGCAACGGCGAAGATGCTGACGGAAGCATCACCGGATATGCCGGTGGGCGCCCGCCTTTATCTCGACAATTGCGCTGCCTGCCACTTCGTGACCGGCAAGGGTGCACCGGGAATATTCCCGGAGCTGGCTGACAACGATCTGGTGACGGGTTCGGAAGTGAAGCCGCTGGTCTCGATCATTCTGCATGGTGCGGAAGTGCCGTCGACGGCAAAGCGTCCGATGCGTCTTGTGATGCAAGGCTATGCTGATCGCCTGACGGATCAGGAAGTGGCGGACCTCGCTTCGTTCGTTCGTTCCGCCTGGGGCAACAAGGCAGGCGCAGTTTCGGCTGGTGATGTGGCTGCGGTTCGCAAGAGCCAGGCTGCGCACTGATCGGTTTCGACGTTTGAAAAACAAAGGCGGCGGGGTGAAAGCTCCGCCGCTTTTTATTTAAGCCTGAGCCGCCCGGCTGCGGTGAACATGCTCGATCAGCGCGCGAAGCTTGGGCGCGATGTTCTTGCGTGTCGGATAGTAGAGATAAAAGCCTGCGAAATACGGGCAGTAATCTTCGAGAATGGGGATCAGTTCGCTGCGGTCAATCCATGGGCGGAAGCTTTCTTCCATGCCGAATGCAATGCCTGCGCCCGAAACGGCCAGCTTGATCATCAGTTCCATATCGTTAGTGGTGACTGTTGGCGGCACTGCAACGCTGAATTCCTTGCCGTTTTCGGCAAATTCCCAGCGATAGGGCGACGATTTCGGGAAAGGTCGCCAGCCGACGCAGAAATGCGATGTCAGTTCCGCCGGATGAGCGGGAATCCCACAGCGCTCGGAATAAGATGGTGCACAGACGGCAAGTTGCCGTTCTTCTCCGGCAATCGGCACGGCGATCATATCCAGCGCAATCACCTCACCCAGACGCACACCAGCATCATAGCCTTCCGCGACGATATCGAACTCGTCATCCGTGACCATGATGTCCAGTTCGATCTCGGGATATTGTTTGAGGAAGGTTGCCAGCAGCGGCCCCGATAGGAAGCGCTCCGCAATGGACGATACGGCGAGGCGCAAGCGTCCACGCGGTCGTTCCTTGAGCGCCTCTGTTCCCTCCAGCGCTGCGGTCATTTCCGCCACGGCTGGCGCGATCTGGCTATAGAGCCTTTCGCCAGCTTCCGTCAGGCTGACGCTGCGCGTGGTGCGCTGGATCAGCGCAATGCCAAGACTTTCTTCAAGCTTGCGGATCGTCTGACTGATCGCCGAACGCGTCACACCCTGTCGCTCGGCAGCAGCCCGAAAACTGCGTTCTTCCGCGACGAGCGCGAAAATGGCGAGGGCATTCAGATCCGGAGTCATTGGTTAGTTTTGCTTTCCAGTCTGGTTAAAGAAGGTGCGGTTATCGAAACAATGATTGGCGCTTACAGTCAAGACGTTCTCAATTCCCAAAGAAAGGAACAGCCATGGCTGTCGATAAAGTTGTTCTCGTCACCGGCGCATCCAGCGGCATTGGTGCCGACATTGCGCGCGAACTCGCTGCAGCGGGCGCCAAGGTGGCGCTTGGTGCGCGTCGCATCGAGCGTCTCGAAGCGCTGACTGCCGAACTGAACCAAGCGGGCGGAACGGCCTTCGCCCATCCGCTTGATGTCACCGACCGTGACAGCATGAATGCTTTTGCCGATGCGGCACGCAACTTGTGGGGGCGCGTTGATGTCATCGTCAACAATGCCGGTATCATGCCGCTGTCACTGATGGCTTCGATGAAAGTGGAAGAATGGGACCGCATGATCGATGTGAACATCAAGGGCGTTCTTTATGGCATCGCAGCGGTGCTGCCTGAAATGACGGCCCGCGGTTCCGGTCACATCATCAATATTGCCTCGATTGGCGCATTGAGTGTTGCCCCGACGGCGGCAGTTTACTGCGCGACGAAATATGCGGTGCGGGCAATTTCCGAAGGGCTGCGTCAGGAAAACAGCGCGCTACGCGTCACCTGCATTCACCCCGGTGTTGTGGAAAGCGACCTTGCGCATACGATCACTGACCCCATCGCAATTGAGGCGATGAAGACCTATCGCGCCATCGCGCTGAAGCCTGATGCAATCTCACGGGCTGTTCGTTTCGCGATAGAGCAACCGGACGATGTGGACGTCAATGAGATCGTCATTCGTCCAACGGCAACGACCTGAGGAGGACGAGGTTATGCCGATAGCCTCTCTGCCCATGATCGCCGCGTTTGCGGTCGCCGTGAATATATTCTTTCTGACCCCAAAAGGCCTCGCAATGAACAATCAGCCTGATCTGTCAGCTCCTGCTGACCAGAGCCACTCCTATGCCGGTATGTGGATCACCGGGGATGGTCATGTCCGTCACCATCTTCTCCCCAACGGACGTTATGACGAGGCGCGTGGTAGCCGTGAAAGCGCCTATCAGGGGCGTTATGAAGTTCGCGGCGACCATATCTATTACTGGGACGATACCGGGTTCACAGCCGACGGGCGTTTTATCAATGATGTTCTCCACCATGGCGGCATGATCCTCTATCGCCAATAGGTTTGTTGTTTCGCGTGCATTTTGAGCGGTTGCCCGATTATCAAAGCAAGCGCTCAAGGCCGTTTTGTTGAGAATGATAAGGGATTTATTGAGAATTTCACTAACTCAATTTATGTAACTAAAAATATTTCTCAGATTAGACAGTTTTAGATCTCAAAAAATATTAACGAGTGAGTTTTTGAATTTTTTATGTTCTTCGCGTATCTTTTCAAGCTGTGCCGTCTCTGCATTCATTTATCTTTGAAAAGAAAATTCACGAATTAGGTGCTTGTAAAATAAAGAGATTTTCATGTGGTATAAGAATAGCTTGCCGTTAAACACGGAAAAATGGGCGATTCTTGAAAAAAATATTAACCCGCATATGATAGAGAATCACTAATTAGGCAGAGAATTGAGAAGTGAATGATTTGGGGGGCAAGTGAACCTGGTTGAAAGGGCGGAGATTATTTCCGTCCCGACATATAGGAGGGAATATGGTGTACATAAAATACGCGTTCCCCGCGCTTGTAGCGAGTTTTGTTCTTTCTTCAACATGCGTTATGGCCCAAACGCCCACAGCGACGTTTAATGTACAGATTACGATTACTGCGGCTTGCCAGATTAATTCTGCAACCAACATGGACTTCGGTTCCAATGGTGTTTTGTCGACCAATGTCGATGCGACCAGCACCATTACTGTGCAATGCACCAATTTGACACCTTACAACATTGGCCTGAGTGCTGGCAGTGGAACGGGCGCAACCGTTGCAAACCGTTTGATGACGGGACCGGCAAGCGCCACGGTTGGCTATTCCCTTTACACCACGACGGCACGTACAGCCGTCTGGGGTAATACTGTTGGGACAAACACGGTTGCCGGCACAGGCAATGGTGCCGCACAGGCCTATACGGTCTACGGGCGTGTGCCAGTGCAAACAACGCCGGCTGCTGGTGTCTATACGGATACGGTAACCGCCACGATCAGCTATTAACGTCACGGAGGGTAGAATGCGTGTTCTCACTTTTGCCGCGGCGTTATTTGCGAGCTTGTATCTCATTCCGGCGCATGCGGCTTCCTTGCGCGTTTCGCCGGTCATCATCGATCTGAGCGCGCCAACGGCGGCTTCAAACATTCGCATCTGGAACGATGCAAAACGGCCCATCAATGTTCAGGCCAGAATATTCCGCTGGAGCCAGAGCAACGGGGTCGACACGTACGCGGAAGCAACCGATGTCGTCGTCAGCCCGCCCATATCGCAGCTGAAACCCGGCGGCGAAAACATCGTGCGTATCGTTCGCACGTCGAAAAGTCCGGTCAAGGCGGAAGAAAGCTACCGGCTGATTGTCGATGAACTTCCTGATAATGCGCAGCGGCGATCCGGCACCGTCAATCTGGTGATCCGCCATTCCATTCCGGTTTTCTTTTCGCAACCCGGTACGCCGGATGCGAACCCGTCCTGGAGTGTTCAGCGTAAATCGGGCGGTTATCAGGTGACCGTCAACAACACGGGAAACAAGCGTCTGCGTGTTTCCGACCTTGCATTGCAGGGTGCGGGCGGTCGTGCCGTCGCACAGCGGAAAGGCCTTGTTGGATATGTTCTGGGGCAATCAAGTGCATCTTGGTTTATTCCTGGAACAGGTGGTAGTCGGGGTGGTGGCTCGCTGACGATTTCAGCTCAAAGCGAAGCTGGCCCGATAAATGCGCAAGCGAGCGTCAGGGGCGGTTGATCTTGCGGTTTTGACGATTGCGTTTCTAACGGTCTGCACAGGATGTCTGAAAGCTGCGGCGCAGGAATTGCCACCTACGTCGTCGGGGACGCTTGTTTCCGACGATACCCCTCTGGAGCTTCAGCTTGAGGTCTATGTGAATGGCGCATCATCGGCGCTGATCGCTACGTTTCGTCAAACACCGGACGGATCACTTCTGATTGAGCCGGAACAGCTCAAGAATGTCGGGATCAAGCCCGCCAGGGAAGCTATGCGGGATGACGGATGGATCGACGTGAACCGGCTCTCCGGGGTCAACGTCACCTATGATAAGGAGAACCAGATCGTTCGTTTCGATGCGCAGGAAAACAAGCGCGCCGCGCGTGTGATTGATGCACAGTCTGGCGAGGAAGTCGCGTCTGAGGAAGAGGACGACAAGCCCAAAGCCAAGAGCAATTTCGGCGGGCTGGTGAATTATACGATCTATGGCGCCAGCGGCGGACAGGATTGGTATGATCTGACGCAGTTCGAAGGTGTTTCGGGCCTCATGGAAGGGCGCCTGTTCGGTCCCTACGGCGTCTTGTCATCGTCACAGGTGATCAGCTCGTCCGATACCGACAGGTTCGGGTCGACGCGGCTCGATACGCGATGGTCCTACTCGGATCAGGAAACACTGATGACCTATAATGTCGGTGACTTCATTACGGGTGGTCTCTCATGGACACGACCGAGCCGTCTGGGCGGCGTACAAATCCGGCGCAATTTTTCATTGCGGCCAGATCTGGTCACCATGCCGATGCCCGAGCTGTCGGGGTCTGCGGCTGTGCCGTCAACGGTCGATGTTTATATCGACAATGCGCGCCGCGCGACCAGCTCTGTTGCATCCGGCCCATTTACAGTCACCAACCTCCCGGTGGTCACCGGTGCGGGCACGGCGCGCATGGTGGTTCGCGACGTTCTGGGCCGCGAAACAGTGACGGAAACCCCATTCTATGCCTCGGCTGATTTGCTGGCTAAGGGTTTCGCGGATTTTTCCGCTGAAACCGGTTTTGCTCGCCGTTATTACGGCACGGAATCGAATGATTATGATGACCGCATCGTGGGAAGCGGCACCGTGCGTTATGGTCTCACCAACAACACGACCGTCGAGGGGCACGTTGAAGGTGCTGAAAATTTCTACAATGCGGGCATTGGCAGCGTACTCAATATAGGGCCATTCGGCGTTGGAACCTTGTCCGGAGCGACCAGCAAATTTGGTGGCGAAACCGGCTACCAGTTTGCAGCTAGTGTTGAAGCCGAACTTTGGGACATCAAGTTCTATGTGCGTACCCAGCGTACCTTCGGCGACTATAATGATATTGCCTCGATCACGGCTGATATTGACGAGACCGGGCTTCCGTCCAATAGCGCCAAGCCTGCCAAAGCGCTCGATCAGGTGTCAGTTTCGCTGCCACCCATCTTCGATAGCACAAACCTTAATTTCTCCTATGCACAGATCGAAACCGCCGATTCCGAAAAGTCGAGAATTCTTGGCGTCACCGCCACACGGCCTTTCGGTGAGAAGGGCAATATGTTTGTGTCTGCCTATACGGATTTTGAGCAGAAAGGCTCGTTCGGATTATATGCCGGACTGTCCTGGTCGTTCGACCATAACATCACGGCATCGACAAGTGTTTCGGCTGATGAAAACGGAACTACTGGATCCATCGATTTGATGAAATCCGAGCAGGCCGAAGTGGGAAGCACTGGCTGGCGGTTGCGCGGTTCTTACGGCCAGAGCGATATTGTTGCCGCCAGCGGCAGCTATCGCAGCCAGATTGGCAGAATTGAAGGTAGCGTCGAGAAGTTTAATGAGAATGTCCGCGCCAGTGCGCAGATTGATGGTGCTGTTGTCCTCGCGGGCGGCGGTGTGTTCCTGTCGAACCGCATCGACGATGCTTTCGGTGTGGTGGATGTGGGTGCGCCGGATGTCGATGTTGAATTCGAAAACCGTCCCATGGGCAAAACCAACAAGAGCGGCAAAATGCTTCTGCCCAATCTGCGCTCCTACGACAAGAACGTCATTTCAATCGACCCTAGTAATCTGCCCATTGATGCGACTGTAGGAGAAACCCGACAAGTGGTGAGCCCAAGTGATCGGGGCGGAGCCGTGGTGGATTTCAACGTCAAGGCTGATACACGAGCAGCCCTTGTCACCTTGCGCGATGAAAGCGGTGCTTACATCGAGACCGGATCCACAGCGCGTCTTAATGGCTCCCAGGAGTTCATCGTGGGCTATGACGGTCAGGTCTATCTTGAAGGCATTGAGAACTCCAACACGTTGATAGTGACGCAATCCGAAAAGGGCTCATGCCAGATCACGTTCACCGTGCCGTGCAATACAGAAGCGCGCGTTACCATTCCGGACGCCGTATGCAGGAGCACGCAATGAGATTTTATCGCATCGTCGCATGCGCGTTGTTCAACCTATTGATTTTTCTACCCAGTTGGACCTATGCGCAAACCTGTTCCTTCAGTGTCACCAATGTCAATTTTGGTACGGTCAATCTTCTGGCGGGCGGAGCGGTTGATACGACAGCGACATTGAGTGTCAATTGTTCCAACACGCTCACAGTCAGTCTGTTTCTTCGGGTGTGCCCCAATATCAATGCGGGCAGCGGCGGTTCAAGTGGGGGCTTGCGCACCATGCTGAGCGGTAGCAACACATTGACCTACCAGCTTTACTCGGATACTGCCCGTTCGGTTCCCTGGGGGTCTGTTACCAACACGACATTGGGGTCTCCGCCACCCATCGACATGACGTTGCTGCCGCTCACATCCACTTCCGCCACGCGCACGATCTATGGGCGTATCCTGTCCGGGCAGGCGGCCACGCCAGGCGGCGCGTATCTGTCGACATTTTCGGGTGCTCAAACCCGCTTCAACTATGCCAGCTATCTGCTTGTGGCGCCTGCCTGTACCGCCATGACGGATAATCCAACACAGCCGTCATTCAATGTGACGGCGAATGTCGATCGCACCTGCACGGTCTCCGCCACGTCCATCAACTTTGGCAATCACGGGGTTCTGACATCGAACGTGGATGCGACCGGTACTCTATCGGTAAGCTGTACCACCAACCTTCCCTATAGCGTTTCGCTCAATGGTGGTTTGAGCAATACAACACCGACACAAAGGCGGATGACGCTTGGCTCCAATGCAGTCATCTATGGGCTCTATACAAATGCCGCACGATCAATCCCGTGGGGTAACACCACCGGGCAGATTGTAACCGGGACGGGAACGGGAACCGCGCAAAGCCTGACCGTTTATGGTCGTGTCGCGCCGCAGACCACACCAGCACCGGGAACCTATTCGGATACGGTGGTGGTGACGGTCAGCTATTGATGCTTCAAGGGGTCTTTTTCTTGCGCGGCGGCTTCGCGCTATTAAGCGCTATGGCAGCGCGAATGAGGGCTGTCAGCGCATCGGCATTGATCTCTTCGTCTTCGCGAATATCGATGGCCCGGCGCATATTGCCGTCCAGGCTTGAATTGAACAGACCAGTCGGATCGTCCAGCGAGGCACCTTTGGCAAAAGTCAGTTTGACGACCTGCTTATAGGTCTCGCCGGTGCAGATAATGCCATCGCGCTCCCACACGGGTACGCCGCGCCATTTCCATTCCTCAGTGATTTCCGGATCAGCCTTCGTGATGATGGCACGAACACCGGCGAGCGTTTTGCCTCGCCAGTCGTCAAGTGTGGCAATGCGTTCGTCGATCAGCTGTGAAGCGGATTTGTTTTCATGGGTAGTCATTGTTTCACTCACATCTTTTCGCCGGGCAACTGGCTTGCTTGCCTGACCCAGTCGGTAAATTGCGCTTCGTCCAGCACGTCGTTTTCCTGGATGTGGAAGTAACGCGTATCCTGGCTCTTGGACTCCACCGGCGGCTGCGGGGTCAGGGAGAGACCGCGAAAGAAAGCAACCTTTATATATTTGGCGAAGCAATGAAAGCTCAGAAACCAGCCTTGTCCTTCAAGCCCGTAGAAAGGTGAATTCCATTTGACCGCCTTGTGAACGTCTGGAACCGTTTGTTCGATGAGCGTATTTAGCCGGCGCCCCACCTCGCTTTTCCAGCCGGGCATGGCGGCGATATAGGCATTGACCGGCGCGTCGCCTTCGCCCTTTGGAATTTGCGGGTTGCCGCCGGATAGGAGAACCGGCTTGGATGATGCCTTTTCGGCCATTTTGTTTCCTCCTCCGTACCACCCGGGAGGAATGTTAGAGCATTTTTCGCAACAATGTGAAACGGATTTGCGCGCTGGGCCGCTCTGTGGCCAATTTGGGCAGCGTTCAGGCGCGCTGCCCTACATATCGTCCGACAGCAGCCGGAACGGCTAAACCCTTATGGGCAAGCGTGAGATCTTCCAGCGTTTGCAGAATGACAGGATCGGCGGCGACCGCCTTGCCTGCTTTCGTATCGACATGGAGCAGCATCTGCTCCGCGCTTGCCAGTTCTGTCTCACCGCGTTTCAACGAATGGATCAGGTGAATGCGCTTTGCATCGAAGGACAGAAGCTGTGTGTCGACATGCAGTTCGTCGCCAGTTTTGGCTTCATCGCGGTGCATGATGTGGGTTTCGACGGTGTAATAACTGTGGCCACCGTTTAGATAAACGGCATCGACGCCGATATGCGCGAGAAACTGGTCGGTGGTCTGCCCAAAAAGATCGAGGTATCGGTGCTCGGTCATATGGCCATTATAGTCGATCCATTCCGGGATCACACGGGCATCGAGTAGCCGTAGCGGACCGGAGCGAGACGCTATCTTGTCGTCGGATGTGTCGAGTCGCGCGGTATACTCATTCAAAAGTGCGCCTGCGCCCCAGCCTTTGCCCTGCTGTTGCTGGGATAGGGCGCGGATGATGGCTACCAGATTGGCGTCGCGAATGGACTCAAGATCGCGGATCGACAGGTTTTCGTTCTGCGCGTCAGACTGGCTGGCGATGCGGCCTATCAGGGTCTCGTCCAGCTCCGGAACATCCGTCAGTTTCGTCCACGGCCATTGCAAGGCGGGACCAAACTGCGCCAGAAAGTGCTTCATCCCCGCCGGACCACCAGCGATGCGATAGGTCTGGAACAAGCCCATCTGCGCCCAGCGCAAACCAAACGAATAGCGGATGATATTGTCGATCTGCTCGACCGTGGCGATGCCGTCTTTGACGAGCCAAAGCGCTTCGCGCCACAAGGCTTCCAGCAAGCGGTCGCCGACAAAGGCATCGATTTCCTTTTCGAGAATGACGGCTTCCATACCCGTGTGGCGGTAAAGCGCGGCGGCCATTTCGATAGCCTGCCTGCCGGTCTTTTCACCCGGTACGAGTTCCACCAGAGGCAGCAGATAGACCGGATTATAGGGATGCGCGATGATCAGCCGTTCCGGGTGCTGCAAGGGGGCTTGCAGCTTGCTCGGCAGGAAGCCGGAGGTGGATGATGCAATCAGCGCGTCGCTGGAACAGGATGCCTCGATCTCCTTGAGAACGGCCAGTTTAAGGTCGAGCCTCTCAGGCACGCTTTCCTGAATCAGGATGGCATCGCGCACAGCATCGGCCAGTGATGGCGCGAAGGAAAGTGTGCCTTCGTTTGGCAGGCGCTTCGGGGTGAGGGCGGACAAGGCGCGCCGGGCATTGTCGAGGATATGCTCGGTTGTCGCCTGCGCATCCGGCGACGGGTCATAGACTGCAACGTCATAGCCGTTGAGCAGAAAGCGTGCGGCCCAGCCGCTGCCGATGACGCCGCTACCGATGCAGGCGATCTTGGGAGGATGAATGGTCATGGGCATCACCAACGCTTCTTGAGCTTGAGCTTTTCGCGAACTTCACCGGGCGTCAGTATCTTTGACCCCATATTGACGGCGATGTTTCTGGCGCGTTCCACCAGATCGCCATTGGAAGCGAGCACGCCCTTTTCGAGCCAGATATTGTCTTCGAGGCCGACGCGGATATTGCCGCCAGCGAGCACCGCAAGTGCTGCATAAGGCAATTGGTTACGACCAATGGAAAATGCTGAGAATATCCAGTTATCCGGCAGATTGTGGAGGATGGACACCAGCGTCGCGAGATCATCCGGTGCGCCCCATGGAATGCCCATGCACAATTGCACCATCACCGGGTCGTCAAGCAGGCCTTGCTGTTGCAGCCATTGGGCCAATGGCAGGTGACCTGTGTCGAAAATTTCGATTTCCGGGCGCACGCCCAAATGTTGAATTTGCGCTGCCATTTCTTTCAGCATGGCAGGGGTGTTGGTCATCACATAGTCGCCTTCGCCGAAATTCATGGTGCCGCAATCAAGCGTGCAGATTTCCGGCAGAAGTGCTGCGACATGCGCAAGGCGCTCTGTCGCGCCCGCCATATCGGTCTTCGACGCATCCGGTGGCAGAGGCGCTTCGGCAGAACCGAAGACAAGATCGCCGCCGACGCCTGCGGTCAGGTTAAGCACGATATCCACGCCGGAAGCGCGTATATGATCGACCACTTCGCTGAACAGTTCGACCTTGCGCGATGGCTCGCCTGTTTCTGGATCGCGCACATGGATATGCGCGATTGCGGCACCTGCTTTAGCGCTTTCAATCGCGGCGTCCGCGATCTGCCTTGGCGTGATCGGCACCTTGTTGGAGCGATGTGTGGTAGCGCCAGCGCCAGTAACGGCGGCTGTGATGAAGGTTTCGCGAGTGGGCTGCAAAGGCATGGTGATTTCCCTCGATTTTTGTCGAGCTTGACAGGTCGCAGATTGCTGAGATTATCATTTTACGAAATTAGTTTGGCGAAGAGCGAAGCACGTGATCTTTGAACCATCCGATGAACAACTGTCTGTCACCCTGCTGGTTTTGCCGGATTGCTCGCTCATGTCATTGGCCGCAACACTCGACCCGATGCGCGGCGCCAACCGCGTGACGGGTCGTTCGCTCTATTCGTGGCGGGTGGTGTCTCCGGATGGAAGCGACCCCATCACCTCAAGCGGCCTGAAGGTTGGTGTGAATGGGAAATTTGAAGCGACGCCGCAGGATATCCTGATTATCGTCAGCGCATTTCATGCGCTGGAACACGCAACCCCAAAGCTTCTTGGGCAGTTGCGTCAGGCCGCCAAACAGTCCCAACTGGTGATCGGTGTCGAAGCGGGTTCATGGGTGTTGGCAAAGGCCGGGCTTCTCAATGGCAGGAAAGCCACTACCCATTGGGAGGATCTGGAAGCTTTCTCCCAGCGTTTCCCGGATGTGGAAATGCAGTCGGACCGCTGGGTGCGCGACGGCACTTTTCTGACAACAGGTGGTGCGGCTCCCGCGCTCGACATGATGCTGGCGCTGATCCGCGCCCGGCACGGCTATTCCATCGCGCTCGATGTTGCGAGCCTCTATGTCTATGACGAGGTGCGGCAGGCTTCGGATGCGCAGCCACTGGTCTCGCTGGGGCGGCTTTTGAACCGGGAGCCGCGACTGGCCGATGCCATCAAGATTATGGAGAACCATATCGACCGGCCTATACCAGTGACCCGGATTGCCAGAAGGCTTGGTCTTTCGACGCGCAGTCTTGAAATGCTGTTTGCCAATGTGATCGGGCAATCGCCTGGCAATTATTATCTGTCGCTTCGGCTCAAGGCTGCTCGACGCCTCATCCTCGATACGCATCTTTCAATGGCGGATACGGCTGAACAGACCGGCTTTTCGTCGATCAGTTCGCTCTCCCGCGCTTTCAAGCGGCATTTCGGACAGGCGCCGAGCAAGTTGCGGCAAAAATAGTTTCGCGGCTTAATAAATATTATAAGCCGAGGCCGGACTTCACTTCAGCGAGTGCTGGCTTGCCGTCAAAAGTATTGAAGCCGTCGAGCCAAGCGTCGAGCTGTGCCGGGTTCTCCTTGATCCATTTCGTGACGGCATCCTTGGCTTCCATGCCGTCATTGAGGATCATGTTCATCATGGTGCTTTCCATCTCGGTCGTGAACTTCAACTTCGACAGAAAATGCGAGACATTCGGGCAATCGGTGGCATAGCCCTTGCGGGTCAGCGTCTCGACGGTTGCGGCACCGTCATTGGGGCCAAAGAGATTATCACCGTTTTCCAGATAGGTGAGCTTGTAGCGAATATTCATCGGATGTGGGGTCCATGCGAAGAACACCACCGGCTCATCTTTGCGCACGGCGTTTTGCACCTGTGACAGCATCGCCTGTTCGCTCGATTCTGCCAGCTGGAAATCCTTGAGGTCGAAATTGTTCTTCTCGATCATTGACTGGATCGTTGCATTGGCGCTGCTGCCCGCTTCAATACCGTAGATCTTTCCGCCGAGTTGGTCCTTGAATTTTGCTATGTCGGCATAGGTCTTGATGCCCAGATCCTTGCCCGTTGCCGCAAGGCCGATTTTCGCATTTTCGAGATTAATACCGGCTTGCTCGATTTTCTTTCCTTCGAGATAGGGTTTGCGCACTTCTTCCTGAAGGGGCATCCAGTTTCCAAGGAAAATATCGATCTGGCCATTTTCCAGTGACTGGAATGTCACCGGCACTGAGAGAATTGTCGTCTGAGGCTGGTATCCAGCCTTTTCAAGCAAAAGCGATGCGAGCGCCGTGGTTGCGGTGATGTCGGTCCAACCAACATCCGAGAATTTCGGCGCTTTACAGGATTCTGCCTCGGCTGCAAAAGCCGGAGCAGCGGACAGGATTGCGATACCCGCCACCAGCAAGTGATTGAGCTTCTTCATCATCTCTCCCCTTTGTTTTTTGTTGGGAACAATATGATAGGGGAAACTGACAAAGTCACTTTACGATTCGCGCATCATTATTGGCGGTTTACGAAGCTGCTGCCCGGTGCAAACCCCGATTGCTTGAACGAAGCGGCGCGTTCGGCTCCGTCTCACGACGGCGAGAAAATATTGGTCAATACCCATGCCAGCACGCCAGCAACAATGAGAGGCGATAGGGCATGGAGGACGTGTGAAATGCGTGAACAGGCTGGTGTGTATTGGTCTGGAAAGGACGGCCCGCATGGGTAAATCCGGGCGCGAATTCGCTGAAATTGGCGAGCCAAAGTGCTGCCTATTGGACCAGTCTCAAGAGCGTCGATTTCTTGCCGAAGATCGCATCCGACGCGACAGGACCGGACGAGAGGCAGGCCGTGTCTGATGCGGTGCGGCAAGCTCTCTTCGCAAAACGAAGCGCAGTTTCACGGTCGGTAAACAATCCGCCGGTCAGGCCAAGCCTGTCAAACACGACCCATTGGCCTCGCTTGTCCTGACTAACGGCAAATCTGGCCCGTTGTTCCGGGACTACAGTGTTCGGGATGCTGGTCATGATGGTTATGCCTCATGTATCATTTCGGGGGATGTGTCAGCGGGGAACGACCGCCAATTGCGTGCGGCTGTTGCCATCAATATCGCGCAGGGGCACGATTGGATGCACATCGGGATCGAGTGCGGCAAGTGCACGGCGAATAGAGGCCGTGGTCTCGTCATTCGTCGTGACAAGCGGCAACCGCACTTCAGGCGACAGACCGCGCATGTGATGCAGCGCATATTTGATAGGAACCGGGTTGGTGTCTTGCTCCAGTGCCGTCAAAAGCGGCTTGAGTGCAAAGGCGAGTGAGCGCGCGCTACAGCCATCGTTGCGCTGGCAGGCATTGTGGATAGCAACCATCGCGGCTGGTACTACGTTTGAGATCACCGATATTGTGCCGTCACCACCCTCCAGATTGAATGCTGTGGAGGTCGTATCATGGCCTGAAAGCTGGATAAGCCGGCTTCCCAGACGACGGATGAGACGCTTGGGCCTGTCCAGATCGCCGGTGGCGTCCTTAATGCCGATGATCGCGGGATGTTTGCAAAGTCGTTCGATGGTGTCCAGCGACAGGTCGACACCGGTTCGGGTGGGCACATTGTAGAGTATGATCGGAATCTGGGTATTGTTTGCGACCGCCTCAAAGTGGCGATAAAGCCCTTCCTGAGAGGGGCGGTTATAATAGGGCGTCACGATAAGCGCGGCATCGGCGCCGCATGCGGCGGCCGCACTGGTCAGGGCGATGGTCGAGAGCGTGTCGTTCGTTCCGGTCCCGGCGATGACTGGCACGCGTCTGGCCGAAACCTCGACGCAGGTTTTGATGAGACGGATTTTTTCGGCTGTGTTCAATGTCGGCGCTTCGCCGGTGGTGCCACACGGCGAGAGCGCATGGATGCCTTCTCCGATTTGCCAGTTTATGAGATCGGCAAAGGCGCGGTAATCGACTTCGCTACTGCGAAACGGCGTGACAAGCGCAGTTGTTACACCACAAAGCCTCGTTTTGAGTTCATCATAAGCCATAATCATTTGTCTCCGCGTTTCGGGTGGATTCTCCCCCTCGCTTCGGCTCAATCGAACCGGTGGCGATGCGAAAAACTTACGACCGGGCGCATATAAATTCGAGACGACCACACCGTTCAAAATATTAAAAACGCATCAATGTCCTGTAGTGCTTTTATAATTTCTCTAATTGCAAATGCTTATCATAATCATTCAACACATTGATATTGCTTGACAATTTTTCCAGTTGCAAATAGATAAGCCGCATCGGGGAGTAGCCACCACCGAAGCGCGGCCCATTACAGCGGCGCTGAGATCAAGTGGGATCACGTCAACACAATCGCTGAAAAGCGTGGCGTGATCAGCCGTTTAACGGCCCGGCAAGACCGTGGTATCAGCCATCCGCCGACGGACGGATGGCCTTTGTTGCCCGGCCAATCCTCCGTCTGAGCAGACATGATGTCCCCCATCACGGTATTTTTTCTGTCCGTCAGCATGTCGGTCGATGCATTTGCAGTTTCTGTCGGGCGTGGCACCGCCTTGAACCGCCCCCGACTTTCCGAGGCGTTGCGCACCGGCATTGTTTTTGGCGTTGTCGAAGCCATCACCCCGTTTCTCGGCTGGGTGGCTGGTATTCTGGCCAGCGACTGGGTTTCGCAAATCGATCACTGGCTGGCATTCGGCCTGTTGTCAGCGGTCGGTCTGCATATGCTTTACACGGTGATCTGGCCCAAGGATGACGACGCGGATGAGAGGCCCCAGGGAGGCTCGTTCCTCGTCCTGTTGGCGACGGCGGTTGGCACCAGCATCGATGCGATGGCTGTCGGCCTGTCGCTTGCTTTCCTCGGCATTGGCTTGCAGGGTATTATCGCGATTTCATTGGCCATCGGCTGTGCGACATTTATCATGTCCACGATGGGACTGATGATCGGCAAGGTAATCGGCGCCAAGTTCGGCAAGTTTGCCGAGGTGGCAGCTGCGGTGGTGCTATGTGCTCTCGGCACGTCCATTCTCTTTGAACATCTTTCGGCATAGGTTTGCAAAAAATGACCTTGAGCAAGTTTCAGTATTTCAGACGCCTTTGGGTTGGCGCAGCCGTGCTTCTCGCATTTCTCGCACTGACGCAGGTGAAGTCTGCCTGGATCGGAGAAACCCACGAAACCATTGAGGTGGTCGGGATATTCCTCATTCTCGCGGGCATTGTCGGGAGACTGTGGTGTACACTTTATATCGGCGGCAAGAAGTCGTCGGAACTGGTTCGCCAGGGTCCCTATTCCATCAGCCGCAATCCGCTTTATGTCTTCTCGGCCATTGCCGCTGGCGGTGTGGGGTTGCAATCCGGCAGCGTTGTCGTCGGACTGATCTTCGCCCTTGGATGCGCGGTGCTGTTTCAGCTCGTCATTCACCGGGAAGAAAAACACCTGGAGGGCATGTTCGGCGAGCCCTATGCGGCCTATCTGCGGGAAGTGCCGCGTTTCTGGCCGAAATTCTCCATCTATCGTGACTCGACAACCCTGGATGTCGTGCCACGCAGGGTCTATGTCACATTGATGGACGGACTTGTGTTCTTCGCCGCCAAACCAGCTTTTGAGGCCGTTGAATATCTTCAATCATCGGGTGTGATCGACGCTTCCACAGCGATGTTTTGACCCCGACTTAACGCCAGAATTTCTTGGCATCGAGAACGTCATCAAGAGCGGTTTGGGCTTTATCAATCAACTGACTCTTATCGGCATAGAAGATCAGCTTCTGAGCCTCAGGCGTTTCTTCGATGCCATATTTTTTCAGCACGTCATGGCCTATCGCCAGATCGTTCAGTGAACCCAGCCGGTCTTGCAGGGCTTCCATGGCCTTGTTGAAGTTCTTGTACCGGCGCAGCCCACGCTTGTCGGCAAACAGCGGCGCGAAGAATTCTGCGGCATAGCGTAGTTTCTTGGCGTCTTTGCGCGCCTCATGCCTGTGCTCGTCATCGATCCCGGAAAGATCGCGACCGTGCTTCTTGAGCTTCTTGCGCATCCGGTCGAGCGCTTTTGCAGCGAAGTCTTCGACAGGCTTTTCACAGTCCGGGTGTTTGGCGTAATCACCGCAAAGCAGCCATTCGTTGAAGTCGAGCATCAGTGCTCGGCTCCGGGCTGAACCCAGTGCTTCGACAATCTCATCGTAAGAGTTTTTGCGTGCGGCTTCGAGTTTTTCTCGCAGTTCGCCATCGACGGTCTTCAACAAAAGCACATCCAGAT
The DNA here is from genome assembly GCF_005938105.1 of Brucella haematophila. Classification (GTDB taxonomy): domain Bacteria; phylum Pseudomonadota; class Alphaproteobacteria; order Rhizobiales; family Rhizobiaceae; genus Brucella; species Brucella haematophila. The sequence goes on along the minus strand of NZ_VCPE01000011.1, from coordinate 16,926 downwards.
TGCGGGTCTCGCCAAGTGTATTGGCAAGCCAGCCGAATTCGTCCGAAAACCGCTTGCCGTTTTCATCAAGCAGAGGCCTGAACAGAGACAGCGCCGAGCGCAGCCGTCGCATGGCAACGCGCGCCTGATGCAGGCTGCCGGCATTGCCCCTTTGCAGCAGCAAGGTTTCGTTCAGCCGGAACTGGCGGAAACAGGACAGCGCGATCATCCTGAAGCTCTCACCTGCGTTCAGCCGTTGCTCCAGATCGATGGCTTCCGCCTTCGCTGCGCTGCGCATAGCCGATAACAGCCGGTAGCCGCGCTCTGATTTGGATTGAGCGCCGATCTTAACCGGGACAATTGCATTGACCTTGCGGGCGAGCGCGAAGAGCTGTCTCGGCTCTCCGCCTTTCAGTTCAAGCTCGATTTCGTGAAACGGCGCTTGTCGGTCGCCAGCGATCACGATGCCGGAATCGGCTGCCACTTCGATGCTCGTCGTGCTCTCGGTCAGATTCCAGATGCGGCGATTGGTAACGACTTCAAACTGCACGATGAGATCGCGCTCGATCGGGCCGAACCGGTTGAGAAGCGGGCTATTATAGTCAAAGACGGGTGTGTTCGTCTTGGCCGGGGTTTCCCACTCGGATCTGGCGAAAAGCGATGCGTTGGAACCGGTCGCCTTCACGGTTTGAATGCTTTTGTCGCCAGAACGGCGGATACGCAAGGTGAAGCCATTATCGAAGAGCCGGCAATCGCCGGTGTCGAAATAAACTGAGTGCAATTCCAGTGTCGCAGCTGGTTGCCCCAAAAGACTGGACAGAGCGACCTTTTCAAGATCGGCAGGGGAAATTTCGAGCTTCAGTTCGATTTCGGCCAATGGCGTACTCCTTATTGGCAGCCCCGATAACGCCTTCCCGACTAAGTAATCGAATCTTCTGTCAGTCTCATGACGGAGATTACAGCAAATCTACTCAAGTCTCGCGTATTTTACCGCGTCGGGATAGCACAACAAAGGCCCTGATGCGCAATGCGTAGTCCTTACAGGCCGGTTTTATATTGTCGTTTTCAACATCTTCCGCTTGGCCAGCCATTACGTTTGTTCGTGCAGCCTCTGGCTGGATTGTCATTTCAAAGATGGTTCGCACTTTGGAATAGTCGTGTTTGATACTTCACTAAAACCATAGACAATATGTTCTGCAAGACGTGATTTTGCGCATTTTGCCTGTGGGGGCACCACCAATTGACGATGACCTATGGAGTTGAGCCATGACCGAACGCAGCCGAAATCCCTTGAAATTCGCCTATTGGGTCCCGAATGTTTCTGGTGGCCTCGTCATCTCGAATATTGAACAGCGCACCAGCTGGACGATCGAGTATAACCGCAAGCTCGCGCAAATCGCTGAGGCCAACGGGTTTGAATATGCGCTGAGCCAGATCCGCTTTACGGCGGGTTACGGTGCTGAGTTCCAGCATGAATCGGTGTCATTCAGCCATGCGCTGCTCGAATCCACCAAGACGCTGAAGGTGATTGCTGCTCTTCTGCCTGGACCGTGGAACCCGGCGCTTGCCGCCAAACAGATTGCCACGATCAATCACCTCACCAATGGTCGTGTTGCGGTCAATATTGTCAGCGGCTGGTTCCGTGGCGAGTTCCATGCCATTGGCGAGCCGTGGTACGACCATGATGAGCGTTATCGCCGTTCGGAAGAATTCATTCGCGCGCTGCGGGGCATCTGGACCGAGGACAGCTATTCCTTCCACGGCGATTTCTATCGCTTCAACAACTACTCCTTGAAGCCCAAGCCAATCGATCCGCAGCCGGAGATTTTCCAGGGCGGTTCGTCGCGTGCAGCACGCGATATGGCATCGCGCGTGTCCGACTGGTATTTCACCAACGGCAACTCGCCGGAAGAAATCGCCAAACAGGTTGACGATATCCAGACCAAAGCGAGGGAAAACAACCATTCGGTTCGTATCGGCGTCAATGCTTTTGCCATCGTGCGTGACACGGAAGAAGAGGCGAAAGCCGTCTTGGCCGAGATTGTCGAGAAGGCCAATCCGGAAGCGGTCAAGGCCTTCGGTCACGAAGTGAAGAATGCAGGCAAATCCTCACCGGAAGGCGAGGGCAACTGGGCGAAGTCCAGCTTCGACGATCTTGTGCAATATAATGATGGCTTCCGTTCCAACCTGATCGGCACGCCACAGCAGGTAGCGGAACGTGTTGTCGGGCTGAAGCGGGCTGGGGCTGATCTTATTCTGCTTGGCTTCCTGCACTTTCAGGAAGAGGTCGAATATTTCGGCAAGCATGTCATCCCGCTGGTGCGTGAACTGGAAGAAGCGGAAGACGCCGCAGCCCTTGCTGCAGAATAGTCGTTATCTGATGCCGGATGTCTGGAGAAAGACCGTTACAGTTTTCTCCGCATCTGGCGTTCAGCTGCTTTCGGGCGCGCGCGTGGCGGAATCCCGCAGGATCAGTTCCACCGGCCAAAGTTCGTGAATATCACTCGCGGCATGCCCGTCGAGCATGTCCATAAGAAGGTCGGCGCAGCGCTTGCCCGCCGCCCGCATGGAGGAGCGTGTTGCTGTCAGCGACGGCACCATATTCTCCGCGCTCAGGAACGAGATCACGTCGTCATGGGCAATGACCGAAATGTCCTTGCCGATGGTCAGCCCGAACGACCGCGCCGCCCGATAGATGCCAAGCGCCGTCATCATCGATCCGGCAACAAAGGCTGTTGGGCGCGGGGTGCGCTCCAGAAGCTTGATGGCAAGACGATAGCCGATTTCGTCGGTGAAATCGCCATGTTCCACCAGTTCCGGATCGAAGGGGATGCCCCTGCTTTCCAGCGCCTTGCGATAACCTTCGTCGCGATGGAGTGAGAATGTAAAGCCGTAGCGCCCATTGATCATCGCAATGCGACGGTGGCCGAGATCGAGCAGATGGGCCGTCGAGCGACAGACCGCGCCTTCATTGTCGATGTCGAGCCAAGCATGCGGGATGTCGGTTTCCGAACGCCCGTGCACCAGAAACGGCATGCCGAGTTCGTGCAGCAGGCGGATGCGTTCGTCATTCGGCTTCGGGGAGGTCACGATGATCGCATCGACCCGGCGGCTGGTGGCGAGCCGACGGCAAATCTGAACTTCGTCGTCGGTGCCATTATGGGAAATGGGGCTGACGAGAATGTCGACTTCGTCCTGACTGAGCCGTTCGGCCATGCCGCGCATGAATTCGGCGAAATGAAATTCGCTGTTGCGGCCCATCACAACGCCGATGGCACCGGCGCGCCCGGTTGCAAGCCGCACCGCATTTTCATTGGGGCGGTAACCAAGGCGCACGGCTTCATCCATCACCCGCTTGCGTGTGCTTTCGGCGACTTCAGGATAGCCGCTTAGAGCACGACTGACGGTCGTGGCTGAAAGCCCCAGTTGTTTGGCAAATTCGCGAAGTTTCATTTGGTATGTCGAGTTTAAAGGCAGGCAAGGCCGCGGATTATAGCCGCTTCCTTGCGTTTAACAATCAGCTCGCAGCCCGAAGACGGCGTGACTAATTATCATTGTGCAACAAATCCAAACCGCTTTCAAGTTTGTTTCAAAATGAAGCATAGAATCAAGTTAGAGATGGTTGATGCTCGATTTATAGAAAATGCACTCATCCATATATACAATTGAAATATCTATGCTTTTTAAAGAAAACTATCGAAGTTCCCGATCTGTAAGAATCTGTCGCTTGACAGAAATGCGGTCCTCTGCAACTTTTTGTCATCCAAACCGTTTTCGATTTTAATAATCCGCTTACAGAATGGATGGGAGGAGGGAACAATGAAACCATTAAAGGGTGTGCTCGCTGCCTGTTTGGCATTGGGCTTTGCAACGGTCAGCGCGCAGGCTGTCGAGATTTCGATTGCTGCCAATTCGACCGGCAACAATATCAAGTTCTTGCAGGATCAGATCGTCAAGTTCGAGAAGGATACCGGCAACAAGGTCAATATCGTGTCCATGCCGTCGTCCTCAAGCGAGCAGTTCAGCCAGTATCGCTTGTGGCTGGCCGCAGGCAATGCGGATATCGACGTCTATCAGACCGACGTGGTCTGGGCGCCGCAATTGTCCGACCAGTTTGTCGATCTGACCGAGGCCACAAAAGATGTGACGGGAACACATTTTGCGTCGATCATCGCGTCGCAGACCGTCAACGGCAAGCTCGTCGCCCTGCCGTTTTACACGGATGCGCCAGCGCTGTTCTACCGCAAGGATCTCCTCGAAAAATACAGCAAGCCTGTCCCCAAGACCTGGGATGAAATGACGGCAACCGCCAAGGAAATCATGGACAAGGAGCGGGCTGACGGTAAGTCCGATCTCTGGGGCTTCGTCTTTCAAGGTAATGCCTATGAAGGGCTGACCTGCAACGCGCTCGAGTGGATCAAATCGTCGGGTGGCGGTCAGATCGTTGAGGCGGACGGCACGATTTCGATCAACAATGAGAAGGCGGCCGCAGCGATTGAACGCGCAAAGGGCTGGATCGGTTCTATCTCGCCGCAAGGCGCGCTTGCCTATCAGGAAGAGGAATCGCGCGGTGTCTGGCAGACCGGCAATGCCGTCTTCATGCGCAACTGGCCTTATGCCTATGCGCTGGGCAACAGCGCGGATAGCGGCGTGAAGGGCAAGTTCGACGTTGCTCCACTGCCCGCCGGTGCCGATGGGGATGCACCATCCTCTACGCTTGGCGGCTGGAACCTTGCCGTGTCCAAATATTCGACCAAGCAGGATGCGGCCATCGCATTGGTCAAATATCTGGCATCACCGGAAGTGCAGAAGGTGCAGGCGGTCGAGATTTCGCGTCTGCCGACCATTGAAGCGCTTTACGATGACAAGGATGTCATCGCCGCACAGCCCTTCATGGCCAACTGGAAACCCATTTTCCAGAACGCCGTGCCACGGCCATCGGCTGCAACAAAGGTTAAGTATAACGAAGTGTCGTCAAAATTCTGGACGGCGGTTCACAAGACACTCTCCGGCAACGGAACCGCTGCGGAGAATCTCGAAATGCTTGAGGTCGAGCTGACTGAGCTGGAAGGTTCTGGCTGGTAAGGACCGATCAAGCCGCGTTCGGGTTGTCCTCCCAAGCCCCGCCCCCAAGGTGGGCAACCCGAACGCTCATATTCCTCTGAGCAGGACCAGAGCTGGATCATGACAGAGACTTCTCTCGATATTGCGGAAGCATCGCCTCAAAGGGTGCGTGTTCACTCCGATTTGCGCAGTCAGCGCATCCGGTCTGCTTGGATTTTTCTCGCCCCCACGCTGTTTGTGCTGGCGCTGGTGGCCGGGTGGCCATTGCTTAGAACCATCTATTTCAGTTTTACCAATGCTTCGCTGACCAGTCTTGGCTCGGCAGAATTCGTCGGCTTCAGTAATTATCTCAACTGGATCACGCTGAAGAGCGGACGCACCGTCTATCGTGGCCTTCTTGCCGACCCCGCATGGTGGGGCGCCGTCTGGAACACCATCAAGTTCACGCTGCTCTCGGTCAGTCTGGAAACCATATTCGGCTTGATCGTGGCGCTGGTACTCAATGCCAATTTTCCGGGGCGAGGTCTGGTGCGTGCGGCGATCCTGATCCCGTGGGCGATCCCCACCATTGTTTCGGCCAAGATCTGGCACTGGATGCTCAACGACCAGTTCGGCATTCTCAATCACATACTGCTCAATCTGGGGCTTATCAGCCAGAAGATCGCGTGGACTGCCAATCCGGATACGGCGATGATTGCGGTTCTGATTGTCGATGTCTGGAAGACGACGCCCTTCATGGCGCTGCTAATTCTGGCCGGTCTGCAAATGGTGCCGACGGATATTTATGAAGCGGCGAAGATCGATGGCGTGCATCCGCTGAAAGTGTTCTGGCGGGTGACGCTGCCGCTGATACGCCCGGCGCTGATGGTGGCGATCATCTTCCGCATGCTCGATGCGCTGCGCATTTTCGATCTGATCTATGTGCTGACGCCCAACAATGCGCAAACAAAGACCATGTCGGTCTTTGCGCGTGAAAATCTGTTCGATTTCGACAAGTTTGCCTATGGTGCGGCGGCATCGACAATGCTGTTCCTCATCATCGCAGGCATCACCTTGCTCTACATGTTCTTCGGACGTGTGAACATTGCCAGCAGGGGAGAGTAGAGGATGCACTATATAAAGTTAGCTGGCTTCTATCTCCTCGTTGCAATCATCATTCTGGTCGCGGTGTTCCCGTTCTATTATGCGATCATCACCAGTGTGAAATCGGGAACAGCGCTGTTTCAGGTCGATTACTGGCCCACCAATTTCTCGATTGAAAACTATACCAGCGTGCTGACGCAGGGCAGCTTCCTGCGCAGTCTCGGCAATTCGCTGCTGGTGGCAACGGTGGTGGTGGCAATTTCGCTTTTGCTTGCAATAACAGCGGCCTATGCGTTGGCGCGGGTGCGTTTCCGGGGCAGGGGGTTGTTGCTGCTCACCATTCTCTCGGTGTCGATGTTTCCGCAGATTGCTGTTCTGGCCGGCCTGTTCGAGTTGATCCGTTTCCTCGGCATTTTCAATACGCCGCTGGCGCTGATCTTCTCCTACATGATCTTCACACTGCCATTCACCGTGTGGGTGCTAACCACCTTCATGCGCGATCTGCCGATGGAGATCGAAGAAGCGGCCATTGTCGACGGGGCATCGCCTTGGGTCATCATAACGCGAGTGTTCATGCCACTCATGTGGCCCGCACTGGTGACGACAGGTCTGCTCGCCTTCATCTCCGCATGGAACGAGTTCCTGTTCGCGCTCACCTTCACCTCGTCCGGCGGCCAGCGCACCGTGCCTGTGGCGATCGCGCTTTTGTCGGGCAGCAGTCAGTTCGAAATCCCCTGGGGCAACATCATGGCGGCTTCGGTCATTGTCACGGTTCCCCTCGTCATCCTCGTGCTCATCTTCCAGCGGCGGATCGTCTCCGGTCTGACGGCGGGTGGCGTAAAGGGCTAGGAGTAAGGTTATGGCAGAACTTCAATTGCGCGATGTGCGCAAATCTTTCGGCAATTTTGATGTCATCAAGGGCGTCGATATGGATATCCGCCCCGGCGAGTTCATGGTCTTTGTCGGCCCATCCGGTTGCGGCAAGTCCACCTTGCTGCGCCTGATTGCGGGACTGGAGGAAATTTCATCGGGAAGCCTCGCCATCGATGGAACGGTGGTCAACAGCTTCACCCCTTCGAAGCGCGGCATCGCCATGGTGTTCCAGTCCTATGCGCTTTATCCGCATATGACGGTCTATGAGAATATGGCCTTCGGTATGCAGCTTGCAGGCAAGACCAAGGACGAATGCAAAAGCCGCATTCACAAGGCCGCGGAGATGCTGCAACTGTCGCCCTATCTGGAGCGGTTGCCGCGCCAGCTTTCCGGCGGTCAGCGCCAGCGCGTGGCCATCGGTCGGGCCATTGTGCGCGACCCGAAGGTTTTCCTGTTCGACGAACCCTTGTCCAACCTCGATGCGGCGCTACGTGTGGCTACAAGGCTTGAGATCGCCAAGCTCCACCAGAGCATGGAAGACACCACCATGATCTATGTGACACATGATCAGGTGGAGGCGATGACACTGGCGGATCGTATCTGTGTGCTGCGCGATGGGCGCGTGGAGCAGGTCGGTACGCCGCTTGAGCTTTACGAAAAGCCCAATTCGCTTTTCGTCGCCGGGTTCATCGGATCGCCGAAGATGAATTTCCTGACCGGCAAACATGCCGAGCCTTTCGGTGCTCACACGGTGGGTTTGCGTTCCGAGCATCTTGCCGTTGTTCCCGAAGGCGGTCACTGGACCGGTCAGGTGATCCACACCGAAATCCTCGGTTCCGATACCTATGTCTATATCGATCTCGGCCTGGAGGAACCGCTGGTGGTCCGCGAAAGCGGCGTCGCGGTGCGCAAATCAGGCGAGACGCTCTCGGTTTCCCCGGCAGGGGACAATGTTCATCGTTTCGATGAAAAGGGCCGCGCCGTTTGACGTCGACCTCCCAAGCTCAATGACACATGAGACAACCGGGCTTTGACGCCCGCAGCAAGGAGAATATCCGTGCCTATTCGCACAATCGTCTGGGGTGAGAACATCCACGAGCAGATCAATGAAACGGTGCGTTCGGTCTATCCGAATGGCATGCACAACACGATTGCCGACGCACTGAACACCGACAGCGGCATCAGTGCTACGACCGCCACCTTGCAGGAACCGGAGCATGGCTTGCCGGAAGCACGCTTGGCCCAGACCGACGTTCTGGTCTGGTGGGGGCACAAGGATCACGGTGCCGTCAGCGATGAGGTGGTGGAGCGCGTGGCGAAGCGCGTGTTCGAGGGCATGGGGCTGATCGTGCTCCATTCCGGCCATTTCTCCAAAATCTTCAAGCGCGTCATGGGCACGCCCTGCGCGCTCAAATGGCGCGAGGCGGGCGAGCGTGAGCGTGTGTGGGTCGTCAATCGCGGTCACCCGATTGCACAAGGGCTGGACGAGAATTTCGTCCTCGAAAATGAGGAAATGTATGGCGAACAGTTCTCCGTGCCGGAACCACTGGAAACGGTGTTCATTTCGTGGTTCGCGGGCGGTGAAGTGTTCCGTTCCGGCATGACCTGGCGTCGCGGTGCGGGCAATGTGTTCTATTTCCGCCCCGGCCATGAAACCTACCCGACCTACCACGATGCCAATGTGCAGACCGTTCTGCGCAATTCGGTCAAATGGGCTTATAATCCGCAGCCGGCATGGACAGGCATCCACACCGCGCCGAATGTTCCGGTCGAAAAGGCGCTGGAGCCGATTGTCGAGCGCGGGCCCAAGCTGCACAAGGCCGGTGAAGCCGGTTATCGCTGAGGTGCATGATGCGTCTTCTTATTCTGGGTACTGGCGGCATGGCGAAAAACCATGCCGAAGCCTTCAAGGCGATTGAGGGCGTCGAGGTGGTTGCGGCCTGTGATGTGTCGGCGGAACGTGTCGACGCGTTTTCGGAAAACCACGACATTCATAACCGCTTCACGCGGCTTGAAGATGCGCTGGAATGGGGTCGCTTCGATGCGGTCGCCAATGTCACGCCGGACGCCATCCATCACCCGACCACATTGACGCTGGTCGGGGCGGGCAAGCATGTCTTTTGCGAAAAGCCGCTGGCGGAAAGCTATGAGAAGGCCGCTGAAATGGCCGATGCAGCCGAGCAGGCCAATGTCGTCAATATGGTCAATCTGACCTATCGCAACGTTGCGCCCTTGCAGAAGGCGCGCGAGATGGTACTCGCCGGAGAAATCGGGCAGGTGCGCCATTTCGAGGCGTCCTATCTGCAAAGCTGGCTGGTGTCGAAGGCATGGGGTGACTGGAAGACCGAGAGCAAATGGCTCTGGCGTCTTTCGACCCGCCATGGGTCGAACGGCGTTCTTGGCGATGTCGGCATCCACATTCTCGACTTCGCATCCTATGCCATCGGCAGCGACGTGGAACGGGCGTCAGCACGGCTGAAGACCTTCGATAAGGCCGACAACGACCATATCGGCGAATATGTGCTGGATGCCAATGACAGCTTCGTCATGATGGCGGAATACGCCAATGGTGCGCTGGGGGTCATTCATGCCAGCCGCTGGGCGACCGGGCATCTGAACGAGTTGCGTCTGCGCATTCATGGCGACAAGGGCGCACTGGAAGTGCTTCACACGCCGACCGGATCGAGCCTGCGCGGCTCTATCGGCGAGGATATCGAAACACCGGTCTGGCGCGATATCGATGCCGGTATTGTCGAGACCAACTATCAGCGGTTTGCCCGCGCCGTGGCTGATGGCATTGGGCTGGAGCCGAGTTTCCGCCATGCCGCCAATCTGCAACGCGTGCTCGATCATGCCATGGTCGTTGATAGGCCTTTGCCGGAAGTCGCCGCAAGCTGACCAAGCAAGCGCCGGTCTGTAGCAACAGGTCGGCGCTCGTCTTTGTTAGAAATTCATTAGAGCATTTCCAGCAAAAGTGCGTAGCGGTTTTGCGTAGGATAATGCGTAAAAACAAATGGATAGAGCGGTTCCACGATTCCGTTTTAACCGGAACCGCTCTAGCGCAAAGTGCGGGATATTTCCGCCTGCGTCGCCTTCAGCGCGGGCAAATAGCGCTCGATGACATCGGCCATCGGTTCATCGGTCAAAGCCAGGCCGACATTGAGCGCGGCAACCACTTTCCCGTGGAAGTTGGTAAGTGGTACGGCCATGGAGCGCAGGCCGATTTCCACTTCCTGATCGATGCCTGCATAGCCTTGCTCGCGGATGCGGGCCAGCTCTTCCATGATGCGCGTCAGATCGGTTTCCGTCCGCGGCGTGCGGGCGATGCGCTGGCTTGCATTCAGCGTTTCACGCGCTTCCGCATCGGGCAGGACCGCGAGCAGCACCCGTCCCATCGAGGTGCAATAGGCAGGCAATCGCGATCCCGGCATCAGCATCACCGACATGACGCGCTGCTGCGCCGCGCGGGCGACATAGACAATTTCCGTCTCATCAAGAATGGAGACGGAAGTGCTTTGGCGGATTTCATCCGACAGGCGGTCGAGAAAAGGCTGCACGATACGCGGAAGCGGCATGGAGGCGAGGCACCCGGTGCCGAGCCGCAGAATGCGCGGCGTCACCGTGAAATATTTGCCGTCATAAGCACAATAGCCAAGCTCGGCTAGTGTCAGCAGGCAGCGACGCGTCGTGGCGCGGTCATAGCCGGATAGTTCCGCTGCATCGGAAATGCTGAGCCGTGGGTGATCGAAGGTAAAAGCCTCAATCACTTTCAGTCCCTTGGCCAGTCCACCCATCATGTCGCGATCCTTGATCTGCACGCGGGCAACCTCCGTATTTGTGCGATTATCGAACAAAGTAAGCATAACGCACAAAATCATTGTGGTCGAGAGGGCGTCGTTTTATTCAATCTGGAGCGCATTTTTGAAAGACGGTTTCCGATTTTCGGCATGCGCACCGCCCGGCCCGACTTTGGCGCTGCGGTCGTCTGAGGAGAAGAATATGGACAAGACAATAGGAAGCCTTGCGGAAGCGGTTGCCGGTATCGGCGATGGCGCGACCGTGATGATCGGCGGGTTTGGTGGATCGGGCGCGCCGATTGAACTCATTCACGCGCTCATCGACAAGGGGTCGAAAAATCTGACGGTCATCAATAACAATGCCGGTAACGGTCGCATCGGCATCGCTGCCATGATCGACGCGGGACTGGTCAGGAAGATGATCTGTTCGTTTCCGCGTTCGTCCGATCCGCGCGCCTTCACCGACAAGTATCTGGCCGGAGAAATCGAGCTTGAGCTGGTTCCGCAGGGAACGCTCGCCGAACGCATCCGCGCTGGTGGTGCAGGCATCCCGGCTTTCTATACGCCAACCGCTTTTGGCACCGAGCTTGCCGATGGCAAGGTGATCGCCGAATTCGATGGCCGCGCTTACGTGCAGGAGCGCTGGCTCAAGGCGGATTTTGCGCTGATCAAGGCGCATGTGGCTGATATTCACGGCAATCTCAACTACCGTATGGCGGCGCGCAACTTCAATCCGCTGATGTGCATGGCTGCGGCCAAGACCATCGTGCAGGCATCCCAGATTGTGCCGCTTGGCGGCATCGAGCCGGAAAATGTCATCACGCCGGGCATCTTCGTCGACAGCATTGTCGAAGTGGCAAACCCGCAGCAGGAAGAAGAACTCATTCGGGCAGGAGTGGCCTACGTATGACCGTCGATACACGTGAGGACATCAAGCTTTCCAACGCCCAGATTGCCTGGCGCGCGGCGCAGGATATTGCCGACGGCGCTTATGTAAATCTTGGCATCGGCTTTCCCGAAATGGTTGCCCGCTATCAGCCGGAAGGCCGCGAAGCGATCTTCCACACCGAGAACGGTATTCTCGATTTCGGCGAAGCACCGCCGGAAGGTGAGGAAGACTGGGATCTCATCAATGCCGGCAAAAAGGCTGTGACACTGAAGCCGGGCGCGGCTTTCTTCCATCATGCCGACAGCTTTGCCATGGTGCGCGGCGGTCATCTTGATGTGGCGATCCTCGGTGCCTATCAGGTGGCGCAGAACGGCGATCTGGCCAATTGGCGCGTGGGCGCCAAGGGTGTGCCTGCCGTCGGCGGCGCGATGGATCTTGTCCATGGCGCCAAGCAGGTGGTGGTCATCACCGAACATGTCACCAAGAAGGGCGAGCCGAAACTGGTCGAAAAATGCGCCTTTCCGCTGACTGGCGTCGGCTGCATCACGCGCATCTATACCAGCCATGCGGTGGTTGACATCGACAAGGGCCGCTTTGTGCTGCGCGAAAAGCTTGCGGCGATGACGCTGGAAGAGCTACAGGCTATGACCGGCGCGAAGCTGCATATCGATGGCCCTGTTGCCGATCTCGTTGTTCCAGAATTGTGAGGCCTGTCATGACCGAAGCCTATATTTGCGATTACATCCGTACACCCATCGGTCGTTATGGTGGCGCGCTTTCCGCAGTCCGTGCCGATGATTTGGGCGCCGTGCCCCTCAAGGCTCTTATGGAGCGTAACGCTTCCGTCGATTGGGAAGCCGTCGATGACGTCATCTTCGGTTCGGCCAATCAGGCAGGCGAAGACAACCGCAATGTCGCACGTATGTCGCTGCTGCTGGCTGGTCTTCCAGTCAGCGTCTCCGGCACCACGATCAACCGTCTATGCGGTTCGGGTATGGATGCGGTTATCGCCGCTGCCCGCGCCATCAAGGCAGGCGAAGCGGAACTGATGATTGCGGGCGGTGTGGAAAGCATGAGCCGTGCGCCTTTCGTCATGCCGAAGGCCGATAGCGCCTTTTCGCGCAAGGCGGAAATCTTCGACACCACCATTGGCTGGCGCTTCGTCAATCCGCTGATGAAGAAGCAATATGGTGTCGATTCCATGCCGGAAACCGGCGAAAACGTTGCCGAAGATTATAAGGTCTCGCGCGCTGATCAGGATGCGTTTGCCGTTCGCAGCCAGAACAAGGCCGCTGAGGCGCAGGCCAACGGACGTCTGGCCAAGGAAATCGTGGCGGTTACCATTCCGCAGCGCAAGGGTGATCCGATCGTCGTGGACAAGGACGAGCATCCGCGTGCCACCAGCATCGAAGCGCTGGCCAAGCTGCCGACACCTTTCCGCGAGGGCGGCACGGTCACGGCGGGCAATGCATCGGGCGTCAATGACGGCGCTGCCGCATTGATCGTTGCTTCGGAAGCCGCGGTGAAGAAATATGGCCTCACACCTATTGCTCGCGTCGTGGGCGGTGCGACGGCTGGTGTGCCGCCGCGCATCATGGGCATTGGCCCGGCACCGGCAACCAAGAAGCTCAGCGCTCGCATCGGCATTGCACCTGATGCTTTCGACGTGATCGAGCTGAACGAAGCTTTCGCCTCGCAGGGCCTTGCCGTGCTGCGTGAGCTGGGCATTGCTGATGACGACAGCCGCGTCAATCCGAATGGCGGCGCAATTGCGCTCGGTCATCCGCTCGGTATGTCGGGCGCGCGCATTGCTGGCACCGCGGCGCTGGAACTGTCGCTGAACGGCGGCAAATATGCGCTCGCCACTATGTGCATTGGCGTCGGTCAGGGCATTGCCATCGCGCTTGAGCGCGTCTGATCCATCTTCTGTATCTCCAGCGAGGTTGTGAAGCAGCTTTGCTGGAGATGTTTGCGGCTTGGTAGATCAAATGGGGTTCTTGGCGGAAGAGAATGGGAGTCGAACCCACCAAAGACCGTCTATCGGCCCCTTCCGGATTTGAAGTCCGGACATGCCACCGGGCATGTATCCCTTCCAGATATTGAATTCATTACATAAATTCGTGTCAGGCGACGGTAGCAGAGGGCAGTTTGCTACCCAATTGCTACCATTTTATTTTCCCCTCTTTCCTACAGCACGCGTAATCATCGCGTCAATCTGGGCAGCAGCATTGGCTTGCATACCCGGCATGACATGGCTGTAAAGGTCGAGAGTGATCGCGATTGTAGAATGTCCGAGTCGCTCGCTCGCGATCTTCGGATGAACCCCAGCTGCCAGCATTTGGGTAGCATGGGTATGACGCAAATCGTGAAGCCGGATCGGCGGCAGGGCGAGGCCTTTCCGCAGTCTATTCCATGCGTCTGTCAGCTTGCGCGGCTCAAGAGCTTCTCCTTGCTCGTCTGCCACAATAAATGTCTCATCAGTAAGGCGAACACCCAGCGGCAATAGCTCTTCGGCCTGACGCGCTCTATGCGCCTTCAATGCAGCCGTGACCGAAGCCGGAATGTCGACAACACGGCCCTTACCAGACTTTGGTTCCTTGTAGTGAACCTCTTTGTTCGTCTGCTCTGCGCTCTCGATCACGAATAGCCGTGATCCTTCGAAGTCTATGTGCTTCCAGCGCAGGGCTGCAATTTCCCCGCGCTCATTCCGCACATCACTGCCAGCAGCACCGGCATGTGAAGTCGTTTGCCTTCAATCGCCTTCAACAGTGTCGCTGTCTGGTTGGCGTCATAAGCGCCCATCGGCTTCCGAACTTGCTTCGGTGCCTTTGAAGTCGTGGCCGGGTTTCTCAGTAGCAATTCCCATGTGACGGCCTGACCAAGCGCCATGACAAGCACACGGCGAATATGCCGGACTGTGGTTGGCGATAGACCGCCTTTGCCATCAACACGGCCGGAAACGATCGCCGTTGAAAGTGCGTTGTCGATGCGCTCAGTTTTGAGCTTATTCAAAATGACATCGCCAAGCAGCGGCTTGATGTTCAGTTCGCAGAGTTCGGTATATCGCTCATGGGTCTTGTTCGAAACGCTAGGCTTTACGTGGGTGAGCCAACGTTTCAGAAACTCCGCGAGTGTGGTTTTGTCCGGCTCGATGTAGACCCCGCCATTAAGTTCGGAAACCAGTCGGGCGCATTCGACCTGGGCCTGCCTTTTGGTGCCGTGGAACGTGTGCCACTTGCGGCGGCGCTTGCCTGTCTCGGGATCAGGAACGTCAAGGACGATTGCCCACTTACCGGGCGAGCGTTCACGGATGTGGCCTTTCATTTGCTCTCGTTCCACTTCTCAGCAAGCGGCTTAAGGACCTCTTTGATACTCGTGTAATATTTATCGGCACCCTCATCAGCCTCTTGGATCGCCTGCGCTGTAGTCTTTGCGTCTTTGAGGGTCGCAGCCTCGCCCAGCACACCATACAGAAGGTTGATCATTCGCTTCTGCCCTTCGGCTTGGTTCATAAAGGTAACGAGAACTTGGGTTAGTGCCTGGGTCGAATAGGCTTCATCATCAACCCCATTCACCGCGTTATCCAGATTATCGATCATTCGCGGCATTAAAGCACGTAAGTCATTCAAGTTGTCATAGAGCGCGTCAAAGTGCCTATCGAGCCTCAGCCCAATCTGTACCAATCGTCTGACTGCATCCGAACGTGTGCTTATCCGGTTCTCGTATCGCCAGTCATCGATAGCGGTCAGTTCGTCGTCTGACATCATAATCGGAACCCGGTTTTCTCGCGGCTTGACCATTAGCATCACCCTTCCTGTTACTAACTCATACAAAATCGGCACAAGTAGCACAACAGCTATTGCGAAAGCATGAAAAATCTCTTAACAATAAAAAATCGGCACAAGTAGCGCCGATAGCGCTTAAAAGAGACAGGATCAGATATGACGCTAGAAGAAGCTCTGACCAAGCCAACCATATCAGTGACCGAAGCAGGAAAGTTGTTTTTCGGCTTAGCCCGTTGCGCATCATACGACGCCGCTAAGCGCGGCGATTTCCAGACAATCAGAGTTGGAGGCCGGATCGTGGTGCCAGTTGCGCCGCTGGCTGCAAGCCTCGGACTTCGCGCCAATATTGGAGGCGCATCACAATGACCCAGAAATCAAAAGGCCCGGCAGAGGCGGCAACCTCAAATCCGGGCGACGTTCACCTCACCCAGCAAGGAAAGAAGAACATGGATACCAATAGCACAGAAATTCCAAGCCAAGCAAGGCAGCGAGTGCCGAGCTTGTACGATCTTGAAACGCCGATCTGCGAGCTTAAGACGTTTCTCTACATGCTTCAGGTCGTTTGGGAGGGGATGCCCATCGAAAAGATTAGGCGCTTCCCCAGCGATAAGTTGCTCATTTGCAGCAATGACCGCTCTGAGGCCATATCGTTTTCAATCCTCGAAGCTCAGGAAAAGGCACGGGACGTTTTCAGTCTTTGGGAAAAGCTAGTGGAAGAAAAGAGGGCATCAGTATGAGCACTCCAGACGCCACGATTTCCAATCTCAAGGCCATCGAATACCAGTTCCACGATCTGAAGTGCATGGCCGGTATTCTCGCGGAAATGCTGGATACCATAATCGGCAGCACCAGCCGTTACGACGATATGCACAAGGTGCAGATCATGCCCGATGACCTGGACCGCCTTTCGTTCGCATGGAACGACGTTCTTAACCGATCGAACCGGTTGGAGTTTGAATTCCTCAAGCAGCTTTACCCGCACAGCCCGGAGTTCAATCAATGATGCTCTTCTACACGTTTCGTAACCGTTGCTGGCAATGGCTGGCGCTCTGGGCCTGCAAACATGCCGACCGCTCATATGAGGACTTCATGCGGAGGTACAACCGATGAGATCATTTGCGTCTATCCCGCCGACCATCTGGAAAACCGACCTGAAGAAGCTTCGCGGTGATTTGGAGGCAATCGCGGTCTACTATCACCTGACGACCAGTCACCACTCAACCATGATCGGCATTTACCCGCTGAATATCGAGTATCTTGCGCTGGATATTGGCATACCCTTGGAAGGGGCTTGGAAGGGGCTTCAAAGGGTCATTGAGGCCGGAATAGCCTCTTATGATAGTGAGGCGGAACTGGTCTGGGTGTAAGCGGTGTCTCACTCACACCGGGCCGGTATAATTCCATGGTAATAGTTGGTCGATTTGGCTCTGCTTATGGCCATTGACGATTGCGGTGA
>NZ_VCPE01000010.1 GCF_005938105.1 Brucella haematophila | reverse complement strand
CGGTTTCGATCACTTCGTGATCCAAGCCGGAGGTTTCTTTCATACAGCGTAAAACTCTTCCAATCCTCCGCCAGAGGCGAAGGTTTTCTTCTCGTGAAACAAAAATGCCGCCCTTTCAGGCGGCATTTCAAAACTCTCAAACTCGTGAGAACCTTAGTTCATGTTCGACTTGACCTGAACCAGTGCGTCCTTGAACAGACCGCCGGAGACCTTCGTGTCAACCTTGTCTGCGACAAGCTTGCCAGCGGCAGCAACGGCAAGATCCACTGCCGAAGCGCGGACGGCATTGATAGCGTCGACTTCAGCGGTTGCGATCTTCTGTTCAGCCAGCTTGTTACGGCGGGCCACATATTCTTCAGTCGCACGCTTGGCATCTTCGAGAAGGGCCTTGGCTTCGCGCTCGGCAGCGGCGACGATATCGCCAGCTTCCTTTTCGGCTTCCTTACGCTTGCGATGATATTCGGCCAGAAGCTGCTGTGCTTCTTCGCGCAGCGTACGGGCTTCTTCCAGTTCCTTCTTGATATGTTCGGCGCGCTCATCGAGCGAACGGCCAACCATAGCCGGAACTTTCAGATAGGCGAGGATCGCCAGGAAGATGATGAGGCCAACAAGTGCCCAAAATGTAGCGTCCATTGTCCTCTCCTCAGGCGTTCGCGGCCTTGACAGCGGCGGTTACCGAAGCCTTGTCGGCCTTGGTGCCCAGAAGCTGTTCGACGATTTCAGCCGTGGTTTCCTCGGCGATGGTGCCGACGTCGCTCATGGCCTTGGCCTTGATCGCAGCGATGCGGTCTTCGGCGTCCTTGAGCTTGCTTTCCAGAGTGGCTTCAGCAGCAGCGCGCTCGGCGTCTGCTTCGCCCTTGCCCTTTTCGCGAGCAGCTTCAGCAATCGAAGCAGCCTTGGTGCGGGCCTGGGCCAATTCCTGCTCATAAGCAACGATGGCGTTGTCGGCATCCTGCTTGAGACGGGCAGCCTGCTCCAGATCCTGCGCAATACGGTCACGACGGGTTTCGATCACGCCGCCGATACGCGGCAGAACCACGCGGGACATGAACAGATAGAAAAGACCGAACGTAATCGCCAGCCACAGAAGCTGTGAGGCGTAATGGGTGGAATCGAACGGAGGGAATACGCCGCTGCCGTGTCCGGCATCCTGCGCGACCCCGGTTTCGGTGTGCACAGCATCAGCTGCGCCGTGCTCACCAGCAGCTGGTGCCGGTTGCGATTCGGTGGCGGTTTGGGCAAACGCCGTGGACACGAACATCCAGATTTCCCCTTAAATCGAGCATGATCTGATCCGAAAACCGGTTCCCGTCTTCCGGGATCATGCCTACTCGAACGTCATATGCAAAGGCCAGCCGCGCTGCATTTCAAGATACAGATCGCGGCAGGCCAAACTCTTAAACCGTTTATTAGACGGCGAAGAGGAGCAGAAGCGCGATGAGCAGCGAGAAGATGCCCAGAGCTTCCGTAACGGCGAAACCGAACACCAGACGGCCGAACTGGCTGTCAGCAGCGGACGGGTTGCGCAGAGCGCCGGAGAGGTATTGGCCGAAAATGTTGCCGAGGCCGAGAGCCGTACCGGCCATACCGAAACAGGCGAGACCGGCGCCGATGTACTTTGCTGCTTCCGCTTCCATGTTAAGCTCCTTCTGGATTGAAATATAAGCGCGGATTTCAGTTCTGGCGGTCGCCCGCCGGTTTGAACTCAGTGTCCCGGATGTACTGCGTCGTTGATGTACATGCAGGTGAGAACGGTAAACACGTAGGCCTGGAGGAAGGCTACGAGGAATTCGAGTGCGGTGATCGCAACCGTCATGATGAGCGGCAGGACCGCGCCGCCGACGCCGATCGGGCCGAGAGCGGCCAGCGAAACAACGAAACCGGCGAAAACCTTGAGCGTGATGTGGCCTGCAAGCATGTTCGCAAAAAGACGAACTGAGAGGCTGATCGGACGCGACAGGAACGAGATGATTTCAATGGCGACAACCAGCGGCACGATAATGCCGGGAACACCGCTCGGCACGAACAGCTTGAGGAAGCCGAAACCGTGCTTGAAGAAACCGTAGACGATGACCGTACCGATGACCAGACATGCGAGAGCGAACGTCACGATGATCTGGCTGGTTACAGTGTAGAAATACGGGAAGAGACCGATGAAGTTCGCGACCAGCACGAACATGAACAGCGAGAAAACGAAGGGGAAGAACTTCATGCCCTTCGACCCGGCCGAATCCCTGAGGCTTGTCGCCACGAATTCATAGGCCATTTCCGAGACCGACTGCAGACGGGTCGGGATCAGACCGCGGCCCGACGACGTCAGATAAAGGAAGCCCGAAGCGACCACGACAGTTGCGACCATGAAAGCCGAAACATTCGTGAACGACAGGTCAACGCCGCCTACATCGATGGGAATCCACCGAGAAATCTGGAACTGATGGATCGGATCGTTCGCCACCTTAACCTCGTCTGTCTTCCCTGCCCGAAGGCGATTTGGCCTGCCCTAAGGCGATTTGGTCCGCCCGAAGGCGACTTGGTCTACCCGAGGGCGTTTCAGTCTCGCGGCCCGATATGCATCCGGTCCGCCTATCACTTACACTTGAACGAACTTTACCGTAAAGTCCGACAAGACTTATTTCCTGTCACTCTTTTCCGCGTTAGTCTTAATGCCGCCTTGATCGGCGACATAACCTACGGAACGAAGCACATTGAGGACACCCGCTGCGAAGCCCAGTAGGAGAAATACGATCAATCCCCAAGGCGACGTGTCGGCGACACGATCGATAAACCAGCCAAGCACCGCACCCACCACGATTCCCGCGATAAACTCGCTGGAAAGCTTCATGGCCTGCGCGACCGAACTTGCCGTTTCCGACCGCTCCTCCTCGGAAGCTGGCTTTTTGAACATGCCCTTCTTGACCAATTCGGCCTCAAGACGGTTCAAACGCTGATCCAGCTCCCCGGAAGCAGGTTGCCCTTGCCCATCCTTGACAGCACCGGATGGCTTTTCGGGCTCTATTCCCCGTGCCATTGGCAGCTCCTTTTTTCAAGAAAGGCAGGTTCAAAAACCCATTTCCAAGTTGCGCGCAACATATTGACACGCCGCCCGCTAGTCAAGGCGGTGAAGCCACTGCTCCAGAAGGTTTTTTATCCATAAAAAACAATTGGATAGCTAATGGTGCGACTCATTTTCCGCCCAAAGACGAAGAATGTGGCGCGAATCCTTCACTTTTTCGTTGCCGCTATCCCCAGCAGATCGCGACGAGCACTGCACCAGTGAGCGCATTTCACGGCGAGCAGGCCCCAGCTCGCGTTCTTGCTGGCAACGGGTTCCGGAAAAGCACCGAAGCCGCGCGGTCAACGGCAGCCTGCAAAGCGGATGAGAATGGCGTGTATTCAAATGACAAAGGCGGGAAAGGTCGCCCTCTCCCGCCTGTTTGTTCTCGCTGGAGCCACGCTCGTTAAAGCGAGACGCCCGCGACGTCGGTAAAGTTTTAGAACTTGCCGGAAAGACCAATAATGGCCCCGAAAGCGGTATCCTTGTCCAGCGTGCGATTCACATAAGGCGTTACACCGATGCTGACGGCATCGCTCAACGCATAGGAAACCGTGGTCGACAGACTGCCGCGGGTATGTGCCGTATCCGAGCCGAACTCATATGCGCCGATATAATCAGCGCTTGCGATCACGCTCGGGTCCTTGTGCGAAAGATCTTGCTCGATTTCCGCATTCACGGACCAATTGACCTTATCGGTCAGCGCCATACCATAGTTGAGGCCGAAATAGGCCGTCGTGCGCTGCGACTTCACATCCGAATAGGTGAACGGGAAATAGGCATTGGTTTCCGTATAGCCGTCCATTTTCAGATCGGTATAGCTCAAGCCGCCATAATAGCCGAAGGACGATTTGTTGCCGAGATCGAAGGACTGGCCTGCTTCCAGCTGAACGCCCCAGCCATTAATGGTGCTGTCGCCGGTGCCGGGTTCGGTATAGCCCAGAACCTGTCGTGTCCGCTCAACATCATAGCGATTGATTGCAGCAGAACCGCGCATATACCAGGTTCCGCTCTGGGTGGTGTCTTTCCATTGCGCGTAGATGCCACCGCCAAGATTGTTGTTGGTGTGATCGTAATTGTCCGGCATGTCCTGCCAGAACGTGTGCGCGATGGTTGCGCCGGCCGAAAAATTATCGGTGAAGGCATGGCCCAGCGTCATCCAGCCCAGCACATCCTTGCTGTCGCCAGCGCGACCGACATCGGAATAGATGCCGTACCAGCTTTCGCCCGCCTTCGCCATTCCGAGGCCAGCACCGGAGAAATCATTGAAGCCCTGACCGCTGCTGCTGCCGCCCATCAGGCGACCGACGATAGCGCCTTGCGATCCCATGACGGCGAAGGTGTCGTGCGCAAGTGCGGCCACCGTATCAACCGTATTGGTCACATCAATGCCCACAGGCGTTGGCGTTGGCGTCGGCTCGGGGGTCGGCGTTGGGTTTACATTCGGCTCAGGATTTAGCGCTGGTGTCAGCTCTGGCTCAGGATCGGGTGGCGTTACCGTCACGAGTTTCCAGAGCGCGGCATGCAACTTATTATCTGCTCCCGTCGAACGACCAACAATCACAGTCCCATCAGCAGAAACACCAGTGGTCAAGGAACTCACACCGCCCAATGTTCCGAGATCCGTCGGCGATGCTCCCGAACCAATCCAAACCACAGCATGGTTTTTACTGTCCGCATTCGCCGCCGTCCCCACAATAACAGAGCCATTTGCTGACACGGCAACTGTGTCGGAAGTCGCACCACCCAAAGTGCCAAGATCGGTCGGTGTTGTCCCTTGATTATACCATGCTACGGCGTGCCTATCGGCTACCGTACTCATCGAATTTCCGATGATGACAGAGCCATCAGTGGACACGGTATGCGCTAACGAAGTCGTATCGCCATTCAAAACGCCGAGATCCGTCGGATTCGCGCCTTGGCCGTACCATGCTACAGCGTGTTTATCTCCGCCGACCAGGTCTGCCTGCCCGACGATTATCGTTCCATCTGCAGACAGACCAGACGCGCTGGAGTTACTGCCGCCCAAAGTCCCAAGATCGACCGCAGAACTTCCTTTATTATACCATGCCGCTGCATGGCGCTCAGTGGGTGTCAGGTCTGCCGAACCGACAATCACCTTTCCGTCAGCGGAAACCGCAGCAGCAGCGGAGCCATTTCCCCCCAAAGTCCCAAGATTGTGAATCGTCGCGGCACCGTTAGCAAGCGACCAAACAACCGCATGATTGCTGTTTTGAGCACCATTTATGGCCGAATATCCGACAATCACCTTTCCGTCAGCGGAAACCGCATTGGGATAGGCACTACTAATGGCATCAATAGCACCGAGGTCAGTCGCTATCGACGATCCATTCAGCCAAGCCACAGCGTGGCCGTTCCCATCAGCCCCGCTCGAAACACCAACAATAACACCACCATCAGCAGAGACATACATGGCGTGAGAGTTTTTGGTCTCACCTCCAGATAAAGTCTTCAGGACGGTCAGCGCGCCTGTTGTGCTGCTCCAGACCGCAGGGACATCATAGACCCCCCCGTTTACCTCGCCGACAATCACGTTGCCATCAGCAGAAATGCCATAGGTGGCAGAGCTATGCCAATCCGCACCTTCAACCAAAGTTGGCGCCGACCCCAGTTCCAGCTGCTGGGCCATTGCAACATGTGCGCAGCCTAATAAAGCAGATGAACCAATAAGCAAATAAGCCAATTGCTTATTAATTATATTCATAATCCCTCACATTATAAAATAAAACTCTCCATCATCTGATTCCGATCATATATTTATTTAAAAAACTATGTCTATATCACAATTTTAATTTTAAATTTACTAATATTTAATGCAGAAAGTATGAGCTTAAACTTGCGATCCATAATTATCTTGATGATGAGGGTTATTATTATTGCGCAAGGGTCAGCGCAGCGGGATCAGCCGACAGCCCGACAGGCTGGCCTTCGCGGATGCGCTACGCGCTTTACTCGGGAAATGCTGTTTCCTACACATTATCCTGCGCATCGCAGCGGGATCAGGAATCAGTCCAATGGACTGATTTCCCCGCGTAGACGCTTCGCACTTTTGCTGAAAATGCTTTTTTCCTACGCATTGTCCTACGCAAAACCGCTTCGCACTTTTGCTGGAAATGCTTGATCAGCTCCAGCCGCCGCCATAGGTGCGGTAGAACACATGAAGGCCGATCGTGGTCAGCTTCTTCATCGTCGGCGCCCAGAAGGGCTTCACATAGGTCGCATGATAATGTGTGGCTGAACCCACTTCCGGCAGCCAGATCTGGCCGGACGATACCGTCTTTGCCACCTGCTGCGCCATGCGCCATTGCGGCATCTCGGTCACACGGTGCTTCTGACCGTCGCATGCAAAGGAAAACTGGCAGGCATTGAGCCAGTCGCGATTCTGATAGACCGCACCGCAGATCGTGTTCGGATAGGCCGGGTTGCGCACGCGGTTGAGCACCACTTGCGCCACAGCCACCTGCCCCTTGACCGTCTCGCCGCGCGCTTCGAAATAGATCGCCTCGGCAAGGCACTTCTGTTCGCTTGTACTAAATGCCGAAGGCGGCAACGGAGTTGCCGCCCATCCATGATCTTCTTCGCCAATTGGCGGGACAAACCGCCCCGCGCTCGGGTCCGGTTTCAGGATACTCTCAAAGGGAGAGGTCTTTCCATAATCGGGGGTAGAAGGCGCATAACCCAGCGCCAGCACATCCGGCTGGTCGTTGGTGATCAGCTTGGCCAGTTGCACCGGCATTTCTGCTCTCGGCTTTGGCGGCTTCACGGCATGGAAGGCCATGGTGATGCCGATTTCCTTGCCCTCGAGCTTGTTGGAGAAAGCCATCTTCGCGTCGGTCTTTTCCGGCGGGCGGGTGATCATGCTGATCTTGTCGAACATGCTGCCCGCCGTGAACGCCTTGGCGGGCGCCTTTGGCTTGACCGAGACAAGACGGCCCGTCTTGTCAGCGCGGTTGATGCGGTTTTCATCCGGATTGGGATCATCCGGGCCGAGCTTCGCAGTCTTCTTGCCGCCCGAAAGCGCCACGCGGCCGATGCCCGGCACTTCAATACCGTTGGTCGCAATGCTGCCGGTGACCGTCGTTGCATCAACAAACGGCATTTCCGCCTGATGCACGGAGCCGACCGGCGCCTTGGCGACGAACGCCGTCCAGCGATGTGTGCCAAGATCGGCGGACGGCACGAGGCTCGCCATATCCTGAAAGGCAATCGCATTGGAATTGAAGAGATAGACGATGGCGGTGAGAGCCAGCGGGATCAGGCGCTGCGGCTTGCGGGCGATATGACGCGGTTTCGCGCGCACGGCATAATAGCGACCCTCTTCCGGGCAATAGCCCGTGACAGGATAATGCCATACCGGCTCAGCGACGGCCTTCCGACGACCAAACAGCGCTCGTATCGACACAAGACGCACCGCACACTCCACTCACACAGACTTCTGTTGTTCTCGCGCACATCGTGTCCGAGGCGCGTTTCCGCGCATTTCGGGATATGCTTAACAACGCTGATAATGGAGTATTAACCTTGCTGTATCGTTAACGGCCTTGCGTTTACTATTTGAAAAGATTGATTAATTTAGAATTAACGCTATCAGCCCGGCTTTTGTTTTCATTGCGTTTTTGGAGCGAGCGGGCCAAAAGGGCAAAAGCCGACCTGACGGGACGAAACTTACTTCGTCAAAATTCTACACGCAGAATACCGATAAGGAGCCGCGATGCGAAACTGGAAGCCCGGACAGATATTTGCGACCCTCCTCCCCATGCTCACGCTATTGCCGGTCCCGGCCAAGGCAGAGCTTCAACGCGAAAGCGTGGTCATTCTCGCGGATACGCCGAAAATCACACGCTGGGCGGCAGTACACGTCACGCCGGATGAAGCGGTTGGCGACCCCTATTATCATGTCGAGGTTTTCGAACACCCGAAGGGCGCGAAGCCATGGGTCTTCGAGCGGCTGTCACTGCATATGGTGATAACCGGCGAAGCACTTGAGAAAAGCAGCATCGCGTCACGCACCAGAACCTATGCTTACAAGGATGTCGAGTTTCGCATCGTCTACGAGCATTGGCTCGCCAACAGACAGGAACAGGCGCAAACCCCGATCTGTAAGACGACAATCGAAGAATGCCTGAAGGCTGCGGCAGCTGATTAGGTTTCAGCTTCATAGGCCGCGTCGAAAAAGGCTTTCTCCAGTTCCACTGCCCGTCGGAAGAAATCCCCGCACTTTGATGCAGCGGCCGGGCCGACACGGTCGAGTTCTGAACGCAGAAAGCCGACGAATTCCACAAAATACGGATTGTCGTGCAGGATAATCCATTCGGCGAAAACGAAATCCTTCGGCAGAGGTTTCGGCGCCTTCTCTGCCCAGTCGAGATAAAGCCACTCGGCAACGGCCAGCACAGACAGGCAAGCCGCATAGGAACCGGACTTTGCCGCTTCCAGCATCAGCGCCTTGAACCCGGTCGTCGCTGTCGCATCGGGCATATCGAAGCGTGTCGCATCATCAACATTCAGTGTTTCGAAAGCGCGCTCGAAATAGGAGTTCTCGTCATTGCTGATCATGCCGATGAAGCGACCCAAGGTCAGCTTCGCGTCCATCCTGTCGCAATTGACGAGCGCACCGCCCAGCAAAGACAGGAAACAATCGATAAAACGATGATCCTGAACCAGATAGCGTGTCATCACGTCTTTCGATGCCGTTCCAGCATAGATTTCCCGGACCAGACGATGCGTCACTGCCTGTGTCCAGAAAGGTTCCGTGCTCTGCCGCAAATGATCGGTAAATCGTTCGGACGCGGCTTCGACATTGTTCAGCATAGACAAGACGTTGCTCCATGGCGCGTATATCGGAAGCCGGACCTTATCGGCGTCAACCACAGTTCACAATGAACTTGTGAAAGCCCCAATCATCTGTGAAAAGCACTTCATCTCTTCATTTGCGTATATTCCGATCAGAGCGGACATCATGATCAAGAAAACTCTCGCTGCCATCGTGCTCATTGCTATTGCTTTGTTTGGCTATACCAAGGTCATGGCGCGGGTCAGCCTGGTCGAGCCTCCCGTCGCCGCGCCCGCAGAACAACAGGCCGACGCGATCCGGGTTGAAAAGGCCAGTCGCCAGATGACCCTGCTGCGCCAGGGCCAGACGATTGGCACCTATCGCATATCGCTTGGCAGCAATGGCGATGGCGGCCACAAGCAGCGCGAGGGAGACGAGAAGACACCGGAAGGGCAATATGTCATCGACTGGCGCAATCCGCGTTCGATGGCGCATCTGAGCCTGCATATTTCCTATCCGAACGAAAAGGATCAGCGGGCAGCGATCAACTAGGCTTCCTTGAAAGTGACTTTTAGAAATCGCACAGCAATTCTCGAAAAATTCCATGGGATTCATATAATTGAAAGACTATTGACTTCCCACCGGCGCTCTCAGCAAAATATTCAGCCTGAACTGACTCCGAAACACGGCTCGGCAAGCCATCAATACACGGAATAGCAAGATCATATTATCCTGCAGCGCCCTGGAGGGTCTGGTACTTCATATATATGATGGGAAGCGGGAGCATGGTTAAAAGTCCGTTCTCCAGTACTATACTTCATAATATCTCTTTCCATAAATTGAACATTCCTACCCATCAATACATCATGCGTATTGTAAATTAGCTCACCTCCATCACCATAGGTTATTACTCGCCTGCCAAATCTATTTGAATAATATTGGCCAGCTGGAATTCCTCTTACTTTCATTTTTTCGAAGCCATTGGCAACGATATGAAGAGGACCCGGTCCATTTTTTTCTATTATATTTCCTCTGAGCTCTTGTCCCAGTACTTTATTTATATATTTTTCCTTCGAAACTCGCCCTCCGGGAAGATGCTCCAAACCTGGAAAGACAATGGCCTGCTCTTTTTTTCCGCCAAAATTATTCGTGATACCGCCAGTAACGTTTAATCGCGCTTCGTCTGTTAGAGGACTGGCAGCGAATCGAGACTGACGCATAGGAAAGCCTGTAACTTTCGTTCTTCCAGCATTTGTACGACGAGGGCCGAGTTGTAGAAAGCCCGTAAACGGTTCCTCGTTAGCATCCAGGTTAGTACTCATGGACTCTGGAGCCATTGCAGCACGAACAAGGTTAAGACTTGCGGAATCATTACTAACAGTATTAGCCACTACGGTTGCAATTGACTCAAATTCACTACCCAGCCCAGGAAGGGACCCTCTTAATGGCACGGCTCAATACTCCAGTTTCCATTACTATAATTTCGCCTCGGGCTCGACGGACCAACCATAGTGGCCCGCACTGTGAATTCATGGCCCAATAAATGAGTTTCATCTTTCATCATCTCGACGATCCTTTTTTAATGGTCTTTAAGGAACTCACATTTCCCAAGGCGCCCCAAACAAGCCGGAATACCCAGCGGCATCGTATGAATGAACAGTCGCCGGATATAACGAGGACGTCTTCTGACCAGTAGCACGCGCGACGCCAGCAACAACAAGACTGGATTTACCCCTCACTATACTGGCGGTATCATACAAAACTCCACCAATAGGCTCGTATGTAGACACAGGAACATTTAAATGCCCCGACACCGCCTCGCCAAGAGGATACATTGCTCCCGGCACATCTGATTTACGACCTTTAACGAGTATGCGGTTTATATTATTTGCAACAATATTTAGCCTCTCATTCGTATCCGCTTTTAAATATCCATCTTTATAAAGATTATCAAACAGGCTTGTTAAACTCATTTTTTTATTATCATACTTTACGTATCCAATTTTATTACTGTGTATTACGACAAAATCCTCACCTGTTTCCATGAATTCTTTTAAAATTAATACCGTATGTTTTCCTTTTACCCCACCTCCAAGGCGGATTATTTTTGATGCCGACGGATGGATGGCACCAGGATGGCTGGGTGCCATATCCGCAGGATGACAATTTTCTCTTATCGTATCGCCCGCTATTTCTTCAAAGCTGTCGTCCAGACGACTATACCCAATGCGCCCTCGGTTCGTCGCGCCAAGAAGAGTTGGCTCTCGCGAATGCTGCCCCATGGCTCGCGCTACCGGCGCTGCAAGTATACTTCGTACTACACGGATAACGTCACCTATCTCCATTTCGCCGGCCCTCCAGTCACTTCATGTACATCGTCCCCCGCAACTACATTTGTAGCACCGCCTGCGCAGTTTCTGATCCTGTTACTTTTGGATCAGTTCGTCCTTTCTAAAATCAAATTGGTGTGACAACAGTCCCAAGGCTTTCGAAGATGGGTTCCGATGCCGACCTTGTGAAAGCCCCAATCATCTGTGAAAAGCACTTCATCTCTTCATTTGCGCATATTCGGGTCAGAGTGGACATCATGATCAAGAAAACTCTCGCTGCCGTCGTGCTCATTGCTGTCGCGTTGTTTGGCTATACCAAGGTCATGGCGCGGGTCAGTCTGGTCGAGCCTCCCGTCGCCGCGCCCGCAGAACAGCAGGCCGACGCGATCCGGGTTGAAAAGGCCAGCCGCCAGATGACCTTGCTGCGCCAGGGGCAGACGATTGGCACCTATCGCATATCGCTTGGCAGCAATGGCGATGGCGGCCACAAGCAGCGCGAGGGTGACGAGAAGACACCGGAAGGGCAATATGTCATCGACTGGCGCAATCCGCGTTCGATGGCGCATCTGAGCCTGCATATTTCCTATCCGAACGAAGAGGATCAGCGGGCAGCCGCGGCGGGCGGTTATGCGCCGGGCGGCAATATCATGATCCATGGCCTGCCGAACGGCTGGGGCTGGCTGGCATCCATGCACCATTTGTGGGACTGGACCGATGGCTGCATTGCCGTCACTGACACGGAAATGCGCGACATCTGGGCAAAAGTGCCAAACGGCACGCCGATCGAAATCCTGCCGTAACGCTCTATCGCTTCCACATAATCCGACTATGCTCACCCAACGGGATCACACACGTTTGGAGGGGAATGATGACAGCGGTTTTCAAGTCGGCCTGTATAGGTGGTTTCATTGCAATGGCGGTTCTGGCATCCGCGGGAAGCGCCGACGCCAAGTCGCCTTGCGACGGGGTTACCGCCAGTTTGACCAAGCAACAGCGGGCCGATTACACAGCCCTGATTGCCAAGAGCTTTCGCAAGAAAGTGAAACCAACCGCCATCACCATCGAGACATTCATGAAGAGCGGCGACTGGGCCGTCGTTTATGCCGATGTTCCAGTCGCGGACCCCGGCTATTTCTTCTTCAAACTTTCAGGCAAGACGCCGAAACTCAAAGACGTTTGGGGCGGCATGGCTGACAGAAGTGAGGTGCCGGAGCTGGTCAAATGGGCGAAGAAGCTTGGTGCGAATGACAAGGTTGCCAGTTGCTTTGCCGATACGGCGACAGCGTCCTGACGATACCCGTCAGGACAACGCACCTTCAGCAATCACTTCACGGACCAGCGGTCGATATCCGCATCCTGACCGATCAGCGCCAGACCGGTGGCAATGGAATCGAACTGGTTGGAGCTGGTCACTGCCGCATCGGGGAAGCGGCTTTCGAACACAGTGCGGATCACCGGCACGAAGGACGTGCCGCCGGTCAGAAACACACGGTCGATATTGCCGGATTGAATGCCGGCCTTTTCGACCGCTTCTTCCACCGACTGCTCGATCTGGCGCACATCCTCGGCGATCCAGTTTTCGAAATCGTTGCGGGTGATATCCGAGCGGATTTCGAAATCATCCGCCTTGAAATGCAGCTCCGCCATGCGTTCGGATGACAGCCGGACCTTGAGGTTCGAAACGGCGCGGTAGATTTCGTAGCCGTAATCATTCTCGATGAGATTGATGAAATGCTCCAGCGCTTCCGGCTCGACCGCCTGCTTGGCAAGTTCGGTCAGGTCGCGGATCGTCGCGGGCGAGTTCATCAGGAACAGCGTGTTCCAGCGCGCGAAATTTGCGTAATAATGGTTCGGCATGGTCAGGCGCTTGCCGAAGGATTTGTATTCCGTGCCCTTGCCGAGCAGTGGTGAAACCGCATTGTCGATGATGCGATAGTCGAATGTATCGCCTGCAATGCCAAGACCTGTCTGGCTCATCGGCGTGAAGGAAAGACCACCCTTACCCACTTCGAAACGCACGATGGAAAAGTCGCTCGTGCCGCCGCCAAAGTCGGCCACCAGAACGGTTGAATCCGCCTTCAATTCCTGCGCATAGAAATAGGCCGCCGCCACCGGTTCATAGACATAGTGAATGTCGGTGAAGCCAAAGGCGCGAAACGCCTTTTCATAGCGCTGCATCGCCAGCTCCTCGTCCGGCGAAGCGCCTGCGAAAATAACCGGACGCCCGATCACCACGCGATTGCCCTTGGGCGGCAGCCGGTCACCGAGGCGCGCCGCAACCGTTTCGAGAAAGGTCGTCAGAATATCCTCGAACTTGAAGCGCTTGCCGAAGACCGGCGTGTCGGTGAAGGATTTGGACGCCGCGAAGGTCTTGAAGGATTGCAGCATGCGCGTCGAATGCGGTGCGTTGACAAAAGCATCCATCGCCCATGGGCCGCTTTCCACCGTGCGTTCGCCGGTTTCGCGATCCTGCCAGAAACAGAGGATCGAGCGATAGCCGGTCACGTCAGCGCCATCCTTGACGACGCTCAGCACCGCCGCCGAACCATCGGGGCTGGCAACGGACAGAACCGTGTTGGTGGTGCCGAAATCGATGCCTAATGTCACGCCATCAAATGGGCTCTCAACAGCCTTCGTCATCACTGCACCTTTTGGGAGAAAATCGGGGAGCGGGCGGATTAGCAGCCGCGACGACCAAGCTCAACCCGTTAATGTGTGTTTTGATGCCAATGGATGAGAGCATTTCCAGCAAAAGTGCGTAGCGGTTTGCCGTAGGATAATGCGTAGAAACAAATAGATAGAGCGGTTCCACGATTCCGTTTTAACCGGAACCGCTCTAGATCGGCGCGAAAATAAATACCTGAAACACCGGCCCAATCCGTCATGTAACGAACGGAAAAGAAGTTTGAAGTAAAAGATTGTAGGTTTTTTGAAACTTTATAGAATTTTTGTTTTCAGACTGTTAGGTTTCAGCCCCGCATCCGGAGTGGTTCACCTTTTAGAGCATAATCCGATCAAACCTGCTCTCATGATACCGCCAGAACTGCTCCCTTATTTGTTCTCACCGCATGAATGCAACGCCGGGTGATTTCGTCCGACTGCATGATGCTCCAGGCTGTCCAACAAATGAAAGCGATACTCATGGCGTTTCTCTCACGTACACTTCTCGCCACCGTCTTGCTGTCTGCAAGCGCCCTGCCCTTTGCAGCGCAGGCCGAAGATGCAGCAGGCCAGCCGCTCGCAACCGGCTATCACAGCAGCGGTCAGGTTACCGCCGAGGTCAGCGGCGCCATACGCGACGGCGACAAGCTGACCGTCAAGGTTCGTTTCAAGAATGCCACGGAAGGCGACAACGTTTCCTCGACGCTTTATAGCTCCATGTCGGACAAGGAGTACGAGAACGATTATTACCTTCTCGCCGGCGACAAGAAGTATCTGCTGTTGAAGGACTCTGAGGGCAAGCCGCTCACGCCCACCTCCGTTTCGCTGTTCGGCAAAGGGCCTGTGGTCGGCGTCTGGCATGGCGTCTTTCCGGCACCACCGAAAGACCAGAAGGTGACACTCTATATCAAGGGGGTCGAGCCGCTCGGACCATTCGCCGTTCCCGCTGAATAGGGGGAACAGCCAATGGCTACGATCCATCGATTGACCCGTTTCGGTCTCATCGGCCTTGCTGCGCTGTGCCTGCCATCGGTCGGAACAGCGCAGGATGCAGGGCTGAATACGGATAAGAGCGCCTATATTCGTGATCTTGTGCCGGAAATCCGCGATCTGGTTTCAGCATCGGGCGGCACGGATGGCAACGCGCGCGGCCTTTCGGGCGCAGCGCAACAGATTGTCGAGAAGAGCGGCAACATCACCATGCGCGAGACAGACAACAGCATCGTCCTGTCTGTCACGAGCGATATCCTGTTCGGCTTCGACAGCGCCAAGCTGACGGCTAAGGCCAAGTCCACACTGGGTGATGTCGTCAAGATATTGGACAGCACACCGGATTCCACCGTGCAGGTTGTCGGCCATACGGATTCCAAGGGTTCCGACAGCTACAACCTCAAGCTCTCCAAAGCGCGTGCCGGGGCGGTCGTCGAATTTCTTGTCGGCAATGGCGTGCCGTCGGCGCGCCTGAAGCCGGAAGGGCGTGGCGAAAGCGAACCTGTCGCGCCCAACGACATGGAGGGCAAGGACAACCCCGATGGACGCGCCCAGAACAGGCGCGTCGAATTCGTGCTGCCAAAGGCATGATGCCGTCTGTTCAATAGCGTCAAAAGAAAAAGCCCGGATCGCTCCGGGCTTTTTTGCATCATGCTTATCGCTTCTTCTTGGCGCGACCGGCGAACGGATTGTCCGAGGTGCGCAGCGCAAGGCGGATCGGCACGCCCGGCATATCGAAGGTTTCGCGCAGGCCGTTGATCAGATAGCGCACATAAGATTGCGGCATCGCATCGGGGCGCGAGCAGGACACGACGAAGCCCGGCGGGCGGGTCTTCACCTGCGTCATATATTTCACCTTCAGGCGGCGACCGGAAACGGCCGGCGGCGGCTGATGGGCAATCACGCCTTCCAGCCAGCGATTGAGGCGACCGGTAGAAATACGGCGGTTCCATATCTCATGGGTCTTCACGACATTTTCCATGAGCTTGTCGAGACCCTGTCCGCGTTCGCCCGAAATCGGCACGGCGCGAAGTCCGCGCACCTGCGGCAGAAGGCGGGCGGTCTTTTCGTAAAGATCGGCCAGAACCATCTGGCGGTCTTCGATCAGGTCCCACTTGTTGAAGGCGATGACCGGCGCACGACCTTCACGGATGATCAGATCGGCGATCTGCAAATCCTGCTTTTCGAAAGGGATCGTCGCGTCGAGCACGATGATCACCACTTCTGCAAAGCGGATGGCGCGAAGGCCGTCGGCAACCGACAGCTTTTCCAGCTTTTCCTGCACGCGCGACTTGCGGCGCAGACCGGCAGTGTCGAACAGCTTGATCTTGCGACCATGCCATTCCCAGTCAACCGAAATCGAGTCACGTGTAATGCCCGCTTCCGGGCCGGTCAGCAGGCGATCTTCACCGAGCATCGTGTTGATCATCGTGGACTTGCCCGCATTCGGGCGTCCGACAATGGCAATGCGCAGCGGCTTGGTGGCATCATAGGCCGGGATGACTTCTTCATCCGGATCTTCGATGTCATCACCGATCAGCTCGCCGACAGCCTTCGGCGTGAAGACCTCGTCTGCGGTTTCCGCTTCCTTCTCGTCGGCAAAGACGCGCTCTTCGCCCAGAAGCTCAACAATGGCGTCGCGCAGGTCGGGCATGCCCTGACCATGTTCCGCTGAAATCGGGCACGGTTCGCCAAGACCGAGCTGGAAGGCGTCGTAAAGGCCCGACTGCGCGCCGCGCGCTTCAGCCTTGTTGGCCACCAGCACCACCGGCTTGCCGGAACGGCGCACCAGTTCGGCAAAGGTGTTGTCGGCAGGCGTCAGCCCGTTCTTGGCATCGACCACGAACAGAACCGCATCAGCTTCGCTGATGGCGGCTTCTGTCTGGGCGCGCATGCGCGCTTCCAGCGAGTCGTTAGCAGCCTCTTCGAGACCAGCCGTGTCGATCACCTGAAACTTGAGGTCGTAGAGCTTGGCGTCATGGATGCGCCTGTCGCGCGTGACACCCGGCAGGTCGTCCACCAGCGCCAGCTTGCGGCCGACGAGACGATTGAACAGCGTGGACTTGCCGACATTGGGACGCCCGACGATAGCGAGAGTGAAACCCATGAACGAAAATTACTCCAGAAAGAAACAGGGCCGGTTCAAGACCAGCCCCGAAGGTAGCCTTTGTTTAACTTTGTGCCGCAACGCCTGCGCTGCGCATCAGATCCAGCATGGTGTTGGCGCGCTGGCGGATATTGGCCTGAGCCAGGCCGTCATCGGCGATCTGCTTGAACAATTTAGCCGCATCGTCGTAACGCTCGGCCTTCCAGGCCGCAAGACCAAGGGCTTCGCGCGCGCTGGAGCGCATCGCATTGCCATCGGCAGACAGGGTTTCGACGCGCTTGGCAACATCGTCATAAGAACCGCTATCAACCAGCAGATAGCCCGCACGCAGGCGCGCCACATCACGCAGAGGCCCCGGCACGGCATTGTCGACAGCGATATCATCGAACGCCTTCACAGCGCCAGCCGCATCGCCCTTGTCGGCAAGAACCGAAGCCGCACGCAGGCGCGCCAGAACCGGATAAGAACCGTAGCCGGTCTTTTCCAGATCGTCGAGCGCGGCAAGCGCTTCGTCGTTCTTGCCTGCCGATGCGAGGTCAATCGCCGCGAGGAACTTGTCGCCGGATGCAGACGCCTTGCTGTCGGTCCAATGCTGATAGCCGACCCAGCCCGCAGTGCCCAAAACGATAGCAACGGCAGCACCGATCACGATCGGGCCGAAATTCTTCCAGACCTGCTTCGCCCGTTCCGAACGGAGTTCTTCGTTTACCTCGCGAATGAAACTGTCGTCTGCCATGGACCTGCCATTGTTCTTGAATCTGGTTTACGAAATAGATGTTCTGGCGCTTTTAGTCGGAATTGTCGCCATATGTAAGACCCGTCTGCGAAATAAGCAGATCAAGCCCCGCGTAAAAGTGAATTTCGGTCCGACCTTCGCCATATTCAAGGGATAGCGAGGTCTTATCCCCCTTCCCGGCCTCCGATTTTCCCGGTATCTGATGGCAATGCGCGTTTTCTCCCCCAAAACCCTTCTCGCTCTTTCCCTGTCGACGGCTTTTTGTGCGCCTGCCGGGGCGACATCGCCGGACCTGAGTGCCGGAGCCGACGCTACTGCCGCCAAAACGCAATATGTGCTGATTTCCTTCGACGGCGCGCATGACAATACCTTGTGGACGCGCTCACGCGAACTCGCGAAGAAGAACAACGCCCATTTCACCTATTTCCTGTCCTGCGTCTTTCTGATGACCCGAAAGGACCGCGCCAGCTATCAGCCGCCGCACAAAAAGGCGGGTGCGTCCAATGTCGGCTTTGCCCAGACCCGGGATGAAGTCGTGACCCGGCTTGGCAATATCTGGCAGGCGCATCTGGAGGGCAACGAGATTGCCAGCCACGGCTGCGGCCATTTCGACGGCACGAGCTGGTCCACCGCCGACTGGAACAAGGAAGTCGGCGAGTTTCGACGCATCGTCGCCGACGCCTACAAGAACAACGGTATCGACGGCGAGCCGGATGGCTGGCGCGATCTCGCGCTCAGCGGCATCAACGGCTTTCGCGCGCCCTATCTCGCCGCTTCGAAGCCGGTGCAGGACGCGCTGAAGGCCAATGGCTTCCGCTATCAGGCCTCATCCGTCACACGCGGGCCGGAACTGCCCCAGATCACAGGCCAGTTCGCATCCTTTGGCCTGCCGCTGATCCCGGAAGGCCCGTCGCAGCGCCCCATCGTCGGCATGGATTACAATCTCTATGTCCGCCATTCCAAGGCTAAGGAAGCGCCGGAACAGTCGGCAGCCTTTGAAGACCGCGCCTATAAGGCGTTTCGTGCCGCCTTCGACAAGCAATATGATGGCGAGCGCATTCCCTTGCAGCTTGGCTTCCATTTCGTGCTGATGAATGACGGCGCTTACTGGCGCGCCATGGAGCGGCTTGTTTCGGAAGTCTGCACCAAGCCCGATGTCAAATGCACCACCTATGGCGATTATCTGAACAGCCTCGACAAAAACACCGGCCACGCTGCGCAGAACAGGTCGTAGCCGGTTTTCCAAATCCTCATGCTGAGGAGGCACGTAAGCGCCGTCTCGAAGCACGAGGGTGCTGGTGCCCATCCTTAAACGCCCTGCGGTGTTTCCAGATTTTCACGATCCAGCGACGGCAGCGGCTCGCCATGGATGGTCGCCTCGAAAGCCCGCAGACGTTTGTAGATCGACAGAAGCTCGATGATCGTCGTCCATGAATTGACAAGATACTGGAACGAGCCCTGCACCTGCGAGAACACGTTGCTGATCTGGTTCATCAGGCCCAATGTCAGCTTGCCTGCCACGATGGACGGAATGAGGATGACCGTCGGAAACACATTGTCCGCCTGGATATAGAGAATGCGGGCCACGTTGAAATAGACATAGTGGAAATAGAGCCGGAAGTAATTGTGCCGGACATTGCGGAACAATTCGCGCATCGTAACCGGTCCAGCGCGATCATCATGATCCTCGCCATAGACCAGTTCCTTACGATAGGCCGCTTCCACGCGCTGATTGTTGAATTCCAGCCCCGGCAGCTTGATGCCGACCAGCGCCAGCAGGCCTGTACCGAATACCGCCCAGAAAACCGCCGCCCAGACAAGCGCATGCGGGATGACGCCGATGATCGGCAGTTCATTGATCTTCTCGGAAAAACTGAACAAGACGGGCAAGAAGGCGATCAATGTCATGACGGCCTTCACCAGACTGACGCCCAACTGTTCCAGTGTTGAGGAAAAGCGCATCGTGTCTTCCTGCACGCGCTGCGCGGCACCTTCGATGTGGCGCAGTTGCGGCCAGTGGCTCATGTAATAATCATTCATCGCCGTGCGCCAGCGGAAGATGTAATGGCTGACGAAGAACAGGCTCAGCACGCCGATCGTGACCGCGATGAAGGCGATACCGAGAAAGTCGACCGTGCCCCAATAGAAATCGCTGGCCGTGACCGAACCCGGCGTCGACAGCGCCTTCTGCACCATATCATAGAACGGCCCATACCAGGCATTCACCGCCACGCTGGCCTGCACCGAAAAATAGGTCGTGAACAGGATCAGCGCTGAACCGAGAATCGACCAACGCTGCCATGGATGCGGCGAGAACACTGCCCAGAACGCGTAGAACGCAAAAGTCACCACAGCGAAATAGATATAGAACCAGAGGAACGGCGCGGACCAGAAAATGCTTGCGCCGATGATCGGCGCGGCATCCGGCGCTGCGGGCGGCAGGCCGAAAAGACGCCCGAGATTTTCTCCCCCCATATACCAGCTAAGGACAGCCAGCAGGCTCCAGAGCACGACAGACGGAAAGAACAATTTGGGGCGGGGGAAGAAAGATACGAACACGAAAAAGGTCCCGATTCTATGGGGTTATCGGCCCCATAGAATGCCTGTTACCGTGCCTTTACCAGTTAAATATTTGTAAGATTTTGCCAGAAATCTTATTAGTTTCCTGCTTTTAGCGCTCTACTTGGCCTTTTGACCGGCGAGCACGCCAATGACGGCAACAGCCACCAGCGAAAGCGCTGCAGCGAGACTGGCCGAGGTGAACGAGCCGGAACGCTGCGCCATGTAACCGGCGACCAGCGGCCCGACAATCTGCCCGACACTGAACGACACGGTCATGCGCGCCAGCGCCCGCTTTGGCGATGCCGGAGCCAGTACCCGCGCAATCTGGAGACCGAAAGCCGTCAGCGCCATGAAGGTCATGCCCAGAAGCGCACCGCCAACCAGCGGGCCAACGGGCGGCGCAATAACGACGCTGGCAGCAACGCCTATGGCTTCCAGTAGCGCCGTCAGCGCGAAAGCGTTGAACAGGCCGAACTTTTTCGCCGCCGGAGACCAAAGCCAGATGGATGGCGCGGCGGTCAGGCCGGTGACGATCCACACGGCTGCTTCCATCAGCGGTCCGCCTTCATTGGCGCGCACGATGGCGATCAGAAACGTGGCCGTGATGACATAGCCGAAGCCGAAAATGCCATAGGCAAGCGCCAATGCGTTGAAGGCAAAGCTTTTCGGCAAAGCCGGTTCACGGGTGTTGCCGCCATTGCCGCGCGGCCCTTCGCGCACCAGAAAGATCACGCCCACCAGCATGACCAGCGTGAGTAAAGCCGCACCGACCCAATCCGCACGCCAGCCAAGGCCGGAAAAGCGGATGGCGGCAACCAGCACCGCCGAAATGGCGATACCGCTGCCCACACCGCCGAAATGCACCGCACCAAGCCCGCTGCGCTCTGCGGCGGTCACATGGCTGAGCACGATAGCCGTGCAGAGGATCATGGTCACCGCGCTGATGAAACCGGCAGCAAAGCGGATGGCTGCAAACATCCAGACGCCGTCGAACAGCGCCATCGCCGCGCAAAGCACCGCGCTGATGATGAGACCGGTGATGACGCTGGCCCGTTCAATGCCTGCCGACCAGCCATAGCCCGCCGCCACAGCGCCAAGCAGATAGCCGATATAATTGGCGGAAGCGATGAAGCCTGCATCAGCGGCGTTGAAGCCAAGATCGGCCATCATGCCCGGGAGGATCGGCGTATAGATGAAACGGCCAATGCCCATTGCAGACGCCATGGCGAGAAAACCGCCCAGCGCATAACGGATCGCCGTCTGGTGTTGAGCGGAGTTGGGGGAGGATGACATTGAAATATCCGAACGGGAAAAAGCTGACTTGAGAAAGTTCGACTTAGCACTGCAGTTGCAAATTCGTCAGGCCGTGGCGAAACGAGTGATTTTCGCGCACCGGAGCGGAGCGTACTTCAACGTACGTGAGCACCGGAGCACAGGAAATTGCTCGTTGCAGCCCGGCATCACGAAGAATGCAACTGTGGTGCTGGGAGAGAACTGCATCTTGCGCCGCAAAATACCCCTCAAGCGCGGGCGTACAATTGAATTTTTCTGATGGCAGCGATCAAGGGGAGTAAGGGAGTAAGGGAGTAAGGGAGTAAGGGAGTAAGGGAGTAAGGGAGTAAGGGAGTAAGGGAGTAAGGGAAGAGGATCGCGGGCGCTCGTTCAGCGCAAGCAATTTTTTTAGAGGCTCCGAGTTCCCACCCTATTCCCCTATTCCCCTATTCCCCTATTCGCCATTTCAATCCGGCTGATGACGGACGATACATGGCCCGGGTCTTGCAACCCGGACATATGTGAACTATCTCACAGCGTGTTATCATCAATTGGCAACTAACCGATTGATTCTATGTAGTAATTTTACATCCCAATATTTTGAACCCTATCAATAAGTGGACATAATGAATTTCAGTTCCTGTGTTGTTTTATCCATGATCGTTCTTGCAGGCTGTGCGGGGCAATCATCTCGCACTTTTGTATCTCCTTCTTCTGGAAACAGTCGCGTTTCCGCTATTGAAGCCGACGCCATTCAACGGGAACGGCAAATATCCGCCGATCGGGGTTCGATAGAATCCAGTGTTCTGGCAAGTCCGGTGCGGACGCATCCATGGTAGTAACGTAACAGCCGAAAAGGTGCGCAACGCTTCCCAAGGTCCGGCAAGCAATTTCAACTGAAATTGCTCAAGAATGTGCCGTCTTCGTTGTCTGGACCGGCACGCTGTCGGGAATTCCCGAATGCAGGAAGTGCAGCAGCGTATCCTGCACAGACTCCAGCCGATGCACGCAGTCGCGCCAGCCGAAGGGTATTTCCTTCGGCACGGGCGGAATGCGCTGCGGCACCACGCCTTCATCCAGCGAACAATTGGCGATGATGATCTGCAACGCCTCACCGACCCATGGTGGCGGGGGAGCTTCTTTCTTGCGCAGCGCATTGCCAAGCGCTTCGCCGAACAGCAGCGCCGAGGCATAAAGACGAATGCCGCGACGATCATAGCGTCCGGCCATTTCGGTCACTTCGCGCGCCGCCAACCGCCCGCGCAATGACCAGCGCGCATTGCTGCGGGCAAGCGCAATGCCGTCGCCCAGCGCGATGACCGCCCGATGGGCGGAAGTGAACTGATTGACCGCATTTTGCGCACGCACCGGGTCCTGTTTATCAAGCGCCATGGCCGCCTGTTTCAGGCCATTTGCCAGCCGGTCCAGCAGGCCACGCGCCGCCCTGTCGATCAGGCGCACCGGGTCAGGCGTCAGCAAGATCTGGCTGAACAAAAGCCCGACACCTGCCCCCACCAGAACGTCGATCAGGCGGGTCACACCCGCCACTTGCGGCCCCATGGCCAGCACCAGAATGGCCGAAACACCGGACTGGATGGCAATCGCTGGCGCCATGCCGAACGATGTCGCCAGCACCATGGCGATGAAGGTCACCACCGCCATATGCATGACGGGAATGGTTTCGGGCAACAGAAGCGACAGTTCTCCGATCACCACACCTGTCGTTACGCCGACCATGACGCCGATAGCCTGCTTGCCGTGGTTTGGCAGGTTAGGCGCAAGGCAGATCACCGCCGTGACCATGGCAAAGACCGGCCGCGGCTGGCCGAGAAGCCACTGACAGATCAGCCACGCCACAGCGCCCGCAATGGACGCAACCAGCGCATCGCGCCAGCTCACCGACCATTGCTGAACGATCTTGTTCAAGCGTTGATGCATGGCTTTCTCCGCTTCGACAGACCTATCCGCAGATATCTATGGCAGAAGCCCGGCAGCTCAAGACTTGAAGAAGGCCTCATACTGATCCGGCTTGAAACCGACCGTCAGCACGCCGTCCTTGTCGAGCACCGGACGCTTGACCATGGATGGCTGTTCCAGCATCAGCGCCCGCGCCTTGGCGGCATCGACATTCTGGCGCGCTTCTTCCGGCAATTTGCGAAAAGTCGTGCCAGCGCGGTTCAAAAGCTGTTCCCAGGCGACGGTTTTCAGGAAGCGGTCGAGTGTTGCCGCATCGAGCCCTTCCTTCTTGTAATCGTGAAAACCATAGTCGATGCCATGGTCCTCAAGCCATGTGCGCGCCTTCTTCATGGTGTCGCAGTTTTTGATACCGTAGATGGTTACGCTCATGGTCGACTCCTTCAATCCTTTGCGCGATCAAAGGCTAATACGCATTTCGGTTCAACCCTTTATGTCGGCCTATCGCGCATCGTGAAAGATTATGCCCAGCGTATGTCGCATGCCGGAGCGGATACGGCTGACGCCGTGCCGCATCTTGACCCGGTAGTCGCCGCGCGTGCCTTGTACCGGTCGGTCGTTGACGGCGAAGATCACCGCATCGCCCTGTTGAAGCGGCACCACCTCCGCCCTGCTCTGCATACGCGGGCGTTGCTCGGTGAGCACGAATTCGCCACCCATGAAATCCTCGCCCGGTTTCGACAGGAGAATGGCCACCTGTAACGGGAAGGCGATGTCACCATAAAGGTCCTGATGCAGACAATTATAATCCCCCTCCACATATTGCAGGAGAAGCGGTGTCGGGCGCGACTGCCCGGCTGCATGGCAGCGTTCCAGAAATGCGTCATGGGTCGGCGGATAGCGGGTGTCGCTGCCCATTCTCCGGCTCCACCCATTGGCGATGGGCGCGAGCTGCGGATAGAGGCTGGCGCGCAGGCTCCCAATTAAGGCAGGCAGCGGATTGGCGTAATATTTGTATTCGCCGCGTCCAAAACCGTGCCGCGCCATGGAAATGGTGGTGCGAAATGCGGCGGAATCATGCCATCTCGTGGCGAAATTGTGGCACTCGTTTTCGGAGAGAAGTTTCGGGAGAATGGCCGTACCGAATGTGTCGAGTTCGACGCCAATCTTCTCCCAGTCATAGGCGGCGACTTTTGCCGCCGCCTTTTCCACGTCGCCGCTCATGCTTCACGCTCCCGCTTCAGGAGGTCGCGCTTGCGCTCGACACCCCAGCGATAGCCAGACAGCCCGCCATCATTGCGCACCACACGATGGCATGGCACCGCGACGGCGATCTTATTGGCGGCGCAGGCCTGCGCAACGGCGCGAACGGCTTTCGGCGCGCCGATCCGTTCGGCAATATCCGTATAGCTCGCTGTTTTTCCTGCGGGAATTTCACGCAAGGCCTGCCAGACGCGCTGCTGGAACGCCGTGCCGCGCAGGTCGAGCGGCAGATCGAGACCGATGCCCGGCGCTTCGACAAAGCCGACCACCTGCGCGATCATGTCTTCAAAATCGCGATCAGCGCCGATGAGATTGGCTTTGGGAAAGCGCTTTTCCAGATCGCGGATCAGTGCTTCCGGGTCGTCGCCCATCAAGATGGCGCAGACGCCCTTCTCGCTCGCCGCCACAAGGACTGCGCCAAGCGCCGATTGCCCGATGGCGAAACGAATGTCGGCATCCTTGCCGCCCTGCCGGTAAGCCTTTGGTGTCATTCCAAGAATCCGGTCTGAGGCTTCATAGAAGCGGCTGCTGGAATTGTAACCGGCGTCATAGATCGCATCGGTCACGCGGATTTCCGGCGCGTCGAGCGCCACACGCATTTTCCGGGCGCGATGTGCGTCGGCATAAGCCTTGGGCGTCAGCCCGGTGAAGGCTTTGAAAATGCGATGGAAATGCGCCGGGCTGGTCTTCACTGCATCCGCGATTTCTTCCAGAGACGGCACTTCTTCTGCTGCTTCGATATACCGGCAGGCAGCGGCCACGATTTCGGCATGGCGCGCATTGTTCTGTGTTGCGAGCGTTTCGGTCAGATGCGGCTTGCAGCGCATGCAGGGGCGAAAACCTGCCTGCTCCGCATCTTCACAACGATCGAAAAACTGCACATTGTCGCGCTTTCCCCGCCGCGACGGGCAGGATGGGCGGCAATAAACGCCAGTGGTGCGCACGGCATAAACGAAGGCACCATCCGACGCCTTGTCGCGTCCGAGCACCTTCTGCCAGCGGCTTTCATCGGGATCATGCGTTTTGAGGGTCATAAGGTTCATGTCCGTGTTCCTTCTTTATATGAACCAGACATAGGACCTTACAAGGGCGCTCACACTCCGCTGCTTGCTTTCAAATTCGAAATGAGAAAAGCGGGCCTTTGCAGACCCGCCTTCATCGAAATATCGATCGATACCAGCGATCAGGATTTACGCGCATCCGCAATGGCCGCGATCAATTCCTGCTGCTTCATCACGCCGCCATAAAGCTTGGTGCCGATGACG
The DNA here is from genome assembly GCF_005938105.1 of Brucella haematophila. Taxonomy (GTDB): domain Bacteria; phylum Pseudomonadota; class Alphaproteobacteria; order Rhizobiales; family Rhizobiaceae; genus Brucella; species Brucella haematophila. The sequence goes on along the minus strand of NZ_VCPE01000010.1, from coordinate 202,653 downwards.
AAAGACGGAGTGCCGCTGAAATTGAACGCTTCACCCTGATTCATGTTGCGCTCGAGAATGCCATTGATCCGCCTGGAATCAGCCTTATAGGCTGCTTCAAGCTTGGCGGCGTCGAGACCGCCCTTCTTCATGGCCGCATCAACCTGCTCCTTGGTCAGACGGCCCGGCGTGGCCATCAGCGCTTCCATGGCCTTGGCGTAATTGCCGGACTTTTCCGCAGCCAGAACAAGCCGCGCCGCATAGGCCGACATATCGCCGAAAATGATCCAGTCCTTCAGAACCAGCCGCACATTGCCGTCATCCTTGACGACACGCATCAGTTCACCATGGCCCTTTTTACAATAGGGGCATTGATAGTCGAAATATTCGACGATGGTGACATTGCCATGCGGATTACCGAGAACCGGGATTTCCTTGTCGTAGAGAACCTCGGCCACGGTCGGAACGGCCTGTGCCAGACCCTGCGCACCCGAGAATCCGAGTGTCGCAATGGTCCCGGCTGAAACAGCCAGCATCTGACGGCGGTTTATCATGAACTAGCTCCCATGCCAGATTGGGACTTGTCGAGCACCACAACGCGGGCACCCGTCGGGGCGCGCTTGTAGAGATCGAGAATGTCCTGATTGAAAAGACGGATACAGCCCGAGGACGCCGCCTTGCCGACCGACCACGGCTCATTGGTGCCATGGATACGATAGAGCGTGTCCTTGCCGTCGCGATAAAGATAGAGTGCGCGGGCGCCAAGCGGATTGCGGATGCCGCCCTCCAGACCATTGGCATATTTCGCGTAGTGGTCGGGATTGCGCTTGATCATGTTGGCGGTCGGGGTCCAGCGCGGCCATTGCGATTTATAGGCAACCTTGGCTTCGCCCTTGAAGGTCAGCCCGGCGCGGCCGACACCGACCGAATAGCGCATGGCCTTGCCGCCCGGCTGCACGAGATAAAGATAGCGCGCATAGGGATCGACAATGATGGTGCCAACCGGATGATCGGTCGCATAATCCACCTGCTTGCGCAGGTTGCGCTCGGCAATCTTGTTCACATCAAGCGCGGGAATGAAGTTCTTGCCGTCGGTGACAGCGCCATACATCACTTCATATTCGCTGCGCGCCGTCTGCACTTCCGGTTCTGCCACGGCTGCGACTTGCACCGGCTGCGGTTCCGCCACAACCGGCTGAACAACAGGCTGAGGCATGATGACCGCGACCGGCTGCTCGGCGGAAGTCGTCGTGCAGGCGGCGGCTGCCAGCGGCAGCAAAGCGATGGTGGCAATGCGCAACAGTCGCGCTGCAATACGGTATCTGTCGTCCCCGCGCTTCATAATAGTCCAAGCCCCCGGCATCATCTTCAATCCTTGTTTCTGCGATTACATCCGGCCATCGGTGGTGAGACCAGCCGACCGGGCAATGGTGGCAGACGTGACATCGCCCACCAGTCTCGTCCCCTCCCGCTCGCGGCTTGCCTTGTCGAAGAAAATCATCGTCGGCGGGCCAGCCACTTTCAGCTTCGCCATCAGGTCTGCATTGCCATTGGTCAGATCGGAAATATCAGCCTTGATGAGCTGATAGCCGTTCAGGCTTTTCTTCACATCGGCATCCGGCAACACGCGCTTTTCCACGGTGGAGCAACTCACGCACCAATCCGCCGTGAAATAGATCAGTGTCGGGCGCGAGCCTTCCACTGTCGCAAGCTTCTCCTGAAGGGAAGAAACCGTATCGACCGGCGCGAATCGCAGCTCGGCCATATTCTGGTTGTCGCCACGGTTAGCGAATACGGCCAGCGGTTGCAACGGATCTCTGCCGCCAGACGCAAGGCCGAGCATCAGAATGGTTGCGTAAACGAAGGCCGCCGCGCCAATCGTGCGGGCCACAACGCCATGCCCCGGCACTTTGAGGAAGGCAAAACTTGCCACGCCGAACAGCAGAATGGCCCAGAGCGCCATATCCACGCCCGAAGGCAAAAGCGGTGCAGCCATGAAGATGGCGGTTGCCAGAAAACCGAAGCCGAAAATCTGCTTCACGGTTTCCATCCATGCGCCTGCGCGCGGCAGCGTGCCCGCGCCAAGGGTCGCGAAAGCGATCAGCGGCAAGCCCTTGCCGATGCCAAGCGCGAAGAGTGCCCCGGCACCCAGCGCGACATTGGCCGTCTGTGCAATATAGAGAAGCGCGCCCGCCAGCGGTGCGGTCACGCAAGGGCCGACAATCAGCACCGACGAGAAGCCGAGCACGGCGGCAGAGCGCTTGGAGCCTGTGCGCTGGCCGGTCTGCGCGGAAACCGCGCTGACCCACCGGCTTGGAAGCTGGATCTGGAACAGGCCGAACATGGATACGGCCAGCAAGGTGAACAGCGCCGCCAGAGCGAGTGCCGTCCATTTCGATTGCAGGACCATTTGCAGGTTCTGCCCCGACCAGCCAGCGATCGCCCCCACCAGCGCAAAGCCCAAAGCCAGACTGACCACATAGATGGAGGAGAGGACGAAGCCGCGTTTTGCCGTCAGTTTTTCACCTTCGCGCGCCAGCGTTCCGGCGACGATGGGATAGATCGGGAAGACACACGGCGTGAAGGCCAGCAGCACCCCGAAGGCAAGAAAGGCCGCAATGACAAAGCCCGTGCCGCCCTCGGCCAGCAGGTTTTCGACCATGCCCTTTTCAGGCGCGAGCGCAAAAGCCTTGCTTTCAGTGGCCGTGCTTGCAGCCATCTGCGGCGCAGCGGTGGTGAAAGCAGTGCCTTGCGCAAAAGACTGGGATTGGGCCTTGGCCAGGGTGCCCATCTGGCTTGAAACGGCCAGCGTCACCGGGTCGACTGTCAGCGTTTCGGGCCGGTAGCAGATGCCGTCTTCCTGACAACCCTGATAGGTGATTTCCACCGGTGCGGTTTCCGCGTTAAGGCTGGCACTGGCATAGCGATAATAGACTTCGAGCCTGCCGAAATTCGGGTCGTCCTTGGCAATGCCGGGCTGCGTATCGACATTGAGCGCATTGCCCTTGTCGTCTTTTGCGGCAATATGATCGCGATAGAGATAATAGCCTTCGGCAATGGTCCAGCCGAGCACGAGACGTCCATCGGCATCCTTCGTCACGCCAAGACGAAAAGCATCGTTCACCGGCAAAGGGCCAGCGGCCAGGGCTGACGAGAACGCCGTGAAGATCAGGAGGGCGAAACTCACAAGGCTCGCAGAAAGACGCATTCCGGTTTTCCGAACTGATTCGTAGAAAATTGATTATGTTGCAAAAGGCGAATGCCGCCGCCACCTTAAGACAGCCTTAAGCTGGGATGGCCAGAAGCCGGGCTGATTTAAAACGACAACAAGGCGAAAACAGGAAGACCAATGCGCATTCTGGTGGTTGAAGACGATGCAATCCTGCTCGACGGGCTGTCCGTTGGTTTGGGCATTGCCGGTTTCACCGTGGATGCGGTCTCGACCTGCGGCGATGCCGAAGCAGCCCTAGCAGCGCAGAATTACAACGCCGTCGTGCTCGATCTTATGCTGCCAGACGGCTCCGGCCTCGACATTCTGAAGACCATGCGGCGCGGTCGCGACGACACGCCGGTACTGCTTCTGACCGCTCGCGATCAGGTGCCGGAACGCATTGCAGGGCTGGACGCCGGCGCCGACGACTATGTCGGCAAACCGTTCGACCTGCATGAGCTGGCCGCCCGGGTGCGCGCCATTGCGCGGCGCGGGGCTGGTCGCGCCAATGCCATGCTGGAATGGCGCGGCGTCGAGCTTGATCCGGCGGAAATGTCGGCGCGCTTCAAGGGCGAACCGCTGCGGCTGACGCGGCGTGAATTCTCGATCCTGCGCGCGCTGATGGAGCGCCCCAATGCAACGCTTTCCAAATCATCGCTGGAAGAAGCGCTTTATGGCTGGCAGGAAGAAGTGGAGAGCAATGCAGTGGAGGTGCATGTCCATCACCTGCGCTCCAAGCTCGGCTCCGATTTCATCGAGACGGTGCGCGGTGTCGGCTATCGTCTGGCGGGGGCCTGCGCATGAGTTCGATCCGTGGCCGTCTGACCGGCATTCTGATTGGTGTAACCTGCATCGTCTGGCTGATTGCCGTGGTCTGGATTCACACGACCACTCAGGCCCAGCTGGAAAAGGTTCTGGATGCGCGCCTCATGGAAGCCGCGCGCATGGTCAATTCGCTTTTGAGCGATCACCGCGTGGAAGTCGGCCCCAATGGCGATGGGGGGCAGCTCTCACTCAAGCCCATGCCGGAATTTTCCGACTATGACCGGCAGCTTTTCTGCCAGATCTGGGCGCTGGACGGCAAGCTGGTCGGGCGTTCGGAAAGCGCGCCTGTCACACGGCTGACGAGCGTGGCGAACGGCTTTTCCAACACGGTTGTCGCTGGCGAGCGCTGGCGGGTATTTGCCGTTGAAAACACGCAGCTTGGTCTGCGCGTGATGGTCGGTGATAGTCTCTATGTTCGTGAAAGACTGGTCCGCAATGTGGTGACGGGGCTGGTCATACCTGCCCTTCTGGTGCTGCCACTGCTGGCAGGCATGATCTGGCTTTGCGTGCGGCGCGGGCTCAACCCGTTGAGCAACCTTGCCGCCGTGCTGTCGAAGCGACAGGCACAGGATTTACGCCCGCTGCCGGAAGACAATCTGCCAAAGGAAATCGCCCCTGTCGTGACCGCGCTGAACGGGCTGTTCCACCGTGTCGAGGAAGCGCGCGAGCGCGAGCGCAACTTCGCGATCTTCGCCGCCCATGAGCTGAAGACGCCGCTCGCCGGTCTGAAGACGCAGGCGCAGATCGCCGAAGGCGCAAAGGACGAAGCTGTCCGCGCCAACGCGGTGCGCCAGATTGCAGCCGGTGTGGACCGCACCAGCAGGCTGGTCGGTCAGCTGCTCGATCTTGCAGCGCTTGAAACTTCCGATGAAACCGAAACACCGACGCCGGAACCGGCCTGCAGGCTCGTGCACACTATCGCCACCGATATGCGCATGCTCGGCGCCCAGCGCGGCGTCGCCATCGAACTGCTGGAGGGCATGCCGCTCGTGCAGATGCCGTTCCCGCATCTCTTCACGCTGGCGGCGCGCAACCTGATCGAAAACGCAGTGCTGCATTCCCCGCCGGGTGGCTGTGTGCGCTGCGGTTTTACCGTCGCGGACAACCGCCTCACCCTCACCGTCGAAGACAGCGGCCCCGGTATTCCCGACATCGAAATGCCGCATGTCACCGAGCGCTTTTTCCGCGGCAAGCACCGGCAGGATAATGGCAGTGGCCTCGGCCTTGCCATCGTGCAAATGGCGGTCACGCGGATGGAAGGCACATTCGATCTGGTGAACCGTCCCGATGGCGGTCTTCGCGCCTCGATGACCATCCCGGTGACATAAGCTCCGGGGTCACTTCTCTCCCTAGAAAATCGTCGTTGATTAGGATCAATGACAGCACGCCACGGAGCGCCGATAGAAATCCTGTCGCTACAACTGCCCCTGACGGGCGGTCTTCGTTACGCGCTGCGAGGGGATTTCATGAACTACGCCGCTGGAACAGTCCTATCCGGTCTGGGAGCGCTTTTTGCCGTTCTCCTGGCCGGATTTTCCCATGACGAGCTGTTCAGAACCCATATGTGGATTCTGTTCGTCGTGCTCGCCATTTTCACCATTCTTCTGTTGCGCAACGCCGATTACGGTCTGACGCCGAAAAAGACGGATCAGTCCGTCTATATGGATGGTCCGATCCGCTACGGCCTGATTGCGACAGTGTTCTGGGGCGTTGTCGGCTTCCTCGTCGGCGTTGTTATCGCCGCGCAGCTCGCTTTTCCGGATCTCAATCTGGAACCATGGCTGAACTTCGGCCGCGTGCGCCCGCTGCACACTTCCGCCGTCATCTTCGCCTTCTGCGGCACCGCGCTCATCACCACATCCTTCTATGTGGTGCAGCGCACCTGCCGCGCCCGCCTGTTCGGCGGCGATCTGGCCTGGTTCGTGTTCTGGGGCTACCAGCTTTTCATCGTCATGGCCGCCACCGGCTATCTGCTCGGCATCACGCAGAGCCGCGAATATGCCGAGCCGGAATGGTATGTCGACATCTGGCTGACCATCGTCTGGGTCGCCTATCTGGTCGTGTTCCTTGGCACCGTGCTGAAGCGCAAGGAGCCGCATATCTATGTGGCCAACTGGTTCTTCCTCGGCTTCATCATCACCATCGCCATGCTGCATATCGTGAATAACCTTGCCGTGCCGGTCTCCTTCCTTGGCACCAAGAGCTATTCCGCCTTCTCGGGCGTTCAGGATGCGCTGACGCAATGGTGGTACGGCCACAATGCCGTCGGCTTCTTCCTGACCACCTCATTCCTCGGCATGATGTATTACTTCGTGCCGAAGCAGGCGAACCGTCCGGTCTATTCCTACCGCCTGTCGATCATCCACTTCTGGTCGCTGATCTTCCTCTATATCTGGGCCGGTCCGCACCATCTGCACTATACCGCACTGCCCGACTGGGCGCAGACTCTGGGCATGGTGTTCTCGATCATGCTGTGGATGCCGTCCTGGGGCGGCATGATCAACGGCCTGATGACGCTGTCGGGCGCATGGGACAAGATCCGCACCGATCCGATCATCCGCATGATGGTGGCTGCCATCGCCTTCTACGGCATGGCGACCTTCGAAGGCCCGCTGATGTCGATCAAGGCGGTCAATTCTCTGTCGCACTATACCGACTGGACCATCGGTCACGTTCATTCCGGCGCGCTTGGCTGGAACGGCATGATCACCTTCGGCGCGATCTATTATCTGGCTCCTAAACTGTGGAACCGTGAGCGCCTCTACTCGGTGCGCATGGTCAACTGGCACTTCTGGCTCGCCATTCTCGGCATCGTGCTCTACGCCGCCGCCATGTGGGTTGCGGGTATCCAGCAGGGCCTGATGTGGCGCGAATACGACGATCAGGGTTTCCTCGTCTATTCCTTCGCAGAAACGGTCGCCGCGATGTTCCCTTACTACGTCATCCGCGTGACCGGCGGCCTGCTCTACCTCACGGGCGGTCTCGTCATGGCCTGGAACGTCTATCAGACCATTCGCGGAAACCTGCGCGATGAGGCGCCGATCGCCGGCGCAACCCCGGCCAAGCCGGCATCAGCGATGCAGCCTGCGGAATAAGGATCGAACACACATGTCCTTTCTGAAAAAACACGCCGTAATCGAAAAGAACGCAACGCTGCTGCTGGTTGGATCGCTGACCGTGGTGCTGATTGGCGGCATCGTGGAAATCGCGCCGCTTTTCTATCTCGAAAACACCATCGAAAAGGTGGAAGGGATGCGTCCCTATTCACCGCTCGAGCTTGCGGGACGCAATATCTATGTGCGCGAGGGCTGCTATCTGTGCCACAGCCAGATGATCCGCCCTTTCCGTGACGAGGTGGAACGCTACGGGCATTACAGCCTTGCGGCGGAATCCATGTATGACCATTCGTTCCAGTGGGGCTCCAAGCGCACGGGGCCGGACCTCGCCCGCGTCGGGGGCCGCTATTCCAACGAATGGCACGTCCAGCACCTGATCCGCCCGCGCGACGTGGTGCCGGAATCGGTCATGCCGAGCTACGGCTTCCTGAAGGATACGCCGCTGAGCGCCAGTAACATTGCTGCCGATCTCAAGGCCAATGTCGCAGTGGGCGTGCCCTATACGCAGGATATGATCGACAATGCGCTGGACGACCTGAAGGCGCAGGCCGATCCCGAAGCCGACACATCCGGCGTCGAGGGGCGTTATCCCAAGGCCAAGCTCGGCGATTTCGACGGCAATCCGGCTGCGGTAACGGAGATGGATGCGCTTATCGCCTATCTCCAGATGCTCGGCACGCTGGTCGATTTCTCGACCTACGATCAATCCCCCAAAGCGCGATAGGAGCTTCCCATGGATTACAACGCCATGCGCCACTTCGCCGACAGCTGGGGCCTGCTCGGCATGACGGTCTTCTTCGTTATCACCGTCTTCTATGTCTTCCGTCCCGGCAGCAAGAAGATCGCCGACGAGGTGAAAGCCATTCCGTTCAAGGATGACGCAAATGACTGATAAGCATATCGACGACGTCAGCGGTGTTTCGACCACCGGCCATGAATGGGACGGCATCCGCGAACTCGACAATCCGATGCCGCGCTGGTGGCTGTGGACCTTCTACGCCACCATCCTGTTCGCCATCGGCTACACCATCGCCTATCCGGCATGGCCACTGATTTCCAGCTCGACTGCGGGGCTGACCCAATGGTCGAGCCGCGGCGCGTTGCAGGAAGACATGCGCCAGGTGGCGGCGGAAAAGCAGGGCATTCTCGACCAGATCAAGGCCAAGGATGTGCATGAAATTCTGGCCGATGAAAACCTGCGCCAGTTCGCCATTGCGGGCGGCGCGGCTGCCTTCCGCGTCAACTGCGTGCAGTGCCATGGCTCCGGCGCGCAGGGCGCACCCGGCTATCCGAACCTCAACGACGATGACTGGCTGTGGGGCGGTTCCATCGACGAAATCCTGACGACCATCCGTCACGGCGTTCGTTCCAAGGATGACGCGGATACCCGCACGTCCGAAATGCCCGCTTACGCCGACATTCTGGAACCGCAGCAGATCCGCGATGTGGCAGCCTATGTGGTCAGCCTGACCGGCACACCACATGACCCGTCGATGGTTCCCGCAGGCCAGAAGGTCTTCTCGGAAAACTGCGCTGTCTGCCATGGCGCCGACGCCAGGGGCAGCCGCGAATTCGGCGCGCCGAACCTGACCGATGCGATCTGGTTCTATGGTTCCGGCGAAGACGCAATCATCCGTCAGGTGTCGCATCCCAAGCACGGCGTGATGCCTGCATGGGAACCGCGCCTCGGCGACACAACCGTCAAGCAGCTGGCGATATTCGTCCATTCGCTGGGCGGGGGAGAATGAAGAGAGGGGAGTAAGGCAGTAGGGGAATAGGGGATTATGTTTTGGTTGTGAAGGCCCGCAACGTCGCCCCCCGTTCTTCATACTCCCTTACTCCCCTATTCCCCTACTCCCTTCTCCTCCCTAGGAGCATAAAATGTCAGAGCAAGTCGAACGTATCGACGTTCAGGCAGTGAATTCCCCCAAGACGCGGCAGTCGCTTTATGCGGCGCGGGTCAAGATTTTTCCGAAGCGCGTTCAGGGTGAGTTCCGGCGCTTCAAATGGCTCGTCATGCTCATCACGCTGGGCATCTACTATCTGACGCCATGGCTGCGCTGGGATCGCGGGCCTTATGCGCCGGATCAGGCCGTGCTGATCGATCTCGCCAACCGCCGCTTCTATTTCTTCTTCATCGAAATCTGGCCGCAGGAATTTTATTACGTCGCGGGCCTGCTCATCATGGCGGGCCTCGGCCTGTTTCTGGTCACCTCCGTCGCGGGCCGCGCTTGGTGCGGCTATACCTGCCCGCAGACGGTCTGGGTCGATCTCTATCTCGTGGTGGAACGCGCCATCGAAGGTGACCGCAACGCCCGCATGAAACTCGACAAGGGGCCGTGGACCTTCGACAAGATCTGGAAACGGGTGACGAAACATTCGGTCTGGCTCCTGATCGGCGTTCTGACCGGCGGCGCGTGGATTTTCTACTTCGCCGATGCGCCAAGCCTGCTGCTCGATTTCCTGACCGGACAGGCAGCGCCCGTCGCCTATTTCACCGTCGCCATTCTCACCGCCACCACCTATACGCTGGGCGGGCTGATGCGCGAACAGGTCTGCACCTATATGTGCCCGTGGCCGCGCATTCAGGCCGCGATGCTCGACGAGAATTCGCTGACCGTGACCTATAATGACTGGCGCGGCGAACCGCGTTCGCGCCATGCCAAGAAGGCAATCGCCACCGGGGAATCCGTCGGTGATTGCGTGGATTGCAATGCCTGTGTGGCCGCCTGCCCGATGGGTATCGACATTCGCGACGGCCAGCAGCTGGAATGCATCACCTGTGCGCTGTGCATCGATGCCTGCAATTCGGTGATGGACAAGATCGGCAAGGCGCGCGGCCTCATCTCCTATGCGACGCTGGCCGACTACGACGCCAATATGGCGCTTGCCACCAACAACGGGACGATGCCCATCACCCCTGCCCGGGTCTACGCTACGCCCAATGTGCTTTCCGACAAGGTGCAGAACCTGTCATGGGGCAAAGTGCTGCGTCCGCGCAGCCTGTTCTATTTCATCGTCTGGGCGCTGATCGGCCTCACGCTGGTCATTTCGCTGTCGATGCGCCAGCGCATCGGCATCAATGTCCTGCACGACCGTAACCCGCAATATGTGCTTCTGTCGGACGGTTCGATCCGCAACGGCTATACGGTCAAGCTTCTCAACATGATCCCGACACCGCGCACCTTCCGGCTTTCCATCGAAGGACTGCCCGGCGCGACCCTGACCGTGCAGGACGAGACGGCAGACGCAGACGGCAATTATGCCGTGCCCGTGGAACCTGACCGGCTGAAGACATTGCGTGTCTTTGTGACCTTGCCGCACAGCGCCATCTCGGACCACCGCAAGGATTACGAAATCGAAGTGCGCGACGCGGACGGCGCTGAACACGCCCGCTACAAGGCAACCTTCATGGCTCCGGAGGGACGATAATGTCGGCAGAAACCAAGACTGCATCCGCAAATTCGTCGGGCACATTCACCGGCTGGCATATGCTGGGCATCATGGTGGCGTTTTTCGGGGTGATCATCGCCGTTAATGTGACCATGGCCTATCTCGCCATTCACAGCTGGAGCGGGCTGGTCGTCGCCAATTCCTATGTCGCAAGCCAGGAATTCAACGAAAAGGCCCAGACCGGCAAGGAGCAGGCAGCCCTCAACTGGCAGTCGACGCCTGCCTATGCCGGGGGTGTCTTCACCTGGCGGCTCGCCGACCGCGACGGCAAGCCGGTTGCAGTGACGGGCGGAACGGTGGAGTTCAAGCGTCCCGTTGGCGATGTGAACGATACCAGGGCAGCACTTGCCACCCGGGAAGCGGGCGTGCTCGGCGCAAACATTGACCTCGCCGATGGCGCGTGGGTCATGGAAATCAACGCCGATGCGGGTCTGGAAGACCCCTATCGCCATATCGTCCGCATTCTGATCAAGAACGGGAAGCTGTTATGAGCTGCTGCGTCGAGAATGCACAGATTGCGACGGTCATCCAGACCGTTTCCCCGGATGAAATGCAGCTCGCCAGCCGCACGCTGGGCGACGGGCTGCGCCAGCTCGACCTGTCGGTGCCGGGCGTTCACTGCGGATTGTGCATCAAGACGATTGAAGAAGCGCTGGCGCAGATCGCAGGCGTTGCCTATGTGCGCGTCAACCTGACTGCACGACGGGTCGCGATCCGCTGGAAGGACGGCGAAACGCCGCCCAATGTCGTCGATCCGCTGCGTCGCCTCGGCTATGAAGCGCATATTTTCGACATGGCGCAGGAGAAGGACCCAGCCTTCACGCGCCTGCTGATCGCCCTTGGTGTCGCGGCTTTCGCCTCCAGCAATGTCATGCTGCTTTCCGTGGCTGTCTGGTCGGGTGCGGATGCAGCAACCCGCGACCTGTTTCACTGGGTCTCCGGCCTGATCGCCCTGCCGACGCTGATCTTCTCGGGCCGCATCTTCTATGTTTCCGCATGGAATGCACTGCGCGCAAGGCGTGTGAACATGGATGTGCCGATTGCGCTGGCCATCTCGCTCGCCTTTGCGATGAGCATTTATGAGACCATGAACCATGGTCATCATGCCTATTTCGATGCCTCGGTGACACTTCTGTTCTTCCTGCTGATCGGTCGCACGCTGGACTATATGATGCGCGCCCGTGCCCGTTCCGCCGTGCGCGGTCTGGCGCAGCTTGGCAGTCGTGGCGCGGTGGTGATCGCCGACAATGGTGAGCGGAACTATCTGCCGGTCAATGAAATCCGCCCCGGTATGCGCATCATTCTGGCAGCAGGCGAGCGCGTGCCGGTGGATGCCAGAATTGAGGAAGGCTGCTCCGAACTCGATTGCGCCATTGCATCCGGCGAAAGCGATGCGGTGCCGGTTGGCCCCGGTTCTGATATTCGCGCCGGTACGCTGAACCTCTCCACGCCACTCGTCATTCGGGCAACGGCGGAAGCCAAGGATTCCTTCCTTGCCGAAATGGTGCGCCTGATGGATGTGGCTGAAGGTGGCCGCGCCTATTATCGCCGCCTCGCCGACCGCGCTTCCGAACTCTATGTGCCGATGGTGCACACGATTGCCTTCCTCGCATTCACGGGCTGGATGGTCTACACCGGCGGCGACTGGTATCGCTCGATCTATATCGCCATCTGCACGCTGATCATCACCTGCCCCTGCGCATTGGCGCTGGCCGTGCCGATTGTGCAGGTGGTTGCAGCGCGCCGCCTGTTCGAAAACGGCATCATGATCAAGGACGGCTCCGCCATGGAACGCATGGCCGAGATTGACACCGCGATCTTCGACAAGACCGGCACATTGACGCTCGGCCAGCCGCGCCTGATCGGCCTTGAAAGCGTCAATACGCACAATCTCGAAATCGCCGCCGAACTGTCGCTCTATTCCCGCCATCCGCTGTCGCGGGCGCTGGCGCAGTTTTCCGGTCAGGGGCCGATGAGCGCCTTCACCCGGATCGAGGAAGTTCCGGGATCGGGTATCGAGGCGGAAATCGACGGCAAGCTTTATCGTCTCGGCAAATCCGAATGGGCTGGCGGCATGGCCGATGCTACTGCCGCAAACGGGCCGGAAACCTGCCTTTCCATCGACGGCATGCTGGTCGAAACCTTCCATTTCGAGGACAGCCCGCGCGAAGACGCAGCCGCCGCCATCGCCGCCCTGAAAACGGATGGGCTGAAGCTTGGCATCATCTCCGGCGACCGATTGCCAGCCGTTAGGAAGCTCGCGGATTATCTGGGTGTCGATGACTATCGCGGCGCGGTTCTGCCTGCCGACAAGTCGCAGCTCGTGCAGGAGCTTTCCGGCGAAGGCCGCAAGGTGCTGATGGTTGGCGACGGTCTCAACGATGCGCCTGCCCTCGTCGCAGCCCATGTTTCCATGGCTCCGGCAACCGCCGCCGATATCGGGCGCAATGCCGCCGACTTCGTGTTTCTGCGTGAGAGCCTCGCCGCCGTGCCGCTGGCCTTTGCGGTCTCGAAGGAGGCAGGTCGGCTGATCAGCCAGAATTTCGCGCTGTCCATCGGCTATAATATCATCGCCGTGCCAATTGCGATCTTCGGCTATGTCACGCCGCTGGTGGCAGCACTGTCCATGTCGCTGTCGTCCATCGTGGTTGTCAGCAATGCACTGCGGCTGAAGGCCGGGAAGCAGAAGCCGCAGGCGCAACAGCAGCGTGCCGCCCCGGTTACCGTCATCAAGGAAGCGCACAAATGAGCGGGCTTCTCTTTCTCATCCCCGTCGCCCTGCTGATGGGCGCGGTGGGGCTTGCCGCCTTTCTCTGGTCGCTGAAAAACGGCCAGTATGAAGACCTCGACGGCGCGGCGAACCGGATCCTGCTCGACGACGACGCACGGCCTGATTGATCTTCTGGCTCTGACGGCCTTTACCCCGTTACAAGAATCGCGCGCAGATCGTTGACATTGGTGCCGGTCGGACCCGGTATGAACAGATCGCCGATGGCGTCAAAGGCTGTCCATGCATCGTTGTTGTTGAGGCGCGCCGCACCATCCTCGCCCGCCTTTTGCAGACGTGAAACCGTGCTGCCATCGGCAAAGGCACCGGCGTTGTCTTCCGAACCGTCAATCCCGTCCGTATCGGCGGCGAGCGCATGAATATTGGCATAGCCATCAATATCAAGCGCAAAGGACAGCAGGAATTCGCTATTGCGCCCGCCTTTACCACCTTTGCCGCGAATGGTGACAGTGGTTTCGCCGCCGGACAGGATGACCACCGGCTTTTTAAACGGACGGTCGCGTTCGACCACTTCACGCGCAATTGCAGCATGGACATGCGCCACTTCGCGCGATTCCCCTTCCATAGCGTCCGACAGGATCACTGCTTCAACGCCGTGCCGGGCAGCCTCTTTCGCTGCCGCTTCCAGCGATACGGCGGCAGATGCAATCACCCGCACTTCGTTTTGCGCGAAAACCGCGTCATCCGGCTTTGGCGCATGCGCTCCTTCGCCGCGAATATGGGCAAGTGCAGCCTCCGGCAATTCCAGCCGGTAGCGTTCGATGATCTTGAGCGCGTCATCGCGGCTGGTTTGGTCAGGCACCGTCGGGCCGGAGGCCACAAATGCCGGATTGTCGCCCGGAATATCCGAGACGACCAGTGAGAACACCTTGGCCGGATGGGCGGCAGCGGCAAGGCGTCCGCCCTTGATGGTCGAAAGATGCTTGCGCACGGCATTCATGGCCGAGATCGGCGCGCCCGACGCCAGCAAGGCCTTGTTGACGGCAATTTCGTCTTGCAGCGTCAGCCCTTCCGGGGGCGACGGCAGCAGCGCCGAGCCGCCGCCGGATATCAGCGCCACCACGAGATCGTCTTCCGTGAGACCCGATACGGCTTCGAACAGGCGTCTGGATGCCACAAGTCCCGCTTCATCCGGAACCGGATGCGCCGCCTCGATAATCTCGATGCGTTCGCAAGGCGTGCCATAGCCATAGCGTGTCACCACGATGCCCTCAATCGGGCCATCCCACGCCCTTTCAAAAGCCGCCGCCATCTGTGCGGAGCCTTTGCCTGCGCCGATGACGATCGTGCGCCCCTTTGGCTTGGCGGGCAAATTGGCGCGGATGACCAGTTCGGGATCGGCAGCCGCCACGGCGGCATCGAAAAGGCTGGTCAGAAATTTCTTCGGATCGGCGATGGCGCTCGTGGCAGTCATGAGAATCCCGGCTTCACAAATCAACGGCGGCACTATTCCCCGCGCGGCATATAAAATCAATGGAGCCGGCCATCTCCCTCCAGATAGCCAGCTCCACGCTCTCCCCTCCAGAGAACCGATCAGGCCCGAGGCTCAGGCAACATCGTGATTGGCCATACGCTCCAGCGCGCGCACCAGACCGGAATGGTCGAGACCGTCATCGCCATGCGCCGCACAGGAATTGAACAGTTCCTGCGCCGTGGCCGTGTTGGGCAGCGAGACACCCAGAGCCTTCGCGCCCTGAAGCGCCAGATTGAGGTCTTTCTGGTGCAGGGAGATGCGGAAACCCGGATCGAAGGTCCGCTTGATCATGCGCTCTCCATGCACTTCGAGAATGCGCGAGGAGGCAAAGCCGCCCATCAGCGCTTCGCGCACCCTGGTCGGATCTGCACCCGCTTTTGAGGCAAAAACCAGCGCTTCGGCAACCGCTTCGATGTTGAGCGCCACGATAATCTGATTGGCGACCTTGGTGGTCTGGCCATCGCCGCAATCACCGACCAGCGTGATATTCTTGCCCATCAGCTTGAGAAGCGGCAACGCCGCATCAAAGCTTGCCTGCGCGCCGCCAGCCATGATGGAGAGGCTGGCATTTTTCGCGCCGACCTCGCCGCCCGATACCGGCGCGTCGATATATTCAGCCCCGGCAGCGCGGACTTTTTTCGCAAATTCCTTTGTCTCGATGGGCGAAATCGAACTCATGTCGATGAGCGTCTTGCCCTTGCCCAGACCTTCAACCGCGCCATTTTCGCCGAAAAGGACTTCGGCCACCTGCGGCGTATCCGGCAGCATGAGGATGGTCGTTTCACATTCCGCGGCCACCGCCTTGGGCGTATCGAGAACCGTCAGCCCCGCATCCAGCAGGTCCTTGTGTGGCGGCTGGCTATGTTTCGAGGTGAAAAGCTGGTGGCCTGCATTCTGCAAATGCTGCGCCATCGGTTTGCCCATGATACCCAGTCCGATAAAGCCGATCTTGGCCATTTCGCTTACTCCCTATTTTATTAAGCGCTGAGACGCTCGGCTTCATATAAGTCTTTGTTTTCACGCATTATCCAACGCAAAACCGCTTCGCACTTTTGCTGGAAATGCTCTGAACCAGCCCAGACCTTCCTCGGTCGTTGTCTTCGGCTTATACTCACAGCCAATCCAGCCCTTGTAGCCCGCTGCCTTCAGCGCTTCGAAGACGTTCGGATAATGGATCTCGCCGGTGCCGGGCTCGTTGCGCCCCGGATTGTCGGCAAGCTGCACATGCGCAATCAGCGGCTTGTAGCGCTCATAGGTGGCGACGAGTTCGCCGCGCGTGCGCTGCTGGTGATAAAGGTCATACTGGATGAACAGGTTGTTGCTGCCCACCTCATCGATGATCGAAACCGCCTGCTCCACCGTGTTCAGATAGAAGCCGGGAATGTCGTAATGGTTGATCGGCTCGATCAGCAGGCGGATGCCGTGCTTTCCCAGTTCCTTCGCCGCCAGCCGCAGATTGCTGACGAAAGTCGCCCGCATCACATCCGGGTCGATGCCCTGCGGTGCGATACCGGCAAGGCAGTTGACCTGCGAACAGTTGAGCGTCGTGGCATAATCGATGGCGTCGGCCACCCCACGACGGAATTCGTCTACACGATCCGGCAGCACCGCAATGCCGCGCTCGCCGCCCGCCCAATTGCCCGCAGGCAGATTGTGCAGCACCTGCGCCAGATTGTGACGGGTCAATGCTGCTTTCAGCTCATGCCGGTTGAACTCGTAGGGGAACAGATATTCCACCCCGGTGAAACCCGCCTTGGCGGCGAGCGCGAAGCGATCCATGAACGGCGCTTCGGTGAAAAGCATGGTGAGATTGGCTGCAAATCTTGGCATGTTAAACTTCTCCAATTCTAATCCAGCAAAGCCGCAATCGCAGTCGGCGCATCCTCGCCGCGTTCGGCCAGTTCCTCGAACTCGACCACCTGATCGATGTCGGCTCCCATGGAAATATTGGTGACGCGTTCCAGAATGAATTCCATCACGACCGGCACCTGATGCTCCTGCATCAACGCCTTGGCCTGCTCGAAACTTTCTGCAAACTGGTTGGGGCTGCGCACCCGGATTGCCTTGCAGCCGAGGCCTTCCGCAACTGCCACATGGTCGACGCCGTACCCCTTCTCTGCATCGCCGGACGCATTGATGTTGTCGAAGGCAAGGCTGACCTCGAAATCCATATTGAAGCCGCGTTGCGCCTGACGGATCAGGCCGAGATAGGAATTGTTCACGACGACATGGATGTAAGGCAGTTTGTGCTGCGCGCCGACCGCCAGTTCCTCGATCATGAACTGGAAGTCATAGTCGCCCGACAGCGCCACGATGGGCCGCTCCGGATCAGCAGCGCGGACACCCAGAGCCGCAGGCAGGGTCCAGCCGAGCGGGCCAGCCTGTCCGCAATTGATCCAGTTGCGCGGGCGATAGACATGCAGAAACTGCGCACCCGCAATCTGGCTGAGGCCGATGGTGGTGACATAGCAGGTGTCGCGACCGAAAGCCTTGTTCATCTCCTCGTAAACCCGCTGGGGTTTCAGCGGCGTCTGGTCGAAATGCGTCTTGCGCAGCATGGTGCGCTTGCGGCCTTCGCATTCCTTCGCCCAGCCGGACCAGTCGCGCAGCTTGCCTGCCGCCTTCCATTCGGTTGCGACGTCGAGCAACTGCTTCAGCGCCTTGCCCGCATCGGACACGATGCCGAAATCCGGCGCAAAGACGCGCCCGATCTGCGTCGGTTCGATATCGACATGGATGAAGGTGCGATCCTTGCGATAGGTATCGACATTGCCGGTATGCCGGTTGGCCCAGCGATTGCCGATGCCGATGACCGCATCGGAAGCCAGCAGGTTGGCATTGCCATAACGGTGCGAGGTCTGAAGACCGCACATGCCCGCCATCAGACGGTGATCGTCCGGGATGACGCCCCAGCCCATCAGGGTCGGGATGACCGGAATGCCGGTGATCTCGGCGAATTCGACCAGAAGATCCGACGCATCGGCATTGATGATGCCGCCGCCTGCGACAATCAGCGGACGTTCCGCTGCATTCAGCATGGCAATCGCCTTTTCGGCCTGCGCCCGCGTGGCGGCTGGCTTATAGGCTTCCATCGGCTGATAGGTGTCGATGTCGAACTCGATTTCGGCCATCTGCACGTCGATTGGCAGATCGATCAGCACCGGACCGGGACGGCCCGACTTCATGATATGAAACGCCTTTTGGAAGACAAATGGCACCAGCGCCGGTTCCATGACCGTGACCGCCCATTTGGTGACAGGCGCCGCGATCTTGGCGATATCGACCGCCTGAAAATCTTCCTTGTCGAGACGCGCGCGTGGCGCCTGACCCGTCACGCAGAGGATCGGAATGGAATCAGCGGATGCCGAATAAAGGCCAGTGATCATATCCGTGCCCGCCGGGCCGGAGGTGCCGATGCACAGGCCGATATTGCCATGCTTTGCCCGCGTATAGCCTTCGGCCATATGCGAAGCGCCCTCAACGTGACGCGCCAGGACATGGCGGATCGAACCGCGCGCTTTCATCGCTGAATAAAATGGATTGATAGCCGCGCCCGGCACGCCGAAAGCGCAATTGATCCCTTCCCTCTCCAGCACAAGCACGGCTGCATCGACTGCACGCATTCTGGCCATGGCCAATCCTCCTATGGAAACATTCTCCATTTACAAAAGCTATAATTTAAAAATGGAAATGCATACCATTATATGGAAATAAAGATTTTCAACGGAATGGAGATAATCGGCGATACCCTCTGCGCCTTTCCGACTGACAATGGATGCGATAGTGGTAACTCTGAAGTTCAGGCGGGATTCGGAGACGGGTGATGGAACAGGCCAAAGCAAAGCGGGGCCGCAAGGCGGCGGAGAATGCCGCGCCCTCATCCGTGCAGGTTCTGGACCGCAGCCTCAAGCTTCTGGCGCTGATCGCCGATAATGACGGTTCGACCCTGACAGACCTTGCTGACGCGAGCGGCATGGCCCCTTCCACGGTGCACCGTCTGTTATCCTCGCTCGCCAATCACGGCATGGTTTCCCACGATGTGGAAACCGGCGACTGGACCATCGGCGTCAAGGCTTTCGAGATTGGCAATGCCTTTCGCCGTTTCCGCAAGCTGGGCACGCTGGCGCGCCCCTATTTAAAGCAGCTCATGGAAACAAGCGGCGAGACCGCGAATATCGGCGTCGAGGATGATGGCGATGTCGTGTTCATCTCGCAGATCGAAAGTCACGCGCCGATGCGCGCCTTCTTTCGTCCGGGGCGGCGTGGACCGATCCACGCATCGGGCATCGGCAAGGCAATTCTGTCAACGTGGTCGGATGGCGAAATTGCCCGCGCGCTTTCGGGAAAGGTGCTGGAGCATTTCACCCAGCGCACGCTCGATGGCCTGCCCGCACTTTTGAAAGACATTCAGGCGACGCGTATGCGCGGCTGGTCCATCGATGACGAGGAACACACGCTCGGCATGTGCTGTATCGCCGCGCCGATTTTCAACGAATATGGCGAGGGCATTGCGGGCATTTCCGTTTCCGGTCCCGCCGTGCGCCTGCCAAAGAAGAAGCTTGAAGAGCTGGGGCCGCTCATCCGCGCGACCGCCGATCAACTGACCCGCGTCATTGGCGGCAAGCGGCCGGAAGAACTCTGAGGATTTGTTGAGATTCTGGTTATGACGAGCCGAAAATGGTGTTTTTCGAGAACCGGAGCGGAGTGTACTTAAAGGTACATGAGCACCGGAAGCGCAGAAAAGCGCCATTTGCAGGCCGTCAGAGCCGGAATATCAGCAAATCCTAGGCAAGTTCCGCCTTGAGCGGCCTACCCGCCACATAGGTTTCAACAATCGCGCGGTCATCACCGACCGTTTGCAGCAGGAACAGCTCCTGTTCCAGCGTAGCCCCTGCTGCCATGCGCAGACGCATCGGCGATGTGGCGGCTGAGTCCAGCACCACGATATCGGCTTCCGTGCCTTCGTCCAGCGTGCCGATCTTGTCTTCCATCGACAGCGCCCGAGCATTGCCAAGCGTCATCATGTAGAAGGACTGGAACGGGTTCAGACGCTGTTCGCGCAACTGCAAAATCTTGTAACCCTCGTCCATGGTACGCAACATGGAGAAGCTTGTGCCGCCGCCGACATCGGTCGCCACAGCCATGCGCACGCCCGACGCCTTCAGGCGATCACGGTCGAACAGGCCGGAACCGAGAAACAGGTTCGAGGTCGGGCAGAACACGGCCACCGAGCCGGTTTCCGACATCACGCCCACTTCGCGTTCTTCCAGATGGATGGAATGGCCAAGCAGCGTCTTGTTTCCCAGCAACCCGTAATGCTCGTAAATGCCGAGATAATCCGGCGCATCCGGATAGAGCGACTTGGTGAAGGCGATTTCGTCGTGGTTCTCCGACAGATGCGTCTGGATGAAGCATTCGGGATGTTCACGGGCCAGCGCCTGACTGGCTTCGAGCTGTTCCGGGGTCGAAGTAATGGCGAAGCGTGGCGTGATCACATAGTCGAGGCGGTCCTTGCCGTGCCAGCGCGCGATCAGTTCCTTGCTGTCGTCGTAACCGGATTGCGCCGTATCACACAAAGCGGGCGGCGCGTTGCGGTCCATCATCACCTTGCCGCCCAGCATGCGCATGTTGCGATGCTGCGAAGCGCGGAAATAGGCGTCGACGCTCTGCGGATGCACCGAGCAGTAAGCGACAGCCGTGGTGGTGCCGTGGCGGATCAGTTCGTCCAGAAAGCGCTCGGCGATGAATTCCGCGTGCTGCTCATCGGCGAATTTCTGTTCGGCCACGAATGTATAGGTGTTAAGCCATTCCAGAAGATTGGCGGCATAGGACGCGACCACCTGGGTCTGCGGATAATGGATATGCGTATCGATGAAGCCCGGCAGGATCAGATGCGGGCGATGATCGGCCAGTTTCACATCGCTGCCCGCTTCCGCGCTTAATTCGGCGTAATCGCCAAGGCGCGCAATGCGTCCGTCTTCGACCAAAATGGCGCCATCTTCGATATAGCGATAGGAAGCGCTGTCATCGAGACTTTGCGGCTCATCGCGAAAGGTCAGCACGCGGCCACGGATGAGAAGTCTGGTCATTGTTACTTTGCTCCAGCAGTAGCGGATTCATACCAGGAGGCGAGAAGCTGGCGCTCCTGATCCGTTACCCCGGTGACATTGGCGGGCGGCATGGCATGGGAGCGACCGGCCTGCAAATAGATTTCGCGCGCATGGGCGGCGATTTCCCGGTCCGTTTCAAGCGTCACGCCTTTTGGCGGCGTGATCATGCCTTCCCAGCCGGGCTGCGCCGCGTGACACATAGCGCAGCGTCCCAAAACGGTATCCCGCACTTTGCCAAAGTGCGGGTCCGAGATGAAAGTTTGCTGTAAAGCGGAAACCTTCTGTTCTTCCGGTTGGCCGGTCAGAATCTTCGGGGCCGTGGAAAGCCACATGATGATGATGAACAGGATGACCGTCACCAGCCAGGTCCAGGTCGACTTGCCCTTGCGGGCATGCTGGGTGTTGAACCAATGGCGGATGGTCACGCCCATCAGGAACACCAGCGATGCGATGATCCAGTTATACTGCGTGCCGAAAGCCAGCGGATTGTGGTTCGACAGCATCAGGAACAGAACCGGCAGCGTCAGATAGTTGTTATGCGTCGAGCGCTGCTTGGCGATCTTGCCGTATTTCGGATCGGGCTTGCGGCCGGCGATGAGATCGGCCACCACGATTTTCTGGTTCGGGATGATGATCATGAACACGTTGGCCGACATGATCGTCGCCGTGAAAGCGCCCAGATGCAGGAAGGCTGCGCGGCTCGTGAACAGATGCGTATAGCCCCAGGCCACGAACACCAGCACGACATAGAGCATGACCATCAAAAGCGTATCGCTCTTGCCCAGCATCAGCTTGCAGATGGTGTTATAGGCGACCCAGCCAAACGCCAGCGAGCCGATGGAAATTGCAATGGCGACCGGAACAGACACATCGAGCACATTCGGATCGATCAGGTAAAGATCGGCGCCCGTGTAATAGACGATGCAAAGCAGCGTGAAGCCCGACAGCCAGGTGGCGTAGGATTCCCATTTGAACCAGGTGAGATGTTCCGGCATCTCGGCTGGCGCAACCAGATATTTCTGGATGTGATAGAAGCCGCCGCCATGGACCTGCCATTCCTCGCCATGAGCGCCAACCGGCAAGCCGGGACGCTGGCGCAGACCGAGATCAAGCGCGATGAAGTAGAAAGACGAGCCGATCCACGCAATCGCGGTAATGACATGCAGCCACCGCGCTGCGAAGCCCAGCCAGTCCCAGGCTACGGCAAAATCATACATCAGGCACTCCCATTGTTCGCCCCATTGTTCGTTATCCTATTATGTGCCAAAGCTTTGCGTCCGAGGGAACGTCACAACACGACCATCACTTTCAAAAAAAACTAGACAATCGTGGAGGGGACGCATGTCTTATCTTGATAATCTGCGCGTTTTCGTGCGCGTTGTCGAATTGGGAAATCTTTCTGCCGCCGGGCGCGACCAGCGCGCCTCTCCGGCGGTTGCGAGCAATCGAATCAAGGAGTTGGAGAAGCATCTTGGCGTCCGGCTCTTCAACCGTACCACGCGCAAGCTGACCCCGACCGAGCATGGCCGCATATTCTATGACGGCGCGTTGAAAATCCTTGAAGCGGTAGATGAGGCGGAAGCAGCCGTCGCGGAACTTGCGAAAAATCCCAAGGGATCGATTCGCATTACCGCGCCTTTGGGGCTTGGCCGCAGGCTCATCGCATCGGGCATTCCGGAGTTTCACGACAAATATCCGGACATCGAAGTGCGCCTGCGACTATCTGACCACGAGATCGACATTATGAGCGAAAGCGTGGATGTCGCCTTCAAACTCGGGGTTCTGGAAAACTCCAACTTGCGCATGCGCGGCATCCTGAATTGTGAGCGCGTAATCTGCGCTGCGCCGCAATATCTTGAAAAACATGGAGTTCCGCAATCGCCGGAAGAGCTTCTGGGCGACACGCATGACTGTTTGCTGCTGCGTTTTCCGGGGTCGAAGGAATATTACTGGTCGCTTCAAACATCGGAAGGTCTTCGCAAATTCGAAGTAACCGGGCCTTATGATTCCGATGATGGCGACGTATTGACGCAATGGGCGCTGGGCGGGCGCGGCATCATCAACAAGCCGCTGTTCGAGGTGAAGGAATATCTCCGCGACGGTCGGCTGATACCGCTTCTCGAAAGCACGCCGCCGGCACCGATCCAGCTTGCGGCGATCTATCCGCACAAGCGTTTTCAGGACCCGAAGGTGCGTCTGATCATCGATTTCATGACGGAGCGCTGCCAGCGGCTGATACGGGAAGCGCTGGCCTGAGTAATCAACAGGCTTACAAGTGAGTAAACATTCCAGCTACCAATAAATACAAATTACCGCTATATCTACTCTGAATTTTTTTAAAGGATAATTCTAAATATTAAATCAACGGTAACCTATTCTAGAAAAATTTAAAATATTTTTTTGAGGAAAAAATGAAAAAAGGCTCATTATGCGCCGGTTTGATTGCATCTCTTCTATTATTTTTATGCTCAAATGCTTATTCTTTGGTTATTGACGAAGCGACTTTCAAATACTATGGCGGAGATACAGCCGATATAGAAGACGGTCTCAAAACTCACAATGATAAGCTACGCGAGTTTAGTTACGAAACCCCTTGGCTTGCTGTTGGTAACATTGGCGAATGCACTGCAACCTGGTTGGGCGATGAGGCCGGTTGGAGTTATATCCTCACTGCAGCCCATTGCTCCGGGTATCAGGGAACCGACACGCCCTACGAAGGTCTTTTTTGGGCGTGGGATGGAACCATTATTGCGTCGGGCGAAGGTCGAGCATACGTGCCGCCGCAACGCGTCAATGTGCCAACCGGCATGGGTGGCGCATCAACGGATATCGCTATCCTGAAGCTACCTTCAAAAAATCCTATAGTAGATGCCGCTGGTCAGCCGATTGAACGGCCAATTTTGAACGATGCGCTGGACGAAGAAGGACGCGATGTCATCTTTGCTGGCTATGGTACATGGGGCGTTGGCTTGAATCAAAGCAGTGGTTACTGGCCGGAGAAAGGCGAAAGACGACTGTATGCACGCAGTCGGATTGATAGTATTTTTGAGCTAGAGTACGGGATTGGCGCATCATACCAGCCAGACGGGCCCTCAGCGTCTTGGGCACGAGTAGCAGCTGGAGATAGTGGGTCAGCTTGGTGGCAAATTCGTGGAAACCACCCGGTCATCATTGCAACCACCAACGGCGGTGGATCAAAAAATTCTACCGGTGCGCGTGTTTCCAAATACGTGGATTGGATTAAGTCAATTTACCCGAACGCTCGCTTTTTATCCAATGAGAAGCCACAGGGCTGCATCGTAACTTTGAATACAGATTTGAAGTACTGTTTGCCGATCGGAGAAAAGATAAGCGAATTACCACCGGATTTTTATGGACAGGAGATTTACGTGGATGCCGGACCGGACACTACTGTGATGTTGTCAGATTATGAGAACCTCGCATACAACCGTTTGGCGGAATTTCACGGAACTGTCTTAAACGATGAACTTAAGAGTGTAGAAGCAAATAACGGCCAAGTTCTCGATTTCTCGAGACCGCATTCGATGCAAGTTTTGTCTAATACAATTCCCGTCAGCTGCATTATCAGCCTGACATCCTCGGCGCAATATTGCCGAACGATAGAACAGGACTATCCTTACTCGTTGCCGTCTTGGATATATGGGCATGAAGTACAGGTGCAGGCAGCGCCTGAAACTATGGTGAGGCTATCGGATTGGGATAATCTCTCATATAATCGGATTGCTGATTTTTCAGGGTTTGTACAAAATTGGGATCTAAAGCGGGTAGAGGCCCATAACGGTATTAACATAGATTTTTCCAGGCCGTATTCGATGCGTGTCTTACGACAAGTGCGACCAACTGCAACGAGCCATTAAGCAAATGCTAACGTGCATCTGATGCTTGAGATTCTAAAACACGAACAGAGCATAATGCGGCGGTCAGCACTTCGGCCGCCGCAAGCGCTGCGATGACTTCGGGGCGTTTGTCCTTCACGACAGCACCGCCGACCGGGCAGATCAGATCTTCAAACAGATCATCGCTGCCGAACTCGCGTTTCAACCAATTTTTGAAAGTCGCCTTCTTGGTCTTCGAGCCGATCATGCCGACATAGATCGCATCGCGGCGTTGCAGCGCCTCGGCGGCGATCAGAAAATCAAGCGCGTGATCATGCGTGAGGATGATGAACGCACTGCCCGGCGGTGCGGAGCGCACCACCTGTTCCGGCATCGCCGCGAGGCAGGTTTCGACACCCGGCGCGTCGACAGCCATCAGCTCCGCCTCGCGCGTATCCACCAGCACCACCCGTACCGGCGTCAGCGACAGCGCATAGGCCAGCGCATCGCCGACATGGCCTGCGCCAAAGACATAGACATGTGGACGGGTGGCGATTTCCGCATCGACCTTGCTGACCAGTTCATCCGCAAGGCCGCGATTGACGCGTCTGAAATTCAAGGCCACATGCCCACCGCAGCATTGGCCGATCTCCGGCCCTAAAGGCACGTCCATCGGTGAATCGCGACCGCCAGCAAGTATTTTCCGGGCATGGTCGATGGCCATATATTCGAGCTGTCCACCACCGATGGTGCGGAAGATCATGTCGCGGGCGACGAGCATCCAGGCCCCGGCATCGCGGGGCGCAGAGCCCTTCACATCCGTGACCTCCACCAGCACGCTGTCGTGGCGACGGTTCAGGAACGCCCGGATATCGTCCCGCCTGCCCAGCGTGCCGCTGCTCATGGTGCTACCCCTTTTGCCCGCGCAGCCGCTCGATAGCCATCAGCACACGCTCAGGTGTGGCTGGCGCATCGAGACGCGGGCTGATCTTGTGATCGGCAACGCTCGCCACCGCATCCGACAGTGCATAAAGCACCGACATGCCGTGCGGCAGCGGCGGCTCGCCCACCGCCTTTGAGCGATGAATGGTCGGCTCATAGGCTTCCGACCAGTCGGTCAGCGCCACATTGAAAATCTTGGGCCGGTCGGATGCCAGCGGGATCTTGTAGGTGGACGGCGCATGGGTGCGCAGCCGCCCCTTATTGTCCCAGACCAGTTCTTCTGTGGTGAGCCAGCCCATGCCCTGCACAAAGCCGCCTTCGATCTGGCCGATATCGATGACACGGTTGAGCGACCGTCCGGTATCGTGGAGGATATCGGTGCGTTCCACCACATATTCGCCGGTCAGCGTATCGACCGAGACTTCCGAACAGGCCGCGCCATAAGCGTAGTAATAGAAGGCATGGCCTTTGCCCTTGGCACGATCCCAGTGGATTTTCGGCGTCTTGTAATGCCCGGCAGCGGAAAGCTGTACGCGGCCGATATAGGCCTGTTTCACCAGTTCGTTGAAGCTGATTTCCTGATTGCCGACGCGGATGCGGTTGGGCAGGAAGACAACCTGATCTTCGGGCACCTGATGCTGCTCGGCAGCAAAACGGATCAGCCGCTTCTTGATCTGACGCGCGGCATCCTGCGCCGCCATGCCGTTGAGATCAGCGCCGGACGATGCCGCCGTTGGCGCAGTGTTCGGCACCTTGGCAGTGGTGGTCGCGGTGATCTTCACCCGGTCGAGATCGATCTGGAATTCTTCCGCCACGACCTGCGCCACTTTCAGATGGAGCCCCTGCCCCATTTCAGTGCCGCCGTGGTTCATATGCACCGAGCCGTCATTATAGACATGCACCAGCGCACCAGCCTGATTGGACTCGGTCTTGGTGAAGGAAATGCCGAATTTCACCGGCGTCAACGCCATGCCGCGCTTCACAGTGCGGCTTTTGGCGTTGAATGCGCGGATTGCCTCACGCCGCGCGGCGTAATCGGCGCTCTCTTCCAGTTCCGCGACGATGCGCTGGATGATGCAGTCTTCCACCTTCTGGTGATAGGGCGTGATATTGCGCGTTGCGCCTTCGGTCCCCATCGCATCGTAGAAATTGAGCTTGCGGATGTCGAGCGGGTCCTTGCCGACCGCAAAGGCCACTTCCTCGATGACACGTTCCGCACCGACCATGCCCTGCGGACCGCCAAAACCGCGGAACGCTGTATTGGACACGGTGTTGGTGTAAAGCGGCGCGGACTGCGCATGCACTGCCGGGAAGAAATAGGCATTGTCGCAATGGAACAGCGCGCGATCGCCGACCGGCCCCGAAAGATCCGCCGAGAAACCGGCATTAAGCGCGAACATATAGTCGACGCCCAGAATATTGCCTTCGTCGTCGAAGCCGACCTCGTAATCAATCATGAAATCATGACGCTTGCCGGTGGCAGTCATGTCCTCGTCGCGGTCGAGACGGATTTTCACCGCGCGCTTGTGCTTCTTGGCGGCGATAGCGGCAATGGCAGCCCATTGATTGGCCTGCGTTTCCTTGCCGCCGAAGCCGCCGCCCATGCGGCGCACTTCAACCGTGACCGAATGGCTCGGCACGCCCAGCGCATGGGCAACCAGATGCTGCGTTTCGCTCGGTCCCTGTGTGGAGCAATAGATGGTGACATCTTCATCCTCGCCGGGAACAGCCAGCGAAGCCTGCCCTTCAAGATAGAAATGGTCCTGACCGCCAACCATCATGCGGCCCTTCACCTTGCGCGGCGCATCATCGATAGCCTTGCGGGCATCGCCGCGATTGAGCGTGAGCGGCGTGAAGACGAGACGGTCCTTGGCGCCATCAAGGCCTGCAATGGAAAACAGGCCCGGCATTTCCTCATATTCAACCTTGGCCAGACGCGCGGCGCGGCGGGCCTGATCGCGGGTGCGGGCAATGACGGCAAAGATCGGCTGCCCGTGGAACTGTACCGTGTCCACTGCGAAGATCGGATCGTCATGCATGCCGGACGGCGAGACATCGTTTTCGCCGGGAATGTCCTTATAGGTCAGCACATCGACAACGCCGGGCGCTGCACGCACGGCGGAAAGGTCGACAGACTTGATACTGGCATGGGCGACCGACGCAAGGCCGACACCGACATGCAGCGTGCCTTCGGGTTCCGGAATATCGTCGATATAGACCGCATCGCCCGTCACATGCTTATGCGCGGAATCATGCCTCTGATCGGTGGCGACACCACCTTTGATAGCGGCAGCTTTGATCGTGCTTGCAGGATGTTTGTTCATGCCTGCCTCCTTCAAACCGCTTCGATATGCTGAGCGCGCAAGGGTTCGGCTTGCCCTTGCGTTTCGTCATAGAAACGGCGCAACAAATTCTTCGAGACCATCAGGCGATAATCCGCCGTGGCGCGCATATCGCTGAGCGGCTGATAGTCCTGCTCATAGGCACCGATTGCGGCCTCCACCGTTTCTTCGCTCCATGACTGACCCAACAGGGCAGCCTCAACTGCAAAGGCGCGTTTCGGCGTCGCCGCCATGCCGCCATAGGCGATGCGGATGGAAGCGACCTTGCCTGCCGCGTCGAGCGTCATATGGAATGCACCCAGCGCTGCGGTGATATCTTCCTCGAAACGCTTGGACACCTTGTAGATCGCAAAGTGGTTGCCTTCCGCCGGAATTGGCACATGCACCGCCTCGACGAATTCGCCGGGCTGACGGTCCTGCTTGCCATAGGCGATGAAGAAATCTTCAAGCGGAATGGTGCGGCGGCTATCGCCCTTGCGCAGCGTCAGACGTGCATTGAGTGCGATCAGCGGTGGTGGCGTATCGCCAATCGGCGAACCATTGGCGATATTGCCGCCGATGGTGCCCATATTGCGCACTTGTTCCCCGCCGATGCGGTTGATGAGACCGCTGAGCTGCGGAATGCGCCTGGCGAGGAAGGAGAAGGCCTCCGTATAGGTTACGCCCGCGCCAATGGTGACGACGTTGTTGTCCTCGGAAATAGAACGCAATTCCGTGAGATGGCCGATAAAGACGACCGGCGAAATATCGCGCATCATCTTCGTGACCCAGAGG
The DNA here is from genome assembly GCF_005938105.1 of Brucella haematophila. Taxonomy (GTDB): domain Bacteria; phylum Pseudomonadota; class Alphaproteobacteria; order Rhizobiales; family Rhizobiaceae; genus Brucella; species Brucella haematophila. Next base: position 173,803 of record NZ_VCPE01000010.1, on the reverse strand, counting down.
CCCACATCGGTGGAACCGGCCACCACGGTCGCCTTCGGCTCATCGGCCAGCAGTGCTGCGAAATCATCGAGATCGGCAGGCACAACCAGACGGTCCTTGCCCTCGCCCACTTCGACGCGCGAACCGTCGCGCATGGATTTCAACTGTTCGAGCACATGGGCGCGTTCTGCCGCCAGCGGATCTTCCGTCGTGTTACCGTAATCGGAAATGGCGCGAGCGGCGCGAATGATCGCCTCATAGCCGGTGCAGCGGCAGAGATTGCCTTGCAGCGCCTTTTCGATGGCCGGATCGGCGGGCTTGGGATTGCGCATCCACAGCCCGTAAAGCGACATGACGAAGCCCGGCGTACAGAAGCCGCACTGTGACCCGTGAAAGTCGATCATCGCCTTTTGCACCGGATGCAGACCGCCATCCGCCCCGCGCAGATGCTCGACCGTTACCACATGGCAACCATCCAGCGAACCGACGAAGCGAATGCAGGCATTGACGCTTTCATAAACCAGCTCGCTGCCCACGATCTTGCCGACCAGCACCGTGCAAGCGCCGCAATCGCCTTCGGCGCAGCCTTCCTTGGTGCCGCGCAGCTTGCAGGCCAGACGCAGATAATCGAGCAGCGTTTCCGTTGGCGAAACCCGGTCGAGTTCAACCCGCTCGCCATTGAGAAGAAAACATATTCTGTTTCTCACAGACTGAACCATCCTGCTCAGCTCCCGCGATAGGTCGAATAGGAAAAAGGCGAAACCAGAAGCGGCACATGATAATGCGCCTTTTCATCAGAAACACCAAAGCGCAACGGCACCACATCGAGAAACGGCACGCCGTCTTCGTCTTTGCCGAAATATTCGCCGACATGAAACAGGAGTTCATAGGAACCACGTTGCAGGTCGCCATTGGCAAGTAGCGGCTCGCCGCTGCGCCCGTCCTGATTGGTGCGGATTTCCTTGATGCTGTGCGGCGTGTGATTCTCGATCCGGCGCAGTTCGATACGCAATCCAGCAGCCGGTTTGCCGCTGACCGTATCGAGCACATGGGTCGTCAACCGACCCGTCTTGCCCTCGTCGCCGTGATGTCCCTGACCCATTTGCACTCCTGACCCCTTGCGCGATTCTCCGGCCCATGAACCTTGTCCATGAAACGGATCCGCTGCAAGTCGCTGATTTCACTCGGTTTGCCAGTATCGTTTTTGCTATCAAAACACATTTATATGGCAGACCGGCGGCGTTCCCGCTTTTGTTCCCATCGTGAAGTATTCCGCCTTATTCGGCATTAAGAAAGAGCTTTCTCATTGGATGTCTTTCAAAATTTTGAAGGGGAATTCACACCGCAAATCTTTATTATCATGGGCAAAACCAAAGCGTGATCCGCATGCCGTTAAACGGTTTTCGGAATGCGCTGGCGCTGACATCAAGGGGATATGGCATGAGTTACCCACGCAATCTGATCGGCTATGGCCGGAACACACCTGATCCGCGCTGGCCCGGCGGGGCCAATATAGCCGTCCAGTTCGTGGTCAATTACGAAGAAGGCGCCGAGAACTGCATTCTCGACGGCGATGCCGCGTCCGAATGCCTGTTGTCTGAAATTGTCGGCGGGCAGGCCTGGAACGGCCAGCGCAACCTCAACATGGAATCCATCTACGAATATGGTGCGCGTTCCGGCTTCTGGCGTCTCTGGCGCGCCTTCACGCGACGCAACATGCCCGTCACCGTCTATGGCGTGACGCTGGCCATGGCGCGCAATCCCGAAGCCGTCGCCGCGATGAAGGAAGCCGATTGGGAAATCGCCAGCCACGGCCTGCGCTGGTGGGAATATAAGGACGTGCCGGAAGAGGTGGAACGCGAGCATATTCGCGAAGCCGTGCGCCTGCACACCGAAGTCACCGGCTCGCGCCCGCTGGGCATTTATCAGGGCAAGCCGTCCGACAACACGCTGAAGCTGGTGATGGAAGAAGGCGGCTTTGTCTATTCCGCCGATTCCTATGCCGATGAGCTGCCCTATTGGGTCAAGGGACCCAAAGGTCCGCATTTGATCGTGCCCTACACGCTTGACGCCAACGATATGCGTTTTGCAACCCCGCAAGGTTTCAATTCCGGCGACCAGTTCTACACCTATCTGAAAGACGCCTTCGACGTGCTTTACCGCGAAGGCGCGGAAGGCGCGCCAAAAATGCTGTCCATCGGCCTGCACTGCCGTCTGGTCGGACGTCCGGGTCGCGCGGCAGCACTTGAACGTTTCCTCGATTATGTCCAGAGCCATGACAAGGTCTGGGTCGCCAAGCGCATCGACATTGCCAATCACTGGCACGAACATCACAAGCCGAAAGTGGCTGATGTGGTGCCATCGAAGGCCAGCAAGGCCGATTTCGTGGCCCGCTATGGCAGCATTTTCGAGCATTCGCCGTGGATCGCCGAGCGCGCCTATGATGCAGGCTTCGCCGCCGCCGAGGACACGGCCTCCGGTCTTGCCGGCGCGATGACGAAAATCTTCCGTACTGCCTCGCCGGAAGAACGGCTTGGCGTTTTGAATGCCCACCCGGATCTCGCCGGCAAGCTGGCGCAGGCCAAACGCCTGACCGCCGAATCCACCGCCGAACAGGCCGGTGCCGGTCTGGACGCACTGACCGATGCGGAAAAGCAGACATTCACCCAACTGAACGATGCCTATACGCAGAAATTCGGCTTTCCCTTCATCATCGCCGTGAAGGGGCGCAACAAAAAGGAAATCCTCGACACGTTCCAGCGCCGCGTCGCCAATGACCGCGAGACCGAATTCGCTACCGCTTGCGCGCAAGTCGAGCGCATCGCGCTTTTGCGACTGAAGGACATCCTTCCAGAGACACTTTACTGATCAGGAACAGGAAAATGACCCGCACCTATTTCGCACCGACCGGCGGATTGCCGCCCCAGACGCAGCTTCTGACCGACCGCGCCATGTTCACGGAAGCCTATGCCGTCATTCCGAAAGGCACGTTCAGCGATATCGTGACGAGCTTCCTGCCTTTCTGGGAAAAGACCAGACTGTGGGTGATTGCGCGTCCGATGTCCGGTTTTGCCGAGACTTTCTCGCAATATATCATGGAAGTGCAGCCAGGCGGCGGCAGCGACCGCGCCGAGCTTGACGACACGGCGCAAGGCGTTCTGTTCGTGGTCGAAGGCGAAGTGACTGTCACCATCGCAGGCAAGACCCACACGCTCACCGAAGGCGGTTATGCCTATCTGCCGCCCAAGAGCGGCTGGAGCCTGCGCAACACCGCCAGCAAGACCGCGCGTTTCCACTGGGTCCGCAAGGCCTATGAATATGTGGACGGGCTCGATGTGCCGGAGCCGCTATTCCTCAATGAAAACGACATCGCCCCCTCGCCCATGCCGGACACCAATGGCGTTTGGGCGACGACGCGCTTTGTCGATCCGAACGATCTGCGCCACGACATGCATGTCACCATCGTCACCCTTGAACCGGGCGGCGTGATCCCCTTTGCCGAAACCCATGTCATGGAGCACGGCCTCTATGTGCTGGAAGGCAAGGCGGTCTATCGGCTCAATCAGGATTGGGTGGAAGTGGAAGCCGGTGATTTCATGTGGCTGCGCGCTTTCTGCCCGCAGGCTTGCTATGCAGGTGGTCCGGGCAAGTTCCGCTATCTGCTGTACAAGGACGTGAACCGCCATATGAAACTGACGCGATAGACTGTCGTTTCAGCACGGTATCCGGCCAAAATGCGCCGGATACCTGCCGGTCACAACTGCCGCCCTGCTGTTTTCAAGCAAACGTTGCAGTGAAGACTATATTAGACTTCGATAACCTTTTGCGATTATTCGCAGAAACAAGATAATTTGACGGGAATGTAGTTGAATGCACAGCTGAATTGTGCTCAATAAATTTTCAAAGCCCTCCCTTTTGGGTAACCGGCTTCACAAGATTGTTTTTTAGAGAGAAATATATTTATGAAAAACCATCGCGCGCTCGGCCTTGCTTGCACGCTGGCAGCACTTCTGGCAACGCCTGCTTTTGCAGCCCCCCTTCCGGGCGGCGCAAGCACCTTGCAGGAAACCTATCAGGACTGGACTGTCTCCTGCCAGACGCAGAAGGACGCGTCCGCCTGTGCTATCCGCCAGGAACAGAACAGCTCTCAGACCGGCCAGCGCGTCTTGACCGTCGAGCTGCGCAATGTGGCCGGCGGAAAGGTCGACGGCGTCATCCTGATGCCATTCGGTCTTGATCTGGCCAAGGGTGCGACCATCAAGGTCGATGATGCGGCTGGCCCGAACCTGGCATTTTCCACCTGCCTTCCGCAGGGTTGCCTCGCACCGATCAGCTTCGATGCCAAGCAGGTTGCAGCCATCAAGGCGGGCGCCAATATCAACGTGACGGCAACGGCGCTCAGCCCTAGCCAACCGGTTGCCTTTAAGATTTCCCTGAAGGGCTTCGGCAGCGCGCTTGATCGTATCAGCAATCTGACAAAGTAATCGCAGAAGCGAGATCGCGGATACGGTATGATATCCGCAGCATGCAACTATGCCGTACGACCTTCAGGCCGTACGGCATTTTTGTTTTATGCGAGCGTTCTGGAAATATGGGCCAGATGCCTGCGCCAGCGCAAGGTCATCATCACGGCAACGATGCCGAGACCAGCGGCAAGACCGAGCCAGATGCCCTGCCCGCCCATACCGACCTTGAAAGCCAGCAGCGCACCGAGTGGCAGGCCCACGCCCCAATAGCCAAGCAGCGCCAGAAACATCGGAACACGGGTGTCACGCATGCCGCGCAACATGCCCGCAGCAACCGCTTGCGCGCCATCGACCGTCTGGAACAGAGCGGCCAGCGCAAGGAAGCTGACGGCCAGCTCCATAACGGCCAGATTTTCCGGATCGTGCAGATCGAGAAACACGCCGATGAACAGGCGCGGGATCAGCACCATCAGGAGACCCATGATCATCATGAAGCCGACGCCCAGCGCATAGGCGCTCCAGCCCGCATAAGCCACCGCCCTGGGATTGCCCGCACCATAAGCGCGTCCGACGCGCACGGTCGCCACCTGCCCGAAACCGAGCGGCACCATGAAGCTGAGCGATGCAATCTGGATCGCTACCGCATGGGCCGCCATGGCGGTCGCGCTGATCCGGCCCATCATGACCACAGCTGCATAGAAGATCGAGGTTTCGAACACGAAAGTCAGCGCCATCGGAAAACCGATGCGCCACAGCTCACGCAGGCGCGGCCAGTCGGGACGCCAGAAACGGCCGAACAGGTGATAGCGACGGAAGCGGCGATGACGCAGCGTGATCGCCGCCATGCCGAGAAACATCATTGTGCTGGAAAGCGTGGTCGCAATACCAGCGCCATGCAGTTCCATGCGCGGAAATCCGAAATGACCGAAGATCAGCGTCCACCCGGCCAGCGCATTGAAGCCGATCGCTGCGCCTGCAATCAGCAATGTCCACATGGGCTTTTCCATCGCCGCGAAGAACGAGCGCAACACGATGTAGAACAGATAGGGCAGCAGCGCCCATTGCAGCGTGTGCATGAAGTCGGTCGAGCGCGCGGCGATATCCGGCTGCTGTCCGAGGAACAGGAATATCTCCTCGCAATGCCACAGCACGACCCAGATCGGGATCGAGATGATGATCGCCGTCCAGAAGCCCTGACGGACCGTGCGGCGCACATCGCGCACCGAATGGCGGTTCTTGCCGAGCGCGATGGCGATCATCGGCATGACAGCCGAAACAAGTCCCATCGAGAAGATGACCAGCGTGTGGTAGAAGCTCGTGGCCAGAAGCGCCGAGGCCAGCGTATCCTTGCCCAGTCGTCCGATGAAGATAATGTCGGTTGCCGTCAATGCGGCTTGCGAAACATTGGTCAGGATCAGCGGCCAGCCAAGTTTCAGCGCTGCGGAAAGTTCTCTGCGCAAACGTTGCACGCTGTTCTGGTGGGGCTCATGAAAGCCCACATTGGTTGTACTGCTCACATTCCACTCCCCAGAATCATCCAGAGAGTCGTCACCCCGCCGGAAAATTCAAAACCTGAAAACCACGCGCCGAGACATCAAAGACTCAGAGACCGGGTCAATCTGAGGAGAGTGGCGTCGCGTTACCGGTCATCGACCGTCCCAATGTCGGCTAAGAGCCTGTTCCAAAAGTCGTCCTGTGTGGCTGCAAATGGCAATTTTCTGCGTTCCGGTGCTCACGTACCTTTAAGTACGCTCCGCTCCGGTACTCGAAAATCACCATTTTCGCACACACATGCCGCTTTTCGATTCAGGCTCTGCGAGCAGCCTTACTGTTGAAGACAAAGGCGCCCACCGCGCATCGATATGCACAATTTAGCAGCACATGGATATCAGACTTGCTTAAAAGAGCAACACATCTTGAGACGTAAATTCTAACATGCCGACACGCCGGGAAACCAGTTTTCACTGCTGCCGTGAAAGAGCCATTCACCACCCGATTATTGATTGACCCGGCGCCACACCCGGCTACAAATATACTTGTTGTATTTTGCGAGGTTCCCATGCGCAGCACCAAGGTCATCCATATTGTCGGCTGTCACGCGGAAGGCGAAGTCGGCGATGTCATCGTCGGCGGTGTCGCGCCGCCTCCGGGTGACACAGTGTGGGAGCAGTCGCGCTTCATTGCCAGCGACGAGACCTTGCGCAACTTCGTGCTGAACGAGCCGCGCGGCGGCGTGTTCCGTCACATCAATCTGCTGGTGCCGCCAAAAGATCCGCGCGCGCAGATGGGTTTCATCATCATGGAGCCAGCCGATACGCCGCCAATGTCGGGTTCGAACTCGATCTGCGTTGCAACTGTGCTGCTCGATAGCGGCATCATCCCGATGCAGGAGCCGGTGACGCGCATGGTGCTGGAAGCGCCCGGCGGCCTCATTGAGGTGGAAGCTGAATGCCGCAACGGCAGGGCCGAGCGCATCAGCGTACGCAACGTGCCGTCTTTCGCCGACCGGCTGGATGCCGCGCTTGAAGTCGAAGGACTTGGCACCGTCACCGTCGATACGGCCTATGGCGGCGACAGTTTCGTCATTATCGAGGCCGCGCAGATCGGCATGAAGATCGAGCCGGGTCAGGCGCGTGAACTGGCCGAGATTGGCGTGAAGATCACCAAGGCCGCCAATGAGCAGCTTGGTTTCCGCCACCCGGAAAAGGACTGGAACCACATTTCCTTTTGCCAGATCACCGAGCCAGTGACGCGCGACGGCGATGTTCTGACGGGCGTCAACACGGTGGCGATCCGTCCGGCCAAGCTCGACCGTTCCCCGACGGGCACCGGCTGCTCGGCCCGCATGGCCGTGCTGCACGCCAAGGGCCAGATGAAAGTGGGTGAGCGCTTCATTGGCAAATCTGTGCTTGGCACCGAGTTTCACTGCCGGCTGGACAGGCTGACCGAACTTGGCGGCAAGCCCGCCATCAGCCCGATCATTTCCGGGCGTGGATGGGTCACGGGCACCTCGCAGCTGATGCTTGATCCAAGCGATCCGTTTCCGGGCGGGTATCGGCTGTCTGACACCTGGCCCCGGGGCGATTGAACCCCGACACCAGCAGAAGGAAATCTTCGCGGAAGTAGATATTTCTCGAATTCTCTCAAACCGCGGCTCTTGAACAGCACCCACCACAATTACATTTGCGAATACGCGCCACAGCACCAGAAAATGAAGCAATTCTGGCGACAAACGGGAATGTTACTGCGGCCATCCCTACCGTTACTATTTGCTGCCAACTCATTGTGTTAGTTTGGAGCAAGCGTAACCGTTTGAGAGAGTTAAGCCATGAGTAATTCCGAGAAGACGATTTCAACAGTCGAAGCACTGGTTGCGGCCACAGGGAACGAAACTGTCCGACATATTGTCATCAGCGGTGCAATCGACAACCTGCCGGTGATCAGACTGAGGCCCGGCCAGACCCTGCAAGGCAGCGGCAATGATGCGCTTCTCCGTTTTGCTGACAATGATGGTGTGGAGCTTTCTTCGAACAATCGCATCAGCAATATCCGGCTGGAGACATCGCCGGAAAAGCGCGCCATTTTCAATGACACCACCGTCGATACGATCGGACGCGCCGAACTGGCGGGCGTCACGACAATCGGGCGAGTACAGATTCTGTTTCGCGACAGGCTGCGCGCCGGGCATGTGGACGTGGATGGGCTGGACATTATCGCCGCTGATGCGCGCGGGGAAACGGACCGTCCAAAGGGCTACGGCGTCTATGTGCTGCAAGGCGCTTTCACCCTGTGGAACATGCATGACGACGAAAGCGTCACTATCAGCGCCAATCTGCTTGGCCTTTCAGCCGGGCGCGACGGTGCGCCGGTGCGCGGCAGCGGAATTTTCGTCAGCGGCGGCGGCGATAAGGCTGGGCGGCTGGCGGTGCGCAACCTCGAAACCGACGCCGTTTATAGCGACGGCGGCATCAAGGCCGGAACGCCGGATCAGATTACCGGCGGCGTGTTCACCGTCTACGGCGCCTATGTCGATGCGGTTCACAATCGCGGCCCGGTCGTCACATATGGCGTCAACGATATGGTGCTCGACAATTGGGGAGCCGTGGATCGCTGGACCGCCGACGCGAAGATCACGTCCTACGGACCAAGCGGCATCGGCTTTGTCAATTTTGGCACGATCAACGAATTGACGGTCCACGCACCCATTGAAACATTCGGTCAGGGTGCGCGCGGCTTCAACGTCTATACCGGCACTGTCGATCTGGCAGAATTCGACCGCGTCGTTACCCATGCCGACGGTGCAGTTGGAATTCAGATCAGCCGCCCTATCGGCAAACTGACGGTTCGCCGCGGCATCGAAACTTTCGGCGGAACCGGCCCTTCGCTGGTGAAAGGCGTCGTGGTGGAGCTTTCCGCCATTGGCCTCAGCATCAAGCCGGGCGGATCGGCGCGCGAGATCGATATTGCAGGCGGAGTTCGCACGAATGGCAAGGGCGTCACCCCGATCGAGCAGCATGGAGCCATCGAAACCTTGCGCATCGCGGGCGGCTTTACCGCAGCAAGCGGCGGCTTCGAGACAATCTGACCGACTTATAAAAAAGGGCATCCATCGCTGGATGCCCTTTTTCAAAACTACATCTCACCGACGGTAAGAGTATAACCTCACGCGAAGTCCAGCGCGCGGTCGCCGTTTTCATCCTTGATACGGGATGGCAGGCCGATATGGTTCAGGATGTTCAGGAAAGGCTTCGGGTTCAGCTCTTCCACATTGACCATCTTCTTCACGTCCCATTCGCCGGAAGCGATCAGGATTGCAGCGGCAACCGGCGGAACGCCAGCCGTGTAGGAAATGCCCTGCGAACCCACTTCGTTATAAGCGTCCTTATGGTCGGCAACGTTGTAGATGAAGACTTCCTTTTCCTTACCGTCCTTGGTGCCCTTGACGAAATCGCCAATGCAGGTCTTGCCGGTATAATCCGGCGCCAGCGAAGACGGATCGGGCAGTACAGCCTTGACCACCTTGAGCGGCACGACTTCCAGACCTTCAGCGGTCTTGACCGGCTGCTCGGACAGAAGGCCGAGATTGTTCAGCACCGTGAAGACATTGATGTAGTGATCGCCAAAGCCCATCCAGAAGCGGACATCCGCATTCGGATAGTTCTTGGACAGCGAATGCACTTCATCATGGCCGGTCATATAGGCCTTGCTCGGGCCGACGACGGGCAGATCGAACGTGTGGCCGACTTCGAACATCTTGTTCGACTGCCAGGCACCCTTCTGCCAGGAATAGACCGTGCCGGTGAATTCGCGGAAATTGATTTCCGGGTCGAAATTGGTCGAGAACCAGCGGCCATGCGAACCGGCATTGATGTCGACGATATCAATGGACTTCACTTCATCCAGATAATCGTCAGCGGCCAGACGCGCATAGGCGTTAACCACGCCCGGATCGAAGCCGATGCCGAGAATGGCGGTGATGCCCTTCTCTTCGCATTCCTTGAGGTGCTTCCATTCGTAATTGCCATACCATGGCGGCGTTTCGCAGATCTTCTTCGGATCTTCGTGAATGGCCGTGTCCATATAGGCAACGCCCGTATCGATGCAGGCGCGAAGGACCGACATATTGAGGAAGGCCGAGCCGACATTGATGACGATCTGAACGCCCGTCTTCTGGATCAAAGCCTTGGTGGCTTCAACATCCAGAGCATCCAGCGCATGCGCTTCCAGCTTCACCTCGGTCTTGAGGCTCTTCTTTTCATGCACGCTATCGATAATCTTGCGGCATTTCTCAACCGTGCGGGACGCAATATGGATATCGCCCAATATGTCAGAGTTTTGCGCACATTTATGTGCAACAACCTGTGCCACGCCCCCGGCGCCGATAATGAGAACGTTCTTCTTCATTTTCTGTCGATGCTTCCTCTTCCAGCGGTTTCCCGCCATCTATTGACCGTCCCGATTGCCTTCTCATTCGGAACACATGAGTTCGTTGCAGCGTGAAGCCGCAACAGGATCTTTAGGAAAGCGACCCTTCAAAATCCGCGAAGGTGAATTCGCGGACAACATTGACCGTGCCATCAAGTTCACGCACGGCAATCGCAGGCATTTTCACGCCATTGAACCAGTTTTTCTTGACCATCGTATAACCGGCGGCATCCGCAAAAGAGAGACGGTCGCCGACCTTCAGCTCCTGACCGAAATTGAACTCGCCGAACACATCGCCCGCCAGGCACGACTTGCCGCAGACCATGTAACGATGCTCGCCTTCATTCGGCTCCATCTTCGCGGTTTCGCGATAGATCAGCAGATCGAGCATATGGGCCTCGATCGAGCTATCCACGATGGCGAGGTTCTTGCCGTTGAACAGCGTGTCGAGAACCGTCACTTCCAGCGTCGTGGTCTTGGTGATCGAGGCTTCGCCCGGCTCCAGATAGACCTGTACGCCGAACTTTTCCGAAAACACCTTCAGGCGCGCGCAGAATTCATCGACCGGATAATCCTCACCGGTGAAATGAATGCCGCCGCCAAGGCTGACCCATTCAACCCGGTGCAGAAGCGAGCCGAACTTGTCTTCGATCTCCGTCAGCATCTTGTCGAACAGACCGAAATCGGAATTTTCGCAATTGTTGTGAATCATGAAGCCGGTGACGCGGTCCATGACCGTCTCGACCTTCGCCACATCCCATTCGCCAAGGCGGCTGAACGGACGCGCCGGATCGGCGAGATCGAAGCTCGATGACGACACGCCCGGATTGAGGCGCAGGCCGCGCTTGATATGCGCCGCTTGATCCGCAAAGCGTTCCAGCTGGCCAATGGAATTGAAGATGATCTTGTCGGCATTGGCGATGACTTCGTCGATCTCGTGATCGGCATAGGCAACGCTATAGGCGTGGGTTTCGCCGCCGAATTTCTCGTGGCCGAGACGCACTTCATTGAGCGAGGACGAGGTGGTGCCGTCCATATACTGGCTCATAAAATCGAACACCGACCATGTCGCGAAGCATTTCAGCGCCAAAAGCGCCTTCGCACCGGATTTCTCGCGCACATAGGCGATCTTTTCCATGTTGCGCTTCAGCTTGGTCTTGTCGATCAGGTAATAAGGCGTCTGGATCATGGCTCTTCGGGTCGTCCAATGGGGAAATCTGGCCTGTCCAGCAAGGCTGGTCGCCACGTTGGGAAGGAGCGTCAGACGCTTCTTCTGGAATTATTCAAAGGCTTATAGGAAGCTTGTGACAGAAACACAAATCCGCCACAGCGCCATCGAGAAAAATTTCCCCATAAGCTGTCGCGGATCACTTCTGTTTTGGCTGCCCTGCCTTCAACGGTTGGCCCTGATATAGAGCTTTTCGCCAGAATTTGAACCCCTTACAAGCTTCTCCCTTGTTTTGATTGAAAGTCTTTGTGCACAGGCCCTGCTTCCTGCGCTCGATTGACGGCTCTATCATTGCCTGAAAAGTCACCCGGATAATTAAACAAGCATTTGCTTGACAAATTAATAGGGCAGGCGTAGCGATTGGCATGCAGTTCGGATCGAGGGGCATTTTTGGCCCTCCATGTCCGGTTATTCAGATGTGTAAGGAAAAAATCATGCAGGACCAAACATCCGCTAGCGGCCAGCCCGCCGGTTGGGGAGACCTGTTTGCCGGTAAGAATGCCATCCGGTCGCTCACCCTTGTCGGCGGCGTCGCATTGCACGCCATCAACGTATTCATCGCGACGACCATCCTCCCAACGGTCGTCGCCGATATTGGCGGTATGGATTATTATGCCTGGAACACGGCGCTATTCGTGACGGCATCCATTCTCGGTTCGGCGCTCGTTCCGCGCCTGCTTTCGCAAGCGGGTCCGCGCAGTGCTTATCTGATGGCGGCAATTATTTTTGCAGCCGGTACGCTGGCTTGCGGTCTCGCGCCATCCATGCCGGTCATGCTGGCCGGGCGCTCGGTGCAAGGCCTTGGCGGCGGCATGATGCTGGCCCTTTCCTATGCGATGATCCGCATCGTCTTTCCCGAAAACCTGTGGCCCCGCGCGATTGGCCTTGTTTCCGGCATGTGGGGCGTTGCAACCCTCGTCGGTCCGGCGATTGGCGGCATATTCGCCGAGCTTGGCATCTGGCGCGCCGCCTTCTGGTCGCTGGCGCCGGTGATCGGCATCTTCGCCATCATGGCCATGGTTGTGCTGCCGCGCGCCTCCGGCGATGCTGGCAGCCGCGCACCACTGGCCTGGCCGCAGCTCATTCTGCTGACGGCGGCAGTCCTTGCCGTTTCAGCCGCCAGTATTTCGGTCAATGCCGTCATGAATGCGGCAGGCGTCGCGCTGGCTGTCGTGCTGTTGCTCCTGCTCTTCATCATCGAGCGCAATTCGTCGCGGCGTATTCTTCCCAAAGGATCGTTCAGCCTTCACCGCCTCGGCGCGCTCTATCTCACGCTCGCCTTCCTCAGCGCCTCGGTAACCAGCGCGGAAGTGTTCGTGCCGCTGTTCTTCCAGGTGCTGCACAACCAGTCGCCCCTGGTCGCCGGTTATCTGGCCGCCATCATGGGCGGAAGCTGGACGCTCGGCTCCATCGGTTCTTCAGGTGTTTCCTCCGGTCGTGTTGACCGGGTGATCATCGCCGCGCCGCTGATGGGCATAGCGGGCATGGTCACGCTTGCCGCTTTGGTCCCCGTCGGCAGCGACGGTCATTGGGTCAGCCTGCTGCCGATCTGTCTGGCGCTGGCGGTCATCGGCTTCGGCGTGGGCATGACATGGCCGCATCTTCTGACGCGTATTTTCAAGCGCGCCGATGCGGACGACCAGAATCTGGCGTCAGCCTCCGTCACCACCGTGCAGCTTTTCACCACTGCGCTCGGCGCATCGCTGGCAGGCATGATCGCCAATATGGCAGGCCTCAGCAATCCGGGCGGGTTTGCAGGCACCGCCAATGCCGCCATGTGGCTGTTCTCCGGCTTTGCGGTCATGTCGACGCTGGCATTCCTGTCCGCGCTGGCTTTGGTGCACAGCGCAAGACAGCCGCAAGCGGCATCGTGCTGATCAGGAAGGACTGGCCGGAGTAAAAACATAGGCGCAGCGCCTCGCCCCGGCCAGAATATGCTCGGTACGGGCAACAGACACATCCGGGCCGAGAACCGCTTCAAACACCTGAAGCTCCGCCCGGCAAAAACCCTGACAAGCATCAGCGGCGGCACAGATGGGACAATGGTTCTCGACAAAAAGCCACGAACCATCCTCCTGCCGCTCGGCATCGGCCATATAGCCTTCGGTCGAGCGGATATCTGCAAGCGCCTTGACGCGCTCGTCGAAAGCCATGTCCTTGAGGCGCGCATGATACTGGCGGCGGGTTTCAGTCTCGCGATGCGCAACCAGCGTTTCCAGCGCGTCTTCACCAAGGATGGTGCGCACGGAATGCAGAAGCTGCACGGTCAGATCGGCATGGGTATCGGGAAAGCGCTTATTGCCGGTTTCCGTCAGATCCCAGAACTGCGACGGACGGCCAACGCCCTGCGAAACGGAATGCGGCGCAACGAGACCTTCCTCGGCCAGCCGCACCAGCTGCTGGCGCACCGCCTCGCCCGTCGTGCCGAGATGTTCGCCGATTGCGGCAGCCGTCTGCGCACCGCGCATCTTGAGCGCCAGCATGATGCGTTCTGCGGGCGAACGTGCTCCCGAAAGGTCCGTATTTAGAAAGTCATTCCTTGACATATTGCCTGTTTTCGATTTAAAGAAGCATTATCTTGTTAAATTAAGCGATCCGATCTGAATTATCAAGATAGTTGTATATCAAGGAGTCTAAAATGAGCTTCACCTTGCCTCCGCTTCCCTATGCGACCAACGCTCTTGAAGGCGTCGGCATGGGCACCGAAACACTTGAGCTGCACCATGGCAAGCATCATCAGGCCTACGTAACGGCGCTGAACGGCTTCGTCGAGAAGAACGATGCGCTCAAGGGCAAGTCGCTTGAGGAAATCGTGCTCTTTGCGAAAGACAAGGCCGATCTCGCTCCGGTCTTCAACAATGCCGGCCAGCATTGGAACCATGATCTGTTCTGGCAGAACCTGTCGGCAAACGGCGGACGCCTTCCGGGCGCGCTGGAAAAGAAGATCGTCGAGGATTTCGGCGGCGTCGACCAGTTCAAGGAAGCCTTCAAGACGGCGGCTGTCGGCCAGTTCGGCTCGGGCTGGGCGTGGCTGGTTCTGGCCAATGACGGCAAGTTGAAGGTCACCAAGACGCCAAATGGCTCCAATCCGCTGGCAACCGGTGAAGGCAAGGCGCTATTAGGGCTTGATGTCTGGGAGCATAGCTATTATCTCGATTTCCGTAATCGTCGGCCTGACTATGTAACGAACTTCCTCGACAAGCTGGCCAACTACGAATTCGCGGAAGCCACCCTGAAGGCAGCCTGACGCGCTTATATTGATTGCGGTCAAAGCGGCTTGCCTGTTCAGGATGCAAACTCCACGGAGTTGCATCTATGCGGGCGGGCCGCAGCAATGACCGATAAAGACCAAACCAACCGACCCAATCCATAAGGCGCCGTCCTCCCAAGCGTGGTGCCGGAGAACAACAGAGACAGTTCCGAAGATGAGCAGCAACTTTAATCAGGAAACCGTCACCGATATCCATCACTGGACCGACACGCTGTTTTCCTTCCGTACGACGCGTGATCCGGGCTTCCGCTTCCAGAGCGGCCAGTTCATCATGATGGGCCTTGAAGTGAACGGCAAGCCGCTCACCCGCGCCTATTCCATTGCCTCGAGCCTCTATGAGGACGGGCTGGAATTCTTCTCGATCAAGGTGCCGAACGGTCCGCTGACCTCCAAGCTCCAGCATCTGAAAGTTGGCGACCAGATCATCCTGTCCAAGAAGCCGGTCGGCACGCTGCTCTATGACAATCTGAAACCCGGCAAGAATCTGTGGCTGCTCTCGACCGGCACCGGCCTCGCGCCGTTCCTGTCGATCATTCGCGATCTGGAAGCCTATGAGCGCTATGAGAAGATCATTCTCGTTCATGGCGTGCGTCAGGTAGCAGAATTGGCCTATACGGATTTCATTTCCAACGAATTGCCGCAGGACGAATTCCTCGGCGAGATGGCGGCAAAGCAGCTCATCTATTACCCGACCGTCACCCGCGAGCCTTACAAGAACCGCGGACGCCTGACCGATCTCATTCGCTCCGGCCAGATTTTCACCGATATCGACATGCCGGAACTCAATCTGGAAGATGATCGTGTGATGCTGTGCGGCAGCCCGGAAATGCTGGCTGAAACCAAGCAGCTTCTGGAAGAGCGCGGTTTCAAGGAAGGCAGCCAGAGCGAAGCCGGTCATTTCGTGATCGAAAAGGCTTTCGTCGAAAAGTAAATTTTGCAGGTCTGCAAATAGAAAAGGGAGGCAATCGCCTCCCTTTTTTCATTTCAGCTCTTCGAAATCGAGCCCGATATCGAGGTTCGGAGCACTGTGCGTGGTCCAGCCAACCGAGATCAGATCGACACCGCTGGCAGCGACCGCCGCCACTGTTTCCGGCGTGATGCCGCCGGAGGCTTCCGAAATGGCGCGCCCGCCGATCACCGATACCGCCTCGCGCAATTGCGCAGGTGACATATTGTCGAGCAGCACCGCATCCACGCCCGTCGCCATGGCTTCGTCGAGCTGTTGCAGCGTATCGACTTCGACCTCGATCTTGACCATGTGACCGGCACCGGCCTTGGCGCGTTCGATGGCCTCACGCACACCGCCAGCGACCGCGATGTGATTGTCCTTGATCAGCACCGCATCATAGAGCGCGAAACGGTGGTTCATGCCGCCGCCTGCCCTCACCGCATATTTCTGCAAGGCGCGCAGCCCCGGCGTCGTCTTGCGCGTGCAGACGATGGACGCCTTGGTGCCCTGAACAGCCTTGACCAGATTGGCCGTCGCCGTGGCAATGCCGGAGAGGTGACCGAGAAAATTGAGCGCCGTCCGCTCCCCCGCCAGAATGGAGCGGGAGGAGCCAGAAACGCGGACGACATCCGCCCCTTTTTCAAGAGACTGACCGTCCCGCGCCAGACGTTCGAATGTGACATCCGGATCGACCAGACGAAACGCCATTTCGGCCACATCCAGCCCGGCGATGACGCCCGGTTGACGCAAGCTGAACAGCATGGCCGAGCGGTGATCCTCCGGCACCACCGCATTGCTGGTAATATCGCCAGCAAGCCCCAGATCTTCCAGAAGTGCGGCGCGCACCAGCGGTTCGACGACAAGCGGAGACAAGCGCGGCAGGTTCATCATGCAGTCCTTGAAATTCGTTGAAGTAAGCGTTCGGGGGCGGCGATGTCGCGGGCAAGGGCGAATGCCGTCTCGAAAGTGTGGAAGCGACGCTTGGCCTCCGCATGTTTCTGCGGGTGGTCGGTGCGGGCATGGCTGCCGCGCGACTCGCGTCGTTCAAATGCCGCAACCACAGCGACCAGCGCTACGGCTGCGGCATCGTCGGTCTCCGCGAGGGGGAGAAGGGTGGTGATTGCAGAGCGCAAACCTTCTTCATCACGCAGCAGGCCAAGATGACTGGAAACAATGCGCCGAACCGGTTCGGGATCGGAACTCTGGGGCAGGCTGACAGGCACGGGATGCCGCACGGCGACCGCCTCTTCATCGCCAAGCGCGCGGGCGGCGCGCAGCCCCATCGCGGCGGCTTCAAGCACCGAGTTGCTGGCAAGCCGGTTGGCGCCGTGCAGGCCGGTACAGGCCGCTTCGCCCACGGCCCAGAGACCCGGCAGGCTGCTGCGCCCGTCGGCGTCGGCCCTGATCCCGCCCATATGGTAATGCGTGGCCGGTCTGACCGGGATCAGATCGCGGGACGGATCGATGCCATGCTGTTTGCAAAGCGCATCGATACCGGGAAACCGCGTTGCAAACCGCGCACCCAGAGCCAAGCGTGCATCGAGATAGACCTTGCGCCCTTGCGCTATCTCGCTGCCAATGGCACGCGCCACCACATCACGGGGCGCAAGCTCGCGGCCCGGAACATCCGCCATGAAGCGCTCACCGCGATCATTGACAAGTTGAGCGCCCTCCCCGCGCACGGCCTCGCTGATCAGCGGCAGGCGCGGCGCAGAAACGGCTAGCGCGGTCGGGTGGAACTGCACGAATTCCATATCGGCAAGCACAGCGCTTGCGCGGCCTGCCAGAGCGGCCCCCAATATCGCAGCTTGGCCTAGATTGCCGAGCGGCGTGGTTGTTGCGTTATAAAGTCCGCCGATCCCGCCCGTCGCCAGTACCACGGCAGTTGCTGCAACCGGGCCGACATTTTCAAGACAGGCACCGACGACACGACCATCCTGCCGCATGAGCCGGAGAGCGCGGGTGTTTTCCATGACGGTGATTGAAGGCGTCGCCAGAACCTTGGCGGTCAGAGCACGCATGATGCCCGCCCCTGTCGCATCGCCATCCACATGCACAATGCGATGGCGGCTATGGGCGGCCTCCAGACCGAGTGAAAATGAACCGTCCGTCTTGCGGTCGAAGTGCACGCCATGCGCTTCCAGCGCAGCAACGACGTCCGCGCCTGCTGCTATGATTTCGGCAGCCACGCCCCGGTCACACAGGCCGTCGCCAGCCGCAATCGTATCGGCCAGATGCAATGCCGCGCTGTCATCCGCGCCAACACTTGCGGCAATGCCGCCTTGCGCCAGCGTGCTGGAACCGGACAGGCCGAGGCTTCCCGCTGTCACCAGCAACACCGGCTGTGGAGACAGCGTCAGCGCCGTCATCAGACCGGCAAGGCCGCTGCCAATGACGAGGACCGGGAGCGGGGTCGTAGTCATACCGCCAGCATCCGCTCGACGGCGCGCCGGGCAGGCTCCATCAGTGCGGCATCGACCGTCACTTCGTGGCGATTGTTTTCCAGCGCATCGCGAATATTGGCGAGCGTGATCCGCTTCATATGCGGGCAGAGATTGCACGGTCGGATGAACTCGACATCCGGGTGATCGACAGCAACATTGTCGCTCATCGAGCATTCAGTCAAAAGCACGACACGCTGCGGCTTCTTCTCGCCGACATAGTCCGACATGACCGCCGTGGAACCGGCGAAATCGGCAACCGCCACCACTTCCGGCGGGCATTCGGGATGGGCCAGAACCACCACGCCGGGGTGGCTTTCGCGCAATTCGCGGATATCGTCGGGCGTGAACCGCTCATGCACCTCGCAATGGCCATGCCAGGCGAGAATTTCGACATCGGTTTCGCGGGCCACATTCTGCGCCAGAAACTCGTCGGGGATCATCAGCACGCGCGGTACGCCAAGCGACTCCACCACCTTTTTGGCATTGCCGGAGGTGCAGCAAATATCGGATGCCGCCTTCACGGCAGCAGATGTGTTGACATAGGTGATGATCGGCACGCCGGGATGCGCCTCGCGCAACAGCGCCACATCTTCCGGCGTGATGCTGTCGGCCAGCGAACAGCCCGCAGCCATATCGGGAATCAGCACCGTCTTGCCTGGATTGAGCAGCTTGGCCGTCTCGGCCATGAAATGCACACCCGCCAGCACAATCACATCGGCATCGACCTCCGCAGCCTTGCGCGCCAGCGCCAGACTGTCGCCGACAATATCGGCCACGCAGTGGAAGATTTCCGGCGTCTGGTAATTATGCGCAAGGATGACGGCATTGCGCTTTTTCTTCAGCTCGAGAATGGCCGCGACATCGTCTTCGAAGCCCAGCCACTCCGCCTTGGGCAGCACCTTGGCCACGCGGTCATAGAGTTGCGAAACGGAAACATGATCGTTCATGTGCGAGCCTCCCAGCTCATCGACATGCGTTTACGCATCAACCTCACACGAAAGCGTTTTGCGCTTTTGCTGGAAATACGCTGGCATGCTCATTTATACTCAATTTGAGTATTTCATGTTTACGAACTTATACTCGATTCGAGTATATTGTCAATCGCGGGAGATTGGCAGCTTGGCTCCGGCCAGATGGCGCTCGGAAAGGGCACGTTCCTCGACAATCGAGTAACGGAAACGGAACAGTTTTGCCGGGCGACCGCCGGTTTCGCTGTCGCTTTCGCCGGTTTCCTCGACGAGATCTTGTTGCTCGATCAGGCGGCGGAAATTCTGTTTGTGCAGGCGCAGGCCCGCCAGCGCTTCGACAGTCCGTTGGAGTTGTAAAAGCGTAAAACTGTCCGGCATCAATTCGAACACCACCGGGCGATATTTGATCTTGGCGCGCAGCCGCGCAATCGCCGTGGCAAGGATGCGGCGATGATCGGCAAACATGGAGCGACCGTTCTCGTCTTCCTTCATCCCGGCTTCCGCCACCAGACCGGCTTCGAACAGCAGTTCATAGCGTTGCAGCACGAGGTCTTCGTTCCAGCGTCCGCCCCATTCTCCATTGTCGAAGCCGAATGTGAACGAGATGCGCCGCATGCGCTGCGCGGTGAGTTCCGGCGTTTCGGCCCGATAGGCCCAGACAAGGAGCGCATTGTTGAGATGCTCCATGATGGCCGGTTCGCCCTGACGGTGATCTTCCCACGGCAGATAATCATACCAGCCGCGCCAGCCTGCCTGCCCCGCTGCCGCATCGCTTTCGCGCACAAGGCCGAGATAGCTGATCGAGATGATACGTTCGCCCTGTGCGTGACGGTCACGGTCGGCAAAGGTGTAGAGCTGCTCCAGATAGCCGACCGGATGTGCGGTTTCCGACTGTACCCAGGCGCGCAGACCGGATTGCAACGAACGGTGCTCACTTTCGAACGGGCCAGAGGGAAGAGCCTGCCCCTGTCGCACAGTCATGACGCGCGGCTGTTCACTGGTTACGGCGGCCAGCACGGCAATCAGTTCGGTATGGGCAATATCGTCGGTCACAGCAACTCCGGAAAACACTTCCGACATTGAACGCGATTGACGAATAATTACAAGGCGCTACCGCCATACGGCACAGGTTTTAAGCATTTCCAGCAAAAGTGCGAAGCGCCTACGCGGGGAAATCAGTCCACTGGACTGATTTCTGATCCCGCTCCGATGCGTAGGATAATGCGAAAAGCAAAGAGAGGTCAGGCTTTCGGTTTAGCACCGAAAACATGCTCCGGCCCAGGGAATGTGCGCGCTCGCACCTCCTCGGCATAGGCTTTTGCAGCATCGGACACTTGCGGCGCCAATTGTGCAAAGCGCTTCACGAAGCGCGGTGTGAAATCCTGAAACAGCCCCAGCATATCGTCCGAAACAAGTATCTGCCCGTCGCAGGCAGCCGACGCGCCTATGCCAACCGTCGGGACGGAAAGCGATGCGGTGATCTCGCGCGCCAACGGCTCTACTGTGCCCTCAATGACCAGCGCAAACACACCGGCATCGGCGATAGCCTGCGCATCGCGACGAATACGGTCGGCCTCATCGTCATCGCGTCCGAGCGAGCGGAAACCGCCAACCGTGTTGACCTGTTGCGGCATCAGGCCGACATGACCGAACACCGGAATGCCCCGCCGGACCAGAAAATCGACCGTTTCGGCCATTTCCTCACCGCCTTCGAGCTTGACGCCATCACAACCGGTTTCCTGCATCACGCGGGCAGCATTGCGGAACGCCTGTTCCTTGGATTCCTGATAGGAACCGAACGGCATATCGACGATGACACAGGCCGTCTCGGCCCCGCGCATCACCGCCTGCCCATGGGCGATCATCATATCAAGCGTGACAGCAAGGGTGGAATCCATGCCGTAAAGCACCATGCCGAGCGAATCCCCCACCAGCAGCAGGTCGCAATGCGGATCGAGCAGCCGCGCAATCGGCGTCGTATAGGCAGTGAGACTGACAATCGGGCGTTCACCCTTCAGGGCCGAAACGGCCTTGGGCGTCAGTCGCTTCTGTTTGACGGGTGCGCTCATCTCAGGCCGCCTGTTCCTGCGCGACATGCGCGATAACGCGATTGTCGAGAAGCCGCGTTGAGCCAAGCCGCACGAACAGCGCAATCAGCACGGGCCGCCCCTGCACCGCCGTCAGGCGTTCCAGCGTTTCGGGGTCGCGCAGCGCCACAACTTCCGGAGCAGCAAGCGGTTCTGTAGCAATAAACGCACGAATTGCCGCTTCCAGCGCGTCAGGATCGTCCACACCGGACCGATAAAGCCGCTCGGCTTCATCGAGCGCTTTCGGCACGATGATGGCTGCGGCGCGCTGCTCCGGCGACAGATAGACGTTGCGCGACGAACAGGCGAGCCCGTCATCCTCCCGCACGGTCTTGACGCCGACCACATGGACCGGAATGGCCATGTCGTCCACCATGCGGCGGATGATGACGAGCTGCTGAAAGTCCTTCTCACCGAAATAGGCGGCATCGGGACCAACAATGTTGAAAAGCTTGCTGACCACGGTTGCGACACCGGCGAAGTGGCCGGGACGCGCCTCGCCTTCCATCTGGTTGCCAAGGGTGGGCACATCCACCACGGTCTGCATCGGGCGCGGATACATGTCGCTGACTGCTGGCGCGAAGAGGTAATCGACCTCTGCTCCGCGCAACAGAGTGGCATCGCGCTCCAGATCACGCGGATATTTATCGAGATCCTCGTTCGCGCCGAATTGCAGCGGATTGACGAAGATCGACACGACAGTCACGTCATTGTCGGCACGCGACCGGTGAACAAGTTCCAGATGGCCTTTGTGAAGATAGCCCATGGTCGGCACGAAGCCGATGCGCTTGCCCGCACGACGCGCAGGCGCAAGCACCTGCCGCAACTCCTCGATGGTGCGGATAATCTGCATGCGCGTTCCTCCTCGCGGCCAGCGCATTTTGCAGCCAAATGCAACATTTGGCATTGCATAAATGCGGCTCAAAATGCATGGGCGCGAGTTCTACAGCGTCAGCTCAGATATGACAACAGCGAAGGCATGGCGTATGTGGCTGCTTATTGGGGCGTCGCCACCGCGCCTACCGTATTGCCGACAGCACGACCGAAACGGTCGATCTGCTCGTCATAGGTCTTGCGCGTTTTCGGATCGAACACGGCAATCGGCGCTGTGACCACCAGAGAGGCCGCCGTACCAACGCCCTGCGCCGTGCCAATCGCCACCGCTCCCAGACGATCGCCAAGGCCGATCTGCGAATCCGTGATGGTCTGGCCCGCGACAAGACGCTGACCGATTAGCTGCACGACCTCGGGACTGGAGGCAAATTTGCCGTGATTGAGCCTGTCGCCCGATTTCAGCTTGGTGAGATCGATGACGGTAATACCCGCCTTCTCAAGTCCCGAGCGGTAAGGTTCGATCGACGGGTCGATCTGGCCAAGGCGGTCGATATTGCCCGAAATGCGCCGCGACAGCGCAAGCGCGCGGTCATCGCGCGACGTGAACAGCGTGAAGCGCGGATGATCCTTGCCCATCGCCAGAAACTGCTTGGCAAACACATCCACGTCCAGATCGGGCGAAGCCAGAATGACGTCTGTGACCTTGGCATTCACACGCCCGTCGCGGATCGCCATCTGGCGCAGTGCTTCAACCGTCAGCCAACTGCCCATCGAATGGGCCATGACGGTGATGTCCTTCACCTCCGGCTCGCGGGCGATGGCGCGCAGCACCTGCTCCAGCGCATCGCGGGAATAGTTGGTGCTTTCCTTGTCGTAATTATAGTCGAACACGCTGGCGCGCGACGGCCAGGTGAAAATCACCGGCGCAACATCGGCCCCGGAATCGTGCACGATCTGCGCAAAGCGATAGACGGAATCCTCGAACGTGTTGTTGAAGCCGTGCACGAACACCATCACGCGGCGGCTCTTGGTAAGATGCGGGCGAACCCAGCCTGCCACTTCAACATCGGTCTTGATCGGCGTCACGCTGACGGTGGTAAAATCGGTCTGCGGATTGGGCGGCAGCTTCTTCGGCCACTGCACCTCACCCGCCTTGCGGTTCTTTTCCGGCGGAATGGACACGACGATATCATTGATAGAGACCAGCTTGTCACGCTCGCCGGAGAAGAGAATGCCGGGATTGTCGGACGGGCGGCGGGTAGTCGCGACGAGGAGGTCGACCTTGGTCGCTCCGGGCGTGGACACGTTGCCAACAGGCAGAAGCACGCCTTCAGGACGGCCAGCGCAGCCTGCGAGCAGTGTCATCAAAACAAGCAATGCAGGCACAGCCCGACGAAACATGCTCTGCAAAACCAAGCTCCCTTTACGCCACCGCTTCAACCAAAAACCAGAACCGATTTCTGGAAGCCAAGACGCGCCACGTCAATAAACCCGAGTTTCTTTTACACCGCGAATTCTGCAAATTAACATATTCTTTACCGGGGAAGTTCTGCCAAGCCCCTTTTATCACCCGCAGAACGATCACAGGCCGGCTGCGACTTATCGGTTACACACTGTTCAGCAACTAACACTTTTCGCGAACACCCTGACCGCCGATATAGGGACCAACAGCAAACGTAACTCCCTGAACAAAGGAGGCAATCATGGCTTTGGAACTTACCGGACTGCACCACCTGACGGCTATCACCGCCAATGCGCCGGGCAACCGTCGCTTTTACACCGATACGCTCGGGCTGCGGCTCGTCAAGAAGACCGTCAATCAGGACGATACCAGCGCCTACCATCTGTTCTATGCCGATGGTCTGGCATCGCCGGGCACCGACATCACCTTCTTCGACTGGCCGGTTGAGCGCGAACGCCGCGGCACCAACAGCGTGGCCCGCACGGGTCTGCGCGTGAATGGCGTCGAAAGTCTCGACTGGTGGCAGAAGCGCCTGAACGAACAAGGCATCGAAACCGGCGATATTTTTGAAGTGGCTGGCCGCGCCGTACTCGATTTCGAAGACCCTGAAGGCCAGCGTCTGCGGCTGACCGACGATGGCGGCGCAGGCGACGCCCATAGCTGGGACAGAAGCCCTGTTCCTGCCGACAGGCAGATTCGTGGCCTCGGCCCGATCACGCTCAGCGTTCCAGATCTCGCGCCGACCAGGATCGTGCTCGAAAAGCTGATGAACATGAGCGAGACCGGCGACTATGCCTCGCCCGATGGCGAAGGCCATGTCCATGTCTTCTCGATGGGACCGGGCGGCGCGGCAGCCGAACTGCATGTCGCCGTACAGCCAAACCTGCCAACAGCATGGCAGGGTGCGGGCGCGGTGCACCATGTCGCCTTCCGCACGCCCGATCAGGAAAGCATGCAGGAATGGGTCGAACGCCTGCGGTCGCTGCGGGTGCCATCCAGCGGTGAAGTCGAACGCTACTATTTCCGTTCGCTCTACTTCCGCGAACCAAATGGCATCCTGTTCGAGATCGCAACCGACGGCCCGGGCTTTGCCGTCGACGAACCGCTGGAGAGCCTCGGTGAAAGCCTGTCGCTGCCGCCTTTCCTGGAAAGCAAGCGCGCAGCCATCGAAAAAGGCCTCAAGCCATTAGACTAAAAAGTAAAAAGGGCCGCCGGAGAGATCCGGCGGCCCTTTTCGTTGTTTGATCGACAAGCACTCAGAGTTTCTGTTTCAGCCATTCAGCCGTGACCCGAATATCGTCGTCGGTCAGACCATGCCAACCCTCGATTGCGCGAACGTCGATATCGGCACCATCATCCCGCAACGCCTTTGCCAATGCGCCAGAAGCATCGCCGAACGGATCGGCTGCACCGTTCAACTGAAGAACGGAAGCATCGGACAGATCGGCATCCGGCTGTTCTTCCAGCACTTCCGAAGCACGCAGGAGAACCGCCTTGTGCACGATATGCGGATGAAGCCGCATGAAGGCTGCAAGCAGGTTTGCCCCGTTGGAATTGCCGATAAAGGCCAGTCGGTCCGGGTCGATGTCATAGGCCGCAATCGCGCCCTCGACAAAAGCCTCAAAGGCTTCCGCTTCAAAACGGATATCCTTCTGGTCGAACCGCTTCTGGTCGAAACGGCGGAACCAGCGCTGAATACCCTCTTCCGTGCTGCGACCGCGAACACCGATAAGCGTAGCACGCGGCGCAGCCATGCGGGCGAGCGGCATGAGATCATTCTCGTTGCCGCCCGAACCATGCAGCAGGATCAGCGTGCTGCCATCCGGGTCTTCCGGCTGATGAACACGATGGACGAAGGGCAGATCGCGATAGATCACCCGCTCCTCACCCGGCAGGCCGAATTGCGGCATGCGGGCGCGGATCGCATGGGCCTGCTTCTCATTGCCCGGCGGTACGAACAGAAGCTGCCCCAGTGTTTCCACCGGCTCGTCCACGGTAAAACCGGGGGCGTCGGTGGCAAATTCGAACAAAGTTCCGCCCGGCTCACGAACATAGAGCGAGGTGAAATACTTGCGGTCGTGCACGTTGACCTCGCTGGAATTGAGCTTCGACAGCTCCTTTTCCAGCGTTGTCACATCGTCGGTCGTGCTGGCGCGAAAGGCCACATGATCGGCAATGCCGGTTCCCGGAATGCCAGGCCAGAAGCCGCTCGCATCGCGCACATCGATGGCGTCGCCGGAATCCGACACAAGCCGGTCGATGGTTTCTTCCTTCCCCTGACGGTGAAAGCCGAAATAGCGCTCGATAAAAGCGACAGTCTGTTCTGGCTGTTCCGACAGGATGGTGGCGGAGCGTATCCGGCGAATGGCGAATTCAGCCGGAATACCCTCGCCGGACCACGGATCATTGGCTGCCAGATCACTGCCGACCAGCTTGACGATCACGCCATCGGGATCGCGCAGCCGCAGAACCGGTTCGCCGAATTCCTGCACGGGACCTTCGGACTGTACGTGATGACGCAAGGCGCGCTCCAGCCAGAAGCCGATGGCCGTCCGGTCGATGGAAAGCGCAATTTCGCTGACCTGTCCGTGACCGACGCGGCCTTTTGAACCGTCTTCCCAGACCAGAAAGGTGATCAGGGAGCCCGGCGTGCCGGAGCGGTCGCCATAGAACAGATGCAGCTGCTCCGCATCCTCGAAGCCGCCCGTTCGCTTGACGATACGCAGACCCAGAAAGCCCGCATAGAAATCGACATTCGCCTGCACCTTGCGCGTGATCAGCGTGAGATGATGGATGCCACTGGTCATGATTGCGATCTCCCGAGAGCGGTCCCTGTTTTAAGGGAATCATCGGGACCGCTCTATCTGTTTGTTTTCACGCATTATCCAACGCAAAACTGCTTCGCACTTTTGCTGGAAATGCTTCATGCGTTGCAGGAGAGATAATACAGCCAGCGCAGATTGCCCATGGGGCTATGCGGTGACGGATTGTCAACGCATGCGGTCAAAGTGCGGTACGGGAACAGTGCTTGTCTGGGGAGGTTCAGAAAAAGAAAAAGGCCGCGCGGGAGGAGGATGCGCGGCCTGATCTTCGAATACGGCTGGGAGGAGGAGTGCCGTATTCCGGTATCGAGTTCTGGGAGGAGGAGTGAACTCGATGACCAAGTTCTAACCGGTGGCTCATTTTTCAACAACGGTTAATAATGCATGTCAGTTATGCAAATTCGACAATGCTCAAGAAACAGGCAGTCGCCAAAATTGCACAGGCACCCGCAAAACGGGCGCCTGTTCAGTTTTTTTATCTTTATATATCAGAAACTTACAGGAACTGTGCAATCAGCGGCGCAGCCAGCACATTCACCAGTCCAACCAGCACCATGACGAGACCGGCGATGGAACCTTCCTCGCTGCCGATCTGGTGGGCCTTCGCCACGCCAGCGCCATGCGCACCCATGCCGAACAGTGCGCCGCGCGCCAGCGTCGAACGCAGCGGCAGCCAGTTGAGCATCATTTCGCCGAGCGCCGCACCGAAAACACCGGTCAGCACCACGAAGATGGCGGTCAGGTCCGGCGTACCGCCAATATCACCCGAAACAGTCATCGCAAAAGGCGTGCTCATCGAACGCGGCATCAGGCTGAGGCTGATCGCCTCGTTGAGGCCGAGCAGATGCGCCAGTCCCCAGGCCGAAGCCATGGCCGACGAACTGCCGACCAGCACGCCAGCCAGCAGAACCGGCCAGTACCGGCGGATCGTCGCGCGCTGCTGATAGATGGGAATTGCGAAGGCAACCGTTGCAGGCCCAAGCAGCGCTACCAGCCAGTGCGTTGCGCCAAAATAGCCGCGATAGTTTTCGTTGAGCGCGACCACCAGCCCCATCAGCAGAAGCGGCGTGACGGCCAGAGGCGTCAGCCACCACATGGGAAAGCGGCGATAAACGCGCTTTGCCGCAAGATAAAGCAGGATCGTGGCCGCCGACCAGAATAGCGTTGCCACGAAGGGGTTACTTGGCAGCATAACGGAGGCTCCAGCGATAGCAGAGGTCTACCGTCAATGCGGTGACGCTCATCACCGTCAGCGTGCCGAGCAGGATGACAGCCATGATCTTGAGACCGAGCACGCCGATCAGTTCGCGGTGCTCAAGGATCGCCAGAACGGCGGGCACGAAGAACAGCAGCATCTCGGCGAGAAACCATTCCGCGCCGCGCTTCATGCTGAACAGGCTGACGCGACCGCTCAACAGCAGCGCCAGCACCAGTCCCATACCGATGATACCACCCGGCAGGGGCAGACCGACCGCGCGCACAAAAGCTTCACCCGCCAGCCAGAAGCCGACCAGCGTCGCAATCTGCATCATGCGGCTGTGGTGCAGCGCATAGCGGAAGCGGACAGCAAGAGTACGAGCATTTCTGGAGGCGTTCATGGGCTTCTTCCCGGGCCGTTGCCCGTTTGCATTCGGTCTGTTGTTGAGGCTCAATATAGGCCGTCTTGGCTTATTCTAGAAATGAATTGATTTCATTGCAGCTATTCCGATATAGAATAGCTCATGAATTTGAGGAGCTTTCAGGCATTTGTGGAGGTGGTGCGCCAGGGCGGGTTTTCCGCGGCGGCCAGAGCCATTCACGCGACCCAGTCCACGGTCAGCAAAGCGGTGAAGCAGCTGGAGGAAGAGCTGGGCCTTGCCCTTCTCGACCGCGATGCTTCCCCACCCCGCCTGACTGCGGCGGGCGACATTGTTTATCGCCGCGCCTTGGCCATGCTGGCCGAGAAAGACGATCTGCTGGCGGAGCTTGGTGAATTGCGCGGCCTGAAACGCGGCCTCCTGCGTCTCGGACTGCCGCCCATCGGCTCCAGCATGTTGTTTGCACCGGTCTTCGCCGCCTATACCAAGCTTTACCCGGATATCGACATTCAGCTGGTCGAGCATGGCAGCCGCCGTCTGGAAGAGCTTCTGCTGGCGGGCGATGTCGAGCTTGCCGCCTCGCTTCTGCCGGTCGAAGACAGTTTCGAGTGGCAGGACGTGCGCTGTGAGCCTGTCGTGGCCCTGCTCCCCGCGACCCATGAAGCGGCTTCCGGCGACGGCGTCACGCTGGACCAGATCGCAGGCTCGCCCTTCATTCTTTTTGAAAGCGGCTTCGCACTCAATCATATTATCCTCGATGCCTGCCAGCAGCATGGCTTTGCCCCGAATGTCGCGGTCCGCTCCAGCCAGATCGATTTCATCGTCGAGCTGGTGGCGGCGGGCATGGGCGTCGGCTTCCTGCCCCTGATGATCGCCGAGCAACGCCACCATTCCGGCGTCCGCATTCAGAAAATCACCGATGCGGACATGAACTGGAACATGGCTCTGATCTGGCGCAAAGGCGCGTTTCTGTCCCATGCGGCGCGAGCCTGGCTCACACTTGCTAGTAGTGGAACTTCAAAAAGCCCTTGAAGCGCGCGAACCAGCGCCTATCTCAAATAGACACCTACTCTACGCGCCATCCGGCGGCGTTCCGTCTTGACCCTTATCAACTAAGAAGGAGGCTATGATGGACGGTCAGGTTATATTCTACAAAGGCGACAGGATCCTTTACCGGCATCATATCGAAGTGCAGGACGACGATTATTCCAAGGGCGTCAATGACGCCTTGATCGCCTTCCAGCGCAACTATGCCGGCTTTGACCTTGCGGGCGACGATATTCACGTCCGCTTTAAGAAGCCCGGAGATGTTTAACGGCTGACTTAATCAATCGCGATTGGAGCGCGCGTCCGGTATAGCGCCGAACGCGTGCGGCTCCTTCTGTCGGCATGATCAGGCGGCTGCGTAGGCAGCTTCGCGCGCGACACGACGGATGTCGTTGCGGCTGAGACCCAGATCGCTCAGTTCGCGGTCGCTGCAGCCTTCAAGCTCGCGCAGGTTTTCGCAATACTGCATCCAGCGATTGAATTGGGTACGAAGATTGATTGGAAGGCTCATGGTGATATTCCCCTTGTTTTTATCTTCCTCCCATTGATGAGCTTCCGCTTTTCCCGCTTCTTTGAGAAGTGCAGTTACTGCATGGCTGCAATGTGATTGGCGAAATCCTACAAATTTAGCTCAAATAATTTTTCTTCTAATTTAGGTTGCTCTTTTAAAGTGAAACTTTTCCGGTTAGACGGGAGGTCGAGTGCCTTCTAAAGTCGATGCAAGCCGGTAAGAATGAAAAAAACGCTCATTATAGTCGGTAACGCTCCCCTGCCCCGCGACCTGTCGCGTGAGGTCGATGCAGCGGATTTCGTGGTTCGTTTCAACGAGCCCAAGCAGTCCATCGGCATGAGCGGCACGCGCACCGACCTTCTGATTCTGGCGACCTCCAGCAAGCCGATGCAGCGCCGCCTGCGTGATCCGGGCTTTGTGCAAACCCCGACATTCAGGGCCGCTAAGGAAGTAATGCTCGCTTATCATCCGAGCATCATGCGCCTGTATCACCCCAAGCCGAACATTCTCTCGCGCCTCAAGGGACGGCGTTCCGACTGGACCGTCGAGACCATCGAAGTCGTCGGCGGCGCAGGCAAGGAAATCCGCCTCATGCCGCCGCAGTTCTACATCAACGGCTGCAAGGAACTGGGCGTCGACGAGGAGAACCTGAGCAAGGTGTTTCCGAGCACCGGCTTTTTCGGCATCTGGCACATGCTGGGCAAGTGTCCCGCCGAAAGCTGGGACGTGAAGCTGTGCGGTTTCACCTGGGAAGGCTGGAAGCGGCACACATGGGGCGACGAGCGCAGCTGGGTCGAGAAAAAAGTGGCCTCTGGACGCATCAGTATCATCGAATAACCCGATTAGCTCGGGTCTTGGCAGCAGATCTCGTTAAAGGAGTATTTGAATGACTGAACCGTTACGCATTTTCATTGGCTGGGATTCCCGCGAACCAATCGCATATGAAGTCGCCAAGGCCTCGGCGCTGAAGCATTCTTCCATTCCGCTTGAGATAGTGCCGATCAAGCTGCAGGACCTGGTTGATCAGGGCGTTTATACACGCGACATCGATCCGCTGGCCTCCACGGAATTCACCTACTCGCGCTTCTTCACTCCATGGCTTGCGGGCTATAAGGGCTGGGCGCTGTTCTGCGATTGCGACTTCCTGTTTCTCGGCGATATTGCCGGATTGCAGGCCTATAACGACCCGTCCAAGGCGGTTTATTGCGTTCAGCACGACTATCAGCCGAAAGACAGCGTCAAGATGGATGGCAAGGTGCAGACCACCTATCCGCGCAAAAACTGGTCGTCCTGCATGTTGTTCAACTGCGAACATCCTTCGACGCGCCAGCTGACGCCGGAACTCATCAACCGCGAAACGGGCGCTTTCCTGCATCGCATGCAATGGGCTGGCGACGATGAAATCGGCGCATTGCCGACCGAATATAACTGGCTTGAAGGCTGGAACGAAAAGCCGGAACAGGGCCTGCCGAAAGTCGTGCATTACACGAGCGGCGGTCCGTGGTTCAAGGACTGGCAGAATGTCGATTATGCCGATCTCTGGCGCGCCGAGGCCGACATTGTTGAACCGGGCTGGAAGCCGATCTGATCGCCAGCCTTGATCGCGCGAAAAATCCTACAGCTTTTTAACCGGCTCCACGCTACATAGATGCCATGAACGAAACGCGTCATGAATCTCCAGCGCAAGGCGAACCACAAAAGCCTGCCGCGCAGCAAAAACCAGACGGCCCGAAGAGGGCCAGCTCTGTTGTGTCAAAAGACGGCCCGAAGAGGGCCGTCAAGGCCTTCATCATCCATCTGAAGCGGGCAAGCGATCGCCAGCCGCAGGTGGCGCAGCTCATTGAAAGCCTGCCAATGCGGGCTGAAGTGATCGACGCCATTGACGGGCGTGTGCTCGATGAAGACACCATCCAGCGCGTCTATCACCGCTCAGTGCACAAGCCGCACTACCCCTTTCCCCTCAGCACCAACGAAATTGCGTGCTTTCTGTCGCATCGCAAGGCATGGCAGGCCATTGTCGATCAGAAGATCGACGCCGGTTTCGTGCTGGAAGATGATGTCGAACTGACGCCGGAATTTGCAGCGGCTTTTCAGGCTGCTCTGCAACTCGTTGACCATGACAGCTTCATCCGTTTCCCCTTTCGCGAGCGGGAAACAGGCCGGGAAGTGCTGAATATCGACGGCGTCCGTGTTATCCTGCCTGTACCGGTTGGCCTTGGCATGGTCGCCCAGCTTGTCGGGCGCGAGGCTGCAAGACGGTTGCTGGCCGCGACCGAGATGTTTGACCGGCCGGTCGACACCACGGCGCAGATGAACTGGGTGACGGGGCTGAAACCGCTTTCGGTCTTGCCCGGCGGCGTGCGCGAAGTGTCAGTGCGATTAGGTGGCAGCACTATCCAGAAATCCCGTTCACTGCCGGATAAGCTGAAGCGGGAAATCCTGCGTCCGCTCTATCGCTGGAAAATCAAGTCCCGCTCTCTTAAAGGATAAAGCGGTTTCCTTTGAAATAGAACTGCCCTAGCTATTTGTCTTGCGCATGTCGCGATCCGCGAAACCGCGCAGCTTTGCTGGAATATTCTCGTGAGGATTGCCTTGTCAGTTCCAATTCTTCTTTATCACCAGATCGACGTTCCACCCCGGCACAAGGCGCCCTTTCGCAGCATGACCGTGCATCCCGACCGCTTTCGCAGCCAGATGACCTGGCTGAAACGCCTCGGTTACCAGGGATTGTCGTTCAAGGATGCGCTGCCCTACATCTATGGCGGCAAAAGGGGCAAAGTCGCGGTTATCACCTTCGATGACGGCTTTGAAAATGTCTTCCGTAACGCACTGCCTGTCTTGCAGGAGCATGGCTTCACCGCCACGAATTATTTCGTCGCCAACCAGATCGGCGGCTTCAACCTCTGGGATCAGAAGATCGGCGTGGCGCGGGCCAATTGCATGAGCACCGCCGAAATGCGGGAATGGGCCGCGCTCGGTCACGAGGTGGGGTCGCACACGCTCGACCATATCAATCTGCGTGAGGCCAGCGACGCAGAGGCGCAAGTGCAGATCCGGCAATCCCGCGAAAAGATCGAGGATATGCTCGGGCAGGAAGTGATCTCCTTCGCCTATCCCTATGGCGGCGAAAACGACAGAACGCGCAAGATCGTCGAGCAGGCAGGCTATAAATATGCGACCACGACGGAAAGACGTCGCGCAAAGCCGACAGACGACCCATTCGGCATTCCGCGCCTGACAATCCGGCGTAATGATATATGGCTACAGTTCCTGCGGAAGTGCATGTTGGGTTAGCTTTAGATATTCTTAGTCTACATTGGCCTCACAAAATGTGATTCCACCCTACTCATTCGTTGCCCGATCTAATTGCGTAATGTCTAATTTAGACAATCGGAATTCACCGAATCGCAATGACAACAATCTAGGCAACTCACCGATGCAAATCGACCAAAGCATTATCAATAGATCTGGGAAACGGATTTACTTTGATCCCACCGATAAGCGTGGTGAACAACTTGCGGGTTCCGAAGGGACATTAGCCCCGCATTCTTTGGCCCTTTGGAATGTCGCATTGAAGCTGTGTCCGTGGGACTACGTGATTGATGTCGGGTGCAATTATGGAGAGATGCTGGTTTCTGCGGATTTACCCGTCCATGCCGAGATCGTCGCATTTGAACCGAACCCACGCATACTTCCTTATTTGAGGAAGACCCTATCAGAGAGTGGAACGCCCGTCCGATTGATCGAACGTGCCGTCGCCGATACTGTTAAGGAATCGACCATTTTTGTGGTCGATGAAGACTGGTCTGGAACTTCTGGCCTGCCGAAAGAGACAGACGAGACAGTTTTTGGTCATAATCATAGACATTCCGATATTTCGGTTGCCGTGACTACGCTGGATCATGAATTTCTGGAAAGCCAGCCAGCGAATATCTGCATCAAAATAGATGTCGAGGGCCATGAGTTTTCCGTTCTGGCAGGTGCAAAGAATCTTTTTGAGCAAGCCGCGAATTGGGCGGTCGTACTCGAAATTCTACATATGCGCCCTACAGAAATATCGAAACTTGCGAAAGATTATTCCCTCTATGTTCTCGAAAAGAACTCGGAGAAAATTGTCAAGCTAGACGCTGCCAACCCCAGCCGCCTGGAACATCAAATTTCTGACCTTTCGCTTTATCTACAAGACGCTCTCTTGGTTAGTTCCGATACGATCATCAACGATAAAATACTGTTCCAGATGCCAGCCGACAACGGCGGACTCCAGGCGCACAAACTTGGTCACCCAAATTCAACGGAAAGTGCTCCAAGGCGTGTGGTGTATACGGCGCTGATTGGTGCGTATGAACTGCTCAACGAACAACCCATCGCAAAGAGTAGCAACATCGATTTCATCTGCTTTACAGATGACCCAGTCCTTGTCAGCGATAGTTGGGAAATTCGATTGATTGAACCACGATTCCCAAGGGACACTATTCGCAGCGCTCGGTATCTGAAAGTCATGGGACCGGATATACTGGGTGAATATGATGAGTCCTTATGGATCGATAATTCCATAGTTCTTCGCGCAACGCCTGAGTCTATTCTTGATGAATGGATCGCCGATGCGGATTTCGCACTTCCCCTGCATGGTTTTCGCGAAAGCGTCGCGGGTGAATTCGATGCTGTCGACGCCGCTGGCTACGACGATCCATCACGCATTTACGAACAGATGATCACCTATGCAGCAGTACGTCCTGCCGTACTGGAAGAAAAGCCATACGCGACCAATTTTATGGCGCGCCGACACACCACCCACCTGCGCGAAGCGATGCGCCTATGGTACGATCAGATACTTCGTTATTCGCGAAGAGACCAATTATCACTTAACTATGCTCTTTCTGTCACTGGTCTCCCGGCGCACGGTATAGACATGGATCTGTTCCTAACGGACAAGCATCAGTGGCCCGTCAGTCGCCAACGCAAGACCAATGTAACCCGAGGACAATTGTCCAATGTCCTGAGAATTCCTCATGTTGAAATGGGGCGCCTTGAAAACACGGCAGCGGCTTTGCAAAATGCGCTTACGCAGGAAACCGCCTTGCGCAACGAGACCGAAAGCAAGGTCTTAGATCTGCAGGCCGCGCTTGCAGCAGCCCAAGGCGAGTTAAATTCGCTTAGATCCAGCTCGTCTTGGCGTGTCACTCAACCCTTGCGCTGGGCTGGCTCACAACTCGCCGTTCACAATCGCTCTATGATAAAAAGGGGCGTTCGCGCGTTATGGCGAACAATCACATTCGCTGGCATTCGTAACCAGGGTGGTGGTGATCATTAAGTCCAGATTCCCACCAATCCGAAGCCAATCTCAGTGCCAAGCTCAGATTAGCAATCAAACTTATGCTTTCATCGCAGGAAACGCGGCTAACCGCTTCTGGAGATCTACCATGAAGCCGCGTTCGACCAGACATTCCGGTCCCGTATATTGAACGGAGCCGGAATAGACCAGCGACAGGTCGTCAGAAAACCGGCCACTTCCGACGATAGCCTTGTAATGCTCCGACCCGCCTGCGTGGCTTCCTTCCGACGCAATCCGCTGAAACTCTTCCACCGAGCGCGACGAAAACCGGTAGTGCAGCAGCGCCCCGGTAACAGGCAGATAGTTGCGGAAGCAGGGCCCCGGCCCGTGAATGCTGCCCCGGCGGTAGTCGGTCTTGTGATCGACCCAGATCAGCGGGAACTTGGACAGGCGCATGCTGCGTCCAAAAAGGCGCTGGCGCGGACCGCCGCGCACGGCGACGCCGAAGCGCTCCTGCCGGACCGTATAGCCGTCGCCATCAAAATGTGACGACACTTCAAACGGATATTTCGTTCCGTCATCGACGAATACACCGTCGCGCAGCAGACCGGCGGGATACATGTCGATCATCGGCGCCAGACAGCGCCGGATACCGCTCGCTTCCAGTTCCTGAATGAAATCGCGCAGACTGCGCTGGTCCATGCGTGGAAAGACGAAGAACTCGTCGGCATCCACCGAAAGATACCAGCGGCGGCGACCGTAAATATTGAACAGCGCATCGCGCCAGGCGCGTCCGCGATCGGCTTCAGCATAGCGAACATCGGAGACGAACAGATCGACATCGGCGGCATTGGTGAGAATCTCAGCCGTCCCGTCATCCGACTTGTCATCCACGACGATGAAACGCGTCACACCCAGCGCACGATAATAACGCAGGAACGAATTCAGGTAGGCGGCGGCATTGCGCACCACGCAGATCAGCGGCAGATCATCCGGCAGCAAAGCTGCAAAACTTCCAGACGACGCAATCAGATTGGCCTTGCCGCGCCTCTTGGGAACAGACAACCGCGCATGACGCCAGCGCAACTTGAACTGCTGTGCCGACGAGGCGCGCCAATAGGCGGCCCAATCCAACTCGTTTGACGCTGGATAGTGCATGGGCGGCAAAGCGGACTTCATAAGTGGGTTGTCTTTCACGGGGAACTAATCAGCGACATATTGGTGTTTTTTGCTGGCAAATCTATGCCCGCACGAATCACGCTGTGTTATGTCGCGACAAGAATGCGTGAACACCGATATCTGCCAGCCCCGCGCTTTTGGCTGCATTTGCTTGATCTCGATCAATGCTGCTTCAATAAAACGTGGCAAATTGCCCGCAACCGCGCCATGGACGACAAAGGCCAAAAGCGCTAGTTAAGGCAAAGACAAGCGCATCGGCCTAAAAATCGGGAGCGATTTTTCGGAAACACGGTGCGTCGAATCAAATAGTTAGAGCGAGTTTTGTGCGCCCGGAAGGACGCGCGGCCCTCTAAGGAGCGCATGATGGATTATCGCCGGTTTTTCGAAGAAGCGATTGATCAGTTGCACGCCGAGAAGCGTTACCGCGTTTTCGCCGATCTTGAACGCATCGTCGGACGTTTCCCCCGTGCGATCTGGCGGAACAACGGCACGGCCCGTGAAATCACCGTCTGGTGTTCCAACGATTATCTCGGCATGGGTCACCATCCCGACGTGATCAAGGCCATGTGCGACACCGCAAGCAATGCCGGTTCCGGCGCTGGCGGCACGCGCAACATTTCCGGCAACAACCATCCGCTGGTTGAGCTGGAAGCCGAACTGGCCGATCTGCACGGCAAGGAAGCCGGTCTGGTTTTCACCTCCGGTTTCATTTCCAACGAAGCCTCGATCTCGACCATTGCACGCCTGCTGCCGAACTGCCTGATCCTGTCCGACGAGCTGAACCATGCCTCGATGATCGAAGGCGTGCGCCGCTCGGGCGCAGAGAAGAAGATTTTCCGTCACAACGACGTCGAGCATCTGGAACAGCTTCTGAAGGCCGCCGATCCGGCGCGCGCCAAGCTGATCGTGTTCGAATCCGTCTATTCGATGGATGGCGATATTGCGCCAATCGAAAAGATTGCCGATCTGGCCGACAAATATAATGCCATGACCTATATCGATGAAGTTCATGCCGTCGGCATGTACGGCACGCGCGGCGGCGGCATCACGGACCGCGATGGTCTGGCGCACCGCATCGACATTATCGAAGGCACGCTTGCCAAGGCTTTCGGCGCACTCGGTGGCTATATTACCGGCTCACGCGCCATCATCGACGCTGTTCGCTCCTATGCGCCGGGCTTCATCTTCACGACCGCCCTGCCGCCATCGGTAGCAGCGGCTGCAACCGCTTCGATCCGCCATCTCAAGGCATCACAGGTTGAACGCGATGGTCAGCAGCGTCAGGCGCAGCAGGCCAAGGACGTGCTTTCGGCAGCGGGCCTGCCCGTCATGCCTTCGGACACGCATATCGTGCCCGTGCTGGTCGGCGATCCCGAGCTTTGCAAGAAGGCCAGCGACCGCCTGCTCGATGTCCATGGCATCTATATCCAGCCGATCAACTATCCGACTGTGCCGCGCGGCACCGAACGCCTGCGCATCACGCCATCGCCGCTGCATGACGATGCGCTGATCGACGGGTTGAAGGATGCGCTGCTGGAAGTCTGGAACGCGCTTGGCATTCCCTTTGCCGAAAACGATGCCCCGCAGGCAGCCAGTTCTGACCGCGTCGTGCCGCTGATGGTTTCCAAAGCGGGCGGCTAAGCGCTTCGCAAAGTGCTGAATGAAAAAAGGCCGGTTTTCACCGGCCTTTTGTTTTAGATTAAAGCTGCTCGATCCATTTTACGAGCCGCGCTGCGGCCTCGTCGATCTGATGCGGCGCACGACCGAAGCAAAGCCGGAAGAACGCCTCGCCGCCCTGTCCGAAGGCGCTGCCGGGAGCGAGACCAACATTGGCCCGGTCGATCATATCGATGGCCGCCTTGACGGAATCCGTTACACCTTCAACGCCGAAGAACAGATAAAATGCGCCTTGTGGCGGTGTGAGGCGCACCTTGCCGGTTGCCTGCAATGCCGAGCAAAGCCTGTCGCGGGTGGCGCGGGCGCGCTCCACCTGCATGGCAATAAACGGTTCGCCCTGATCCAGCGCCGCCACCGCACCGCGCTGCATGAACGGCGCCACGCCGGAATTGGAATACTGGATCATGTTTTCGATCACCGGACCGACGGAAGGATGCACGGTCATCCAGCCGACGCGCCAGCCGGTCATAGCCCAGTTCTTGGAGAAGGAATTGACGAAGATGATGCGGTCGTCAGGCTCCATGATTTCCATGAAGGACGGGGCATGGCCGCCGCCATAATAGAAATGCGTGTAGATTTCGTCGGCGATGATCCATAGCCCGTGCTTGCGCGCGAGATCGAGGATGAAACGCAGCGTCTCGCGATCAGCCGTCCATCCGGTCGGGTTGGACGGCGTGTTGATGAACAGCGCGCGCGTGCGCGGCGTGATGGCGGCGGCGATTTTCTCCGGATCGAGCACCCAGCCATTCGCGCCGAATTCCAGTTCGACCGCAACGGGCACCGCGCCGGCAAGACCAGCTGCGCCGACGAAATTCGGCCAGGCCGGGGACAGATAAATCGCTTCCTCGCCCGCACCGACTGTCGCCGTCAGCGCCATTTCGATGGCGTGCATGCCGGAGCCGGTGACATAGAAATTTTCGGGCTTCAGGGGCAGCGGGAAATGACGCGCATGATAACGGGCCAGCGCCTCGCGCAGTTCAGGAATACCGGCCTGCCAGGTATAGAAGGTCTCGCCATCGGTAATGCTCTTCTGTGCCGCATCGCGAATGAAATCGGGCGTCGGCAGATCGCCCTCGCCGACCCACAACGGAATGAGACCCTCGCGGCCTCGGCCATGATTGGCAACGGCGACAATGCCGCTTTCTGGCGCTTGCGCTGCTTCGCGGCGGAGACTGGCTAAAAGTGTCATGATGATCCTGCGCTGCTTGGTATGTGTATATCGGCCTTACCAAGACGCGAGCACAAAATCACTCGGCATTTTGTGATGATCCGATCATCGGTATTGATGAATGCAAAAAAGAAAACGGAGCCTTTGCAGGCTCCGCTTTGCATTCCAAAGGAAAAATCCCGATCAGGCCTTCTTGGAAAGCAGATCGCGGATTTCCGTCAGCAGCACTTCCTCGCGCGGGGCTTCCGGCTCAGGCTTTGCTTCTTCCTTCTTCTTCATGCGGTTCATGCCCTTGACGACGAGGAACAGAACCCAGGCGATGATCAGGAAATTGATCAGCAGGGTGACGAAGTTACCATAAGCAACGGTCGCACCGGCTTCACGGGCGGCGGCAAGCGTTGTCTTCGGCTCACCGGCAAGCTGGATGAACATGTTCGAGAAGTCGATACCGCCGGTAACCAGACCGATGATCGGCATGATGATATCGTTGACGATGGAATTGACGAGGCCACCGAAAGCGCCGCCAATGATCACACCGATGGCCAGATCGACCATATTGCCCTTGAGAGCGAATTCCCTGAATTCTTTCAACATTAGCCTGTCTCCCTCACGAGTGCGACTGCATAACCGGGCCGTCGTTGTTGCGGTGCGCTCGTCGAATTAATCTGGCGTCAGATCGCTCTGACGGTGAACGATAGAACTGCTCCTGACTGGGGGAGGCTCGAAGAACCGTTCTATCAAACTATACTGCATTCAATTGCCGAGAGAGGAACGGCTGCACAATCTTTGCGAAACCGCACATATCCCGACACACTCTCAGAGCGCATTTCGATCCGATTGGATCAGCTTGCCGCTCCAGATATTTGTTTTCACGCACATCCCATCCGAAAACCGTTTCACACTTTTCAGGATGTGCTCGCAGTTTGTATTCGAAAATCTTCAAAGAAAAGATAAACACGTGTATCCGCCGGTAAAACATCCGGTTTTCCATCAATATTCTTGCGCGCATGGCGTGAAAGTGCTTGCGTCAAACAGACTTGAAGACCTGGGAGAGGAATAAAACCGCCTATGCAAGGCTGGGGAATCATCGGCGCTGCCTTCTTGTACCTGCTGCTGCTCTTTGCTGTCGCCAGTATCGGTGACCGCAGATCGTCGCGCTGGAACAGTGCGCCACGCCCCTATGTCTATGCGCTGAGCCTCGCGGTCTATTGCACGTCGTGGACCTTTTTCGGCTCCGTTGGTCTGTCCGCGCAGCGCGGACTGGAATTCCTCGGCATCTATATCGGCCCCATTCTGGTTTTCACGCTCGGCAACCGGCTGCTGCGCCATATCGTGCGGCTGGCCAAGGCGGAGCGCATCACCTCCATCGCCGATTTTCTGGCTGCCCGTTACGGCAAGAGTTTCGGCGTGGCGTCGCTTGCCACCTGCATCGCCGCCGTTGGATCCATCCCCTATATCGCCTTGCAGCTGAAAGCGGTTGCGGGCAGCGTCGGGCTGGTGATGGACCATTATGGCCGCACCCTTGCCCCGCCAGCCTTCATCTTCGGCGATATTTCACTGGCCGTCGCTGCGGTGTTGGCCGTTTTCGCCATCCTGTTCGGCACGCGCCATACCGATGCGACCGAACACCAGAATGGGCTGATCCTCGCCATTGCGGTGGAATCCGTCATCAAGCTCTGCGCATTTCTGACGGTCGGTCTCGCCTGCACCTTCTTTCTGTTCGGCTCGCCCTCGCAGCTCATCAGCCAGGTTTCCCAATCCACGGATGCGCTGAAAGCGTTTCACTATCAGACCTCCATCGGCACCTGGATTATCCAGACGGCTCTCAGTGCTGCTGCCATCATCATGCTGCCGCGCCAGTTCCACGTCACGGTTGTTGAAAGCCGCAGCGACAAGGAACTGCGCACCGCATCCTGGTTGTTCCCGGTCTATCTGGTGCTGATCAATATCTTCGTCTTTCCAATTGCATTGATCGGCGTGATGACGCTCGGCAACACGGTCAGCGGCGATCTATACGTGCTCGCCCTGCCGCTTGCCGCCGAAGCACACTGGATGGCGCTCATTGCCTTCCTCGGCGGGTTGTCCGCTGCAACCGCCATGGTGATCGTCGCCTGCGTGGCGCTGTCGATCATGATTTCCAACCATCTCGTGCTGCCGCTTTTCATCCGCAGCATGGCCAAGCGCCATCCCGCCGAACAGCCTGACCTCACCAAGGTCATTCTCAATACAAGGCGCGTGACGATCATCGCCATTCTGGCGCTTGCCTTCGCCTATTATCGTTTCACCTCCAACAATATCCATCTGGCCTCGATCGGCTTTGTGTCTTTTGCCGCCATTGCGCAATTTGCGCCCGCCTTCATCGGCGGTCTGTTCTGGCGCAATGCCAATGGGCGCGGCGCGATGCTTGGCCTTTCCGCAGGGTTCCTCGTCTGGGCCTATACGCTGCTGTTGCCCACCATGGCGCCGGAAGACGCCGCCATTTTGCGCGACGGTTTTCTCGGCTTCACAGCACTGCGCCCCGAAGCGCTGTTCGGCACCGATGCGCTGCCGCTGACCAATGGCGTGATCTGGAGCCTTGCCGCCAATACGCTGTTCTATGTTCTGGGTTCGCTGTCGCGCGCCTCGACGCCGCTGGAGCGCATTCAGGCCAGCATCTTCCTGCCGCGCTATTCCATCGCCGCGCCAACCCTGAAACGCTTTCGCACCACGGTCACCGTGGCCGAACTGAAAGCCACCATGGCGCGCTATCTGGGCTCCGAGCGTGTCGAGCGCGCCTTGCTGCGATTTGAAGGGCATCAGCAGCGCAGGCTCGATCCGGGCATGACGGTGGACACGCCCCTGATCCGCTATGCCGAACAATTGCTCGGCACGGCGGTAGGCACGGCGTCGGCGCGGCTTGTACTGTCGCTGCTTTTGCAACGCAACGATGCTTCCGGGCGGGATGCGCGCCAGCTTCTCGATGACGCCTCCGCCGCACTGCAACAAAATCGTGACCTGTTGCAGATCGCGCTCGACCAGATGGAACAGGGCATCACGGTGTTCGACAAGGATTTCCGGCTGGCATTCTGGAACCGCCAGTTCCGCACCCTGCTCAACCTGCCCGACGAGGTGATGCAGGTCGGCATACCGGTTTCGGAGATCGTCGAGCATCTGATCCGCCGCGAAGATATCGCCTTCAACACGCGCAACACCATCATTCATTCGCTGACGGCCAGCCGCAAGCCGTTGCGCATGAAGATGAAATCCACCAACAAGACCCTCGAAATCCAGTCCAATCCAATGCCGGATGGCGGCATCGTCGCGACCTATACCGACATCACCGCTGCCGTTGAAGCGGACCTGATGCGCCAGAAAGCT
Source organism: Brucella haematophila (assembly GCF_005938105.1). Classification (GTDB taxonomy): domain Bacteria; phylum Pseudomonadota; class Alphaproteobacteria; order Rhizobiales; family Rhizobiaceae; genus Brucella; species Brucella haematophila. The sequence continues at coordinate 131,580 of NZ_VCPE01000010.1, read as the reverse complement.
GCCGAAATGCTGGAGCAGCGCGTGGCCGACCGCACGGCGGAGCTGACGCATGTGAACCAGGCGCTGGCGCGTGCGCAGGCTGCTGCCGAAGAGGCCAATCTCGGCAAGACGCGCTTTCTCGCTGCCGCTGGCCACGACATTCTGCAACCGCTCAATGCCGCCCGCCTCTATTCCACCGCGCTTTCGGAAAAACTGGGGCGTTCTGAAACCAGCGAATTTGCCCGCAACATCGATTCCTCGCTGGAGGCGGTCGAGGCCATTCTGGGCATGGTGCTGGATATTTCGCGCCTCGATACCGGAGCGCTAAAGCCGGAAGTCTCGGTGTTCCGGCTGGACAAATTGCTGACCCAGATCGCCACCGATTTCACCCCGCTGGCACGCAAAAAGGCGCTGAAACTGCGCGTGGTACCGTCGAGCATCGTCGTGAAAACTGACCGCAACATGCTGCGCCGCCTGATCCAGAACCTCGTTTCCAATTCGATCAAATACAGCCGCAGCGGCGGCATACTGCTCGGCGTGCGGCGCCGCGGGGCTTTTGTCGAGTTGCAGGTGCTCGACACCGGCATCGGCATTCCACAACACAAGCTGAAGCTCGTTTTCCGTGAGTTCACCCGCCTTGATGAAGGCATGCGCGAGGCGGAAGGGCTGGGGCTTGGCCTGTCCATCGTCGACCGCATCGCCCGGCTGTTGGCATTCCCGCTGTCGGTGCGCTCGGTTCAGGGCAAAGGCACCACGTTCACCTTGCGCATTCCCGTTTCAAACGCGCCGGTTCCGGTGGAGGAAACCAGAAGCCGTCGCGGCCATGCACGTGCGCTGGAACTGACCGGCCTGGACGTACTGTGCATCGACAATGATGCCGACATCCTGTCCGGCATGGAAACGCTGCTTTCCGGCTGGGGCTGCAATGTGACCACGCTGCGCAACGGAGCGGCGTTGAGAGCGTTCTGCGCCAATCGCAGCACCGCGCCGGATGTGATCGTCGCCGATTATCACCTGATCCATGAAAACGGGATCGACATGATCGGTTACACGCGAGAGCATTTCAAAACGGAGATACCGGCCATATTGCTGACCGCCGACCGGTCCAAGGAAGTGCGCCAGCGCGCCGAGGAAGAGAATATAACCCTGTTGAACAAGCCGCTTCGTCCGGCGGCCCTGCGCTCGCTGCTGTCGCATTTCTATCATGCGCGACAGGACAGCAGCTCGGCACAGACGGCTGCGCAGTAAAACTGGATCAGCTGCTGATTACATCACTGCCGATGCGCGACAGAAGAATGACGGCCTGGGTGCGGCTATCGACGCCAAGCTTCTGCAACACTGCCGAAACATGCGCCTTGACGGTCGCTTCCGATACGCTCAGCTCATAGGCGATCTGCTTGTTGAGGAGACCTTCGGCAAGCATGGTCAACACACGGGTCTGCTGTGGTGTCAGCGTGCGCAGGCGCGCAATCAGTCCTTCGATTTCCGGGTCTTTCGGGTGATCGAGATCGATACCTTCCGGCGTCCAGATATCGCCAGCCAGCACGGCGCGAACCGCCTCGCCGATGGTTTCCATGCTGGCCGATTTGGAAATGAAGCCCGATGCGCCCAGTTCCACCGCATGATGGATGGTGGCGGCGTCATCCGTGGCGGAAACGATCACCACCGGCAAAGCCGGCTGCAACGCCTTCAGCGCGACCAGTCCTGAAAGACCTGCGCCGCCGGGCATCGTCAGATCGAGCAACAGAAGGTCAATATCGTCGCGCTCGGCAACCAGTTTCCTGACAGCATCGAAATCGCCAACTTCGACAATCTCCACGTTTTCGGATTGCCCCGACAGAACCTGTCTCAATGCGCCGCGGAAAAGCGGGTGATCGTCAGCGATGATAAAGTGCATGTGCCTCGCGCGCCAATTTCAAGTGGTTCCTCCCCGTGCGGTGCATCCAATGCGACCAATCAAGTTTTTATGCCTATTTTTATCCGGAGCAACCAAAAATCACGTTGCTAACGTGTTTTCGCATTTCTCATTGCCGCCATCTGGCCGCATTGTGTGGTAGGGTTGCGCCGGCAATTAAAAACACAGGCCCCGCCAGACACGTGAGCAGAGGGCGGGAACCAGAAGGCATTTCATGACGCGCAATACGCTTTATCCCGAGATTGAACCCTTCAAGGAAGAGATGCTGCAGGTGTCACCGCTGCATCGCATCCATGTTGAGCAGTGCGGCAACCCGGACGGCAAGCCGGTGATCATGATTCACGGCGGCCCCGGCGGCGGCATCACGCCCGCCATGCGCCGCCTGCACGATCCGGAGCGCTATCGCATCATCCTGTTCGACCAGCGCGGTTGCGGTCGCTCTACGCCCCATGCCGAATTGCGCGAAAACACCACCTGGGATCTGGTCGCCGATATGGAGCATATCCGCGCGCATCTCGGCATCGATAAATGGCAGGTCTTTGGCGGCTCGTGGGGTTCGACGCTTGGCCTCGCCTATGCCCAGACCCATCCGGAGCGCGTGTCGGAAGCGGTGTTGCGCGGCATCTTCATGCTGCGCCGGTTCGAAATCGACTGGATGTATACCAACGGCGCCAGCATCATTTTCCCGGATCACTTCGAAGCCTATCAGGACCATATTCCGGAAGCCGAGCGCGGCGACATGATTGCTGCCTATTACAAGCGCCTGACGGATCGCGATCCGAAAGTGCAGCTGGAAGCCGCCCGTCGCTGGGCGCGCTGGGAAGGCTCGGTGATTTCGCTTTTGCCAGACCCATCGCGCGTGGATGCCTTCGGCGCGGATGAATATGCAATCGCCTTTGCGCGCATCGAATGCCACTATTTCCAGAATCGCGGCTTCCTCGATTCCGACGACCAGCTTTTGCGCAATGTCGAGCGTATCCGGCATATTCCGGGTGTCATCGTGCATGGCCGCTACGATATCTGCACGCCGTTCATCAATGCATGGCAGCTCAAGAAGCTGTGGCCGGAAGCCGATCTGAAGATCGTCGAGGATAGCGGCCATGCCGTGACCGAGCCGGGCATTGTGCATGAGTTGATCGAAGCGACAAAGCGCTTCGCAGCCTGATATTCTCATTGAAACAATAAACGGCGCCAAATGGCGCCGTCTTTTTATCATCAATTTTTATCATTCAGGTCATGCAATATGAGATATTTCTCAAATCTCCATTTCCCAATTTTCCTTGGCTTCACTTCGTCCATACTTTGCTGGACAGGCCACAATTCGTACGATTTGATAATACGTTTCTTTCTCCATATTATCCCTGTGACAGTGATAATCCCGCTTATTTTTTACAACAGTATTTCTGGCTTTAATTTATCATTATCTAATTATTATTTTCGCAAAGCCGGATATCTTGTCGGGTTTTCCATAGGGCCGTTTGTAACAAATGCACCAATCCAAGGCGTAGCGTTCCTAAAATTTGCACTTATCGCCGCTATATTGTCCCTAATTCCAGCCCTCATCGAGGATTGTAGAAAACACATGTTGTGGCCGTCATGATTTATCAGGCATAGCTTGATTTGAAGGCTTTTCCGGCTCGCTATCGAAGCTCTTGGCGATATCCATGAAGCGGCGCATGAAGCGCTCCATATAGCTCATGGACTGTTCGAACTCCTGTTCGCTCGGCAGGCCCGATGCCGTGTTGCCGCTGCCCTTCTGATCGATGGCCGCCAGCCGGTCTTCCAGCACCTTCACGCGATCCTGCAAATCCGCCAGATCGTTTTCATAAGCCTCGCGGTCTTCCGTCGCCATCTTGCAGACCATCTGACCCTGCGACTGTTCGGTGCAAACCGAAATCGCGCCGGTCTTGGTATCGAGGCGCACATAGCCGGTTTCGGTCTGTTCGAGACGATAGCGGCCAGTTTCCTGCGCGACTGCTCCGGATGCGGTCAGAACCGGCGCGACCAGAGCCACCGCCGCCAGACCGCGGATGACGGGACGCGCAGCAAAAAAGGTGTTTTTGTTCGACATAATCCGATCTCCCTTTGGCTTCCTGTCATCATATGGGAGCTTTGCGACGAAAATCGAACGTTGGAGACTTTGATTTCCTGACAATTTCGGTCTAGAGAGCAGCCATGACCAACAAGATCATCTACAAGATCGCCCCGCGCGACCTCTGGGCGCAAGCGGAAAAGGCGGGAAGCTTTACGGGCGCGCCGGTTGATATTGCCGATGGCTATATCCATTTCTCTACTGCAACACAGGTGCGCGAAACAGCGGCTAAGCATTTTGCGAACCAGAACAACTTGGTTCTTGTGAGCGTGGACGCGACCCGTCTTGGTGAAAACCTTAAATATGAGGCCTCGCGCGGCGGCGCGCTTTTCCCTCATCTCTATGCGGATCTTCCGCTTGATGCGGTCGTGACTGTCGAGCCCTTGCTGCTCGATGACGACGGACTTCATATTTTCCCGGAGCTGAAAGACGAATGAGCGGACTTTTTGAAACTCTCGGCCGACGCGCCCTCTTCTCTTTCGACGCCGAACAGGCGCATGGCCTGTCCATTGCCGGGCTGAAAACCGGGCTCGTCAGCTGCAGCGCGCCGAGCGACCCCGCTTTGTCGGTGAAGGTTGCGGGCTTGCAGTTTCCCAATCCGCTCGGCATGGCCGCCGGCTACGACAAGAATGCCGAAGTGCCGGATGCGCTTTTGAAGCTCGGCTTCGGCTTCACCGAGATCGGTACCATCACGCCGCGCCCGCAAAGCGGCAATCCGCGTCCGCGCATTTTCCGCCTCGTGGATGACAAGGCCGTCATCAATCGCCTCGGCTTCAACAATGAGGGCCACGAAGCGGCTTTCAAGCGCCTGTCGCAACGCGCAGGCAAGAGCGGCATTGTCGGTGTCAATATCGGCGCCAACAAGGATGCGGAAGATCGCATTGCCGATTATGTGGCGGGCATTCGCCGGTTCTACCAGCTGGCGCGCTATTTCACCGTCAATATTTCCTCGCCCAACACACCGGGCTTGCGCAATCTTCAGGCGCGCGACAGCTTGCGCGAGCTTTTGAGCCGCGTGCTGGAAGCGCGTAACGAAGAAGGCAGCATGTGCACGCTGAAGCGCCCCGTGTTCCTCAAGATCGCGCCTGATCTGGCCGATGAGGAACTGGACGACATCGCCGCCGAGGCCACCGAGCAGAAGCTGGACGGGATCATCGTTTCCAACACGACCCTGTCGCGCACGGGGCTGAAAAGCGCCGAAAACCGCGATGAAACCGGCGGACTTTCCGGTGCGCCGCTGTTTGAACGGTCAACCGTGGTGCTGGCCCGCATGCGTGAGCGCGTCGGCCCCGACATGCCGCTGATCGGCGTTGGCGGCATCGACAGCGCTGAAACCGCCCTGACCAAGATCAAGGCCGGAGCAGATCTGGTGCAGCTTTATACGGGTCTCATCTATCGTGGCCCGGGTCTGCCGAGTGATATCCTGCGTGGGCTGTCGGCAGCGGTCAAACGCGAAGGCGTTGCCAATATTGCCGAGCTGCGCAACCGCGACGCAAAAGACTGGGCAGCCCGTCAGCTGCCTGCCTGATTATCTCGTGAATTCCAGCCTGTAACGGCGTGGCAGCATCGCCAGAAGCGTGATGCCGCGCACCGACAGGAACAGATTGAGCGCCAGCCAAAGCCCGTGATTGCCCATCGCGGGCTTTGCGGCATAAAGCACGGCCATGAAGAAGGCCAGCGACAGGAACATCATGTTGCGCATGTCGCGCGACCATGTGGCCCCGATATAGACGCCGTCCATATGGAAGGCGAGCAGCCCGGTCATCCCGGTCAGTGCGGCCCATGGCAGATATTTGAGCGCCTCGGCATGCACATCCTCGGCCTTGGACAAGAGGCCTATGATCGGATCACCGAAAACCAGAAGCGCGAAGGCGATGATGCTTGCCATCACCAGCCCCCAGACAAAGGTCAGTTTCGCACCGCGCACAAAGGCCGGGCTATAGCGAGCACCGATGGACCGCCCAACGATCTGTTCGGCGGCGGCGGCCATGCCATCGAGGAAGAAGCCCGCCACAAGGAAGAAATTCATCAGCACGGCATTGGCCGCAAGCGTCACCGGTCCGAGATCGGAACCCGCACGTGTGAAAAAGGCAAAAGCGGTCAGAAGCAGGAAGGAGCGGATCATGATATCGCGATTGACCGCGAACATGCGCACAATGCCTTCCTTCTGGAAAATGCGCTGGCGGCTCGGGCGCTTGGTTGCATCCTTGCGGAAATGCCGGACCACCAGAAAAAGGCCGACAATCGCCGCGACCGTTTCGCCGGTGACCGTGGCCCATGCCACGCCCGTCACACCCCAGCCGAGTTCCAGACCGAGAACAATGCACAGCACAATATTGATGCCGTTGAGCAGAACCTGAAGGCCAAGGCCGAGCAGCCCCTGCCCGCGCCCGAGTACCAGCCCCAGCACGGAGTAATTGATGAGAGCAACCGGGGCCGCCAGCATACGGATCGACACATAGGTCGCCATGGCTTCCTGGGTCGCGCTTGTCGGATGCATGAAGCTTGAAGCCGCCGCCAGTGTCAGCGGCAGTGTCAGGATCATCAGCACGCCGGCAGCGACAGCGATGATGATGGCGCGCCAGAAGATCGCCTGTTCTTCGACGGCGTCATCAGCACCCATGGCCTGCGCCACCAGACCGGTGGTGCCGGAGCGCAGGAAATTGAACATGGACAGCAGGAAGTCGAACACCAGCGCGCCAATGGCCAATCCGCCGATCAGCTCGGCCTTGCCCATCTGGCCGACCACGCCCATGTCGACGAGGCCGAGAAGTGGCGTCGTGACGGCGGCAAGTGTCATGGGAATAGCGATCAGCATGACCATGCGATGCGTCACATCGAACGGCCTCGTAACGCTTCCAACGCGCTGCGACTGATCCATAGTCAACTGTCCCCGAATTCATGCCTGTTGTTCGAGAACGTCTACTCTGGAATCGCTCGAAACTACAGAGAATTCGGCCCATAGATTGTCGCAGCTCCTGACAGCTATCTGTCAGGAGTTTGTGGAGATCAGAGACCGAGCATCATCGCCCAGTAAATTCGATTGGGCTTGTTTTCCGGCGTTGCCCAGGCAAGGCCGTAATGGCTGAATGTGGGATCGAGCATATTCTTGCGATGACCGGGCGATTTCATCCAGGCGTCAAACACCGCCTCGGTGCTCGACTGGCCGGATGCGACGTTTTCTGCCGCTGGCCCGCGAATGCCCGCCTGACGCAACCGCGCAACGAACCCATTGCCCCAGCCCACGCTGTGGCCAATCTTGCCATAGCTTGCCATGCGCTTCGCCTGAAAAAGCGCAGCCTGTTCCAGCTTGGAATCGGTCGCCATCAATGAGAGGCCATTTGCCTTGCGGATGGCGTTGAAAAGCCCGGTAGGATCGCCAGCGCTTACCACATTTGTCGCCGCCTCAGCCGCGTCAAACGGCAAGGCGGAGAGCGAAACCGCGCCCCCGGCGAGCACCAGAAAGCCACGCCGGGAAAGCATTAATCCTTGTTTTTGCTGCATCGTCCGAATGTCTTTGTTTGCCGCATTGTCCAACGCAAAACCGCTTCGCACTTTTGCTGGAAATGCTCCTAACCTGCTGCCAATATCTGCTATTTGCGATAGCTGAGGATACGGAGCAAAATAAAGGCAGGGATGACAACGGCTGCGCCCAGAATGAGATAATCCGCAAAACGCGCGACGGCGGAGAAGCCCATATTCCACAGGCGCAGGAAGAAATCGCGAATGCCCCATAGAATATCATAGGGCGTCCAGTGGAAAGCGCTCATGACTACGCCGACCACCAGCGAGATCAGCACCAGTTTGACAATGATGCGAGCAGGCGTATCGCCAAGAAAACGGTTTACACCATCAGACATGCAACTCTCCTGCGTCTCGATTGCCGCCATGCGGACAGATTCATCGCGCAAGACATAGGCTGTGATGATGACATCCGCAAGTTTTGAGCGTCTGAACCTAAAGAGCCTGAATCAAAAAGCGGCATGTGTGTGCGAAAATGGTGATTTTCGAGTACCGGAGCGCAGCGTACTTAAAGGTACGTGAGCACCGGAACGTAGAAAATTGCCATTTGCAGCCACACAGGGCGACTTTTGGAACAGGCTCTATCTTTGCTTACGATAATCGCGTGGAGCCTTCTGCTTCTGGCGCGAGAAGGACCGGTTCATGCTGCGCGTATCGGTAAAGCCGCTGGCGACGGCCACTTCCAGAAGCGATAATCCTGTTTCGGCCAGCAGTTCCTTTGCCTTTTTGACGCGCAGTTCCTCGCGCACTTCGAAGGCCGTGCGTTCCAGCGCCAGCCGGAAGCCGCGCTCCATCTGCCGCACCGAAATGCCGAGCCTGCGCGCCACATCGATCATCGGCACCGGGTCTTCCAGCGTTTCCTCGAAAATGCGGATGGCCTTGCGGATCATCGGCGAGCGCACGCCGTTGAAGCTGAGCGCTGGCTGCTCGGAGCGCACCAGCTCGTAAGGGATCATCAGGATCGACGCACTCTTGCGCGCCAGTTCTTCGGAAATCTCGTTCTGGATGATGGAGAGAGCCAGCGACGCCGCTCCCAGCCCGCCCGCGCAGGTATAGTGCCGCCCGCTGCGGTGAAAAAGGCTGGTCGTGTCCGCGGTATAGCCGTCGAACAGGTCGAGAAAATCGTCGCGGTGGAACCAATTCACACAGCAATTGCGGTCTTCAAGCAGGCTCCCCTCGGCAAGCAGGAAAGCGGCGGTGCACAGCCCCACCACGGTTTTGCCGCGCTTGTCGGCGCGCTTGATGAGATCGATCAATGCCTGCTGGCGCGGACGATACTGGGCAAGCACCCCGCCGACGACGGCGACATAATCGCATTCGTCAAGTTCGCCGATGGGAGCCGTCGGCTCGATCACCATGCCGGAGCTGGACGCAACCGGATCGCCGGACAGCGTGCAGATTTTCCAGGCGCAACGGATCTGGCGGCTCTTGTCACGATCATCGGCAGCCAGACGGAAGGGATCGAGGAACAGGCTCAGCGCCGTCAGCGTAAAACCCGGCAGCGCGACAATGCCAACCGACAGCCTGCGTGGCTGAGCTTCGCCTTGCGCGTTTTGTAAATCCGGCCTTCGGCTTGTATCCAATCCCGTTCCGTTTGCCACGTCAGTCGCTCTCCTCCGCCCTTGTCACATATCTGCGCGGAGTTACTCGTGCCGTCAACGAAAATGCTTGGAAAGCTTCAACTGCTGCGCCTGATAGTTGGAACCAAGATCGGTGCCGTAAAGCGCCTTCGGGCGGTTCAGCATATGCTCATAGACAAGGCGACCGACGATCTGGCCATGTTCCAGAATGAACGGCACTTCATGGCTGCGCACTTCGAGAACCGCGCGGCTGCCCGTGCCGCCAGCAGCACTATGGCCGAAGCCCGGATCGAAGAAGCCCGCATAATGAACGCGGAACTCACCGACCAGCGGATCGAAAGGCGTCATCTCCGCGGCGTAGAGCGGCGGCACATGCACGGCTTCACGCGAGACGAGGATATAGAATTCATCCGGGTCGAGCACCAGTTCGCGCGCGCCGCGATCATAGATCGGCTCCCAGAAATCGAGCACATCATTGGCGGCGCGCTTGTCCACATCGACAACCCCGGTGTGGTGCTTGCCGCGATAGCCGATCAGCCTGTCCGGGCCACCGGAAAGATCGACGGAAAGCGCAATGCCACCACCGGAAATATTCGGCATTTCAGCAGCCACCAGCGTCTCGGAATCGTGCAGCGCGGCCAGTTCCGCCTCATCCAGCTGGGCACGGCCCTTGCGGAAGCGGATCTGCGACAGGCGCGAACCGGTGCGCGCAACAATCGGGAATGTGCGCGGGCTGACTTCCAGATAAAGCGGGCCCTTGTAACCGGCGGGCACCTTGTCGAATTCCTGCGCGCCATCGACAATTACACGGGTGAAGATATCGAGACGACCGGTCGAGCTTTTCGGATTGGCGGAAGCCGACAGTTCCGGCGACAGTGAAAGGCTTTCCAACAGTGGCACGATATAGACGCAGCCGGTTTCGAGAACCGCGCCTGCGGTCAGGTCGATCTCGTGCAGCTTGAGGCGCTCGAGTTTGTCGATGACCGGCGTGCCCGGACCCGGCATGAAGGAGGCGCGAACACGATAGGCCTTTGCGCCAAGGCGAAGATCGAGGCTCGCAGGCTGGATCTGGTCGGCATCCAATGGACGCGGCGAAGCCAGCAAACCGCTTTCGAACAGCGCAGCGATATCCGCATCCGCCAGAATTCCCGCATCTCTTAGCGCCATCGACCTCGTACTCCATAGTCTGAGCAATTCTTCAAAAGACCTTTGACCACTCAAAGGCCCGATGCCAACCCTTCGCACCCGGAGAAACGGGGTTTTCCGCAGGAATCGAAGCCAATCGCAAACCAACGAGGCAGGCTTTTCCGCGAATCTGGTTCTTCTAGCATTGACGACCTTGCACAACAGGCATAATGAAAATGTGTTCCGTGGTGATTTGGCCGGCCGGCTTGCAGCCACGTTAAAGAATTCGCTAAAAAGGGCCGCGGTTCGTTACCGGCCTTTTGGGCCGGTTTTTTATTGGCCGCCGAGATGCCACTAAACGCTTTTGGGCGTCCCGGCCGACCAGCTTTTGACAGGTTGGAAAAATGACGACTGAGACTACCCGCAAGTTCCGCCCCGCGACACAGCTCGTGCACGCCGGTTCGCTCCGCTCCGGTTTCGCCGAAATGTCGGAAGCGATGTTCCTCACGCAGGGTTTCCTTTATCCCGATGCCGAAGCTGCCGAAGCGCGCTTCAAGGGCGAAAATCCGGGTTTCATCTATTCGCGTTATGCCAACCCCACCACGGACATGTTCGAAAAGCGCATGTGCGCGCTGGAAGGTGCCGAGGAAGGCCGTGCCACGGCTTCCGGCATGGCTGCTGTCGCCGCCGCCATTCTGTGCCAGGTGCAGGCGGGTGATCATGTGATTTCCGCGCGCGCCGTGTTTGGCTCGTGTCGTTATATCGTCGAGACCCTGCTGCCGCGCTATGGCGTGGAAATCTCGATCATCGACGGCTCGGATATCGCAAACTGGAAAGCCGCCGTTCGCCCGAACACCAAGGTGATGTTCCTCGAAAGCCCGTCGAACCCGACGCTCGAAATCATCGACATCGCCGCCGTGGCCCAGGTGGCCAATGAAGCCGGTGCGAAGCTCATCGTCGACAATGTGTTTGCGACCCCGCTTTACCAGAAGCCGCTGGAGCTTGGCGCGCATATCGTCGTCTATTCGACCACCAAGCATATTGACGGTCAGGGCCGCTGCCTTGGCGGCATCGTGCTGTCGGACCGCGAATGGGTCGAGACCACGCTTCAGGACTATTACCGCCACACCGGCCCCGGCATGAGCCCGTTCAATGCGTGGATCATGCTGAAGGGTCTGGAAACGCTGTCCGTGCGCGTGCGCCAGATGACGCAGTCGGCGGCTGCCGTTGCCGATGTTCTCGCAGGCAAGCCGGGCGTCAAGCGCGTCATCTATCCGGGCCGCGCCGACCATCCGCAGGCGGATATCATCGCCAAGCAGATGACGGGCGGTTCGACCCTGATCGCGCTGGAACTGGAAGGCGGCAAGGATGCTGCATTCAAGTTCGAAAACGCGCTACAGGTGTTCAGCATCTCCAACAATCTGGGCGATGCCAAGAGCCTGATCACCCATCCGGCCACCACGACGCACAAGAACCTCAGCGATGAGGCCAAGGCCGAGCTGGGTATTTCCGATGGCGTGCTGCGCATTTCGGTCGGCCTTGAAGACACCGACGATCTCCTGGAAGACGTCGAAGAAGCGCTGAAGGCAGCGGTTCGCTAAACCCACATAAATTGATTATCCGGCTCAATGGAATCGGGCCGGATAATCAGCTCGATTTCTGTCCATTTTCATCCTGAAGCATCTCGGGATCATGTAAAAGACGGTGTTTCGTCTTAAAAAATGTGACCTTTTCGCTGCAATCCCCCGCAAGAACGATCCAAACGCAGAAAATCTACCTCGCTGACCCTGTCCAGATTACCGCTTCGCGTTGACCTCCAACGCAACTTTGGCGATAGGTGGACATCAGGCACATGATAAAGGCGGATGCGATGTATAGGGCGGTGACGCAGGGGATCGAAATAACGGTTGAGCCGTTTTATCTGGAAGAAGAGTCGGCTCCCGAAGACAATCGCTATGTCTGGGGTTATCGCATTACTATCGCCAATAATTCATCCGATACGGTGCAGCTGCGCTCGCGCTACTGGCAGATTACCGACGCCAATGGCCGCGTTGAGGAAGTACGCGGCGCCGGTGTCGTGGGCGAACAGCCTGTTCTCGATCCGGGTGACTCGTTCCAGTATTCGTCCGGTTGCCCGCTGACCACATCGTCCGGCGTGATGGTTGGCCGCTATCAGATGCAAAATCCGACCGGCAACACATTCGAAGTGGATATTCCGGCTTTCTCGCTGGATGTGCCCGAGCAGCGCCGCACGCTGAATTAAGCCAAGCCGAGCCGCAACTGCATCACAAGACATAGAAAAGCCGGGGCGGCTCTCCTGAACCGCCCCGGCTTTTCATTATTCTCATTCATTACTTCGCAAACAGCGCGGGATCGAACTCGTAGCTGGTCGAGCAGAATTCGCAGGTCACCGAAACCTTGCCGTTCTCAATGCTGTCCTGAATTTCCTCGGCGGTGAAACCGGCGAGAACACCCTGGATTTTCTCACGCGAGCAGGAGCATTCGTCCACCACCTTGATGGCGTTGAAGACGCGCACGCCGCGTTCATGGAACAGGCGATAGAGCAGCCGTTCAGAGCCAATCGTCGGATCGGTCAGTTCCGAGCTTTCGATGGTTCCAACCAGCGACCGCGCCTCATCCCAGGCGTCATCCACCGGATGATGCACGGCTTCATTTTCGTCGCCGTCCCCGCCCGGCAGATCGGGAATGCGCGCGCGCAGTTCCGATTCCGGCAGGAACTGGATGATCAGTCCGCCAGCGCGCCATTGTTCGACGAGCTTGCCATCGGCACCCCGTTCGACCAGCTTGGCGACGCTGAGCTTCAGATCGGTCGGGATCTGTTCCGACTGGCGGAAATAGGTCGTCGCGATTTCTTCCAGCGTCGAGCCGTCAAGCGCCACGATGCCCTGATAGCGCTGCATATAGGCGCCCTGATCCACCGTGAAGGCCAGCGTGCCGCGACCGAGCAGCTCTTCCGGCTCTGTCTTGCCAGCGGCGATGGCATCCTTCAGGCGCTCATCATCGAAACGCGCATAGGCGCGCACCGCATGCGGCGTGCTGAAATCCACCACCAGCATGTCCACCGGACCGTCGGACTGGGTCTGGAAGATGAACTTGCCTTCGAATTTGAGCGAAGTGCCGAGCAAAACAGTCAGAACCGTCGCCTCAGCCAGCAGGCGGGCCACTTCCTCGGGATATTTATGGCGTTTCAGAATGGCGTCGATGCTCGTGCCAAGCTGAACCGCGCGACCGCGCACATCGAGCCCTTCCACCTGGAAGGGCACGACCGCATTGTCGCCTGCAAAGCCGAAATCACCCAGATCGAGCTTGGGACCCGACTGGCCGTTTTCGGCTTCGATATGAATGTTGCTGGTATCCTCAGCCACAGAAAACTCCAATCACGCGCCTTGCAAGCACCAGGCCAGAATGGCCTTCTGGGCGTGGAGCCTGTTTTCGGCTTCGTCGAACACGACCGATTGCGGCCCGTCGATCACTTCGTTGGTCACTTCCTCCCCGCGATGCGCAGGCAGGCAATGCATGAAGAGCGCCTTCGGATCAGCTTGTGCCATCAGCCTTGCATTGACCTGATAGGGCATGAACACATTGTGTCCACGGGCGCGGTCTTCCTGCCCCATCGAAACCCAGGTGTCGGTCACGATGCAATCCACACCGCTTGCCGCTTTCTCCGGGTCTGTCGTAGACATGATGTCCGCACCATGCGCCCTGGCCCAGTCAATAAAGTGCTGGTTTGGCTCACTGCCTTCCGGCGTCGCGATATTGACGTTGAAGTCAAACCGCGCCGCGGCTTCCACAAGCGAATGCAGGACGTTGTTGCCGTCCCCCATCCAGGCAAAGGTTTTGCCTTTGATCGAGCCGCGATGTTCCTCATATGTAAGAACGTCGGCCATGATCTGACAAGGGTGGGTGTCGTCGGTCAATGCATTAATGACGGGAACGGTCGCATATTCGGCCAGTTCCAGCATACGGTCATGCGATGTGGTGCGGATCATGATCGCATCCACATAGCGCGACAGGACCTTCGCCGTATCAGCGATGGTTTCGCTGCGGCCGAGCTGCATTTCCGAGCCGGTGAGCATCAGCGTTTCACCGCCGAGCTGGCGCATGCCCACATCGAACGACACGCGGGTGCGTGTCGACGGTTTTTCGAAAATCATCGCCAGCACCTTGCCGGCAAATGGCTTTTCAATCTCGCCTGCCTTCAGGCGCGCCTTGCGCACCTTGGCGTCCTCAAGGATGGAGCGCAATTCGCTTCCCGGGACGGAAGACAGATCGAGGAAGTGCTTGATACCGTTATCCTGAGCCATGATTACGCCGTCTTGCTGATCGGATTTGCGACGGAAAGCCGTTCCACGGCCATTTCGATGCGGTTCAGCGCCTCACGGGCTTCTTCCGGCGTCGTGACCAGCGGCGGCAGCAGACGAACGACATTATCGCCAGCGCCAACGCTCAGGAAATGCTCGTCACGCAGCGCCTGAATGAGCGTGGTGTTCGGAACAACGCACTTGATGCCCATCAGGAGACCGCGACCGCGAACTTCGGAAACCACATTCGGGAACCGGTCGATGATCGAGGCAAGGCCCTGCTTCATGACAAGCGCGGTGGCCTGAACATTTTCCAGGAAACCGTCAGACAGCACGACATCCAGCACGGCATTACCGACAGCCATAGCCAGCGGATTGCCGCCATAGGTCGTGCCATGCACACCGGCAACCATGCCCTTGGCGGCTTCAGCCGTCGCAAGGCAGGCGCCAACCGGAAAACCGCCGCCAATACCCTTGGCCACAGCCATGATGTCCGGCGTGACGCCCGACCATTCATGGGCAAACAGCTTGCCGGTACGGCCAACGCCGGTCTGGACTTCATCAAGGATCATCAGCAGGCCCTTGTCGTCACAGATCTGACGGATAAGGCGCATGAATTCTTCCGGGAAGCCGCGCAGACCGCCCTCGCCCTGCACGGGCTCAAGCAGGATACCGGCGGTTTCATCGGTAATAGCGGCGCGCAAGGCGGCTTCGTCGCCGAACGGCACCTGATCGAAGCCTTCGACCTTAGGGCCGAAACCTTCGAGATACTTGGCCTGACCACCGGCAGCGATGGTCGCAAGCGTGCGGCCATGGAATGCGCCTTCAAAGGTGATGATCCGGAAACGCTCCGGATGGCCGTTCGCGAAATGATAGCGACGCGCGGTCTTGATCGCGCATTCAAGCGCTTCCGCGCCGGAATTGGTGAAGAAGACCTTGTCGGCAAATGTGTTGTCGACCAGACGCTGGCCGAGCTTTTCCTGTCCGGGAACTTCATAAAGATTGGACAGATGCCACAGCTTTTCAGCCTGATTTTTCAGGGCTTCGACCAGATGTGGATGCGAATGGCCAAGGGAGTTCACCGCGATGCCAGCCGCAAAATCAAGATAGCGCTCGCCGGTTTCGGTGATCAGCCAGATGCCCTCACCTCGCTCGAAGCGCAGAGCCGCACGATTATAGGTGTCGTAAAGCGGTTGCACGGTCGTAGCGTCGGTCATTGCAATCAGGCCTCCATAAGCCCTTCTAAATGCTGCATATCCGAGGAAAACGGACTGTCAGCCTTTGCCATTTTGAGCGATAATCCGACCCTCTCTCCGGCCGGTCATCACAGGATTGCAGCAGGTGGATCATGCGCCTCGCGCGTGAAAAGCCTGCCGAAATAAAAAGCCGCCCACCGGGCGGCACAATTATTCATGGGCGTATATTGGCGCTCGCGAAAAAAATGTCAATCAAACTAAGCCCGGATTGTCGCTCATCTTTGCGCATGAGTTCATGCATTTTATGTCCGCACGTCTGAGCTTTGCCTAAGCTTCGCCCAAGCCTTGCATGATGGGCATATCAGACTTTCCGCAACAATTCGGCAAGCGGGGTAGCGCGACCGTCGCACGCCCTATATATAGTGCCCAGTTTCCACGACAGGGTTCGTGCGGCGGCTTCTCTCTCCCAGGTGTTCAAAAATGCACCACAGGACCAAAGAAAAACCGTCTTTGCCACCCAAGTTGGGGAAAACCCTAAAAATGGAATCTGCCTGACAGGGCTATCCCTTGTCATGGAGTCATCCGGTAATGTAGTTTCTCTTTAAAGAAAAAAGCTACATTTCGTGCGGCGGACCTAGTCACCCGGATAGATATGGTGTTTGCGCCTGGAGCAATCCGGGAACACTGGTGGATTCCGGATAACGAAAATGATTGGAGCCCAGGGCGATGAACTGGACAGACGAACGCGTTGAACTACTGAAGAAACTGTGGAGCGAAGGCTTGAGCGCAAGCCAGATCGCTGCACAGCTTGGCGGCGTCAGCCGCAATGCAGTGATCGGCAAAGTGCACCGTCTGAAGCTTTCAGGTCGCGGTAAGACGACGACCGCTGCTCCACGCAGCAAGAAAGTGAATACGGTTGCAGCAGCGCCGCGTCCTGTGACGCAGCATACGGGCGGCAGCACGCATACCACCCATACGACGACGATGCGCACGGCAACCGTTACCAAGACGGTCGGCGCAACGGCGCTGCAGATGGAATATGCCGCTGAAGTGGTGACCGAGACCGTCATCAAGCCGGCTTCGGATGTCGTGGTGCCTATTTCGCGCCGCCTCACCCTGTTGCAGCTCAGCGAACGCACCTGCAAGTGGCCGATTGGTGATCCGCTGAACGAGGATTTCCACTTCTGCGGCAGTGAATCCTGCGAATCCAGCCCTTATTGCAAGTACCACTCGCGTATGGCTTTCCAGCCAACGGCAGAACGGCGCCGGGCACGCTGATCTAAGGGAATAGGTGAGTAAGGGAATAAGGGAGTATGTCTGACGATATCGTCGGCAGCTCCCTTTTTCTTTGCCTGTACCCTATTCCGATCACATACTGCCCTACTGCCCTACTCACTTATTCCCCTCCTCATAGACCTTCAGCGTCCGGTCCGCGATGCCGTCCCAGCTATAGTCGCGGGCGATCCAGTCGATGAGTTGCTGCGACTGTTCAGCCGTCAGCGGGTTATCAGTCTTGCGGCGCAGTGCGTTTTTCAGCGCGTCGATATCGCCGAGCGGGAAATAATCGTCGTCGGGCAGTCCGACTTCCATATTGGCTGTGATGTCGCTGGCCAGCACATTGAGCCCGTAGCCCATGGCCTCCAGAAGTGCGATGGGCATGCCTTCGTGGCTCGATGGCAGCACGAAAAGCCCAGCCTGACTGAAAAGCGCGGATAATTCCTCACCCTGCAATGCGCCGGTCAGCACCACGCCCGGCACAGCCTCGGCGCGGGCGCGAACCTCTCCGGCATAGTCGGCGGTGTATTCAGCCGAGCCGATCAGAGCCAGTTTCAGCGATGGATCGGAGAGCTTGGCAAAGGCTTCGATCAGATCGAGCTGGCGTTTTTCCGGCACAATACGGGCGACCAGCGCGATATAGCGGCTGGGAGCAAGCCCATGCTTTTCCAGCCAGCTCGGATCGCGGCTGGGTTCCCGCAGGGTGACGCCGTTCGGGATGAAGGTGACGGGAACGTTATAGCGTTGCTCAACCGTTTTCGCGATATCGTTGGAGACGGCGATGCGGGCGCTTGCAAAGCGCATTCCCCATTTTTCGCCAAGCTTCAATGTCGTGCGCGCTAACCGTCCCCATTTCTGGCGGTTGTAGTCGAAGCCATGATGGGTCACGACGGTCCGCAAACCGAAGAGCCGCGCAAGCGGCGTCACCAGCGCGGGGCCGATGGCGTGAATATGCAGAATGTCGGGGCGCGTGAAACCGGCCCGCAGCACACCGAGAAATGTATGCACGATGGCTTCGAACTTCATCGAAGTCGGCGCCCAGATCGGCGTGACCTTCACGCCTTCCCAGACATAGGGCTGCTTCCGGTCGAGATAGGGCCTGCGGCCCACCACTTCCACATCCCAACCCTTGGCGATGTAAAGACGGGCCAGTTCTTCGACATGACGTTCCACGCCACCCTGCACATTGGGTATGCCGCGCAGGCCGAGCATCATGACGCGTCGCTTTTTAGCCCCTTGTCCCATCAAAGCGCTCCCAGTTCCGCGTAAAGTTCCAGTGTCCGGTTCCGGTAAGCTTCCGGCGAGAATTCCTGTCCTGCCCATGTGCGGCCCAGACGCCCCATCTTGCGCCGCGCTTGCGGCGTCAGGCTGGCGGCTTCGCTCATGACGCGGGCAAGGTCTTCGGCATCGCCCGTTCTGGCCACCATGCCGGTTTCACCCGGCACGATCATTTCGGGAATACCGCCAATATCCGCGCCGATGACCGGCACGCCAAGCGCATAGGCCTCCAGAATGCTGATCGGCGCATTTTCATACCATTCCGATGGCAGGATCAGCGCCTTGGCCTCGCCGATCAGCCGGTGCAGCCGCTCGCCCGAGACATAGCCCGCAAAGGAAACATCGCCGCCGGTTTCTGCGGCCAGCGTGCGCAAGGATTGCTCCTCCGGTCCTGTCCCGGCCACGATCAGCTTCTGCCCGGAAATCGCCGCCGCGCGGATCAGCGTGCCGATCCCCTTTTCAGGCGCGAGACGCCCGACATAGGCGAAATAATCGCCCTCATGCTCAAAGGGTTCGAGATTGTCGGTCTGCGCGAAGTTCGGGATATAGACCAGCTTTTCCTCCGGCCAGCCCCATTCGATCAGCTTCGATATATAGAACCGGCTCGGCACCACGATGCGGTCGAGCGTATTGCGATAAAGGCCGAGCGTGCGATGGATGGCGGTTTCCACGAAAACCAGCCCGCTCAGCGCCGTCGAATCCTTGATGCATTTATGGAGCGCGACATTGTAGATGCGCCCGCCCTTGCAGCGCTCGCAGATCTGGTTATGCGACAGCATCTTGTAGGCCGGGCATGCGAGCTTCAGGTCATGCGCGGTCATGACAGTCGGCACGCCCGCCGCTTTCAACACGGGAAAGATCGAGGGCGACAGGTGGTGATAGACATTATGGGCATGGGCGACGCTTGGCCGGAAACGCTCGATCAGCGCCTTGATGCGGTCGCGTGCTTCCCATGAATAGATGATCTTGCCCGCCTGCGCCACTTTGGTGAGGAGGCCGCTCTCGCGCCCATATTCGATTTCGGACACGAAATAGGATGACCAGTCGGAAGCGAAATTGTCCGGATGCTGCATGGCAAAGGGAGCCGTCTCCCAGCCAATGTCGGAAAAGAGCTTGATATGGTCGAGAAAAACCGCCTCAGCCCCGCCGCGCCGGTAAAAATAATTATTGATCGCCAGCAAGCGGTGATCCGGATCGGCTGCTTTCATCAGGGAGCACCTCCATCTGCTCCGATATGAGCCAGCGCATCGCGTACCGACAGTACCTCAACGCCGCTCTGCGCCGCATGGGAAACCAGCTTTTCGAAGGTTTCCGGCGTGCAACCGAACGGTGTCGGCCTATCGCTGATATCATGCGTATAGAAGATCAACCAGCCCGGACTTGCGACAAGATCGTCTATCCAGCGGGTCAATTGTTCCGCATGATGCTCCGGCTGCCGTATTTCGACGGCTTCCAGAAAGGCCAGATCGACCGCGTCGCGATTGATGCGCTCGCCGCCGCTGCGGCAGGTCGCGAAGCGGTCGGAAAACAGGCCGCGCGACAACACCGACGACGCGCAATAGGGATAGGCGAAATTGCGCCGTCCGACCCGATCCGGTTCGATCTCGCCCAAATAAGCGTGATTGCGATCAAGATCTGCAGCAAGATCGCGCATGCCGACCGAGGGCACATTCCAATGCGCAAATGTGTGGCAGCCAATGTCGTGCCCGGCCTGTGCAAGCCTGCGGAGGCCCTCTTCCGTGATCAGTTGCCGATGCGCCTCGACGGAACCAACCAGACCACCGGCAATATAAAACGTGCCGTGAAAGCCGTATTGTTCCAGTATCTTCGCGCCCGCACTTTCGGCGGTATCGGGAACATCATCGAATGTGAAACTGATGATCCGCCGATCCTTCGGAAGCGGAAATGGTCGCAGCGGAAAACTGCGGCTCAGCGCGTCATGCAATCTGTTGTTCAGCCGGTCCAAACGTGCCCTTGCCCAGCCCAATCTGTCCTGTTCCCCAACTCTGTCCTGTCCCATGTTTTTACCAAGCCTTTGCCCCAAAAAGCTCAGAGCGCGTTTCGATCTGATAGGATCAGATCGGCGCTCTCAATGTTTGTAACGCACATCTTGTCCGAAAACCGCTTCGCACTTTTCGGGATGTGCTTTAAGCCACAAGTCGCGCCTTCGCCTGAAGACGCATGCCGAAAATGGCAATCATCAAACAAAACCAAACAGAGCTGCCGTTCTGGAAAAACGTGCTTTCCATGCAGGATGCATAGAGGCCGTATAACCACAGACGGCTGAACAGAAGCGTCAATGCAGGATCATTCCCAGTCGCTTCGGCTGCCCTGATATAACGTAGCGGCAGGATCATCAGCCAGATCAGCATAAGGATCAGGCCAAACACACCCGCATTGATCATCATATCCAGATAGGCTTTATGCGCGTTGAAAGCTGCGACTGCCCATGTCGCCCCGCCTCCCCCGGCATAGACCATTTCCGGTGTCTTCCAGAACGAGTCCAGCCCGTAGCCAAATATCGGCTTTTTAGCGACTGCTGAAAAGGCTATGCGCCAAATATCGGCGCGGTTGGTAAATGTCGCGTCAATACCAAGGCTTGTGATGAGCTGGCGGATGGGGTCGGAAACCGCAGCACCCACGGCCACAAAATTGAACGCAGCCACCCCGCCGATGGCAATTGGAATGCGTGTCCAGCGCCAGTGCATGAAGATGAGCGACATGAAGGCGATGAAGGGAAGCATGGCCGTCGATGTCTTGCCGCCCGTATGCAGCAGGAAGAAAACACACAGCACCACCACAAGCCCACCGGCTTTGCGGTAACCCTTTTGCCAGCCATAAAGCCCGAAGAAACTGAGCAGCACCAGTGCTGCCGCAGCCGCATTCTTGTGCGGAAAATGTCCGCGCCACGCGCCTGCCAGCATTGGCTCCAGCACGTCGGTGCCCTGATGGATCGCCCTGCTCGGCAGAAAGATAACGCCGAAATAGGCAAATCCGAGCGTGATGAACGAGCCGATCAGCAACAGGCGCGCCATCTGGTTTTCAGAGCGTGGCAACAACAGGAATATGCTGGCGTTGAGCGCCGTCAGGATCGACAGCACCACCTTGCGGCTTGCGATGCTGGGATGAGCCGAGAGAATGGCCGTCACGAACATCCAGATGAACAGGGTCACCAGCAGCACACGCGGCTGAAGAATGGTCTTGCGCAGAGGATTGCTCAGGCCGCAGGCAAGAAAGCCCAGGGAAATTGTCAGCGTCATCAGCTGGTTCAGCAGGTTCGACTGACCCGCCGAAGCGCTCGCGCCGATTTCAGCACTGGTTCCGGGGTAAGGACTGATCCCGACCCACAGAAACAAAATCATGATGAGAAAGAGAGCGGCGCCGAAGGATGACGACACCGACGTCAGATCATGGGCCTGCGCCTTGATTGGTGCAGGGGCCGCGACACGCCGATGTGAAGCGAGATCAGACACGGCTCTCCCGATTTCTCCGCCATGCGCCAAGGTAACCCAGAGCAAGCGCGAGCGCCACACCGAGACCCATGCCGACAAAGCCACCGCCTGCGCCGAGCAGCACGGTGCGCGGTGGCCAGCTACGGCTGACGGGCGGGATTGCCGTGGAGATCACGCGGATATTGGTGGCATCGAGCTGCTGGCGCTGATGTGTTTCGGTCGAGCGCGTCAGGAATGTGTTGTAGATCGAAACCTTGGCGGTCATGTCGCGTTCGAGATCGGACAACTGCACCTGCGCATCATTGTCGAGCGCCACAGCCGAGCGCGCGGTTGCGGCCTGCGCATTGAGCGCATTGACAACCGCATTGGCCTGATCCAGATCGACCTTTGCCGATTGCAGGATGCGCGAGCGTTCGGCGGCGATCTGCTGCTCCAGCCCGGCGATCTGGCGCTGCGTATTGATGAGTTCCGGATAACGCGGACCGTAGGTCATGGTCAGCGCATCGTAGCGCTGCTTCAGCGTCGCATACTGGCTGCGCAGATTGGTCATGGTCGGCGATTGCAGCGTGCTTGCCGGACCGACCGGACTGCCCGTATCGCGGGTCAGCTCATTGTAACGAGTGCTGGCATCCGTCTGGCGTGATTTGGCATCGAGCAGCTTGGTGTTGATCTGCGCCATGGACTGGGCGCTGACCAGTTCGCCACCGGTTGTCTGAAGCCCATGCGCGCGACGGAAAGCGGCAACTTTTTCTTCGGCGTCCGTGGCAGCTTTCTGCAAGGAGGTCAGGCGTTCAGACAATGCGGCGGCAGCACGACCTGCACCATCGGCATCAGCTTCGGCAACTTCTTCCTGGAACGACTGCGCCAGCGCATCGGCAACCTTGACGGATTTTTCGGGATTGTCGGTCCAGACGCCAATCGTCACGAGATAGGACCGTTCGGGACGAGTCACGACGATACGCTGCGACAAAGCGCGCACAGCCGTCAGTGTGTCGTCCGATGGGTCCTTCGGCTTGCCAAGACCCAGCAGCGCACGCAGATCGAAACTCGCTGGCGGCGGAACGAATTCGGCATCGTTCTGCAAATTGAGGTTCTGCACGACGCGACGCAGCACATTGCCCGACACAAGCATTTTCATCTTGCTTTCAATGTCGAGAATCTGGCTGTCGGCCTGGAGGCTCTGGGCATAAATATCGTTGGGCAGCAGCTGCAAACCGGATGGCGGCACCAGCATATCCGTATAGGCCGTATAGCGCGGCTTGGCCGTCATGCCATAGGCAAGGCCCGCCAGCGCACCGGCAACGGCCAGAATGACAATCCATATCCAGCGGGCGCGCACCCATTCCAGTGCCGCCCAGAGATCGATTTCCGGCAGCATGAGCCCGTCACCGGATGCTTTTGCGTCAGGTTGTTCCAGATGCGGTGCTGACGGCCTGTCGGCAACGGCCTCCTCGGGAACTGGCCCGGAAGCAGGCGCCGAGACAGACGCTGCCCGCGGATAGGATGGCGCATGGTTCTGCGTCAAAGCCTGGTTCCATTGCTCGAGCGTCTCTGCGCCGCGCGTTTCATCACGCGGTAGCTGAGCCTTCGAAGCAAGGTCACGCAAGGTGTACATCGATCGATCCTATGGTTGCCTTGGCCTATGGTTACCCTGATCGCGGGAAAAACCGTCTCTCTACTCCTTATATGAGAAGATTAAAAAAATTGGTTAATCACAACTATTGGGCCGCAATGCGCGATAGAACTGGAAAATACATGACCTGTTCAGTTAGGGTTCATATTTCAAGGCTACATCTGACAGAAAACATAGAGTAGGTCGGGAGAGGGAAAAGGTCCTTTTGATAAACCCATGCCGGGTTGGATCGAAGCGCGAAGCTGGCACCGACAGATAATGCCGTTCAAATGACTCTCTTAAGTTCGCAGTATGAAATGTTAAAACGCTATTGGCCCACATTGTTGTCCTACGCCGCATCAAGCGGCAGTCTCTTCGCAGCCAATGTCGCGCAGCTGCTGACTTTTGCCATTCTGGCGCGCTATCTGGGATCGCACGAGTTCGGGCTTTTCGTGACCGTGATGGCAATCACAGCCATCGCAAACTACATTTGCGGGCTTGGCGGCGCTGAATGTCTCGTGCGGCGCGTGGCGCAAAATCCCGACATCTATCCCGCCATGCTTGGGCACAATATCATCCTGATCGTGACGAGCGGCATCGTGCTCGTGATCCTCGGTATGATCCTGTTGCCGTTCTGGCTTGAATCCGTCCCGGAATTCGCCAGCAATTATCTCGGCATGTTTTTCCTGCTCGTCACCAATATCGTGCTTGTGCGCGCCATTCTTCTGGTCGAACAGATCTATATCGCCCATACAGATTTCGTTTCCGCGAACCTCTCAGTGGTCGGCTTTGCCGTGGCGCGCACCATCGCAGCCGTGGTCGCCTGCCTGATCTTCAATATCTCGAGCGTCGTGGAATGGGCCTACTGGCAGTTTGCCTGCCATGTGCTGGTGCTCGTCGCCTATGCATGGTTTCTCCGCAGGCTCGGCGCGCCGCAATACCGCATCGTGCGGGAAGAAATCCGCCTCGGCATCATGTTCGCCTCACAATTCATCTTCCGTGCAGTCCGCCAGAACGCCGATTTGCTCATTCTCGGCGCGCTCGTCGCGCCCAGCATAGTTGGCAGCTATGGCGTCACGCGCCGCATCGTCGACAGCAGCATGCTGACCATCGATGCGATGAACCGTCTCGTCTATCCGCGCCTGTCACAAGCCAGCGCCAACGGCATTCACCATGCCTTGCCGATCACGCTGCGCCTTCTCGGCGCTTCGCTTTTGATCGGAACGCTGACCTCACTGGTCGTCTTCATCGCCGCGCCCTATCTCCCACTCTTATTCGGCAAGGAATACACGACGCTGATCGCTTTCTGCCGCACGCTGTGCTGGATCACGATCTTCGTCGCGCTCTGGTCGATTGCGGTGGATTTGCTCGGTGCGGCCAGCCAGCATACCTATCGTACTGCGGTGCTGAATGTCGGCAATATCCTGGGTGCGCCGCTGCTGGCTGCAGCCACCTGGTATGCGCCGATCACCGGCACTTTCACCGCCATTTACTTTATTGAAATATGTATCGTGTTGGCTTCGTGGTGCTGCGTCTTCTACCTCGTCAAAAGAAGCCGCGAAGCAGCTGCAAGGAAAGAGGTTCAAGTCTAAGCCCGGTCCGCCCGGGCAGAGGGGCAGGGTAAAGTGGGGAGCATATCTGTCGCGGAAACAAAGACACAGCGGGTTCGCCCGATGCGTGTCGATGACATACCCGCTGTGCGCGAATTGTTTACCCAGGTTTTTCGTCCCAAATCGACCTCTCACAGCGAGAGTTTCGACCAGTATTTCCGGCATGTTTTCTTCGAAAACCCCTATTACGATGCAGATCTGTGCAGCATCGTGCATGAAGACAGCAAGGGCGAGATCGACAGTACGCTCTGCGTCTTGCCGATCCCGTATCATGTCGGCGGCAAGATCGTCATGGGACGGCTGCTCTGCGCCTATATGATGCGCCCCGGCGGCTCGCCGCGCGGTGCCGCCGAACTGACGCTCACCTTGCGCGCGCGCCCCAATGATTTTTCATTCAGCGATAGTGCGGCGCCCGTCAGCATGCGCCATTTCAGTGCAGTTGGCGGCATCACGCTCGACACGCATGGTCTGGCATGGACGCGGATTTTCCGTGGTGCGAGCTATGTAGCCCAGTTTGTTGCCGAGCGCCGTGCGGCGTTGCGCGGCTGGCCTGCGGCAAAAGTTGGAAAGCTTTTGGATTCGCTGGTGCCGCTGCCCAAATTGCGCAACTCCACCAATGGCAAACTGACCGTGCGCGAGATCAATCAGAGCGAAGCGATCGGCCTGATCCGCCAGTTCCTGCCAACCTACGACGCCTATCCGGCATGGACGGAACAGGATCTGCACTGGATTCTCAAGCTCGCTAGCGACAACCGCGCCGCGGGCGAACTCCGCTTGTGTTCGGTTTCCGGCAAAGGTGACGAGCCTCTCGGCTTCTTCTGCTATTACGCCCGCGCAAACGGGATGGCCGACGTGCTCAGCGTTCTGGCTCTCAAGACCCGGGAGCAGGCCGTTGTCGAGGTCATGCTGTCGCATTTGCAGGAGGCGGGCCATATCGCGGCGCAAGGCCGCGCCGATCCGCGTTTTCTCGGTGCACTTTCGCAGCAATCGGTCATGTTCTTCCGCCTGAAAGCCAATGTCTGCGTGGTGACAGCCAATCCCGGTGTCGTGAATGCGCTGGACCACAACGATATCTTCATCGGCGGACTTGCGGGCGAAAGCTGGAGCAGGCTGGTTACTGACTTCCAATAGCTGTCTGATCCAAAAGCCACCAATATTCGATAAACCTAGCGACTGAACCGGCGCTCCAGCAGGAAAAAGGTCGTCGGCCCGTCAGCGCCCGCGCCGTTATCGAGGCGAAATTCCACCGGCCCATCGCCGGTGGCGACAGGCGCATGAACCTTGCCGTCGAGACCGATGGTAGACAATTTCCAAGCCGAAGCAGCACCCGAAAGCCGAAAATCGACGCGGTTGCGCAGCAATGTCACCGGCAGGCGCCCCCAATCCTCGATCTCCTTTTGCGCATCGTCGCGAAAGCGCATGCCGGTATTGCGGGCATCGGTCGCGAAAATCACCAGCATCTTCTCGCTGGTTGCCAAGGGTTGCGTATCAAGCGCCGATACGGAGACAAGGCCGCGCCCTTCGGCATGGCTGAGCGTCAATTGCCCAAGCGTCAGACTATCCTTCAGGTCGGCGAAGGCCAGTGCCTCGGTCCGCGGCGTCACAACCCGCATACGAGTGCGGTCCCGTTCCAGCAGGATTTCGCCGGTCGCGCTGGCGAAGATGCCGCGATAAGGATCGGTCGCATTGTCCTTGAGCGACAGGCCTGCCTGTTTCAAACGCTCCAGAACATTGTCGAGCGCGACATTGCGATAATTGATCTCGATGCCTTTGGCCGTGGTTTCCGGCCACTGCAAACCCGAGGCGAACAGGCCGATACCCCCGACCAGCGCCAGCGTTTTCAACCTTTCCGGCTCTCGCGTTTCAAGCGAATCGCCAAGGCTGGTTTCGCCTTGCATCATGAAGGGAACCGCGAAGGACGCCGTTTTGACATCGCCGCGCCGGAACAGGAGCGAGGCAAGCGTTTCGCCCGCACGCGCCACCGGATCGACCGCGAATGTATAGGGCACGATGCGCTGACGAAGCGGTTCTGCCTCGTCGAAGGCAAGCGTGACCGGCCCCTGCCCATGGCGGCAAATACCGTCCCACCCCTGCAACGCGGCATAGGCCGGGAAAACCAGCCCCGCTTCATAACGATAACGGTTCCAGAACAGGTGTTCGTATTCGGTAACGAAGAACGGGCGACCGATCCAGCGGCCAGCGGCCAGCTCGCTGACATAGGAGGCGGCATCGGCGATGGAGCTGTTCTGCTTCATCGTCGTTCCGGGTTCCATCGAGCCGGTCCAGTCATGATATGTGTTGGCGCTGATGGCCTGTTGCGGCATACGCGACAGCGCGGTCTGAACCGTAAACCAGTTATTATAGGGTGCGATCAGCCCCTTATAGCCAAGCGCGCGATAGGCCGCCTCAAGCCGTGCGGCCAGCGCCTGCTCGCGCTCGACGACGAAGGCCTGAAAATCATGCAGCCGCGCGCCGCCGCCGGAACGGCTTTGCGGCAGTTGCACCGTTCCCGCTTCGAGCTTTTCCTCTGCGGCAAGACCGCCCCAGGCCCGTGAAAGTGCAGCCGTGTTGGTATAACGTTTTTTCAAAAACGCATTGAACGCCGGAGCAAAGCCCGGCCAGAACGGGCCGTCTGGTTGCTTGCCATGCAGGAAACTGGTGAATTCGATACCATTCTCATTGAACGGAATGATCAGCGCCAGCGCCGGGTCCTGCAACGGGGCCAGTCCGGTATAGGGATTGACCGTCGCATAGACTTCTTTTTGAAACCGCAGCCAGTGTTCGAAGGCTGTATCATCCACATAGATGCGGCGCTTCAGATTGCCTTCCGGTCCCCAGCGGTTCATATCCCTGCCGCCGAGCGCGCCGCTTTCCGCCGTCAATCCATCGATGGTCCAGTAGATACCTTCGCGTTTCAAGGCGGCCATCAGATAACGAATGCGGTCCAGCGCCTCGGGGTCGAAGTTGAAGTCCCCATCCCGATTGAGCATCAGATCGGTATCGAGGAAATGCAGCCGCGCAATATTGTAGCCATGCAGGCGAAGCTGCCGCACATAGCGGTCGATGAAGGCGTGATCGATCTTGCCTGCCGACGGCAACCGCCAGGAGAGCGACGCGCAGAACAGGCGCTGAGGCTCATCCGGCTTTGCCGCCCGAACGAGACGCCCGGCGGCATTGGCTGCAATGCGGCTTTGCTCATCAATCGCGGAATTGGGCAGAATGGACGAGAAGTCGAGCGGGCTGCCCGGCGTCATCTCCAGCCGTGTTTCCTTGACCGGCATCCACTCTTCCGCAACAGTCCTTTCCGGCCAGAACGCCAGGGCGCTGAGACCGGCAACGCAGATCAGAAGAGCGGCAAGCAGCTTTCTCATGAGGCCCCTTTTGGGGTCTCTTTCGGGATTTCATTCAAGACCCGGCTTTCGATCCAGTCCTGCGGCTTTCGGCGCGGCTGGAAGAAGCCAAGCGGCATGGCCGCCGCATGGAAAATCCATGCCACGACCGCATAGACGCCGAGCGAAACACTGCGCTCGCGGATCGACATCAGCACAAATGGCAAAAGCGCGAACACAAGCGCCGCGACAAGCGCCCAGGGCGTGACGAAGCCCAGCAAAAGTGCGGCGATCACCACCAGCCACCAGACATAGACCGCGCCCCAGAGGCGCAATTCCGGCAGTTCCTTTATAACATTTTGCCAGTGCGGCTGGCCAACCGCTGCACGCAGCACTTCGCCGGTGCCGCGCAGATATTTGCTTTTCCAGCGGCGCGTCAAAAGCTTGTACGCATTCATCGAATAGCCGAAATGCTGCACGAAAGGCCGGTCGAGACGGTGTAGTTTCCAGCCATGGGTGCGCAGGCGCACGCCCGCATCGAACTCTTCATGGCCGTGCAGATTGCGGTCTGAGAAATAGCCCGCCTGCTCGATGGCGGCACGGCGATAGACACCGCCGCCATTCATCCGGTCGATATTACCGGCCTGCTTTTCCGGCGTCTGCCTGCGTGCGCGGCGCTGAAATTCAAGGCTTTCCAGAATCTGGTCCACCACATGCCCGGTCACACCGCCGGTTTCCGGGTGCTCGGCCATATATTGCAGGGCAGCGGGAATAAAATCCGGCTCGATGATCATGTCGCCGTCGATCAGGCAGACAAAAGGCTGCGTGGAATATTGAAAGCCCAGTTGCGGTCCAAGACCACAGCTTGCCCGCGCCGGCGCCTCGATCTGCACCACACGCACCGGATAAGCGCTGGCGATTTCCACCGTGCGGTCCGACGAGCCGCTATCAGAAACGATGACTTCGACCTGTCCGTCAGGCAAAGCCGCAAGGGCGCTCTCGATCGCCGCGGCGATGCGCTGTTCTTCGTTTAAAGTCTTGATGATAATCGAAACTGACATTACGCGCCTTGCCCGCTCCCGGTTGATTATCGACAGTCATCGCTTGAAGAGGTTACACTTCCACGATGATTTCCAGCATTTCATAGTTCCGTTTAGTTTCAAATAAACTAAACCACGTTATGAAGATGTCGATTCGTCAGTTCATATTGAGCGATCAGCTTATGAACCGGCAAACAAACAGATATTTCAAGGCTGCTGATGTCGAGTGCCAATTTCCAAATCAGAGTGCATCGTCGCGTCGACGATCTATCCAACGACTGGCCCGACGCGAATGACAGCAGCAGCTGCGCGCTTTATGTCTTTCAGTCCAGAACCTTTCTGCGCGCCTGGGAAGCAAGCTATGGCGCAGCGCATAAGGCAGAGCTTTGCCTGGTTGAAGTCCGCGACCAGAACCAGCGGCCCGTCCTGTTTGTCCCGTTCTGCATCATGCAGCGCTATGGCGCACGCATTCTGTCTTTCGTGGATGACGGTGTCTCCGATTACAACGCGCCGATCCTCTTCGAAAACGCGCCGCATTGGGATGTCGCAGGCGCCGCAGCCCTTTTGAAGCAGATTTTCGCAGCCCTGCCGCCCTTCGACATGGTGGCTTTTGAAAAAATGCCGCAGGAAGTCGAAGGTCGGCCCAATCCTTTCTGGGGTCTGTCCAATCGCGACTGTGCGGCGGGCACGCACTGGATCACGCTTGACCGCCCCATGCCGGAGATCGAACAATCGATCCGCGGCCATAGCTCCATTGCCAAGCGCGCAAAGGCATTGCGCCGCGCCGGGCGTTATCGCTTTCTCGTCACGCGCGACGCGCTGGAGCGGGCGACCTTTCTTGAAACCATGCTGCAACAAAAGCAGAAGCGTTTTGAGGACACCAAAGTCCCCGGTTTCGAGACCCATCCCGAAAAGCGCCGCTTCTTCGAAATGGTGACCGAGCCTTTGGCCGCCGTGAATGCCCTGCATTTCTCCGTTCTGACAATGGATGACGCGGTCGTCGCCACCATGTGGAGCGTGACGCGCAAGCGGCATTATTGTGCGATGATCACCACCTTCGAAGACGGTATCTGGAACAAATATTCGCCCGGCAAAGTGTTGATGGTGCGGCTGATCGAAGCCCTAAAAGCCGATGATTACGAATGCTTCGATCTCGGCTTCGGCAATGAGCCGTGGAAGCAGGATTTCGCAAATCTCGAAATCCCCATGCGCGATTATGTGGTTGCCCGCACCCTGCGCGGCAGGATCGCGCTTGCCTGTCAGCAGACCATCGACGGCCTGCGCACCACCCGTCTTTACAAGCGGCTTCGCCCGCTGAAATGGGAGCTTCTGCGCCGCCTCTCGCGTTAGACCGCGCATCTTGTTCCGAAAACCGTTTCACACTTTTCGGGATGCGCTCTAATTCTCAGCCTTCGCGCTTCGGCAGGCGCACCATGAAGGTGGAGCCTTCGCCAAGCTGCGAGCGCACCACCAGACGGCCGCGATGGCGCGCCAGAATATGCTTCACGATGGCAAGCCCCAGTCCGGTGCCCTTCTGGGCCCGGCTGGTTTCCACATCGATGCGATAGAACCGCTCGGTGAGGCGGGGCAGATGTTCGGTCGAGATACCCGGTCCGAAATCCTGCACCGAAGCCACGACTTCCGGCGCACTGCCGGTTTCATCCGTCTCCAGCTTGACGATAACCTTCTTGCCCGCCTGCCCGTATTTGCAGGCATTTTCGACAAGGTTCTGGAACACCTGTATCAACTCGTCACGGGCGCCGGTCACCAGCAGCGGACGATCCGGCAGATTGCGCTCGATCACCACGCCGAGATTGGCGGCGAGCGGGTTCAGCGTATCGGCGACATGGTTGAGAATAGACGTCAGGTCCACGCTTTCATTGACCGCCAGATGCGCCCGCATTTCCAGCCGGGACAGTGACAGCAAATCGTCAATCAGGCGCGACATGCGCTCGGCCTGTTTCTGCATGATATCGAGAAAGCGGTCACGCGCCGCGACGTCGTTGCGCGCTGGCCCCTGCAAGGTTTCGATGAAGCCGCGCAACGAGGCAAGCGGCGTGCGCAATTCATGGCTGGCATTGGCGATGAAGTCGGACCGCATGCGGTCGATACGGCGCGTTTCACTCTGATCGCGGAAGATAAGCACGAACAGTTCGGGCCGCCCTTCTGCGTCCGGCAGCGCCTTGACCATGGCCTTGTACCAGCGGTCGATTGGCACGCGCTCGAAATATTCGATGCTGCGCGGCTCGCCATCAGCAATAACGCCTTGAATGAGCGCATGCATTTCTGGCGCGCGGAAGCGTAGATAGAGCGCCGTGCCGCCTTCAAGAGACTGGAAGGCCTCCAGCGCCGCCGCATTGGCGAACAGCACCGTGCCGCCATGGTCGAAGACAATCATCGGATCGGTGAGGAGATCGGCCAGCCGCTCGCCGGAAACACCGGCCATTTCGCTTTGGTCGTCATCCTTGACCGGGTCGGCGTCAGGCTCACCGCTGCCAACTTCATTGGCAACCCAGACCGCCCCCAGCACCACCAGCGCCAGCAGCACCGCCCGGAACCAGAACGGCAGTTCCAGAGCCATGACGCAAACCGCCAGAACCATGCTGACGATGAGAACGCCCTTCACCCGCCCAAGCGGGGCAAAGATCGACGATTCCGGAGCGCGCGCCTCCGGGGCGGTCTCGGCATCATCGGTACGGCGGTTGTCTTCACTCATTGTCTATTCCTTAGACTAGTGGTCTGATTCCAACATTTGCATCCCTGGGCTCCAAGCGCTGAGCAAATGTTGGAATCAGACCACTAGCAACTATATGTATCTAGTGGATTTTTCGAATTTGACGTTTGAAACAGCATATGTGTCAGCGGGGATTCAAACGTCAAATTCAATCCACTAGGCTCTATGCCGTTCATCGAACCTGTTGCCAGATCGGGAAAACGGCTTTTCCCGATCAGAACACGTGTGACGACAGCCTTATACCTCAGTCGAAATCAGCGTCGGCGTCTTTACGAAGCTTCTCATATGCCCATATCATGGATTGATATAAACGAAAGGGAATTGCCGTGGGTGACAGTTCGAAGACAGCTAACAAAAAGAACGACAAAAAAAGCGATACTCCAGCCGTGGATAAGCCGATCAAGCTGAAGCTCGACGGCGAGACACGCAAGTTCGATATCAACGATCCCAAGCTTCCCAACTGGATTGACGATCAGGCGCTGCAATCGGGCGGCTATCCCTATACGTCCAAAATGAAGAGCGATGAATATGAGGCGACCCTCCAGCGCCTGCAAATCGAGCTCGTAAAACTGCAATACTGGCTGCAATCGACCGGCGGACGCGTCATCAGCGTCTTTGAAGGGCGCGACGCGGCTGGCAAGGGCGGGACGATCTTTACGATCCGCGAATTCATGAACCCGCGTACTGCGCGCAACGTGGCCCTGCCAAAGCCAACCCCGACCGAAAGCGGCCAGTGGTATTTCCAGCGTTATGTCGCCCATTTCCCGACGGCGGGCGAATTCGTCACCTTCGACCGCTCCTGGTATAACCGGGCTGGCGTTGAAGCGGTAATGGGCTTCTGCACACCGGCGCAGCTGGAAATCTTCCTGACGGAAACGCCGGATTTCGAACGTATGATCGTGACGGACGGCATTCACCTGTTCAAATTCTGGCTCGATATCGGTCAGGAAATGCAGCTGAAGCGCTTCCATGAGCGCCGCCACAGCCCACTCAAGAGCTGGAAATTCTCGCCGATGGATGTGGCCGGCATTTCGCGCTGGGATGATTATTCCGCAGCGCTCCACACCATGCTGGAGCGGACGGACAGCGGCTATGCACCGTGGACCATCGTGCGCTCCAACGACAAGCGACGCGCCAGACTGGCCGCTATCCGGCGTATCCTTCTGACCCTGCCCTATGACGGGCGCGATCTCGACGCCATCGGCCCCGAAGATCAGTCCATTATCGGTCGCGGTTCGGCATTCATCACGCAGTCGTCTGCTCCCAAATAAAAAATGCTCGGCCTGTGCGGGGTCTTTTCCCAGAGATATGGTTTGTGTACCAGCTGCCACAATGCCCGCCAGGCCGAGAGCGAAATCAGCATCCAGTAGATCGGTATTCCCGGCAGATAGGCATAACCGCCACGCTCTGTCGGCTCCATGGTTTTGGCGCCAAGCAGATAGAAGCTGAGATAGGCCAGCAGAATATTCACCACATCCAGCATCAGCAGCCCGAGGCTGCTTGGCGTCAGCGGCTGCATGACCACTTTCACCATCAGGACAGCCAGCGTTACCAGCATGATCGGATGCAACAATGCTGAACTGATGATGCCGAGCGTGTAGATCTGGTTGATGGCAAAGCGCCAGCCGCCAAGCTGGCGCAAGGCCGTATAAGGGTCGCGGGCATGCACCAGCCAGGTTTGAATCCAGCCCTTGATCCAGCGCGTGCGCTGCTTGCGCCAGACATCGTAGTCCTCCGGCGCGTCCTCGATTGTGCCGCGACTGATTGTGCCGATGCTATATCCATAACGCGCCAGACGAATGCCGAGATCGGCATCTTCCGTTACGTTGAAAGCATCCCAACCGCCGACTTCCTCCAGGCATGACCGGCGAAAATGATTGGACGTACCGCCCAGCGGAATAACCAACCCCTGCCCGGCAAGCCAGGGCAGAAGCCCGCGAAACAGCGCCGAATATTCGAAGGCGAACATGCGTGTCAGAAGATTGTGCCGGAAATTACCGATGATCAGCGGCGCCTGCACGCAGGCAAGCTTACCGCTATCCCGCGTGAAGGACTGCCACGCTTCGCGCAACTGGTCGGGATGCGGACGATCCTCGGCATCAAAAACCGCAACAATTTCGCCGCGTACGAATTGAAGCGCATAGTTCAGCGCATTTGGCTTGGTGCGGGGGCCACCCGGCGGCACGGGAATGACCTCGAAATTTGCAGGCAGATGCTGACGATCTATCGCATCACGCGTTTCAAAATCGTCTTCCTCGCAGACGAGCTTGATTTCCAGCTTGCTGGGCGGCCAGTTGATCCCGCTAAGGACTTCCACCAGTTGGCCGATCACTTCCTTTTCCCGATAGAGGGGAACAAGAACGGAATAGACCGGCAAATCCCGTTTTCTCAGCGGCAAGACGTCCACTAAACGCAGACGACCGCCCGTTGTCACGGCAAACAGCCGGATCAAAACACAACCGAAGAAAAACAGCGTCATCAGGACGTGCAGCGTCAGAAATGTCTGCAAAGGCCAGTTGATGATGGCCGCGACCAGCAAGTAAAGCGCCATCGCGATGCCGAAAGCCTGCCAGCTATGCAGAACACGTGACGCTGAAAGAGATTGCGGTGTCATCTGCCGGGCACGGTCAATCAGCCGCGCGCGATACCGCCGACGCAATATCTGCCGCAAAAGCGTGGGCGTGCAGATGCGGATGCGATTGCGCAGCGTGGGATGGGCGCGCACATGCTCCAGCAGGCTCCTGATCCGGTGTTCTGTCGGTGCGATATAGAGATATGTCGTGCCGTCAGGCCCGATGGTCATGACCTGCGCAATATCTTTGACACTGTGCAAGGCATCTTCATCGGAAATGAACACGCGAGACGGCAACAGCTCCCGGGTAAAATCCAGCCCCAGAAGGTCAGCAATCGCTTCGAAAACAGCGATTTCGCCGACGCCAGACTGCTGCACAAGCTCGGCGCAAAATGTGGTTCCGTTGCGCACTGCTTCCCCATAAGCCCCGACAAGCAAACAACGCGCAATGCCACGCCGCTGCAATCTGGCAGATATGGCGCCGCATATCTCCAGATCGAAGCCACTCGATCCATTATTCATAATTCCCCCGAACACCCAAAATACAGATCGGTGATTTTTTATTTATTACTTTATAATTATAGAATATAATAATATTTATATATCATATCCTTCACTCATTATTGTAAAAATAAAAGTAAAAGAATATCGAGAAAACGCAACTTATATTTTATAGACATTGCCACCCTGCAACTCTTGCAAGTTGCGCGTTAACGCGAAATTATGCCTGAGCTGATAGGAAGCCTGCCAATGAAACGCTGTCTTTCAAGCTTGATGATCTTGGCCGCCACGCTCGCGGCAAGCCCGACTGCCTTCGCGCAGACGGCTCCGGCTGCTCCGGATTTTCTCAATCAGAAGGAACGCCTGCCTTTGCCCTCGCTGCAAAGGCTGACGCGGCTTCGTTTCATCACCACGGTGGATTTTCCGCCCTTCAACATGCTCAACAATCAGGGCCAGCTTTCCGGCTATAATGTCGATCTGGCCAAAGCGCTCTGCCGCCAGCTCGGCATCGAGGATATTTGCCAGATCGAGGCAGTACCGTGGAATGAGCTGGAAGACCGCGTACTGAAAGGGGATGCGGAAGCGATTATCGGCGGCTGGCAACCCACGGAAGCAAGGCGAAAGGAATTCGTCTTTTCGCGCAGCTATATGCGGCTGCCCGCCCGTTTTGCGACCCAGAACAGCAAGAGCTTTACGCAACCGGCAGCACTGGCCACGCGCGGCAAATCGGTTGGCGTCATTGCCGGCACGGCGCATGAACAGCTTCTCAAAAGCTATTTCCCACAGGCGCAGGCAAAGCCCTATCCGGACCGGGCCGCGATGCTGGCCGACCTCAAGGACGGCAAGCTCGACAGCGTGTTCGATGACGGTATGGCGCTGTCCTTCTGGCTCAATGATGCGGAAAGCGGCAATTGCTGTGCTTTCACCGATGGCCCCTATCTCGCGCCGCAATATCTCGGAACCGGTCTCAGCATCGCCGTCACCCGCGAGGATGCCGCCATCGCCAGCGCCATCAATAATGCCCTGCAAGCCTTGCAGCAAAAGGGTGTCCTGACCGAGCTATATCTGCGCTATTTTCCGACAAGCTTTTACTGAAGTCCGCTTCGCCCCATCGGAAACGACTCAAGCGGAACGCCCGCCGCTCGACTGCGGCCCGCATCGGCACACAAGCCGCGACAAACCGCCGTTCACGAATGCGTGCCATTTTGACGCAGATCATGCGCCAATGGATTTCGAATTTCAGAAAGTTTTGAAACTTCGGACATAACAATACTTACAGTAATAAAGTAAAAATGTTTACTATCAAGCACTTTTGGAGGATTTTGGCGCCGATCAGGTCGATAAGGCAACCAATATCAAGCAGTTACGCGCCGCTTTTACCACAAACATAAGTTAAAATACATCGATTTATTTTGACTTGAATGAATAAGCCCTCGATCCCTAATCTGGCATGGGGAGAAGGAGGATTTATACGATGTTTGATGGCGTTCCTGCACAATGGCACAAAGCTCCGGAACAAACCAAACGCTCGCCGAATGAAGCGGCGTATGTCTTTCTGGGGATCATGCTGGCGGCACTGTCCGTACCAGCTGCATTTCTCGGCTGGGCACTGTTCCAAAGCATCGGCTCGCTGCTGCACTGATCAGCCCCCAGCGAGAATCCCGGTTTGAGGAGACCGGCATCTGCTGTGGTATGTGATTGTCGAGCCAATCAGGACATCCCGGCGAGGATGTTCGTGAAACAAGATTTTCAGCAAACGAAAAGCCCCGCCGGATAAGCGGGGCTTTTGCTTTTTTGGTTTTAAGTGGCGGCTAGAGGCCGCCACCCGAGCCATTTGGCGCATCATGTGCCGAAGGCGTCTGCTCGATTGCATCATCCTCATCGTCTGGCCGCTTTGGCGGCTTGCGTGCGATGATGCTGTAGAACATCGGGATGAAGAGCGTTGCAACGAAGGTTGCCACGAGCATACCGCCGATAACGCCGGTACCGATGGAGTGACGGCTGGCCGAGCCTGCGCCCGAGCTGATTGCCAGCGGCACCACGCCGAGAATGAAGGCCAGCGAGGTCATCACAATCGGGCGGAAGCGCAGACGCGCTGCGGACAAGGCCGCGTCGAAGGCGGACTTGCCTGTCTCGCGTTCCAGCACGGCAAATTCCACGATCAGAATCGCGTTCTTTGCCGCAAGACCGATGAGTGTCACCAGACCGATCTGGAAATACACGTCATTGGTCAATCCGCGCAGATGGGTTGCCAGAAGCGCACCGAAGATCGCGAAAGGCACAGCCGTGATAACCGCAAGCGGCAAGCTCCAGCGCTCATACTGGGCAGCCAGAATGAGGAACACCATCAACAGACCGAAGATCATGGCCTGCGAGCCGGTGCCGCTGGTCGTGACTTCCTGATAGGCGGAACCGGTCCATGCGATCTGGAAGCCCTGCGGCAGCACTTCCGCAGCCACTTCCTGCATCGCCTTGATGGCATCGCCCGACGTGTAGCCCGGTGCCGGATTGCCGGTGACCTTCGCAGCATTGAACGCGTTGAAACGTTCGAGCTGGTCGGGGCCAACAATACGCTTGACGGTCACAAGCGCACTGAGTGGGATCATGCTGCCGGAGTCGGCGCGCACGAACACATGTTTCAGATCGCTCGGATCGCGGCGGAATTCCGCCTCGGACTGCAGGTTGACCTGATAGTTACGACCGAACAGCGTGAAGTCGTTGACATAGACACTGCCGAAGGTGGCCTGCATGGCGGTGAACACCGAATTGATCGGCACGCCCATCGCCTTGGCCTTCTCGCGGTCAAGCTGAATATCGTACTGCGGAACATTCGGGTCGAATGTCGTGCGCACGCCCGAAAGCTCGGGCCGCTTGGCGGCTGCATCGGTGAGCAGCTTCGTCGCATTGGTCAGCGATTCCACGCCACCACCGGTGCGGTCCTGAACATAAAGTTCGAAGCCGCCGGTCGTGCTGAGGCCGAGGATCGGCGGCGGGTTGAAGGCCAGCACAAGGCCGTCCTTGATCCCCGCATTCATGCCCATGATGACGCCCGGCAGGTTGCGCGCGTCGAGATCCGGCGTCGTGCGTTCCTTCCAGTCCTTGAGCATGATGAACATGGTACCCGCACTGGTCTTCAAACCGCCCGACAGGAGGTCGAAGCCGGAAACGGCGAACACGTTTTCCACGGCCGGATGCTTGCGAATATTCTCACTCGCCTGATTGAGCACGGCCGTCGTGCGTTCCAGCGAAGCCGCCGGAGGCAGAATGGCGACACTGAACAGGAAGCCCTGATCTTCATCCGGCAGCAGCGAGGTGGGAACCTTCTGGAACAGAAAATAGGTACTTCCCAAAAGGCCTGCAAAGATCAAAAGGCCCACGGCAACGCGCTTCAGGAAGAAGCGAACGCCCGCCGTATAGCCAGCCGTCACCCGGTCGAAAAACCGGTTGAAGATGCGGAACGGCAGGATCGGCTCGTGATGCCCCGGCTTCAGGATCAGCGCGCAGAGCGCCGGTGTCAGCGTCAGCGCCACAGTACCGGACAGCACCACCGAAATCGCGATGGTGACAGCGAACTGCTTGTACATTTCACCGACGAGACCGCCCATGAAGGCAACCGGAATGAACACCGCGCAGAGCACGAGAACAATCGCGATAACCGGACCGGTCACTTCGCTCATGGCCTTGATGGCGGCCTTGCGCGGCGACAGTTTCTCGGTCGTCATAATACGTTCGACGTTTTCCAGCACCACGATGGCATCGTCCACGACGATACCGATGGCGAGAACCAGACCGAACAATGTCAGAAGGTTGATCGAGAAGCCCAGCACATACATGCCCGCAAATGTACCGATGATCGAGATCGGCACGGCGATAACGGGAATGAGCGTTGCGCGCCAGTTCTGCAGGAAGATGAACACCACCAGGACGACGAGGATGATAGCCTCGATGAAGGTGTGGATGACTTCCTCGACCGAGACCTTGATGAACTTGGTCGTGTCGAACGGGATCGAATAGTCGATGCCCGCCGGGAAGCTCATCTTCAGCTCATCCATACGGTTCTGGATGAGTTCCATCGTGTTGAGCGCGTTGGCGCCCGGCTGCAGATAGATCGCAATCGGAACGGCAGGCGTTCCATTGAGATTACTGTCGACGAAATAGCTTTCCGTGCCCAGTTCGACACGCGCCACGTCTTTCAGACGCAACGTCGCCGCATTGGGGCTGGACCGCAGAATGATGTTTTCGAACGCCTTGGTATCGGGCAGACGGCCTTGCGTCGTCGCCGTATAGGTGAACGGACCAGCCTGCGGATCAGGCTGATCGCCGAAACGGCCCGCCGCAAACTGCGCGTTCTGTTCCTGAATGGCGACCTGAACATCAGATGGCGTCAGATTATACTGCGCCAGCTTGTCCGGACGCAGCCAGATACGCATCGAATAGTCGATATTGCCGAGCAGCTGCACGTCGCCCACGCCCGACAGACGCTTGAGATCGTCGATGACGTTCAACAGCGCATAGTTGCCGACATAGGTACGGTCATAGCGCCCCTCTTCCGCGAACATGGCGACCATGCCCAGAATGGACGAGGAACGTTTGTCCACGGTCACACCGAGACGCTGCACTTCCTGCGGAAGCGAGGTGGTGGCGCGCTGAACGCGATTGTTCACGTTGATCGTGGCCTGATCCGGGTCGGTGCCCAGTGCAAAGGTCACGGTCAGCTGCATGGTGCCGCTGCCAAGGCTCGAGGACTGCATATAAAGCATGTTCTCGACGCCGTTGATCTGCTGCTCCAGCGGAGCAGCGACCGTCTGGGTCACGGTTTCCGCGCTTGCGCCCGGATAGGTCGCGGTGACAACCACCTGCGGCGGCGTCAGCTCCGGATATTGTGCAATCGGCAGGATGCGGATGCAGATAAGCCCCGCAAGCACAAGCACAATGGATATGACCGCCGCAAAAACGGGGCGGTCTACGAAAAACTTGTTCATTTGTTGCCTGCCGCCTGTTCCTTGCCAGCTTCAGCCGACGATGCTTCCTTGTTGCCGGCCGCCGCAGCGTCGACAGGTTGCACCTTGGCGCCCGGATGCGCCTTGATGACGCCTTCCGTCACAACGCGGTCACCTTCCTTGAGGCCGTCAGAGATCAGCCATTCATTGTCAAGCTCGCGGGCGACTGTGACCGGGCGCACTTCCACGACATCGTCCTTGTTCACGACATAGACGAATTGCAGCTGCGGCCCCTGCATCAAAGCGGCCTTCGGGATCGTTACGGCGTTTTTCACCTGGATGCCGAGAATGACGGCGCGCACGAACTGACCTGGGATCAGACGACGATCCGGGTTCTGGACCACGGCGCGAGCGCCGAGCGTTCCGGTTTCCGTATCGAGCGACGACGAGGTGAAGTCGATCGTGCCTTCATGATCATAGGGCTGGCCGTCACCGAACAGGATCTTGATCTTGAGGCGGTCGGCATCCTCACCCGTCGCACCGCGTTCGGCGCGCAGTTTCTGAATCTCGGCAGATTCCGTATCGGTGAACGAGAAATTCACATAAACCGGATCGAGCTGCGTGATCGAGGTCAGCAGGCTCGACGTCGCGTCGGTGCCGATGAGGCTGCCCTCGGACACCTGTTCCTGGCTGGTGATGCCGCTTATCGGCGCGGTCACTTTGGTATAGCTGAGATTGAGTTCGGCAGTGCGCAATTGCGCCTGCGCCGCAGCGACAGCGGCCTTGTTCAGATCGCGGGTCGCAAATGCGGAATCGCGAACTGCCGCGCTCTGCACCTTCTGCTGAACCAGCTGCTCGGCGCGCTCGGCATCGCGGATGGATTGCTGATACTGCGCCTGGGCCTGGGCAACCTGAGCCTGCGCTCGTTCAAGCTCTGCCTGATACGGCGCCGGATCGATCTCGAACAGCACTTCGCCGGCCTTCACCTCGGTGCCTTCAACGAAATTACGATGCAGCAGGATGCCGCCCACACGGGCGCGAACCTGCACATTGCGATAGGCGCTGATGCGCGCTGCATATTCATAGGTAACGGGCACGTCGTGCGGCCTGATTGTCACGACCTCAACCTGCGCAGGCGGCGCGCCTGCCGGTGCCTGTGCAAAAACAGGCTGCCCTGCAAAAACAAGAAAAGCGGCTCCCGCCGCAAAAAGCCGGATAGAACGATGGATGGTCATGATGGGTGTTGCCCTTGTTGTCGCCCCAGAGATGCCCATAAGGTTTGATGCCCATAAGGTGCGGCCAATTAAACATACATATCTGTTTGTAAACACGATTTGGGATGCTATAGTCAATAAGCTCAAAGGTAGATCACGAATGATTTATCCACGGTACAGCCGGAAAAGCAAGGAAATCCAGCCTTTTCCGGCAGATCGAGACAAAAATGCGCCGAACCAAAGCCGAAGCCGCTGAAACGCGGGAAGCCATACTGATAGCCGCCGAACAGATGTTTCTCGAACGCGGAGTTAATCAGTCATCGCTCATGGAAATAGCATCCCACGCGGGCGTGACCCGTGGGGCAATCTATTTCCACTTTCATGACAAGCTCGACATCTTTCAGGCCATCATCGGTCAGGCGCGTTTTCCGCAAGAAGAGATCATGCTTCAGGCGGCGAGTGTCGACCACCCCAACCCGCTGCATGTGCTTGAACAGTCCATTGTTTCTGCGTTTGAACTCTTCGTGACGAATGAGCGCCAGCAGGTCATTTTCACCATCATCAACCAGCGCTGCGAATATGTGGGCGAAATGGCCCCCGTGGTGGAACGCATCAAGGAAGCACGCGACAATGTGCTGTCGCTTTTCACCGGCCTTCTGGATGTCGCGGAGCGGCGCGGCGAACTTTCTCCGGATTGGACTGCCAGCACGGCAGCCCCGATCTTGCTCGCAATCGTCAGCGGGCTGCTCAATGAATGGCTGCGCAGCGAAAAGAATTTCGATCTGGTGACCGGCGGCAGCAAAGCCGTCAGGACGCATATTCAGTCTTTACGAAGGACCGATTGAGACCCGCCAGAGGCGCAAAACACTGCGTTTCGGCTCTCAATCTTGCCGGTTTTGTCACGACCAACTGCGTTTTTGATACAGACAGGCAGTGATAATCCAGCCGTCGCTAAAGTTTTTCACGAAGACTCGACACACTAATATTTTACGTTTACGTCAATGTAAGCCTTGCGAAGATGTGGAAACTCGACCACATTATTCTTGAGGAAGCGACCCGAGAGGACGGGTAAGCTTGGGAGAAGGGCGGACAAGTTTCCGCCAGAGCATTTCCGGCAAAACTGCGAAGCGGTTTTGCGTGGGAGAATGCGTAAAAATTGATAGAGCGGTTAGAACGATTCAGCCTTCGCTGAAACCGCTCTCG
This sequence comes from Brucella haematophila, assembly GCF_005938105.1. Taxonomy (GTDB): domain Bacteria; phylum Pseudomonadota; class Alphaproteobacteria; order Rhizobiales; family Rhizobiaceae; genus Brucella; species Brucella haematophila. Next base: position 89,089 of record NZ_VCPE01000010.1, on the reverse strand, counting down.
ATGCAACGGACGGAGCGATCCGGGGAGAAAAGATGGCAAAAAAAGCGACAGGGCAAAGCGCATCCGCAACCGAAGCCGTCACGACGGAGCAGGTCAATCCTGCACCCGGGCAGCCGAACCGGTATTGGTTGCAATCCTATCCGGCTGGTGTTCCGTTCGAGATTGATCTCAACCGCTCGACGTCCATCGGCGACATGATCACCACCGCCTGCCGCCAGTTTCCCGCCAATCCTGCCTTCACCTGTATGGGCAAGGACCTGACCTATAAGGCGCTCGACGAGAATGCGCGGGCGCTCGCGGCATTCCTGCAATCGCGTGGTCTGGTCAAGGGCGACCGTGTCGCCATCATGATGCCGAACGTGCTGCAATATCCCATTGCGATTGCCGCCGTGCTGCGCGCCGGTTTTGTCGTGGTGAATGTCAATCCGCTTTATACGCCGCGCGAACTGGAGCATCAGCTGAACGATTCCGGCGCGAAGGCGCTGATCGTGCTGGAGAATTTCGCCGCGACCGTTGAAAAGACCCTGCCCTCCGTCAAGCTGTCGACCATCATCGTGGCGTCCATGGGCGATATGCTGGGCCTCAAGGGCCACATCGTCAATCTCGTGGTGCGCAAGGTCAAGAAAATGGTTCCGGCCTGGAATCTCCCGGGGCATGTCAGCTTCAAGGATGCTCTGGCACAGGGCAAGTCAAAGCCCTTCAATCCGGTTCCCGTCGAAGGATCGGACCTCGCCTTCCTGCAATATACCGGCGGCACGACCGGCATTTCCAAAGGCGCGATGCTCACCCACAGCAACATTCTTGCCAATGTCGAGCAGATGGGCGTGTGGACGGAGGTGGCCTTCCGCATCAAGGGCAAGCCGAAAGCGCTGAACTATGTCTGCGCGCTGCCGCTCTATCACATCTTCGCGCTCACGGTGAATGCGATGCTGGGCATGAAGCTTGGCGCGCGCAACATCCTGATCCCCAATCCGCGTGACATTCCGGGCTTCGTCAAGGAACTGAAGAAATATCCGTTCCACATCTTCCCCGGCCTCAACACGCTGTTCAACGGCCTGATGAACAATCCCGATTTCAAAACGCTGGATTTCAAGCCGCTGATCCTGACGCTCGGCGGCGGCATGGCTGTGCAACGCCCGGTGGCCGAACGCTGGCAGGAAATGACCGGCTGCCTGATCACCGAAGGCTATGGGCTTTCGGAAACCTCGCCTGTCGCCAGCGCCAATGCGCTGGACGCAACCGAGTTCAGCGGAACCATCGGCCTGCCGATGCCATCAACCGACATCACCATTCGCGATGATGACGGCAATGATCTGCCGCTCGGCGAAGTCGGTGAAATCTGCGTACGTGGCCCGCAGGTCATGAAAGGCTACTGGAACAGGCCCGACGAAACATCGCGCGCCATCATGCCCGACGGCTATTTCCGCACCGGTGACATGGGTTTCATGGACGAGCGCGGCTATACGAAGATCGTCGACCGCAAGAAGGATATGATCCTCGTCTCCGGTTTCAACGTTTATCCAAACGAGATCGAGGAAGTCGCGGCGGAGCATCCGGGCATTGTGGAATCAGCCGCCATTGGCGTTCCCAATGAACATTCCGGCGAAGTGGTGAAGCTCTATGTTGTGCGCCGCGATGCCAATCTGACAGCCGATGACGTCAAGGCCTTCTGCGCCGAACGGCTGACCAACTACAAGCGCCCGCGCGAAATCGAATTCCGCGAAAGCCTGCCAAAGAGCAATGTGGGTAAAATCCTGCGCCGCGAATTGCGCGACTGATTGCCAAAATCAACAGCCGGGGTTTTCGCCCCGGCTTTTTTCTTTCGATCAGGCCGATGGCGGGGCGAGCGGCTGCACGATTTCCTGAAAGGGTGCGAGAGCCTCGCAGCGCCCGGCCAGACCTGCCAGCGCCGGATATTTCGCCGCATCGAACAGGTGCGCATGGGCCTCGCCAACAAAACGCAGTGCGCAGGCAACCGCTATATCCGCATGGCCGATATCGGTGCCGAACCAGAACGGCGAGCCGCGCAGGGCCAGATCACCTTCCAGACCATCCAGCACGCGCCCGATCTGCATTTCGCACCGCTCCACCCAGACCGGCGACTGTTCGCTGCGCAAAAGGCCCTCATAGAGAAGGCTAACCGCCTTGTCGGCAAGCCCGGTCGCCAGCGAGCAAATCTTTAGCGCCTGACGCCGTTCAATCCCATGACCGGCAATCAGCGGTTTTCTGACTTCGGCAATCTCATCGAGATAATCGAGTATCGCCGCACTTTCGATCAGCACATCGCCATCATCGAGAAGCAGGGTCGGCACCCGGCTGAGCGGGTTGTATTCGGCCAGCCGGTCGCGGTCGCCAAATGTGGACCACGGCCAGTGCTCGAAGGGAAGGCCGTAGAGGCGCATGGCGATTGCGACACGCCGCACGAAGGGAGAATCATACTGGCCGATCAGGATCATGGCATCGCCCGGACTAGATTGTGATCAGGGCATGCTATCGCAGCTCCCTGCGTCTGCAAGTGCCGCAGGGATGAATTCTTCTGAAGCCAGCATCAGAAAATGGAATGGTTCAACCCTTAACCTTCAGCAGTTCCGGCAGACCGGCGACGGAATCGAGCACGATATCGGCACGAGGTTCCAGCGCTTCACGCGGGCTGTTGCCTGACAGGACGCCGACCGCAAGCCCCGCATCCGCCGCATGGGCGGTTTCGAGATCGTGCAGATTATCCCCCACCATGGCGATTTCACGCGGCTGAAGCCCCAGCTTCTCAGCGAAATGCAGCAATGGATCGGGATAGGGTTTCGGTCGTGCCGCCGTGTCATAACCGATGATCACATCGAAGAAGCCCTCAATGCCGAGCGCCTTGGCGGTCGCATGGGCGCCCGCCTCGGAATCATTCGTCGCAATGCCGAGCCGATAGCCCATGCCGCGCAGTGCTTCCAGCGTTTCACGCAGGCCTTCGATGGCAACCGCCGAACGCGCGCCCTCCTCGACCGCATAGCGGTCATATTCACCGATCACACTGCGCAAATCCGCCTTGTCCAGCTCCGGATGCCAGAGCGAGACGATATCTTCCACTGTGCCCGCCGCGATCACCGAATTGGCGCGGAAGCGCTTTGCCGCCCAGTCATAGCCGCCAGCATCGAGCAGAGAGCGAGCATGCTGCTCGTCACCCTTCGCAGCACGCTGCGCCAATGTCCACGACACTGAAAACCAGGTGCGGTCGAAATCGATCAGCGTGCCGTCCTTGTCGAAAAGAACGGCACGGATGTCTTTCAGGCGATCGGCTAAGGGCGTCACACTCATGCTTCGAGTGCGCCTGCACGCTTCTTGACGGAAGACGGCTTCGCGCCGAGCAGTTTCAGAAGATCATCACCCCGGCGCACATAGCGCAGCGAGCGGCGCGTCAGGATGCGACCGGCCTGCGGGGCGGTCATGACGATATCGTGTTCCGGCTCGCCCGGTACGGTGACAATCGTGACAAGCTTCGCGCCTGCTTCCACCACATCGCCCGGCTCGACATGGAAGAACACCATGCCGCCTTGCGGCGCACGGACCATTTCGACATTCGAGAGCGGCGAGATGAGGCCCTTATAGTCGAGGTCGAGCTTGACGCTCTCGTCGCGAATGACGCCGCGATGCACGAGGAACTTATAGAGACCTTCCCCGTCGCCCTTGCCCATATCGGCATAAACATCGGTCAGGCCGCGGAATTCCACCGTGGTCACCGCGCGGCGCTTCATGTTGCGCTTGTCTTTCGGCAGTTGCAGAACGGGATGCGCGCAGGCTTCCTCGAAGGCAGCGTCAGCTGTGGTGTCCCAGGCAAGGATTGCCGTGGAATTGAGCGCGACGGCGAGATCCTTCATGTCTTCCACGAAATCATTCGCGATATAGACATAGTTTTCGCTCTCGTCGTCGCAATGCAGATCGAGCACGATGTCGTTCGGCAGTGCGAGTTTCAGAAGCGTGGCCTTGAGGCGCTTGGCCAGTGCTTCCGGCGCGTCGGGACCGGGCAGTTCCGACGTGTCGAAGTCGGGCAGAAGCGGGAATGCGCGATTGAAGTTCACCGCCGAGAACATCTCGAAACGGCCCTGATGCTGATAGGTCTGCCACTGGTTCGAACCAATCGGATTGGCCTGCGGCACCACGGTGATGTTGCCCAGAATGCGGCCTTCTTCGCCAGCCTTCTTGAGCATCGGGATAAGGAAATGAAGCGCAGCCTGCCCCGGCAGTTCCGAACCGTGCAGCGAGGATTGCAGATAAGCGGTCGGCGCATCGCCGCCCTTGCCCGCAAAGCGCAGCACGCGCAGTTCGATGGCATTGCCCGGCACGTCGCCCGCAAATTTGATGATCTCAGTCTTCATTTCTCGTCCCATTTCATTTTATACGAATAGAGCCGGGTCCAGGCTCAGGACCTGTCAAACCCGGCTCCACATCATTTCTATTACGCAGGATTATGCCGTCAAGCTTTGCGTCGTGCGTGCAGATGCGCGACAAGACCTTGCGTGGAGGCGTCGCGACCGCCAGCCGATTCCTTGCCGGAAACCACCGGCAGCAATTCGGTCGCAAGTTCCTTGCCCAGTTCCACGCCCCACTGGTCGAACGCATTGATGCCGAAAATCTGCGCTTCGACGAACACACGGTGTTCATAAAGCGCGACGAGGCGACCCAGCGCATATGGGGTGAGCATATCGTGCACCAGCGTCAGCGACGGGCGGTTGCCGGAGAATACACGATGCGGCGCAATGCGTTCGACATCGGCTTCCGGCATTTTCTTCGCCTGCAACTGGGCGCGGGCCTCGTCCAGCGTGCGACCCTTCATCAGCGCTTCCGACTGCGCGAGGCAGTTGGCCAACAGCATTTCATGCTGATTGTCGAGCGCTGGTTCATGGCCCTTCGCCGCCACGATGAATTCCAGCGGAATCGTATCCGTGCCCTGATGCAAAAGCTGGAAGAAAGCGTGCTGGCCGTTGGTGCCAGGCTCGCCCCAGACAACCGGACCGGTCGGGCCGGAAACCGGCTTGCCGTCCACAGTCACGCTCTTACCGTTCGATTCCATGTCGAGCTGCTGGAAATAGGCGGCGAGACGCGACAGACGCTGGTCGTAAGGGATGATTGCCCGGCTGCCATAGCCGCAGATCGCCCGGTGCCAATAGCCGATCAGGCCAAGCCACATTGGCAAATTCTTCTCCATCGGCGCATCGCGGAAATGCACATCCATGGCGTGGGCACCGGCGAGGAACTTGCGGAAATTATCCGGACCGACAGCGATCATCACCGGCAGGCCAATGGCCGACCATACCGAATAGCGACCGCCGACCCAGTCCCAGAAACCGAACACGCGCTCTTCGGCAATGCCAAAGGCCGCGACCTTGTCGAGCGCTGTCGAAACGGCGGCGAAATGCGCACCCACGGCAGCTTCGCCCAGCGCATCGGCAATCCATTTGCGCGCCGTCTGCGCATTGGTCATGGTTTCGATGGTCGTGAAGGTCTTCGAGGCGATGATGATCAGCGTTGTCGCCGGATCAAGCGGAGCCAGCGTGTCGGCAATATGCGCACCATCAATGTTGGAAACGAAATGCGCACGCGGGCCATCGTGATAAGGCGCCAGCGCCAGCGTGGCCATGACCGGGCCAAGGTCGGAACCGCCAATGCCGATATTGACGATGTCGGTGATCTTCTTGCCCGTCGCGCCCTTCAGCGCGCCCGAACGGATGCCGTCAGCAAAGGCCGCCATGCGATCCAGAACCTGCTTCACATCCGGCAGCACATTGCGGCCGTCGACGAGCACTTCCTTCGACGAGGTGTCGCGCAGGGCTACATGCAGCACGGCGCGATCTTCGGTGTTGTTGATGTGCTCACCTGCGAACATGGCGGCGCGGCGGCCTTCCACGTCGGCGGCCTCGGCCAGTTCCTTCAGCAGTGCAATGGTCTCGTCATTGACCCGGCATTTCGACCAGTCGAACAAGAGATCGTCCAGCGAGAGCGAATAACGCTCGAACCGGCCCGGATCGGATTGAAATGCCGCGCGCATGTCGTGCGGGGCGTTCTCCGTCCAATGCTTTTTCAGCTTAGCGACCGTTGCTTCAAGCTTCGTCGCGTCTCTTGCCATGATGCTACTCCCGAATCAAATCGATTTAATCGCGGATATTAGGGCAGTTTAAGAAAGAATGCGGCGATTAAATCACCGAAACTTCCTATTTGGATAGATTGCCATATACATCTTATCAATCAAATTACATTGATAGCAGGACGCGTCTGGAGCAAAGCATGGACCTGATAGGTGAAGAACGCATAGCAGCGCCAAGACAGGCGGTGTGGGACGCGCTGAACGACATTGAGACGCTGAGAGACTGCATTCCCGGCTGCGAAGACATTGAACGTCTCTCGCCAACCGAAATCCGCGCCGCGCTCAAGGTCAATCTTGGTATTATCAAAGTCCGGTTCCACGGCATGCTGGAACTGTCCAACATGAACCCGCCCGCCTCCTATACGATTTCGGGCCATGGCGAGGGTTCGATTGCCGGTTTTGCGCACGGCGTCACCGATGTGACGCTGACCGAAGATGGCGACGAAACCATCCTCTCCTACGCCATACGCGGCGATGCGGGCGGCAAGATTGCCCAGCTCGGCACCCGGCTGCTCGGCTCGGTCGCGCGCAAGGTTGCAGACCGGTTCTTCGCCAATATTGCCGAAGCCGCATCCGGCAAAGCGGCAAAAACCGCATAATTTCAAACCATCTATCTGGCTTGAAAAGCGGTGCCTCGCACCGCCTATTTCTTGACGTCTGGAATCATAAATTGACCAGATGATAAAAAATTTGACCTTCCGAAAAAATCTGTCATCCTACCCTTAACCGGAGCAGGCAACGGCAAGATTGCAGCCCGGACATGAGCGGCATTGCGCAAAGGGAACCCGCATGTCGCATAGAGCACCGAGGCGTCTACAGGGACGCACAAAGGTCGCTCTGAAGCATTTCTACGCATCGTGATTTCCAAAGGTCGATCCCGATTTTTGGGCCAATACTGTAGATAAAAATGGGAGATGCGATCCATGAATCCTTCCACGAGGGGATCCGCAGGCAGTTCATCCATTGATGCAGAAGCGGGCCACACGCCTGACATTCACGGCGCGCGCCTTGCGGCCGGTGAATATGTGCATGTGTTTGACGATCTGCATCCGCCGCTGACGCGGCACGAAGCCATTGTCGAATCCGACCGTTGCTATTTCTGCTATGACGCGCCGTGCATGAATGCCTGCCCGACGGGCATCGACATTCCTATGTTCATCCGGCAGATCAATGCGGGCAATCCGGTCGGCGCGGCCAAAACCATCCTGAGCGAAAACATTCTCGGCGGCATGTGCGCCCGCGTCTGCCCCACCGAAACGCTGTGCGAAGAAGTCTGCGTGCGCGAAACGGCAGAGGGCAAGCCGGTCAAGATCGGCAATCTGCAACGCTACGCCACCGATGTTCTGATGGCCGAGGGCAAGCAGCCCTTCAAGCGCGGACCGGAAACCGGCAAGCATATCGCCGTGGTCGGCGCTGGTCCTGCCGGTCTTTCGGCAGCACACCGTCTGGCCATGAAAGGCCATCAGGTCACCGTGTTCGAAGCACGCGCCAAGGGCGGCGGCCTCAACGAATATGGTATTGCGGCCTACAAGACCGTCAATAATTTCGCCCAGCGCGAACTGGAATTCGTGCTGGAAATCGGCGGCATCACCGTCGAATACAACCAGACACTGGGCCAGGACATCACCATCGAAGCGCTGAAGGCGGGCCATGATGCGGTGTTCCTCGGCATGGGTCTGCCGGGCGTGAACGATCTTGGCCTTGCTGGCGAAGATGCGCCCAATGTTCTCGACGCGGTCGATTACATCGCCAATCTGCGTCAGGCGAAGGACCTGTCCACCCTCCCCGTCGGTCGCAATGTGGTTGTCATTGGCGGCGGCATGACGGCTATCGACGTCGCGATCCAGACCAAGAAGCTTGGCGCGGAAAATGTCACCGTCGTCTATCGGCGCGGTCAGGAAAACATGAATGCCAGCGCCTATGAGCAGGAACTGGCGCAGATCCATGGCGTCGTAATCCGACACTGGCTGCAACCCCATGCGCTGGAACGCAGCGGCGACGGCATCGTCCATGCCGTGACCTTTGAATATACCGGCAATCAGGACGGCAAATTGGTCGGCATGGGTGAATATCTGACGCTTGAAGCCGATCAGGCGTTCAAGGCCATCGGCCAGACATTCGATCCAGAACCGCTGCGCGGCTCCGGTATCGGCATGGCCAAGGGCCGGATCAGCGCGGATGCGGAAGGCCGCACCTCGGTTGAAGGCATCTGGGCAGGCGGCGATTGCGTTGCAGGCGGCAAGGACCTGACGGTCGCATCGGTCGAGGCGGGCAAAGTTGCCGCCGAGTCGATTCATGCAACGCTGACACGGCGTCCGCAGCCAGTGGAAGGCTTTGCAGAAGCCGTGCTTTCCGGCGGCGCGCACCACACGACAGCATCCCCGCGGGACAGAAGTGTCCCGTCCGATCATTGGGCAACGACCCAGCTTGGCAACGAGCAAGGCTGAGGAGGTTCAAGACATGGCTGATCTTTCAACGAATTTTCTCGGCATCAAATCACCCAATCCTTTCTGGCTGGCTTCGGCCCCGCCGACCGACAAGGCCTATAATGTCGAGCGCGCCTTCAAGGCGGGCTGGGGCGGCGTGGTATGGAAGACGCTGGGTTCGGAAGGCCCGCCAGTGGTAAATGTCAACGGCCCGCGCTATGGCGCGATCCATGGCGCAGACCGGCGGCTTCTCGGCCTCAACAATATCGAGCTGATCACCGACCGCCCGCTGGAGGTCAATCTGCGCGAGATGAAAGAGGTGAAGATGCGCTGGCCGGACCGCGCGCTGATCGCCTCGATCATGGTGCCTTGCGAGGAGGAAGCCTGGAAGGCGATCCTGCCTCTGGTCGAGGAAACCGGCGCGGACGGCATCGAGCTGAACTTCGGCTGCCCGCATGGCATGAGCGAACGCGGCATGGGTGCGGCTGTCGGTCAGGTGCCGGAATATGTCGCCATGGTCGTCAAATGGTGCAAGCAATATAGCCGCATGCCGGTGATCACCAAGCTGACGCCCAACATCACCGACATTCGCAAGCCAGCGCGCGGCGCTCATGCAGCGGGTACGGATGCCGTATCGCTGATCAACACGATCAACTCCATCGTCTCGGTCGATCTCGACCGCATGTCGCCGGTGCCGTCGATTGACGGTCGCGGCAGCCATGGCGGCTATTGCGGCCCGGCGGTGAAGCCCATCGCGCTCAACATGGTGGCGGAAATCGCCCGCGATCCCGAAACCCACGGCTTGCCGATTTCAGGCATTGGCGGCATTACGACATGGCGCGATGCGGCAGAGTTCATCGCGCTTGGTTGCGGCACGGTGCAGGTCTGCACGGCGGCCATGACCTACGGGTTCAAGGTCGTGGAAGAAATGATCGACGGCCTGTCGGACTGGATGGATTCGAAGGGCTATGAAACGCTCGACGATTTCCGCGGCATGGCCGTGCCGCAGGTTTCCGACTGGCAGTATCTAAACCTCAACTATGTCACCAAGGCGCGCATCGATCAGGACCTCTGCATCAAGTGCGGTCGCTGTCACATTGCCTGCGAGGACACCTCGCATCAGGCAATCACCAATCTCGTCAATGGCGCGCGCCATTTCGAGGTGATCGATGAGGAATGCGTCGGCTGCAATCTCTGCGTCAATGTCTGCCCGGTCGAGGACTGCATCACCATGGAGCAGATCGGCGGCGTCGATCCACGCACCAAGGCGCCGATTGCGCCGGATTATGCCAACTGGACCACACATCCGAACAACCCGATGGCTGTGACGGAAGCGGCGGAATAAAAAACTATCACAGAAGAGAAAGCGCCGGGCGAAACCCGGCGCTTTTCATTTCGCCATAAAGAGATCAGACGATCAGTCCCTCGGCACGCAAGGTCTTCCAGAGCTCATCGGGAATAGTCTGCTCGAACCATGCCACATTGGTGCGGATCTGTTCCGGTGTGCGGGCGCCGACGAGAATGCAGCTCACTGCCGGATGCATCATCGGGAACTGAACGGCGGCGGCGGCCAGAGGCACGTTAAAGCCATCGCAAATATCGTGCAGCCGTTCGGTGCGGGCAATGATTTCGGCAGGCGCATCGGCATAGTTGAACTTCTGCTGTCCGCCGCGCGGCGACGCCAGAATGCCGGAGTTGAACACACCGGCCACGACCAGCGCCATACCGCGTTTTTGCACCAGCGGCAGGAATTCCTTTTCCGCGTCCTGATCCAGCAACGAGTAACGTCCAGCCAGAAGCGAGCAATCAAGATCGGCTTCGTCCAGCGCATCGCGAATGACCTGCCATTCATTGACGCCAAGCCCGAAGCCCTTGATGTTGCCCGCATCGCGCAGTTCGGTCAGTGCGCGAAAGCCGCCGCCCCTGGTCAGCGCGCCCCAATGGTGCTCGTGCAGATCGCCATGGGTGACGCGACCGATATCGTGGACATAGAGCAGATCGATATCGGGATAGCCGAGCCGCTGCTGGCTGTCGTCGAAACTGCGCATGATGCCGTCATAGCTGTAATCGAAAACTTCCTGAAACTTGAGCCCGTTGCACCAGCCGGAATCGAATTCGTTCTTCGGCGGCGCTGGCGGCAGCTTGCGCCCGGCGCGCTCGGTGGTCATCAGGCGGCCAACCTTGGTGGAGATAACGAAAGGCTCGTTTGTCTCCCGCAGCATATCGCCCAGAAGATGCTCGCTGCGGGTGTAACCATACATCGGCGCAGTATCGAAATAGCGGATGCCGCTGTCCCAGCCTGCTTGCAACAGCGCCGTCGCATCTGCGCGCGAGACAGGCTCGTAAAGCCCGCCCAGCGGCGCCGTTCCCAGACCAAGCGCCGTAACTGACAGGCCGGTGCGGCCCAGCACCCGCCGTTCGGTGGCCTTGAATCCCATGAAATCCTCACTTCCTCACACCGCGCATGACTGGCGGCGTTCTCCCATTCGCAGAACTGTTAGTGCACATCGCGAAAACTGTGAAACGGTTTTCGCGATGGACTTACAACAAACCGTGTGCGTGTCAGAAGTCCTTGAAACGCGCCTGAATGCTCTGCGACAGCAGGGCCACCGGGCGCGTCTGGTCGCCGGGCGGGTTCCACATCAGCTCCTCGATCTCGCTGGAAGCAACTGGCACCTGACCATCCTTCAGGGTCAGATGGAAAAGCTCCGCTTCCACGGTCGCGTCCACCTCATTGGCGGCAGGGGCTGACATCTTCGCCGCATAACGCAACTGGCTCACGTCGATATGGATGCCAAGCTCCTCTTCGATCTCGCGGATAAGCGCGATTTCGGGTTGTTCACCCGCATCGATCTTGCCGCCGGGCTGGAAGAAGATGGTGCTGCCACGCTTGCGCACCAGCAGGAACCGGCCTGCCTCGTCGCGGATGATGGCTGCTGAAATGCGAATCGTTTTCATGATCCGGCAGGTTCGTCCCGCGGGCGAATTCCGTCAAGGATGATGGCGCTGACTGCCGCCGCCGTTTCATCGTAAAAGCCGGGCTTCTGGGTGCGGTCTTCCAGTATTGCGGAAATCTGCACCGAGAAATCCGAATAATGCTGCGTCACCGCCCAGATCGTGAAAATCAGGTGGTAAGGATCGACGGGCGCGATGCGCTTTTCCGCGATCCAGCGATGAATGACAGCCGCCTTTTCATCCACAAGCTGCTTCAGATGCCCCTTCAGGAAATCGGAAATGGCTGGTGCGCCGTGCAGGATTTCATTGGCGAAAAGCCGCGAAGCCTCCGGTTTTTTGGCTGAAATTTCCAGCTTCACCGCGATATAGCGGCGCAATTCATCCAGCGGATCGCCTTCCGGGTCAATATTCTCGAAAGGCTCCAGCCAGGTGGCGAGCGTATCTTCCAGAACCGTCACATAGATGTTCTGCTTGCGCGGAAAATAATAGAGGAGATTGGGCTTCGACATGCCCGCCTTCTCGGCGATCTGGTCGATGGTCGAGCCGCGAAATCCGTAGTTTGAAAACACTTCCAGCGCCGCGTCGAGAATGAGCCGGCGATTGATGCCCTGGATGCGCGTCGCGCCTTCCGTCTTCTCATGTGCAGCCGGATCGGCATGGGTGGGGGATGAGACAGATGGGGGTGCGGAAGGGGCTGTGGCCATTTGACACCTTTCGGCAGTGTAGAATTTTTCAAAAGCGCTTGACCGTCTTCGAACGCTCTTCTAGCCTGCATTTTGACCAACTAGTCAAGTTTTTGCAATTCAGGCAAGAATATTGTGGCCAAAGAGCCGGGTCGCGGGAACATTTTAAGCGGGTGGATACGAGCCAGAACCAGAATTGGCGGGGTATCCAACGCATCCATACAATGAGGAGGTCGAGCGCATGGTGCTCACCAGCAATCTCAGAGTCAATGGCGACCGCTTGTGGGACAGCCTGATGGACATGGCCAAAATTGGCCCGGGCCTGCGCGGCGGTAATAATCGCCAGACGCTGACCGATGAAGACGGTGAAGGCCGCAAGCTTTTCCAGTCATGGTGCGAAAAGGCCGGACTGTCGATGACCGTCGACACCATGGGCAACATGTTCTTCCTTCGCCCCGGCGAAGATGCCGATGCCGACCCCGTCTATATGGGCAGCCATCTCGACACGCAGCCGACCGGCGGCAAATATGACGGCGTTCTGGGTGTGTTGGGCGGCCTCGAAGTCATGCGCACGCTGAACGACATGAATATCCGCACCAAGCGCCCCATCGTGGTCACCAACTGGACCAATGAGGAAGGCACCCGTTTCGCACCCGCCATGCTGGCTTCGGGCGTGTTCGCAGGCGTGCTGGATCAGGACTGGGCCTATGCGCGCACCGACGCCAAGGGCAAGAAGTTCATCGATGAGCTGGAGCGCATCGGCTGGAAAGGCGACGAGCCTGTCGGCCAGCGGAAAATTCACGCCATGTTCGAACTGCATATCGAACAGGGACCGATCCTCGAAGCTGAAAACAAAGACATCGGCGTCGTCAGCCATGGTCAGGGCCTGTGGTGGCTGCAAGTGACGCTGACCGGCAAGGAAGCGCATACCGGCTCAACGCCGATGAAGATGCGCAAGAATGCCAGCCTCGGCCTTGGCAAGATGCTGCAACTCGTCAACGAAATCGCCATGGCGCATCAGCCGGATGCCGTTGGCGGCGTTGGCCATATCGACGTCTCGCCCAATTCGCGCAATGTCCTGCCGGGCACGGTGGTGTTCACGGTGGATTTCCGCTCACCCAATCAGGCTGTGCTCGACGGCATGAAGGCGCGTTTTGAGCAGGAAGCGCCAAAGATTGCCGAGGAACTGGGTATCGGCATCGAGATCGAAGTGGCTGGCCATTTCGATCCTGTCACCTTCGACAAGGGCTGCGTGGAGGCCATCCGCAATGCCGCTGAACGGCTTGGTTACAGCCATCGCGATCTTATTTCCGGTGCTGGCCACGATGCCTGCTGGGTCAATCGCGTTGCACCGACGGCAATGGTCATGTGCCCCTGCGTCGACGGGTTGAGCCACAATGAAGATGAGGAAATTTCGAAGGACTGGGCGTCGGCCGGGACCGACGTGCTTCTGCATGCCGTATTGGAGACTGCTGAAATTGTAAGCTGATTTCACTGCCATCCAATACGGCTTCTGTTTCGCAACAAAACCAAAAAGGGGAACGAACAGTGGCCAGTAAAGTGATCAAGGGCGGCACAGTCATCACTGCCGACCGCACCTTTAAAGCCGACGTTCTCATCGAAGGCGAGAAGATTGCTGCCGTTGGCGACAATCTGACCGGCGATGAAATTATCGACGCGACCGGCTGTTATATCATGCCCGGCGGTATCGATCCGCATACCCATCTGCAAATGCCCTTCATGGGCACCTATTCGTCCGACGATTTCGACACCGGCACGGCGGCAGCGCTTGCGGGCGGCACGACCATGGTCGTCGATTTCGTGTTGCCGGATTCCGAGGGCAATCTGCTCGACGCGCTTCAGGAGTGGTTCCAGAAAGCGGGCAAGGCACGCACCGATTATTCGTTCCACATGGCCATCACCGGCTGGAACGAGCGCACCTTCAACGAGATGGCCGAAGTGGTGAAGCGCGGCATCAACACCTTCAAGCATTTCATGGCCTATAAGGGCGCGCTGATGGTGAATGACGACGAGATGTTCGCCTCGTTCCAGCGCTGCGCGGAACTGGGCGCCATGCCGCTCGTTCATGCTGAAAACGGTGATGTCGTCGCCCATTTGCAGGCCAAGCTGATGGCCGAAGGCAATAACGGACCGGAAGCCCATGCCTATTCGCGCCCGCCGGAAGTGGAAGGCGAAGCCACCAACCGCGCCATCATGATTGCCGATCAGGCAGGCGTGCCGCTTTATGTGGTGCATGTTTCCTGCGAGCAGAGCCATGAAGCGATCCGCCGTGCCCGGCAAAAGGGCATGCGCGTTTTCGGCGAGCCGCTGATCCAGCACCTGACGCTGGACGAAAGCGAATATCATAACAAGGACTGGGATTATGCGGCGCGCCGCGTGATGTCGCCGCCCTTCCGCGACAAGGTCAATCAGGACAGCCTGTGGGCTGGCCTTGCGGCTGGCAGCCTGCAATGCGTCGCGACCGACCATTGCGCTTTCACCACCGAGCAGAAACGCTATGGCATCGGCAATTTCGTCAAGATACCGAACGGCACCGGCGGCCTTGAAGAACGCCTTCCGGTCTTGTGGTCGCGTGGTGTTCGCACCGGTCGCCTGACGCCGAACGAATTCGTTGCGGTGACGTCGACCAACATTGCGAAGATCCTCAACATCTATCCGCAAAAGGGCGCTGTCCTGCCGGGAGCCGATGCCGATCTGGTGATCTGGGACCCGGAAGCCACCAAGAAGGTTTCGGCCAAGACTCAGCACTCCTCCATCGATTACAATGTGTTTGAAGGTTTCGAGCTGAAGGGCCTGCCGGTCGTGACGCTCTCTCGCGGTCGCGTCGCCTTCAACAAGGGCAAGGTTACGGCCGAGCCGGGCGACGGTCGCTTCATCGAACGCGAGCCGAACGGCGCCGTGAACAAGGCATTGTCGCAGTGGAAGGAAATCGTTGCTCCGCGTAAGGTAGAACGCAGCGCAGAACATATGCCGATAGGAGTCTGACACATGGCTCTGGCTCAGCTTCGGGAACCGCGCATGAATGTGAATGACAGCATGGCCCCGGAGAGGGGCTTGAGTGATGCGCAGACGGTGATCGACATCAAGGATCTGTCATTGATTTTCGAGACCAATGACGGGCCGGTCCATGCGCTGTCCAATATCAATCTCGCCATTCAACGTGGCGAGTTCGTTTCCTTTATCGGTCCTTCGGGTTGTGGCAAGACCACGCTGATGCGTGTGGTCGCCGATCTCGAACAGCCAACTTCCGGCTCGGTCACGGTCAACGGCAAGACGCCCGCCAATGCGCGTCTCGACCGGTCCTATGGCTATGTGTTTCAGGCAGCAGCCCTGTTTCCATGGCGCACGATAGAGGACAATATCAGCCTGCCGCTGGAAATCATGGGCTATTCCCGGACGGAGCGTCAGGAGCGGATCGAAAAGAACCTCGCGCTCGTCAATCTGACCGGCTTTGGCAAAAAGTTCCCATGGCAGCTTTCCGGCGGCATGCAGCAGCGCGCTTCCATTGCACGCGCGCTGTCGTTTGACCCCGACATGTTGCTGATGGACGAACCCTTCGGCGCGCTTGATGAAATCGTGCGCGACCACCTCAATGAACAGCTTCTGAAACTCTGGGCGGCGACGCGTAAGACGGTGATCTTCGTCACCCATTCGATCCCGGAAGCCGTGTTTCTTTCCACCAAGATCGTTGTGATGAGCCCGCGTCCGGGCCGCATTCACGAAATCATCGATTGCGATCTTGGGCCGGACCGGACGCTGGATATTCGTGAATCGGAAGCTTTCCTGAAAATCGCCCATCGCGTGCGCGAAGGCCTGCGGCTGGGGCATATTCATGAGTAAAGCTCGCAGCCCATATTTTATCATACGAGGCCGAAGATGAAGGCCTTCCTGCACGACAAATTCATTCCCGTGACGACGGTTCTCGCCGTGTTCGTGGCGCTCTGGTATGGGCTGGCGATGTTTCTGAACGCGCCCTTCGAACGCGATCAGGCTGAGCGCGCCGGAACCGAGATTTCGTTTTCCACGCTCGTCGCCAATACGATGAGCCAGGAGCGCCCCGTTCTGCCCGCGCCGCATCAGGTGGCGCAGGAAATCTGGAAGACCGTCTTCGAAGTCAAGCCAAGCTCCAAGCGCAGCCTCGTCTATCACGGCTGGGTCACGCTTTCCTCGACGCTGCTCGGCTTTGCACTCGGTTCGCTTCTTGGCATTGCGCTGGCGGTCGGCATCGTCCATTCGCGCACGCTCGACAGAAGCCTGATGCCGTGGATCATCACCTCGCAGACGATCCCGATCCTCGCCATCGCGCCGATGATCATCGTGGTGCTGAACGCCATCGGCATATCGGGCCTGCTGCCGAAAGCCTTCATATCGACCTATCTGTCCTTCTTCCCCGTTGCCGTTGGCATGGTGAAGGGGCTGCGGTCGCCGGATGTCATGCATCTCGACCTCATGCGCACCTATAATGCGTCACGGGCGCAGGTATTCTGGAAGCTGCGCTGGCCCGCGGCCATGCCGTTTCTCTTCACATCGATGCAGATTGCCGTCGCCATCAGCCTTGTTGGCGCAATCGTCGGCGAATTGCCGACCGGCGCTGTCGCCGGACTTGGCGCGCGCTTGCTCGCCGGCTCCTATTACGGGCAGACGGTGCAGATCTGGGCGGCACTCATCGCCGCTGCCGTCATGGCCGGCGTCTTGGTGGCATTGGTCGGGCTGGTGGCGCGCATCGTCAACAGCCGCATGGGCGCGAAGCCGGAAAGGGCGACGGCATGACGACAGGCATCCTCTCCCTGATCGCCATCATTGCGGTGTCGTGGGTGATTGTGGGCTGGGTTTCCAGCCTCAAGGCCCGCACCCCGCAAGGCCAAAAACTCCTCGACATCGCGGTCCCTGCCCTGTTCGGCATCGCCATGCTGGTGCTGTGGGAAGCAGCCGTCCGGCTGTTTGCCATACCGCAAGTGCTGCTGCCGGCACCTTCCGCCATCTGGGCGCGGATCGTCGATTCCGTGCCGATCCTCTGGGCGGATTTTCGCCAGACCTTCATGAAGGCGGTCATCATCGGTTATGTCGCCGGTTGCGGGCTTGGCTTCATCACGGCCATCGTTGCAGACCGCATCCCCTTCCTGCGCAAGGGCCTGTTGCCGCTCGGCAATCTGGCGGCAGCGCTGCCCATCGTCGGCGTCGCGCCGATCATGGTGATGTGGTTCGGTTTCGGCTGGGAGTCAAAGGCTGCCGTCGTCATCATCATGACCTTCTTCCCCATGCTGGTGAATACGGTCGCAGGCCTTGCCAGCACAGGATCAATGGAACGCGACCTGATGGAGACCTATGGCTCCAATTACTGGCAGACGCTGGTGAAGCTGCGCCTGCCCGCCGCCATGCCCTTCATCTTCAACGCGCTGAAGATCAATTCCACGCTTGCGCTGATTGGCGCTATCGTGGCCGAATTCTTCGGTACGCCGATTGTCGGCATGGGCTTCCGCATTTCGGCCGAGATCGGCCGCATGAATGTGGACATGGTCTGGGCCGAAATTTTCGTCGCCGCCCTTGCGGGATCGCTCTCTTACGGGCTGATCGCGCTGATCGAGCGCAAAGTGACATTCTGGCACCCTTCTTACAGGCGGGGGTGAAGCCTTTCCCGCAAAAGCGCGAAATGCTTTTGCGGGAAATGCGTAAATGTAAGCAGATCCGGTATCCGCCAACATAAGGCGGGACCGTCAACCAGAGGAGAACCAAGCATGAAGAAGGCACTATCCATAGGCCTCGCAACAGCCGGACTTGCTCTCGCACTCATGAGCACGACGGCCATGGCCGCAGACAAGCTGACCTTGCAGCTCAAATGGGTCACGCAGGGCCAGTTCGCGGGCTATTACGTGGCCAAGGACAAGGGTTTCTATGATGAAGAAAAGCTCGATGTCGAGATCAAGCCGGGCGGTCCGGACGTTGCGCCACCACAGGTGATCGCCGGTGGCGGTGCGGATGTGGTGGTCGACTGGATGCCGTCGGCGCTCGCCACCCGCGAAAAGGGCGTTCCGCTGGTCAACATCGCCCAGCCTTTCAAGAAGTCGGGCATGATGCTGACCTGCCGCAAGGAAACCGGCATCACCAAGCCGGAAGATTTCAAGGGCCGCACGCTGGGCGTCTGGTTCGGCGGCAATGAATATCCGTTCCTGTCCTGGATGAACCATCTGAAAATCCCGACCACCGGCGGCAAGGATGGCGTTACCGTTCTGAAGCAGGGCTTCAATGTCGATCCGCTGATCCAGAAGCAGGCCGACTGCATCTCGACCATGACCTATAATGAATATTGGCAGGTGATCGATGCCGGTATTCCGGCCGACCAGCTCGTCGTCTTCCCTTATGAAGAACAGGGCGTGGCGACACTGGAAGACGGGCTCTATGTGCTTGAGAAGAGCCTTGATGATCCGGCCATGGTCGACAAGCTGGCACGCTTTGTCCGCGCTTCGATGAAGGGCTGGCAATATGCATCCGAACATCCTGACGAAGCCGCCGACGTCATTCTCGACAATGATTCTTCCGGTGCGCAGAAGAAGGAAGTTCAGGAGCGCATGGTCAAGGAAATCGCCAAGCTGATCGACGGCTCGGACGGCACACTCGATGTTGCCGCTGCCGACCGCACGGTTGAAACGCTGCTTGGTGGCGGGTCCGATCCGGTCATCACCAAGAAGCCCGAAGGCGCATGGACCGCCAAGGTGACCGATGCGATGAAGAAGTAATCATCGCACTCTCAATATGAAAAAACCCGGAAGCACGCTTCCGGGTTTTTGTTTGTCTATCCATTATGTTACTTGAATTTTTCTTCCAGAGCCACAGCCCGAACAAGCTCGCGTTGCAAACGCGCTTCTTCCTCGACCTTTGGCTTGGTGAAGCGTCCGAGCAGCAGATAGGCCACCGGCGTCACATACAGCGTGGCAATGGTTGCAAGGCCAAGACCGCCAACGATCACCCAGCCGAGCGCCACGCGGGCTTCCGCCCCGGCCCCGCTGGCCAGTATCAGCGGTACACCGCCAAGCACGGCGCAGATCATCGTCATACAGACCGGACGCAGGCGGATATTGGATGCTTCCTCCACCGCCTCGCGCACGCTCAGCCCCTTGTCGCGCAACTGATCAGCAAATTCGACGATCAGAATGCCGTTCTTGGCCATGATGCCGACCAGCAGCACAAGGCCGATCTGGCTATAGACATTGAGGCTGGTGCCGGTCAGCATCATCGCGATGACAGCGCAGCCAAGACCGAGCGGTACCGTCGCCATGACGATCAGCGCACTCACGAAGCTTTCAAACTGCGCCGCCAGCACCAGCAGAATGATGATGATGGCAAAGCCGAACACCATGGCAAGACCGCTGGAGGTTTCGCTGAGCGTCGAGGCTTCGGCCAGCGGAATGATATGGCTGCCCAGCGGCAGAAGCGGCGCGGCGATTTCCTGTGCTGCGGTGAAGGCATTGCCGAGCGCAAAGTCTGCCCGCAGGCCGGTGGTGATGGCCACCGAACGCTGGCGCGTTTCACGATCAAGCTGCGGCGGCACCGCCTTTTCAACGACGGTCGCGATGGACGACATCGGTACATAGCGACCGTCCGCCGCTTTCATGAAGATGTTTTCCAGATCGGTCGGGTCGTTGATCGGATTGGTGGTCGCGACGAATTTCACGTCGAAACTGCGGTCGCCCACATAGACCGAGCCGATCTTGCGCCCGTCCAGCACCGACTGCACGGCATTGGCGAGCCCAGTAATGTCGATGCCAAGATCGGAGGCGCGCTCACGGTTGATCTCGACGGAAAGCTGCGGTTGTGTCGGCTCCACCGAAAGGCGTGGCTGCACAAAGCGCGGATCTTTTTCCAGCGCGGCCACAACGGCCTGCGCGGCAGGCTGAAGCTTGGCGTAATCACTGCCGACAATGGCGAATTGCAGTCCGTTACCGGCGCCGCGAATACCGAGACTGTTCGGCTGCGTCGAGAAAATGCGCACGGCGGTAATGTTCTGCACCCGCTTGGTGATATCCGCCATGATCTCCTGCTGGCTGCGGTGACGCTCCTTCCATGGCGCAAGCGTCAGCACCATGAAACCATTATTGGAAGAGCCGCCGGAACCGGCAATGGCATAGGTGGTGACAATCTCGCCATCGTCGCGCAATGGCTGGATTGCCTCCTCGATCTTGTTGAGCTGCGATTGCAGGAAGTCAATGCTGATGCCCTGCGGGCCGTTGATACGCAGCACCGCCACGGCACGGTCTTCCGACGGCGTCAGTTCCTGACGGATCGTGCCAAAGACGGCAACCGATACACCGCCGAAAAGCAGTGCAACCAGCACAACGACCCATGGCGCGGCAAGACAGGCATGAAGGGTCTTGCGATAGAAACTTGCAAGCCCGCCGCCAATACGGCGCAGGAAAAGCGGACCATGCGCGCCTTCCGTCTCGCCGCTGCCTTCTTTCAGAAAGCGCGAGGCCAGCATCGGGCAAAGCGTCAGCGCCACCACCGACGACAACAAAACAGCAATCGCCAGCACGAAGCCGAACTCGCGGAACAACCCGCCCGCCTGCCCCGGCAAAAACGAAATCGGTACGAACACGGCAGCCAGCGTCAGCGTCGTCGCGATGACGGCAAAGAACACTTCCTGCGTGCCCAAAACGGCAGCGGCGCGCGGACCCATGCCCTGATTGCGCCGTCGCACGACATTTTCCAGCACCACGATGGCGTCATCGACCACAAGGCCGGTGGCAAGCACCAGCGCCAGCAATGTCAGAATGTTGATGGAAAAGCCGGCAAGATAGATTGCCGCGACGGTGCCGATCAGTGCCACTGGCATGGACAATGCCGGAATGAGCGTGGCGCGAATATCCCACAGGAACATGAAGATGATCGCCACCACGATGATCACCGAGGCGATCAGCGCGATCTCGACTTCATGGATAGCGCCGTTGATGAAGCTTGCATCATCGCTGGTAACGGTGATGTTGACCCCTGGCGGCAGGGTTTGCTGAAGATTGGCAACAGCAGCGCGGACGCCCTGCGAAATATCGAGCGTGTTGGACTGCGCCTGACGCACAATGCCCAGACCGATGGCCATCTTGCCATTGGAGCGCACTGCCGAACTTTCGACATCCGGCCCAAGCGTCACAGTGGCGACATCACGGATCTGCGTGCGGCCCTTGATATAGACATTCTCGAAATCTTCGGGCTTTTCCAGATTGGCCGTCGCACGCACCACGATGGCCTGATCGGAACTGCGCAGCGATCCCGCTGGCGCATCCAGCCCCATGGAATTGAGCGCAGTCGCCACATCGGCCAGCGTCAGCCCGTAGCTTGCAAGGCGCGCCTGATTGATGTCGATGCGGAAAATCTTGGCGCGGTCGCCGTTGATCTGCACATCGGCCACGCCGGGCACAGCCGACAGCACGTCCTGAATCTGGTCTTCGATCAGCACGGTCATGTCGTCCACGGACATGGTGTCCGATGTCACAGCCAGTCGCATGACGGGATCAGCATTCGAATCCGCCTTGATGATGCGGGATGGATCGGCTTCTTCCGGCACCGTATTGGCAACGCGTGAAATCGCATCGCGCATATCGGCGGCGGCAACATTGAGATCGACACCGTCGTTGAATTCGACCGTCACACGGCTGCGTTCAAAGGACGATGTCGAGGAAATCGACTTGACGCCGGACACGCGCGCAACGGCGTTTTCCAGCACCTGCGTCAGCTGACGGTCGATGGTTTCGGCGGACGCGCCGCTGAAATCCGTGCTGATCGTGACAACCGGACGATCAACATCGGGCAATTCGCGAATATCGACGCCGGTGAAAGCAGCAAGACCTGCCACGACAATCAGAACATTGATGACGAAAGCGAAGACCGGGCGACGAATGAAAAGCGCCGTCGAGCCGCCGCGCTCGGCGGATGATGATTTATGACTGCTCACCAGCGCCCCCTCAACCGGCTACAGGTTTTGCAGCCGCGGGATCGGCGCGGGCTGTGCCCTGCTCGTCCATCACGCGAACGGGTGCTTCATCACGAACGGTCTGGACCCCTTGCGTGACGATCATATCGCCCTGCTTGATGGGACCATCCAGAAGAATGCTGGTGGCATTGCGCTGCACGACCCGCACAGCGACCTTCTTCGCCAGACCCTCTTCGATACGCCAGATGTAAGAGCCGTCAGCGCCCCACTGGATCGCCAGCGGATCGACGGATGGAAAACGGCTGCCGGGGAAAAGCACCGTGACATAGAACGACATGCCTGCGCGCAAACGGTCTTCCGAATTGTCGACCTCGGCCCGCACATGCAAGGTGCGGCTTGCCTCGTCGATCATATTGTCAACGGCATTGATCGCACCCTTGTGGGTTTCACCCGGAAAAGCGGTTGTTGCCGCTGTCAGCGGCTGGCCCACCTTGATCTGCGGTGCAAAACGTTCGGGAACCCAGATATCGACCAGCATCTTGGAGCGGTCATCCACGCGCGCAATGGAGGTCTGGGCCGTGACATAGTTGCCCGCATTGACGGGCAGAATACCGACCACGCCGGAAATCGGCGAGCGCACCGTGCGGCGGCTCAAGGCAAGCTGCGCATCCTTCAATGCAAGCTGCGCATTGGCGACACCCAGTTCGGCTTCAACGGCCTGAACGCCGGTTGCCGTGTTCGTGGCTCTCAGGCGTTCGATACGCTGGCGGGTTGTCTCGGCATCTTTCAGAGCCGTTTCAGCCTTGGCGACGGCAATCGTCTCGGTGTCGGAATCAAGTTCTGCAATTGCATCGCCCGCCTTGACGGTGTCGCCGGCCTTGACGAAAAGCTTGTTCATATAGCCGCTGGAATAAGGCGTGATCGACACAGTGCTGAGCGCACGCGCGGAGCCGATGGCGGTCAGACGATTATTGATGGTTTCTTCGCTTGCCGGTTCGACGACGACCAGCGGCGCCCTCGCTCCGGATCTGGCAGCGGATTGCTGAGTGCGGGGCGCATCGGCGCCAGCAGCGGCGTTCTCCGGCGCTGCATTTTTCTGTTTATAGGCGTACCAGCCGCCCGCAGCGGCCAGAACAATAAGCAGGCAGACGACAATCTGCTTCCACGATTTCATTCAGCTCTCCGGCAGAACCCGTCCCATCGCTGCCCGACAGGTCCTGTCTTTTGAAAAATATACTTTTTTGCTCGACACGTCGAATGTCTGACCATTTGCGGCAACCATTCGACACAATGGTTACCGCCTGCCCATGACAGAGATTCGATGGAGAAATAGCTAACACTTCCCCATATTGCTTTTTTGCATCGCCTCTCATGAAGGTCGAATTAAATTTCCGTAATCCTTGCTGGCAATCTGTCGCCAGCTCAATTCAATCGATACAATAATGCCTGTTGGAAATCTGCTCCGCCACCATATATAGGAAGCTATATTTATTGCAGTCTCGAGACTCACAGGCATATTGGGCATATCGGGGCATATCGGACGCGCTGCATCGGCCAACAGCCCCAGACGCCGTCTATTTGGAATCAGGTTATGGCGGTTGTTGAAAAGACCATAGATCCGGGCGACATTCCGATGGAAACCGCCGCTCAGGGCACAAACGCGGACGATCGCACATCGCCTGCGCAATTCACGCGTCTGCGCTGGCAGAACCGTCTTTCCAGCAAACTGCTTCTGCTGATCGTGCTCGCCGTTCTCGTGGCGGAAGTTCTGATTTTCGTGCCGTCCATCGCCAATATGCGCCTGCGCTGGCTGACATCGCGCCTCGATACGGTGGGCGCGGTCAGCGAAGTGCTGGCAGCCAGCGCGAATATGGATGTCCCGCGCGCCATTCAGGACAAGGTTCTGCTCGTCACCGGCACCAAGGCGATTGCGCTGCGTGAAGCCGGCGCTTCTCGCCTCCTTGCCATGTCGGAAATTCCTGGCAAGATCGATCAGGTCATCGACCTCGACAATGTCAGTGAAGCCGCCTCTATATGGGACGCCTTCAGCACACTTTTCTCCGGCGGAGACCGAACGCTGCGCATCTATGGTTCGGTGTCGCCGACAAGCGCGCCCGGTCGGGTGATTGAAATCGTCACTTCCGATGCGCCCATGCGGCGCGCCATACTGCTTTATGCCCGCAACGTGGCCGTGATCTCACTGATTATATCCGTCATCGCCGCCAGCCTGATCTATCTCATTATTCATGAAATGCTGCTGCGCCCGGTGCGCATCATGCATCGCAACATGATCGACTTTGCAACGACGCCGGACAATCCGGCGCTCATTCTGGTGCCGGAAAACCGCAAGGACGAGTTCGGCATCGCCCAGCGGCAGATTTCCCACATCCAGAGCGATTTGCAGCGCACGCTGAAGGAACAGAAGCATCTTGCCGATCTTGGGCTTGCCGTGTCGAAGATCAATCACGACATGCGCAACATTCTGGCCTCCGCGCAATTGATGTCCGACCATCTGGCGGACGCCAAGGACCCGATGGTGAAGCGTTTCGCGCCCAAGCTCATCCGCACGCTCAGCCGTGCGATCAGCTATTCGGAAAGCGTCATCGCTTATGGGCGCTCGCAGGAAGCGCCGCCAAGGCCGCGCCGTGTCAACCTGCACGCCATCGTCACGGATGTGCAGGAAAGCCTCAATCTGGAAAGCGAGAGCGGCATCGAGTTCGACAATCGCATTCCAGACGATTTCGAACTGAACGTCGATTCGGAGCAGCTATTCCGCGTGCTCAGCAATCTGTGCCGCAATTCCGTGCAGGCGATGGAGCGCGACGATACCGGCGGCGCTGCGGCTGTAAAGCGCCTGACGCTCTCATCCGGACGAATCGGCACCACAGCTGTCATCGGCGTCGAGGATACGGGCCCGGGCCTGCCGCAAAAGGCGCGCGATAACCTCTTCACGGCATTCAAGGGCTCGACACGCAGCGATGGCACCGGACTGGGCCTCGCCATCGCGCAGGAGCTGATCCGCGCCCATGGCGGCAGTATCGAGCTTCGGGAAGACCGCCCAATCGGCGCGCATTTCGAGATTCGCCTGCCTGATTTGCCCGCGCAGCGTGAAAGAGAACAGACGCGGCGGGAGGAAACCGCCTGACTGGGGAAAAACCCCAGGGAAAACAACGGTGGAGAAGCCCGGAAAACCGGGCTTTGACAAGAAATATTCACATAACGGCATTTTTTTCTCAGAAGACGCTTGCATTTAGTAATGGGTCCGATTATCAACCGCCCATCGCCGCAGCGAGCGGCACAAAGGCAAGCACCCGTAGCTCAGCTGGATAGAGCACCAGACTACGAATCTGGGGGTCAGAGGTTCGAATCCTTTCGGGTGCGCCATTTCTTTTCAAGCATTTAGCGAAGATTTCAAGATAGACTGATCGACAGATCGGGCTTCGCTTTTTTGCTTATCCGACTTCAGATCGGAACACGTCCAATCAAAATCAGACTACTGAAATAGCTTCGGCTCGTCGTTTTCGATGCGCTGCTGAATGCAGCGACATGGCTGTGGGCGCCTACTCCACCGAATCCATAACGCACTGATATGTAACGCCTTGAGAGGTGATCGCGATTTTCGTCAAAGTCTCGAACGCGATTTCATAGCCCTCGCCCGCAAACTTGCTACCGGAAGCGGATGGTACCTTTTCAAGAAGACGGTCGCGGCTAAAGGCGCTCAATCGGATATGGTCAGGATCGTCAGGCGACGTGAAAACATCGATGACATTGTCATGGTCGCAGACATAAGAGATACGGTCCTGATCGGCCTCAGCGTGGGCCAGAGAGGGCATCAGGAATAAAACGGCACCGAACAGCCAACGCATGAAAACTCCCTCCTGAGACCCCGAAACGCGCCCCGCCCGAACGGCGCGAGCAAACGCCCATATCTTCCCGTTTAAGCACATCCTGTTTGAAAGCCGCTTCGTTCTTCGAACGATAGCTCACAATTGTATGCGCGATATTCTCACATAGCGAACTGCCAGCAATCAGCGCAAGGGAGCACAGAAGCGACCGATGCGAAAAAGCGGAACGAGCAAGCGCATTGCGCAAATATCAACGCCAGTCATGCAGCATTTTTTCTTGGAGAAGAAGTGGTGCCCGGAGGCGGATTCGAACCACCGACACGCGGATTTTCAATCCGCTGCTCTACCAACTGAGCTATCCGGGCATCCTGTAGCAAGCGCTTGGTCTTGCCGTGTGGCGGTGTTGGTGTCCGCCGGAAGTGGGTGGGTTATAGCATTAAATTTCGCGCTGTCCAGCACCGTATCGCATTTTTTATGCGCTTTTCTCACAGTTTCTCTAATGAATTGATTTCACAAGAGAAAAAGCGTCAAAAAGCCTAATTCTCACCCTCGTCCTCTTCGCCCAGAGGCTTGCCGGGGATGACATAGCTTCCCGAAAGCCAGCGATTGAGATCGATGCTTTTGCAGCGCGGCGAACAGAAAGGATAACTGTCACGCACCGAAGGCTTGCCGCATTCCGGGCAAGGGCGTGTCGGGCGCAGCGGCGTCACGCGGGCGCCTGCTGCTGCGGATATGTCCTTCTTGCCGTTCATGGCTTTAACCTTAAACTTTTCCGGTGCTCCAGTTGGCATAGACCGGATAATCACCGTCAGCCAGCAGGCTTACAGTTTCCTGGAGCGGCAGGCCGACTACATTGCTGTAGGAGCCAACCAGTTTGACGACAAAGCTGCCTGCAAGGCCCTGTATGGCGTAGCCGCCAGCCTTGCCGCGCCATTCCCCCGAAGAGAGATAGGCGTCAATCTGCTGGCGCGACAGGCGCTCGAAGCGCAGGCGCGTTTCCACCAGGGTCTGGCGCAGATTGCCGTTCGGCAAGATGAGGCAGACGCCCGTGAAGACCTTATGGGTGCGGCCCGACAGAAGACGTAAGCATTCACGCGCCTCATCGGCGGTTTCCGCCTTGGGCAGAATGCGCCGCCCAACCGCGACGACCGTATCGGCCGCGAGCAGGAAGGGTTTGGCAAAATTGGCGTCGCTCTTCAGCTGCGCCAGCGCCGCTTCCGCCTTTTCACGCGACAGACGGCGCGCCAGCGAGCGTGGATGCTCGCTACGCTGCGGCGTCTCGTCTATGTCGGCAGGCTGGATATGATCCGGCTCGATACCGGCCTGCCCCAGCAGTTCAATCCTGCGAGGAGACCCGGAAGCCAGAACCAGCTTGTGTTGCGCAACTGTCGTCAAGAACACCCCCGAAACGGCTGCCCGTGCGTGATAAGCTTACTTGAAGCGGTAGGTGATGCGACCCTTGGTCAGATCATAAGGGGTCATTTCGACCAGAACCTTGTCACCAGCCAGAACGCGGATGCGGTTCTTGCGCATACGGCCAGCCGTATGAGCGATGATTTCATGTTCGTTTTCGAGCTTCACGCGGAACATTGCATTCGGCAGCAGTTCCGTAACAACACCCGGAAATTCGAGGACTTCTTCTTTCGCCATGCGATACCTGTTTCTTTCTTCGATAAAAAGCGTCCGAAAATGGACTCTAATCCTAAATTTGGCCGGAACCTATATGATTAGGCGGCATTTGTGAACAACGGAATTCCGTGAACTTATTTCGGGCTGAAACGCTGCAAAATCTGCGTCTTCAACCGATCCCGCACATCGCGATAAGCATTCATGATCTGCTCGCGGCTGCCGGTGACCAGCGTAGGGTCCGGCGTCGGCCAATATTCCACATCCACGGAGAAACCGCGCATGCGCTCCAGCACCGTGTGGTGGGCAAGCGGTGTCAGCGTTACGATGAGATCGAAATAGCCGTCGGCCAGTTCTTCAATGCCCCGCGGCTGGCGGTCGTCGAGCGAAAGCCCCTCTTCCGAAAGCACGGCATCCACGAAAGGATCGCGTTCGCCCCGTTTCACACCTGCGGAAGCCACATATATATTGGGTGGCAGCAGCTTTCTTGCAAGAAGTTCGGCCATTGGCGAGCGGATCGCGTTCTTGCCGCAGACGAAAAGCAGGGATGACGGCAGTTTCTGTTTCGGGCCCACATCGCCCTCTCCATCATCCTGCGCGCTCACGACATCAACAGCGACCATGCAGGCTCAACCTCGCCAATGCAGCACGCAGACAAGCGTGAACAGTCGCCGCGCCGTGTCGAAATCGACTTCGATCTTGCCCTTCAGCCGCGCCTGCAAGGTTTGCGACCCTTCATTATGCAGCCCGCGTCGCCCCATATCGATGGCTTCGATCTTGCTTGGCGTGGCCGAGCGGATCGCCTGATAATAGCTTTCGCAAACCAGAAAATAATCGCGCACCACGCGGCGCAGCGGCGTGAGCGACAATATATGCGTCGCCACATCGTCCCCGCTTTCACGGCTGATGGCAAAGATCAGCCGCGTTTCCATCAGCGAGAGTTTCAGCCTGTAGGGACCGCCGGTCTCGTCGCCAATCGGGTGAAAGGAATTCTCTTCGATCAGATCGAAAATCGCGACCGCGCGTTCATGCTCGACGTCAGGCGTCGACCGCCCGATGGATTCATCGAGTTCGACATCAACAAGACGGGCATTGGGAACGCCAGCGGTCATGATGCCTCATAGATTGAGCCGGATGGCGACGGATTTGGCGTGTGCGTCAAGACCTTCGGCACGCGCGATTTCGATGGCAGCAGGGCCAAGAACCCGCAACTGATCCGGACCGAGCTTCAGAAGCGAGGTGCGCTTCATGTAATCAAGCACGTTCAGGCCCGACGAGAACCGGGCCGAGCGCGCCGTCGGCAGCACGTGATTGCAGCCGCCGACATAATCGCCGATCACTTCCGGCGTGTGCGCGCCGATGAAGATGGAACCGGCATTGCGGATTTTCGGCAGCAGCGCTTCCGGATCAGCAACGGCGATTTCCAGATGTTCGGCAGCAATACGGTTGGCGAGCGGAATCGCCGCCTCGAAATCCTCGACCAGAATGACCGCGCCGAAATCGCGCCAGCTTGCGGTAGCAGTCTGGGCGCGCGGCAGCGTCAGCAACTGACGCTCGACTGCCGCTTCCACATCCTTCGCCAGCGCTTCGTCATTGGTCATGAGAATGGATTGCGCGGCGGTATCATGCTCTGCCTGCGCCAGCAGATCGGCAGCAATCCAATCCGGATTGTTGTCCTTGTCGGCAATCACCAGAACTTCCGACGGGCCGGCGATCATATCGATACCGACGACACCGAACACAATGCGCTTGGCCGCCGCGACATAGGCATTGCCGGGGCCGACAATCTTGGCGACCGGCTTGATGCTTTCCGTGCCATAGGCAAGCGCCGCAACAGCCTGTGCGCCGCCAACGCGATAGATTTCCGAAACGCCTGCCAGACGCGCAGCAACCAGCACCAGCGGATTGAGAATACCGTCAGGTGCTGGAACAACCATGACGATGCGCTCGACCCCTGCCACCTTGGCAGGCACGGCATTCATCAGGACGGAGCTTGGATAGCTCGCCGTGCCGCCCGGCACATAAAGGCCGACCGCCTCGATTGCCGTCCAGCGCGAGCCAAGTTCTACGCCGAGCGCATCGGTGTAACGGTCATCCTGCGGCAACTGCCGTGCATGGTGGCGCTCAATCCGCTCATGCGCCAGTTTCAGCGCCTCGACGGTGGATGCGGGTGCAACCTCGAAAGCCGCATCGATTTCAGCTTCCGTGACGGCAATGCCAGTCTTTTCCAGATCGATGCGGTCAAAACGGCGCGAATAATCGATCAGCGCCGCATCGCCTTCGCGGCGCACGCGCTCAACAATTTCGCGGGCTGCGCGGTCTACATCGGCCGAAACTTCGCGCTTGCCGGACAGGAAGGCCGCGAATTGCTGTTCGAAGTTCGGATCGGTTTGTCTGAGCGTCGTGACCACGCTTGTATTCCTTTAAATAGTCCAGATAAGAGCAACCGTCCGCGTGACAGCAGACGCGATGCATGGAAGATTCATCTCATACGCCGTGACGCGGGAGCGATTCCGTTTCCCAGGCCGCACCCAGATCCGTCAGCTGCGCTTCGATGCATTCCACCGAAAGACGGATAGCGGCATTTGCCGAGAATGTCAGTTCTATTGTGCCCGCCGGCGCTTCGCCGGGGACAAAACCGATGGTCAGCAGCGACAGGACGTCGTCCTGTTTCTGACGGTCAATGCCAGTGGCCTTGGCGGCGGTGACGCGGTTGAAATGCAAAGCGGCGCGGCGGCGCTGATATTGCGGCTTGCGCAGGAATTTCGGGCGCGCCTCTTCCCAGACGAAGCGGTTCGCCGTCAGAACGAAGCGTTGTTCCCTGGCGACATATTGGAGGTCGGAGACTTTGAGAACCGCGTCCTGAAGATGGGCGGACAGGACCTGCAAATCCTCTTCATCCAACGCCACAAGCTTCAACATATCCATGGTCCGCACCGACTTCCTGTCATGTTCAAAACAACCGCCCAACATCGCATCCAGATCGGCGACACGGGTGGTTCACGAAGCAACTTTGCTCAATAGTTTGAGACAACTTTGCCCAATAACTTTGCATGTCGGCAGAAAAAAATCGACAGGCTTTTCAAGCCTGTGATCAATCAGCGTGCCAGAATGAAAAAGCCGGAACCTGATTTAAGTTCCGGCCCTTGCCGATTATCCACTGATGCGTTCGACATTCGCGCCGCAACGCGAAAGCTTTTCTTCGAGACGCTCGAACCCGCGATCCAGATGATAGACGCGGTTGACGACGGTTTCGCCTTCGGCGGCAAGACCGGCAATAACCAGCGAGACCGATGCGCGCAGATCGGTTGCCATGACCTGAGCGCCCTTGAGGCGTTCCACGCCCTCAACGGTCGCGGTCTGGCCAGACAGCGAAATCTTCGCGCCAAGACGCGCCAGTTCCTGCACATGCATGAAACGGTTTTCAAAGATCGTCTCGGTGATGTGCGACGTGCCCTTGGCCTTGGTCATCAGGCCCATGAACTGCGCCTGAAGGTCGGTCGGGAAGCCCGGGAACGGATCGGTCGTAACATCGACCGGATGAATACCATGGCCGTTGCGCACAACGCGCAGGCCGCTATTGGTCTCGGTGATTTCCGCACCGGCCTGACGCAGCGTGTCGAGCGCCGACGAGAGCAGGCTTTCCTGCGCGCCTTCGAGCAGCACGTCACCGCCGGTCATGGCGACAGCCATTGCATAGGTGCCGGTTTCGATGCGGTCAGGAATAACGCGAACGCGCGCGCCGGAAAGGCTGGTCACGCCCTGCACGTGGATCGTGCCGGTGCCGGCGCCCGTGATCTTCGCGCCCATTGCATTGAGGCAGTCGGCAAGATTGACGACTTCCGGCTCACGCGCCGGGTTTTCGATGATCGTTTCGCCCTTGGCGAGAACAGCGGCCATCAGCATGACATGCGTTGCGCCGACCGAAACTTTCGGGAAGCGATAGCGGCCACCGACAAGCCCGCCCTTCGGCGCACACGCCTTGGCATAGCCGTTTTCGATGTCGATTTCGGCACCCAGCGCCTGAAGGCAATCGAGCAGCAGATCGACCGGGCGCGTACCAATGGCGCAGCCGCCCGGCAGCGACACGGTTGCTTCGCCCATACGCGCCAGAAGCGGGCCAATCACCCAGAAGCTTGCGCGCATTTTCGAGACAAGCTCATAAGGCGCAGTTGTATCGACGATGTTGCGGGCCGTGAAATGGATGGTGCGGGAATAGGCGCCGTTCTGATGCTCGCGGCGGCCATTGACCGAATAATCGACGCCATGATTGCTGAGGATGCGGATCAGCTGCTCGACATCGGCCAGATGCGGCACATTTTCGAGCGTCAGCGTATCGTCGGTCAGGAGAGAAGCGATCATCAAGGGCAAAGCGGCATTTTTTGCGCCCGAGATCGGAATGATTCCATTCAGCTTATTACCGCCGACGATTTTGATGCGATCCATGCTGTTTCCCCTTCTGGGCCGGGGCTTGCCCCCGGTAATCGATTTGAAGCCGTTGGAACGCGTTTCGATCGGGATAATCGGATCAGCATTCCAACTGTTTGTTTTTAAGCACATCTTGCCCGAAAACCGGTTCACCCTTTTCGGGATGTGCTGTTGCTGCTGCCTGAACGGCGCGGCGGCGATACTGACAAAATGACGAGTCTTGCGGCGGAATTACGTTCAAACGCGAATCGCTTTCGAACGACAATGGCAACCAAGAACAGAGATGCGCTTTTACCTTAGCCGACGTCTCTCTTCAAGAAAGGCCTATTCGGTTTCTTTGCCAGCAGTGGAAATGCCGTCATTGCGCTCATCTGCCTCTCCGGAGCGTCGTGAACGCGACTGTTCCTTGCGGCGCATCAGATTCGCGCGCAGCTGATCGGCCAGCCGCTTCTTTTGACGGTCCAGCTGGTTTTGTCGTTCCTGATTGATCGGTTTTTCACTCATAAGCCGTGTTTACTACGAGAAAAAGCGCCAGAAAAGCGGCTTGATGCGCAGCTATACGCAGATTTCCACATTATGTGAAAAGAAATGCATTTGGTCGCTTGCGATTTGCGTAATGATGTGTCAGAAGTCCGCCGCACTCAAGAGAATGCTGCGGTAGCTCAGTGGTAGAGCACTCCATTGGTAATGGAGAGGTCGAGAGTTCAATCCTCTCTCGCAGCACCATTCATCTCTTTGATTTGGCAAATTTTCCCTGAAAAGTGATCATAAATTGTCACCGCTTTATGCGATAGCATTTTAGCGCATTCTTACCCGTTGCTCTTTTCATCGGATGGTCGGGGACCACTGATGAAACATTGGCGGCTAGCCGACGGTAAAACGGGAAACCCAGGAGAGGATATTCTATGCTGTGGACTTTGTTCGGCATTCTTTCGGGTGCCTGCATTGCCATTCAGGCACCGATCAACGCAGCACTTGCGCGTGGACTTGGTTCCCCACCGACCGCCGCCGCAATTTCGTTTCTTGCTGGCGCAGTTATTCTTGCCATCGTCTCGACCATCACGGCAAAGGCGACCGGCAACCTTCCCACATTCAATGTGCCGGCAGGCTGGCTGTTTGTTGCGGGCGGTGCGCTCGGCTGCATTTATGTCACCGCATCAATTCTGCTGACACCGCGTATTGGCGCGGCAGCCGTGATGGGCCTTGCCGTGGCCGGTCAGCTGATGGCGGGATTGCTCGCCGACCGCATCGGCTTCATGGGCGTTGCGGTGCGGGAGATCACCGCTGGACGCGTCGTGGGAGCCGTATTGCTGCTCACTGGCGCGTTGATGATCCGTTTTCTCTAGGAGACGAAATAAAAACGCCGCGCTTCTCAGCGCGGCGTTTTCGTATTCTACACAGGGCGGATGCCGGTTCAGCCCTTGAATGTGTATTCCGCAATCGACTGCGGCTTCATCTCGATCGAGAAGCCCGGCAGCGACGGCGGCATATAGGCTGCGTCCTTGATCACGCATGGGTCGATGAAATGCTCGTGCAGATGATCGACATATTCGATCACACGGCCTTCCTTGGTGCCCGAAACGGCCACATAGTCGATCATCGACAGATGCTGCACATATTCGCACAGACCAACGCCGCCCGCATGCGGCCAGACCGGCTTGCCGAACTTCGCAGCCATCAGCAGCACGGCCAGAACTTCGTTCAGGCCGCCCATGCGGCAGCTATCGATCTGAACGATGTCGATGGCGCCTTCCGCTATGAACTGCTTGAACATGATGCGGTTCTGGCACATTTCGCCAGTCGCAACCTTCACGTCACCAATGGCCTGGCGAATCTTGCGATGGCCCGCAACATCGTCCGGGCTGGTCGGCTCTTCAATGAAGAACGGCTTCGAGAAGGCCAGCTTGTTGACCCATTCGATGGCCTGATCGACTTCCCAGACCTGATTGGCGTCGATCATCAGATAACGGTCGGGACCGATCACTTCGCGCGCAATGGTCAGGCGACGGATATCATCTTCGAGATCGCGGCCGACCTTCATCTTGACGTGGTCGAAACCTTCATCGATGGCTTCCTGGCAAAGACGGCGCAGCTTGTCGTCGTCATAGCCAAGCCAGCCAGCCGACGTCGTGTAGCAGGCATAGCCTTCCGCTTCGAGCGTGGCGATACGCTCTGCCTTGCCAGCTTCCGCCTTGCGGAGGATCGCGAGGGCTTCGTCACGCGTCAGCGCATCGGTGAGATAGCGATAATCGACGATATCGGCAATTTCTTCCGGCGACATATCGGCCACGAGCCGCCATACCGGCTTGCCTGCCTGCTTTGCAGCCAGGTCCCAGAAGGCGTTGACAACAGCGCCGGTGGCGAGGTGCATCGCGCCCTTGTCCGGGCCGATCCAGCGCAGCTGGCTATCGCCGGTCAGGTAGCGCCAGAACTTGCCGGGGGCCGCGAGGAAATCATCCATCGAGGAACCCACGACCAGATGGCGCATGGCGAGAATCGCCTGACAGCAAATGTCGTTGCCGCGTCCGATGGTGAAGGTGAGGCCGTGGCCCTTCAGCGACGCATCATCCGTATCGAGGATGACATAGGCCGCCGAATAATCCGGGTCCGGGTTCATGGCATCCGAGCCGTCCAGACTTTGCGAAGTCGGGAAACGCAGGTCGAAGACGCGCAGGTCAGTGATTTTCGTCATGATATATCCGTGATCAGGGCATGATCCCAAAACATGGGAATGGTCTTGGGATCATGCATAAACAAACACCTAGATGTCAGCGCGCACGTTCTGCTTCTGCGTGCCAAGGCCTTCAATGCCGAGTTCGACGACATCGCCAGCCTTCAGGTAGCGAGGCGGCTTCATGCCCATGCCGACGCCGGGAGGCGTACCGGTGGAGATGATGTCGCCCGGCTGCAGGGACATGAACTGCGAGAGATAGGAAACGAGGTAGCGAACGCCGTAGACCATGGTCTTGGTCGAGCCGTCCTGCATGGTTTCACCATTGAGGGTGAGCCACATTTTCAGGTTCTGCGGGTCGGCGACTTCGTCCTTCGTCACCAGCCAGGGGCCGGTCGGGCCGAACGTGTCGCAGGACTTGCCCTTGGTCCACTGACCGGAGCGCTCGATCTGGAAAGCGCGTTCGGAAACGTCATGCAGCGTGCAGTAGCCAGCAACGTAGTCCAGCGCATCATCTTCCGAAACGTATTTCGCCGTCTTACCGATGACGATGCCGAGTTCAACTTCCCAGTCGGTCTTTTCCGAGCCGCGCGGGATGAGAACGTCGTCATTCGGACCAACGATGGCCGAGGTGGCCTTCATGAAGATAACCGGCTCCGGCGGCACAGCCATGCCGGATTCTGCGGCGTGGTCGGCATAGTTGAGGCCGATGCAGATGAACTTGCCGGTGCCTGCAACGCAGGGACCAAGGCGCGGATTGCCTTCAACCTTCGGCAGCGAATTGACGTCGACAGCGCCAAGCTTAGCCAGCGCATCGGGGGCCAGAGCCGCACCGGAAAGGTCGCTTACATGCGCGGAAAGATCGCGGATCGCACCATCGGCATCGAGAATGCCCG
Source organism: Brucella haematophila (assembly GCF_005938105.1). Taxonomy (GTDB): domain Bacteria; phylum Pseudomonadota; class Alphaproteobacteria; order Rhizobiales; family Rhizobiaceae; genus Brucella; species Brucella haematophila. The sequence continues at coordinate 53,492 of NZ_VCPE01000010.1, read as the reverse complement.
GCTTTTCCTGACCGGCTTCACCGTAACGAAGAAATTTCATGAGTTTACTCCTTTGGGGGGATGAAAAGAGAGGGCGCTAGGACTAAATCGTCCAGCCGCCATCGATATTGTACGCCTGGCCAGTGGTGTAGGTCGCACCGGCGAGATACACGGCGAGATCAGCGATTTCTTCCGGCTGACCGATGCGGCCAATCGGCTGACGGGCGATGAACGCCGCGCGCTGTTCTTCATAATCGCCCTGCGAACGCAGACGATCCTGCAAGGACGGGCTTTCGACCGTGCCGGGGCAGATCGCGTTGCAGCGGATGCCCTTGGCGACGTAATCGGCAGCGACGGCCTTGGTGAGACCGATAACGGCAGCCTTGGTGACGCCATAGGCGAAACGGTTCGGCACGCCCTTCACGCTCGACGCGACGGAAGCCATGTTGACGATGGCGCCGTCCTTGCGTTCCAGCATGCCCGGCAGCACGGCGCGGATGGTGCGGATCATCGCCTTGACGTTGAGATTGACGGCGAAGTCGAGGTCTTCATCCTTCATTTCAAGAATGGAGCCGCCATGCACGACGCCTGCGCAATTGAACAGGATGTCCACCTGGCCGATCTCGGCTACAAGCGCGTTCACCTCAGCCTCGTCAAGCACGTTGAGCTTGCGGGTGATGATGCCGTTGACACCCTCGATTTCCTTGAGGGCATCGGTGTTGATGTCGGTCGCATAGACCTTGGCACCCGCTTCCGCGAAAGCCAGCGCGCTGGCGCGGCCAATCCCCTGAGCTGCGGCTGTCACCAGCGCGGTTTTTCCATCAAAGCGTATCGTCATTTTCAAGCCTTCCGTTCGACAAGCAGGATGTGATCGCAAGCAAGCACCACTTCATCCCGCTGATTAAGCACTTCGCAGCGTTCCGTCACGCGTCCCATAGTGGCGCGCTTCGGATCGTCTTCCCGGGCAGCGATCGTCACCCGTGTGCGGATCGTATCGCCGATATGCACCGGACGAATAAACCGCAGACGATCATAACCATAGGAAAAAGCAACCGGGTTGATCAGCGTCGCCGTGAGGCCGACGCCGATGGCAAAAATCATGGTGCCATGCGCAATGCGCTGGCCGCCCGGCAATGTCTTGGCAAATTCCGCATCCATATGATGCGGGAAGAAGTCGCCCGTATGCCCGGCATGAACCACGAAATCGGTTTCGGTGATGGTGCGGCCCGTGGTGAGGCGCACATGATTCATTTCATAGTCTTCGTAGTAGATTTTCTGTTCGGCCATGATCAGACCTCCGGTTTTGCGGCAAGCGGCGTGGCGGGCGCAGCGCTCGACTGATAGGCGGCCTCGACAAGCGCCATGGTATGCCAGGCATCTTCGACGGAACCAACCAGTTCAGCATCTTCGCCTGTCGCGAAACGCTGCAACTGCGCCATACGATTGAGGAATGCGTCCGGGAACCAGGCCCCTTCGAGCGGCACGGAAACCCAGTCATCACCGCCCTTGGGCTTGATCCAAAGCTCGTCCGGCTCGCCGCGCGGATAATCGAGATTGACGCCCAGTTTCACATAGGCCGCACCTTGCGCGCCGCAGATGCGGAACTCGCAGGCCTGAAACTTGCGGCCGAAATCATGGTCATGATTGACCGACAGAGCACAACGGACGCGGTCGCCATAATCGAGGATTGCAGCGGTGCGGGTCTGGGCCACTTCATGGTTCGGATGACCGATGGTCTTGGCGTGAACACCGAGCGGATTGCCGAGCAGACCGCGAATGAAATCCAGATAATGGATCGAATGCATGGCAATCTCGATGCGCGGCAGACCTTTCAGGAACGGCCACAGACCCCATGGCGTGGCAAGCGCCAGCCATGCGTCGAAATCCACAACTTCGCCAAGCAGGCCCTTATCGACAGCGTCGTAAAGCGCGAGCATCATCGGCGCGAAACGCAGCTGGAAATTCACCGCTGCTTTCAGATTGCGCGCGCGGCAGACTTTCAGGATTTCCGTTGCGGCGGCAAGGTCGCTGCCCATCGGCTTCTGGATCAGAACAGCCGCACCTTCCGGCAATTGCGACAGGATCGCTGCATGGGCTGACGGTGGCGTTGCCAGATCGAAGATCGCGCCTTCGAGGGCAAGCGCTTCCTCAGCGCTGGCAAAAGCCTTGATGCCCCACTGGTCGGCTAATTCTTTAGCCTTGTCCAGATTGGGATCAAAAATGCCGGCAACCGGAAAGCCGCCCTTCTTATAGGCAGGCAGATGCGCGTCACCGACAATGCTGCCCGCGCCGAAGATCACGATGGGCTTCGGCTTGGACGGCTTGGCCCACCACTGACGCAGCCGCTTTGGATCGAAAGCCTCAGTCATGATGGAACACCTCTTCCATCATTGCCCACCACTCGCCCTCTTTGCGGGTTTCGAGTGGTTTCTGGCATGGCATGCAGACGGACCACCATTCCTGATTTTTCGGGTTATCGGCCATCTTCTTCATGTCGGCCTCAAAGTCGGTGCCGACATATTCCCATGTGCCGAACAACAGGTTTTCCGGCTCTTTGAGAAAGATCGTATAATTGGTGATCTTGCATTCCGAGATGAGCGCAAGAATTTCCGGCCACACGGCAGCGTGCAGCTTCTTATATTCTGCGATCTTCTCCGCATTGAGGCCAATCACCATGCCCATGCGCTGTTTTGCGGGAGACGTCATGCCGCCTCCGTGATCTCGCGGGTGAATTCCGAAATCGACCGGGCGCGCACGGCGTCCCAATCCCACGCGATGCCAATACCCGGCTCGGACGGTGCAATGGCGCGACCGTCGCGGATTTCCATGCCTTTGGTGGTGAGGTCATCGAGCTGCGGAATATATTCGACATAGCGACCGTTCTGCACCGCGCAGACGAGGCTGACATGCAGCTCCATCAGGAAGTGCGGACACACCGGAATGTCGAATGTTTCAGCCGCATGGGCGACTTTCAGCCAAGGCGTGATGCCGCCGATGCGCGCCACATCCACCTGAACGATGGAGCAAGCGCCCTTCTGCATATATTCGCGGAAATGGCGGATCGAATAGATGGATTCGCCCACCGCAATCGGCGTCGGGGTGGAGCGCGTCAGGCGGATATGACCGTCGAGATCGTCTGCCGGAAGCGGCTCCTCGATCCATGCCAGATCAAGCTCCTTCAGACGCTCGGCGCGACGAATGGCTTCGTCCACCGTAAAGCCCTGATTGCAATCGGTCATGATTTCGAAGCCGTCGCCCAGCGCCGCGCGCACTGCGGACAGGCGCGCATAATCTTCAGAACCGTGCGGCTTGCCGATCTTGACCTTCGAGCCGGTGAAGCCCTTGGCCTTGGCCTGCAACGCATCCTCGACCAGCGCTTCCTTCTCGATATGCAGCCAGCCGCCTTCTGTCGTGTAGAGCGGGCAGCTTTCCTTGGCGCCGCCTGCGAGCTTCCAGAGCGGCAGGCCCTGCTTCTTGGCGCGCAGATCCCAAAGCGCAGTATCGACTGCGGCCAGCGCCAGCGCGGTGATCGGGCCGATGGTCGTGGCATGGGTTGCGAATTCCAGCTTGCGCCAGATGGCTTCGATGCAATCGGCGTCCTCGCCGATGATCAGTGGCACGAGATGGTCGTTCAACAGGCGCATGACGGACGAACCGCCGGTGCCGATCGTATAGCTGTAGCCCGTGCCGACCGCACCGTCGCTGTCGGTGATGGTAACAATCGGTGTTTCCTGGCTGACGAAGCTCTGGATCGCGTCGGTGCGCTTGACCTTCGGTGGAAGGTCGACCATGCGCAGTTCAACTTTTTCAATACGCGCCATGATTAAGCCGCCCCGTTCTGGGCCCCATTCTGGGCCAAAGTCTTGCCGCTTGCCGCATCGAAAAGATGCGCCTGCGACAGATCGAGTTGCATGGTGATGGTTTCGCCCGGTTGCAGGTGACGCGGGTTCAGCATGCGCGCTACCCACTCTTTGCCTGCGAATTCCACGAAGACCAGCGTTTCATTGCCGAGCGGCTCGGTGATCGACACGCGCATGTCTTTTTCGTGCACGGCGTCACTGGTGGAAATGCCGTGACCTTTCGGGAAGATATCATCCGGACGCAGGCCGAATGTCACCTTGGTGCCATCCTTGGCCTTGCCCCGGAACTGGGCAGGCAGCGGCAAGCGGTCGCCATTGGCAAAGACCAGATCGTCACCCGTCACCGTCGCTTCGCCCATATTCATTGGCGGGGAGCCGATGAAACCGGCAACAAACTGCGTTGCCGGGCGCTTGAAGACTTCATCAGGGGTTCCGGCCTGCTCGATATGGCCATCGCGCATGATGACGATGCGGTCGGCCAGTGTCATGGCTTCGACCTGATCATGCGTCACGTAAACGACCGTTGACTGCACCTTGGCATGCAGCTTCTTGATTTCAGTGCGCATCTGGGTGCGCAGCTTGGCGTCGAGGTTCGACAGGGGTTCGTCGAACAGGAACACTTCCGGATTGCGCACAATGGCGCGACCCATGGCGACGCGCTGGCGCTGGCCGCCGGAGAGCTGCGCCGGGCGGCGTTCCATCAACGCTTCGAGACCCAGAATGGCCGAGGCTTCATTGACGCGACGGTCGATTTCCGCCTGCGGCTGCTTGGCGATCTTCAGCGAGAAACCCATGTTCTCGCGCACCGACATATGCGGATAAAGCGCATAGGACTGGAACACCATCGAGATGTTGCGGTCACGCGGCGGCAGATCGTTGACTTGCCTGCCGCCGATTTCCAGCGTGCCGTCGGTGATGGATTCCAGACCCGCGATCATGCGCAGCGTCGTGGACTTGCCGCAGCCGGACGGACCGACCAGCGCCACGAACTCCTTGTCCGCGATTTCGAGATTGATGCCATGCACCACGCCGACATTGCCGTAGCGCTTGACGAGATTTTTGATGGAAAGCTGAGCCATTGCTATATCAACCTTTAACCGCGCCGAACGTCAGACCAGCAACAAGATGTTTCTGGACGATGAATGTGAGGGTCAGCGCCGGAATAATCATCACGACCGCCAGCGCGCACATGCCGCGCCAGTCGATGGTGAATTCAGCGGTGTAATCGAGAAGACCGACTGGAAGGGTCTTGGAATTGACGGAACGGGTGAGCTGGGAAGCCAGCGCATATTCGTTCCACGAGGTGAGAAAGGCAAAGATGCCTGCCGTCGCGATGCCGGGACCGGCCAGCGGAAACTCCACCTGCCAGAAAGCCTGCCAGCGCGTGCAGCCGTCAATCTGGGCGGCTTCCGCAAGATCCTTCGGCACCTGACGGAAGAAACCGTCGATCAGCCAGATCGTGAATGGCACATTCAGCGCCACATAGGTCAGGATGAGGCCGAAATGGGTGTCGATGATGCCAACGCGGGAAAACACCATGAAGAGCGGCAGCGAGAGCGCAATGCCCGGCACCGAACGCGTCAGCATGAAACCGAGGAAGGTTGCCGACTTGCCCCAGAAGCGGAAGCGCGCGAAAGCATAGCCGCCCGATACGCCGACGATCAGCGCAATCACGGTGGAGGTCACCGAGATGATGAGCGAATTGCGGAAATAATCCCAGACCGGAATACCGCCAGCGCCTGCGCCCGAGAACATGGCGCGATAGGCCTCGAAGGTGATTTCCTGCGGAATCCAGACCGGCGGTTTCGCCATGATCTCGACCGGCGGACGCAGCGAGGACAGCACGATCCACAGGCCGGGCAGGCAGATGACGGTCATCGCCAGAAACAGGCCGACCAGATAGCCGATTTTCTTGATACGGCGCAGCAGACGATGCTGGCTGTTGCTGAGTGTTGTTGTTGCCATGATTACCACTCCGCTCCAATCTGCGTGCGTGCGGACGCAAGTTTGCGGAAGAACAAGACGGTGAAGAGGATCGAGAGCAGGATCGCGACATAGGCCATGGCATTGGCCATGCCCATCTGCGCATCCGCATAGGCCGTGCGGCCAACCAGCGTCCAGATCAGCTCGGTGCGTCGCGCCGGGCCGCCATCGGTCATGATCTTCACAATGTCATAGGCGCGCGCCACATCCAGCGAACGGATGGTCATCGCGATATAGGCGAAAGGCATCAGGTAAGGCCAGATGACATAGCGGAAGGTCTGCCATGGCGTGCAGCCATCGACGCGCGCGGCTTCCACCGGATCCTGCGGCATGGACAGAAGACCGCCCAGAATGAGGATCGCGAAGACCGAGGTCGACATCCAGACTTCCGCCAGCAGGATGGCGATCAGTGCCAGATTGCCGTCGATCAGCCATGGAATAGCGGTATTAGTCAGGCCCAGCGACTGCAGCGCATTGTTGACCAGACCGATATTGTCATTGAACATGAACTTGAACTGGAAGCCGACGAGCACCGGCGAAAACATCATCGGGAACATCATCAGCGTGCGCAACACGCGCTGACCGCGCGTCGCCTTGTTGACGAGCATCGCAAGGCCGAGGCCGAGCAGCATTTCCAGATTGAGCGCAATGGTGAGGAAGACCACAGTGCGAATGAAGGCCGCCCAGAACACCCAGTCGGTCAGAATGCGCTGATAGTTGCGGAAACCGATGAAGTTGAACAGGCTCTCGGGGCGCGTCAGCCGGAACGGCGTGAAGCTCGAATAAAGCGACAGCGCGAGAGGAAACAGAACCACCGCTGCGAGGATGATAAAGGCCGGGAGCAGAAGCAGGACCGGCGGGGAAAGTCTCTTGAACATTGCTCTTCCAGACAGTGGATTGGCAAACAGTGGAACTGCCAACCGGCGGAACTGCAAAACATGCTCCCGACCTTGGCAGTTCTACTGGCAAAAAAGGCCCGCCCCAAAAAGGTTTCAGGGCGGGCCCATGATTTTATTCAGGCAGGATCAAAGCTCGCCAGCATCCTCAAGGATCTGCGTTGCCTTTTTGGCAGCGTCATCGAGGGCCTGCTGGGAAGTCTTGTCGCCAAGGATCGCAGCCTGAAGCTCAGGATAAACCGCGTTGGAGATTTCGATCCAGGACGGGGTCTGCGGAACCGGGAATGCGGTCTTTGCCGTTTCCTGGAAGACCGAGAGCACTTCCTTCTTGTAAGGATCGGAAGCAGCCTGTGCGATGACGTAATCCCAGACAGCGGTGCGGGTCGGCAGCGTGCCGGCAGCCGATTCCTGCTTCTGCGAATCTTCGTTGGTCAGGAACCAGACGAGCGATGCAGCGGCTTCCTTCGTCGGGCAGGCTTCCGTTACCGAGAAACCATGATGACCCGACCAGCCGGTGCGCTTGCCGGAAGAACCGGTCGGCGCCGGAACGATGCCGACATTGCCAGCGACCTTCGACGACTTCGGATCGTTGAAGTAGGTCGCCCAGCCCGGCCAATCCAGGTTGATCGCAATGGTGCCGGAAGCAAAGCCTGCACCCAGCTCATCCCACAGATAGTTGGTCGTACCGGCAGGAACGGCCTTTGCCTTGTAGAGATTGACGAACCAGTCGAGAGCGCGAACACCGGCTTCCGAGTTGAAAGCAGGCTTGCCGTCCTTGAGATATTCGCCGCCTTCAGCGACCAGCATTTCATAGAAGCGACCATTGATGGCTTCTTCCTTGCCAGCAAACTGCGTGCCGTAGAAATTCGGCGGGTCAGCGAAGAATACAGCCTGATCCGAAACTTCCTTCCAGGTCTTGGCCGGTGCGAGGTCGTAGCCGTATTTTTCCTTGAAAGCCTTCTTCTTGGCTTCGTCCTGGAAAAGGCTCTTCTGATAGTAAAGCGCCGAAACGTCGAACTGCGCACGCGGCAACATGATCAGCTTGCCGTCGAGCGTCGAAGCCTTGATGACCGATGGCACGAAGCCTTCGATTTCTTCCTTCGGCACGAGCGCGTTCAGATCGGTGTACAGCGTCGTATACTGCGGTGCGAAAGACGAGTGGTTGGAACCGACGCACCAGTTGATCGAACCGGAAGCGATGTCGGACTTGATTTCCTTGTCCAGCTCAAAGTGGTTCTTCTTGGAAAGGATGTTGACCTTGGCGCCAGTGGCCTTCTCCCATTCGCCGATACGCGAATAGAGCGCTTCATACTGCTGGCCGCCAATGAGCTTGGCATTGATCGTCACGCCTTCAAACTTGCCCGGCAGATCGGCTGCAATCGCCGGGGCCATCCCCACGGCCATCAGCGCCACGCCTGCCAAAATGCGCGATTTGAAATTCTGCATCTCTTCTCCTCCTAAAACGGACACTCCCTGTCCGCACCCCCGGTTGTGAAGGTTGTATTTATATGCAAACATAGTATTCAATTACGGTCAAGGCGTTTTATCGCGCATATACGACTTTCACACCTGACAATGTTTGTATATGAATTACGAAATTCACGAAGGACCACCTTGGGGGGACGCATTTGGAAACCGATGATCGCTACCGCGCACCCGCGCTCGACAAGGGCCTTGATATCCTCGAATTGCTGGCAGGCGTTGACGGCGGACTGACCCAGGCCGAGATCGCCAAGCATCTGGATCGCAGCCCGAACGAATTCTACCGCATGCTCGACCGGCTGGTGAAACGCGGCTATGTCACCAAGCTTGAGGGCGACCGCTATTCGCTGACGCTGAAGCTGTTTGGCCTTGCACAATTGCACGCGCCGGTGCGCCGTCTGGCCTCTTTTGCAACGCCCTTCATGCGTGAACTTGCCGACCGTTCCAAGCAGGCAAACCAGCTCGCCGTGTTCGACCGCGGCTCGGTGGTGGTGATTGCGCAGCAGGAAGCGCCGGATTACTGGGGCATTTCGATCCGCGTCGGCTCGCATATCAGCCTGTTCGACACCGGCTCGGGCCATGTGCTGCTTGCCTTCCGCTCCCCGGAAGAGCGCAAGATGATGATCGCCGAGTATGTCAAGGAAAGCGAGCGGGTCGATCTCGACGCGAGCTTCTATGAGCGCCTCGACCAGATCCGCGAGCGCGGCTACGAGATGATGCCGAGTGCGCAGGTTGCAGGCGTCTATAACCTCTCCGCCCCGATTCTCGGTCCTGACGGTACCTGCATCGCGGCACTGACATGCCCTTATGTGACACTGGTGAATTCGTCTACCGCACCCGACATCACACAAACCATTACCCTGCTGCAAAAGACCGTGCAGGAACTGTCGAAGCTTGTCGGCGCTGACCTCTCTACGGTCGATTAAATTCTTATTTGAAAACAGTCTTCTTTTTTGAAAATATGGGCGCAGGAGGAATCTCATGCTGATTGATACCCATCTGCACCTGATCGACAAAAGCGCGCTCAGCTATCCATGGCTTGGCAGCGTACCTGCGCTTGATCGGGATTTTCTGTTCGACACCTACCGGCAGCAGGCGGAACGCTGCGGCATTGCCGCCGCCCTGCATATGGAAGTGGATGTTGCACCAGAAGCCATGCAGGCTGAAACCGAGAATGTGCGCGCCATTTCCGCCCGCTCCGGCGGCTTCATCGAAGGCGCTATCGGCTCCTGCCGCCCCGAGGAAGACGGCTTTGCCGCCTATCTGGAGCGGCAGCTTGCCGACCCCTTTGTCAAAGGTTTTCGCCGTGTTCTGCATGTGGTGCCGGACGAGCTTTCCGAAGGCGCGCTGTTTCGCCTAAACCTGAAGCGCATGGAAAACACGCGCCTGACTTTCGACCTCTGCACACTGCCGCACCAGATCGACAAGGCCATTGCACTCGCCGATCTCGCGCCGGGCCTGCAATTCGTGCTCGATCATTGCGGTGTGCCGGACATCAAGTCGGGTGCGCTGGAAAGCTGGCAGAACGGTATCACCGAGATTGCCCGCAGGCCCAATGTCGTCGCGAAGATTTCCGGCGTGGTGGCCTATGCCGACACGCAAAGCTGGACTGCCGAGACGATCCGCCCCTATGTCGAGCACGTCATCGAGGCTTTCGGCTGGGATCGCGTGGTGTGGGGCAGCGACTGGCCGGTCTGCACGCTGGCAAGCTCCGTCGATGGCGGGCTAGCAACTTGGGTAGCAACGACCCATGCCCTGCTTGAAGGCTGCAGCAATGACGAAAAGGCGCGCCTTCTGTCTGAGAATGCGCGCCGTATCTGGAACCTTTAAGCTTCCCACTCGCTTTCCCCCTCATCCTGAGGAGACTCCCTGAGCGAAGCTCGGGGAGACGTCTCGAAGGGTGAGGAGACAGGCACCGCATTTCCCCTTTGGATCCCTCGATCCTTCGAGATGCCTCCTTCGCAAGCTCAGGAGTCTCCTCAGGATGAGGGGGGCGGCGAATACCAGACGTCAGAAGCTTTCGCGGAAGAGCCGGTTCAGATCGGCGATGACCTGTTCTGCCGCTTCACTGCCCTGAAGCCCCCTGTTGATGCGCTCCGAAGCCGCTTCCTGAAACGGCATATAACCATCGTGGCGCGGGCGCACCCATGCCCCTTCCAGCGTTGCGCGCGTATCGCGATAGAAGCCCGACGTGGCGGCATTCACGCCCTCGTCTTCCCACGCTTCAGCATGGCCGGGCTGGCCGTTGGATTCTGCATAAAGCCCCTTCTGCACCGCGCCGCTTGCCACCCAATAGGCAAAATCGATGGCCGCTTCGGGATGTTTCGTAAAGGCGGAAACGGCAATGCCGGTGCCGCCCAAAGCCGAACCTGCAACACCCTTCGCACCTGCCGGAATATCGGCAAAACGGATCAGGCGGTCGCGGAAGCCCGGCATGGCATAGTTCACATAACCATAAATCAGAGGCGCACAGGCAATGCCGGAATCGGGCTTTGCCATTTCTTCGAACACTGCAATCGGATCCATAGCGAAACAGCCCGGCTTCACCAGCGCGGCGATTTCCCGCAACTGTTCAAAGGCCTTCACGCCGTCTTCAAGGCTGATCAACTCGCCTTCGGTCGCGCAAGGTGAACCGTTATTGGCCGCGAAAGTATAGAAGCACATCAGCGAATGCGGCGAGCGCAATGGCAAAAGCACCGTGCCCGCACGCGCCAGTTCCAGCACCTCACCCCACGAGGTGGCAGGCTTTTCAATCAGGTCCGGACGCCATGCCTGAACCTGCGTGGCCGCATCAAGCGGAAACGCCCATTGATGGCTCTGCCAGTTATAGCTCGGGAAGGATTGACCGACTGAACCGTCGGCAAGCGCTTTCAGCTCGGCTTCGCGGCCCGGCACATCGAGCGGCAGCAGGCAGCCTTCCTTGGTGATCTGGCCGACATGCGGATGATCGATCACGATCATATCGAAATTGCGCGCCAGTTCCTCGACCGGAAAGGTCTCGAAATCCTGCAAGGAGCGCTTTTCCCATTCGATCTCGACGCCCTTGTCGCTCAGCCATTGCGTGGCGCCCGCAACCATCGGATCGTAACCGCGCGGGTGGCTCCAGGTCATGCCTTTCAGCTTGATCGCACTCATAGACCGAACTCCTCACGAATTGCCTTGCTGTTTTCGCCGATGCGCGGTGCTGCGCGCTCCACCTTGTGGCGCTGCCCGTTGATGCGCAGCGGCGAGCGGGTGGTGGTGATGGAGACATCATCCTCACGGGTGACGGTCTGGAGCATGTCGAGAACCGAGAAGCCGTCGCTGGCAAGCAGCTCTTCCCAATTGAGAACGCGGGCGCACCAGATGTCGGCTGGCTCCAGAATGGCAAGCCACTCATCCACCGTCTTCTGGGCAATGCGGTCAGCAATAAGGCGCTTGATTTCGTCGCGCTTGGTGAACCAGCTCGACGGATCGTCGGCATAGGGGGCCAGCGTGTCCGCTTCCAGCAGCGCCGCCAGTTTGGGGATCGGCGTCATGGCGATGGCCAGATAGGCATCTGCCGCCTGATAGACCCCGTAAGGTGCGGAGAGATAAGCATGGGCGCTGCGGAAATCGGAACGCTTCGGCAAGCGGCGTCCGTCATTGAGATGGGTGGTCAGCACTTCGAACTGGAAATCGACGAGCGCTTCAAGAAGGCTAGTTTCCACATGTGCGCCTTTGCCGGAAATGCCGCGCCGCACGAGTGCTGCCAGAATGCCTTGCGCCACGGCAGCGCCCGCCAGCATGTCGGCAACAGCCAGACCGAACGGCACCGGCCCCTGCCCTTCATCACCATTGAGCCACATCAGGCCCGAACGCGCCTGCGCCAGCAGATCCTGTCCGGGGCGTTTGACCCACGGACCCTCTTCGCCATAGCCGCTGATGGAGGCATAGACGAGGCGCGGATTGATCGCCTTGGCGGATTCATAATCCAGCCCCAGCCGCTCGATGACGCCGGGACGGAAATTCTGGATCAGAACATCGGCCTTGGTGATGAGCTTCTTCAGCGCTTCAACATCGTCCGGGTTTTTCAGGTCCAGCGCCAGGCTGTCCTTGCCGCGATTGATGGCATGGAAAATCGTTGAATCCCCACCGATCTCCGTATCGCTCAGATAAAGCCTGCGCGACAGGTCCCCGCCGTCCGGGCGCTCGATCTTGATAACCCGCGCTCCGAGGTCCATCAGGCGCAGCGAGCAATAAGGCCCCGACAGAAACTGGCTCATATCCACAACAACGAGCCCGCTCAGCGGCAGTTCATTTTCCGGCATCGGGAAATTCCCTCCTCATGAATTTCTTATGTAAATATAGTCTTCACATATGGATTTATAGAAGGCAAGGCCGAAATTACCCTAAAAAACAAAAACGCCGCCCGAAACGGGCGGCGTTTTTGAATATTGAGCGATCGCTAAGTTGGGCGATCAGACGTCGAGTTCGACTTCGCGGCTTGCGGTTTCGAGCAGCGTCCAGACATGGTCGGCCAGCGAGTTCCATACTTCCACGCGGTAGTGATCCGCATCCCATTTCAGCAGGATGATCTGTACGCGATCGAAGATGGTGCGCGCAGCGCCGGGTGCGGCCATCGAAGCCAGATCGAGCGGTGAAGCGGCATTGAGCAGCCATTCGGCCTGCGGGCCTGTAATATCGATACCAGTCTCGCGATGGCTCACTTCAACCAGCGCATGCGGTTCCGTCTCGTAGAGGCTCGCGAAAGCCGCGATGATGGCGCCAGCCTTGCTATCATCGGCCCAGATAAACCATTCATCCGGCCCGATGCAGGCAACGGCGATCTCGCCGTTTTTCTCAAGTCCGCCGATCCTGGCCGGGATCCTGGCCCCGAGCGCCTTTTCCGCCAGCGCCAGTTTTCCCGGATTGAAGCGCAGGACAAAGCGTGCGCCATCAGCGGCGGGGCGAATATCAAGCCGTCCCGGAATGGCAACCGCGCGGCTCGCAAAAGGGTTGGTCTGTTGCAGCATGATGCGATCCTTATCCGTTCAGCTTCTTGCCTTCTGGGTCATAGAAGACGAGCCCAGTAATTTCCGCCTCATGCGCGGTGCCATCCGGCATCGGCATATAGATGGTCTCGCCCGTGCGATCCTTGCCTCCGGCAATCAGCGCCATGGCGAAGGAGCGGCCAAGCGTCTCGCTCCAATAGGACGAGGTGACGTGACCGAGCATGGTCATCGGCACAGCCTGTTTCGGATCGGCGACGATCTGTGCGCCTTCCTCCAGAACCAGTTTCGGGTCCTTTGGCAGCAGGCCGACCAGATGCTTGCGATCCTTCTTCAGCATATCCGGACGCGCCAGCGAACGCTTGCCGACGAAATCCGGCTTCTGCTTGCCGATGGCCCAGCCGAGCGCGGCGTCATCCGGCGTCACCGTGCCATCCGTGTCCTGACCGACGATGATATACCCCTTCTCGGCACGCAGCACGTGCATGGTCTCGGTGCCATAAGGCGTGACGTCATATTTCTGGCCCGCTTCATAAAGCGCCTTCCACAGAGCCAGACCGTAACGCGACGGGACATTGATTTCGAAGCCGAGTTCGCCGGTAAAGCTCATGCGGAACAGACGTGCCGGCACACCGAGGAATGTGCATTCCGCCACCGACATATGCGGAAAGGCTTCGTCGGAAAGATCCACGCCCTCGACCATCGGTTCGATGAGCTTGCGCGCATTCGGTCCGTTCAGCGCCACCACGGCCCATTGTTCGGTCGTGGACGTCAGCGACACTTTCAGGTCCGGCCATTCCGTCTGGAGATAATCCTCCATCATATTGAGAACGCGCGGCGCACCGCCGGTTGTCGTCGTGACATGGAAACGGTCCTGCGACAGCCTGCCCACAACACCATCGTCACGGATAAAGCCGTCTTCACCGAGCAGCAGACCGTAACGGCAGCGCCCGACACCCAGCTTCGTCCATGGATTGGTGTACATGCGGTTCATGAATTCGGCTGCATCCGGGCCGACCACCTCGATCTTGCCGAGCGTCGATGCATCGAACATGCCGAGGCTGGTGCGCACGGCCTTGCACTCGCGCGCAACAGCCTTGTGCATGTCTTCGCCCGCCTTCGGGAAATACCATGCGCGACGCCACAGCGACACCGGCTCAAAAGCTGCACCCTGTTCTTCAGCCCAAGGGTCAATCGGCGTCTTCCGCGTAACGTCGAACAGCTTACTACGGTTATAGCCACAGAATGCGCCGAAGGTCGTCGGCGTATAGGGCGGACGGAACGTCGTCAGACCGACCTGCGGTGCAGGACGGCTAAGCGCGTCGGATGCGACCGCAAGACCGTTGATATTCGAGGTCTTGCCCTGATCCGTCGCCATGCCGTTGGTGGTGTAGCGCTTGATATGCTCGATGGAGCGGAAGCCCTCGCGCACTGCAAGGCGGATATCCTTGGCCGTCACGTCGTTCTGGAAATCGATAAAGGCCTTTGCCTTGCCGGGATCGCGATCCGTCGGCAATTCGCGGCAGTTGACGCCTGCGCAGACGAAGTCGCCCGCGACCGCATATTCCAGCGCCTTGGCCTTGTATCCAGCATCATTTGCCGCCGCAGCACCGCTGGCGGCACCTTCACGCAAGGCGGCTTGAAGATCGAAATTGCCGTTACCGGCACCAGCACAGCGGCTTTCTTCCGTGCGCTCGCCCGGCAGATAGATCTGGCGTTCCTCATCCCAGATGAGCGAACCCTTGGTATGCGAGAACAGATGCACGCTCGGGTTCCAGCCGCCAGACATCAGCACGACATCGCAGGCAATGGTGCGCGCCGAGCCCACCGAACCGTTCCTGACCGGATTGACACGAATGGAGGAAACACGATGACGGCCCGCCGTATCGCTGACGGTCCAGCCGGTCAGCGTCTCGATACCGAGCATCCTGGCGCGGTTCACCAGACTGTCCGCGACGTGTTCGCGCACATCGATAATGGCCGGAACCTTGACACCTGCAACCGCGAGATCGAAGGCCGTAAGCCAGGCGGAATCATGCGAGGTAACAACGACAGCCTTTTCGCCGACCTTGACGCCATAGCGATTGAGATAGGTGCGTGCGGCACCGGCCAGCATCACACCCGGACGGTCATTGCCCGCAAAGACCAGCGGCTTTTCGATTGAGCCTTGCGCCAGTACCACCTGCTTGGCACGCACGCGCCACATGCGCTCACGCGGGGCATTAGCGGCAGGCTTTGCCTGATGGTCAGTCAGGCGCTGGCAAAGGCCGACCATGTTCTGATGATAATAGCCAATCGCCGTGGTGCGCGGCAAAAGCGTGACATTCGGCAGCGAACCCAGTGTCGCCAGCGTTTCGTTCAGCCAATCCCAGCTGGTGCGGCCATTGATGACGGGCTCGGGTTCGGACAGGAGCGAACCGCCCATTTCCGCCTGCTCGTCGCAGAGGAAAACTTTCGCGCCGCTCTTGGCGGCTTCAAGGGCTGCGGCAAGACCGGCAGGCCCGGCGCCCACCACCAGCACGTCGCAATAGGCATAGCGGCTGGCATAGCTGTCGGGATCGGCCTCGGACGGCGACTTACCAAGACCCGCAGCCCCCCGGATGAAAGGCTCATAGACCTTGTTCCAGAAGCTCTTCGGCCACATGAAGGTCTTGTAGTAGAAGCCTGCCGAGAAGAACATGTAGAAGGCGTCATTGACCGCGCCGACATCATGCTTGAGCGATGGCCAGTGGTTCTGGCTTTCCGCCTTCAGCCCGTCATAAAGCTCCAGCACGGTGGCGCGGGTGTTCGGCTCGTAACGACCCTCTCCACGCGAAACGCCCATCAGCGCATTCGGCTCTTCGGAACCGGCGGAGAGAATGCCGCGCGGACGGTGATATTTGAACGAACGGCCCGCCAGATGCTCGCCATTGGCCAGAAG
Source organism: Brucella haematophila (assembly GCF_005938105.1). Lineage (GTDB taxonomy): Bacteria > Pseudomonadota > Alphaproteobacteria > Rhizobiales > Rhizobiaceae > Brucella > Brucella haematophila. The sequence continues at coordinate 37,402 of NZ_VCPE01000010.1, read as the reverse complement.
CGCCGAAGCAAGCGTATCGCCCTCAAAGCCGGCATAGGTCTTGCCGTTGAAGGAAAAGCGTACCGGCTTGGCCTTGTTGATGCGGCCTTTGTTATTCAAACGCATGTCGGTCATTATTTCGTCTCCGCAGCGGGCGTTTCTGCCAGTACAGGGCGCGCTTCACCGGCCTTGTAGGTCGTGACGAATTTGTCGCTCACCGTGTCGCGCACCGCATTGAAGAAGCGGCCGCAACCATTGATGTGCCGCCAGCGTTCAAAATGCGTCCCGCGCGGGTTAGAGCGGATGAACAGGAAATCGCGCCATTCATCATCGGAATAGGTCGAAGGATCGGCAGGACGCGCAATATGCGCTTCGCCCGCATAGGCAAATTCAAGTTCCGGACGTTCCATTTCGCAATAAGGGCAACGGATCAAAAGCATGGTGTTTCTCTTGTTTTCAACGCATTTCCGGACGGAAAACCGGCTTCCACTTTTCCTGGAAATGCTTTTAGTGCGCAACTGCGGCAGCTGCCGCTTCGTCGATCAGGCGACCCGTCTTGAAACGGTCGAGCGTGAACGGCGCGTTGATCCAGTGCGGTTCGTCGCGGGCGATGGTGTGGGCAAAGACATGCGCCGAACCCGGCGTCGCCTTGAAGCCGCCAGTGCCCCAGCCGCAATTGACATAGAGACCCGGAACCGGCGTCTTGCCGATGATCGGCGAGCGATCCGGGGTGACGTCGACGATGCCGCCCCATTTGCGCAACATGCGCATGCGGGTGAAGATCGGGAAGATTTCGCAGATTGCCGCCAGCGTATGCTCGATCAGCGGCAGGCCGCCGCGCTGGCTGTAGGAGGTGTACTGGTCCGTACCGGAACCGATTACCAGCTCGCCCTTGTCAGACTGGCTGATATAGGCGTGAACGGTGTTGGACATGACCACACAGGGGAAGATCGGCTTGACCGGCTCCGACACCAGCGCCTGCAACGGGAAGCTTTCAAGCGGCATGCGCACGCCAGCCGTATCCATGACGACCGAGGTGTTGCCAGCGGTCGAAACGGCAACCTTCTTGGCCTTGATGAAGCCGCGCGCGGTTTCCACGCCGGTCACACGGCCCGAAGCATCGCGACGGATCGACAGAACCGGGCAATTTTGGATGATATCCACGCCGCGCTGGGTCGCGCCACGCGCATAGCCCCAGGCCACGGCATCGTGACGGGCCACGCCACCGCGACGCTGCAAGGTAGCGCCGACCACCGGATAGCGGGCATTGGGCGAAATATCGAGCGGCGGGCAATATTCCTTGGCTTCTTCCTTCGACAGCCATTCATTGTCGATGCCATTGAGGCGGTTGGCATGGATATGGCGCTTGAAGCTCTGCACATCATGCACCGTATGCGCCAGCATCATGACGCCGCGCTGCGAGAACATGACATTGTAGTTGAGGTCCTGGCTGAGACCTTCCCACAGCTTCACCGCATGTTCGTAGAGATGCGCGCTCTCGTCATAGAGATAGTTGGAGCGAATGATGGTGGTGTTGCGCCCCGTATTGCCGCCGCCGAGCCAGCCCTTTTCGATCACGGCGACATTGGTGATGCCGTGTTCCTTGGCCAGATAATAGGCCGCACCCAGACCATGCCCGCCCGCGCCGACGATGATGACGTCATATTCGGCCTTGGGTTCGGCATTGGGCCATTGCGGGTCCCAGTTCTTGTTACCGGAAAGCGCGTTTTTGATAATAGAAGCTGCAGAAAAGCGGGACATGAACAACCACCAGTTTCGCGACCGCATGCGCCCTGACGGCACATACGAAGCCTTTGATCATATTTCTATTGTGTCCTGTGAAAACCCGACAGCAGGCTTGCGTCAAAAGACGCCATAAATACGACATGCGCACCATTTCGCGACATAGGCAAACCGCACGCTCCCCTGCCGCGATTGCACCTGACCACGCCGGTGATTTCATGCCGTTTCGCGCCGTGCCGCCAGTCCTCCTGACAGACAGCTGTCAGGAGCCGGTTCCACCCAAGGTTTCCTTTTTGCGGTCGCGCTATAGTTTATTGGGAACACAAATAAGCAATATGGGACGAGGAATATGTCATACCGAGGTCTTCTGAAGGGCGCAGCCGTCGCAGTCACCCTGATTGTCGGCGCGACGGGACTTTCCAGTCAAGCACAATCACAGGTTGTCGTTTCATCCAAGATCGATACGGAAGGCGGTGTGCTGGGCAACATCATTCTCGCCATGCTCAACGCCAACGGCATTCAGACAACCGACCGCATTCAGCTCGGTGCGACGCCGGTGGTGCGCAAGGCAATCGTGGCCGGTGAGATCGATATTTATCCCGAATATACCGGCAATGCGGCCTTCTTCTTCAACAAGGCGGATGATCCGCTCTGGAAAGACCCGGCCAAGGCGTTTGAGACGGCAAAGAAGCTCGATTACGACGCCAACAAGATTGTCTGGCTGTCGCCTTCGCCCGCCAACAACACCTGGGGCATTGCGCTGCGCAAGGACGTGGCCGACGAGAACAAGCTCGCCAGTCTCAGCGATTTCGGCAAATATGCTTCCGGTGGCGGCAAGGTCATTCTGGCCGCCTCGTCGGAATTCGTGAATTCGGCAGCCGCCCTGCCCGCTTTCCAGACCGCCTATGGCTTCACGCTGAAGCAGGACCAATTGATCACGCTGTCTGGCGGCGATACGGCTGCGACCATTGCCGCCGCCGCCAACCAGACCAACGGCGCGAATGCGGCAATGGTCTATGGCACGGATGGCGGCATTGCGCCGTCCGGTCTTGTGGTGCTGGAAGACGACAAGCATGTGCAGCCTGTCTACCAGCCCGCCCCCATTATCCGCGAGGACGTGCTGAAAAAGAACCCGAAGATCGAAGAACTGCTGAAGCCGGTTTTCGCAAAGCTCGACCTGACCACGCTTCAGGAACTGAACGGTCGCGTTCAGCTTGGCGGTGAACCGGCCAAGGCGGTCGCCGAGGACTTCCTGAAGAAGAACGGCTTTCTGAAATAGGCGGATAAAGGCGACACGTTGCCGGATAGAATCGCAGTCCCTCATTCCAATTCGGCGAATGCTGAAAAGGCCTCGCATGGCCTGTTCCGTCGTGTCGACAGGCTTGGTCTCGTCATAACCGTTTTGGCCATCGCCGGACTGTTGTTGCCGTTTGCCACCTTCCGCGCCAACCGCATCGTTCAGGGCGAGCCACGCTTTCTGCTCGACGCATTGCCGGTCGGTGAAGCCGCGCTGCTGCTCGTCATTGTCGTTGCGTGGCTGTTGGTCGCCCTATTTGCTTGGGGTCGCATGTTGCGGCTTGGCGCGAGCCTTATCGGGCTTGCCGCCATGCTGATCGCGATCGGGCTTGCGGCGACGTATCTTTCTCCAGCTGGCAACAATTACGCGCGCGTTTCACCTGCATCGGGTTTCTGGCTGCTGCTCTTCACCAGCGGCATTTCAGTCGCCGATGCTCTGGTGCGCCTGCAAGTGCGGCCGCTGGTGCGGGTGGGTTTGCTGACACTCGCTGCCCTTCTTCTCTATGCGCTGCTCGCCTCGGGGCTGTGGGACAACCTCTCCTTCATGAAGGAATATTTGAGCCGCGCCGACAGTTTCTGGAATGAAGCCCGTCGCCATGTGGAACTGGCGCTTGGTTCGCTTGTCGCGGCAACGGTTATCGGCATTCCGCTCGGGCTTATCTGCCATCGTGTGCCGCGGCTGCGCGGTCTGGTGCTGAACAGCCTCAACATCGTTCAGACCATACCGTCAATGGCGCTGTTCGGCATATTGATTGCGCCGCTTGGGTGGCTTGCGGCCAACGCGCCATGGGCGGCGAGCCTCGGCATTCGCGGTATCGGCGCGGCACCCGCCTTTGTCGCGCTGTTTCTCTATTCGCTTCTGCCCATCGTCGCCAATACGGTGGCGGGACTGGCGCAGGTGCCGGAGCCGGTCAGCGATGCCGCACGCGGCATGGGCATGACGCGTCTGCAACGGCTGTTCAAGACCGAATTTCCTCTGGCGTTTCCGGTGATCCTCACCGGCATTCGCATCGTCATGGTGCAGAACATCGGCCTGACCACCATCGCCGCGCTGATTGGCGGCGGCGGTTTCGGCACCTTCGTCTTTCAGGGGATCGGACAGACAGCCATGGACCTCGTGCTGCTTGGCGCGCTGCCAACCGTTCTGCTGGCCTTCGGCGCTGCCGTTCTGCTCGATGCCGCCATTGAAATCGCCGGGAAGGGAACCGCGCAATGATCGAGTTCGACCGGATTACCAAGCGCTATAATGGCCGGGCTGCGGTGGATGCGGTCAGTTTTTCCGTCGAGCCGCACAGCATTGCGGCCATTGTCGGCACGTCCGGTTCGGGCAAGACCACCTTGCTGCGCATGGTCAACCGCCTTGTCGAGCCGACCGAAGGCGAAATCCGCATCGACGGGCACAGCAATATGGACGAGCCGGGTCACGCCTTGCGGCGGCGGATCGGTTACGTCATCCAGCAGCACGGGCTCTTTCCGCATCGCACGGTCGCCGAAAATATCGCCACCGTGCCGGTTCTGCTCGGCTGGCCGAAACAGCGGATCAATGCCCGCGTCGATGAATTGCTTGATCTGTTTCAGCTTGAACCGGCGGACTATCGCGACCGTTATCCGCAGGAACTGTCGGGCGGCCAGCAGCAGCGTGTTGGTGTCGCACGGGCGCTGGCGGCGGAACCGAACATATTGCTGATGGATGAACCCTTCGGCGCGCTCGACCCGGTCATTCGTGCCAAGGCGCAGGAAGACCTGAAGGCCATCCAGCGCCGTTTCGGCACTACAATCCTGCTTGTCACGCATGATATGGAGGAAGCGATTTCGCTCGGCGACCATATTGCGGTCATGGATGACGGAAAGCTTTTGCAATATGGCCCGCCTGCGGAAATTCTGGCGCGGCCTGCAACGGAATTCGTCGAAAGGCTGGTTGGCACCGGTGAGCGCCCGTTCCGTCTGCTCTCGCTGACCGATCTCAAAACCGTCCTGCAACCGGGCGATGCCAGCGGCGACGCCATGCCCGTCTCCGCCTCGCAACGCGATGCGCTGGCCGAGCTTTTATGGTCGGGTCGCAATGCATTGCCGGTTCTCGATGGCGACGGCAGGCCGCTCGGCCGCGTGACGCTGGAAAGACTGTTGCGGAAAGCGGAACGCCCGGCATGAGGCTCTTCGTTTCCATCATTCCCCGGCTGGCGCTTCTGGCGTTGCTCGTTCTGTTTCTGATGCAGCCGCATCTGTTCGAACCCGTCTTCCGCCCACTGGTCAGCGATGGTGCACCCGTCATCTATGACCGCGCCAATCTGATGACGCTGACCTTGCAGCATCTGGGGCTGGTGGCGCTGGCCACTCTGATATCCACGCTGGTGGCGGTTGCCATGGCGATCTTCGTGACCAGACGGCAAGGCGCAGAGTTTTTGCCGCTTTCGCGCAGTCTGGTGAATATCGGCCAGACTTTTCCGCCCGTCGCGGTTCTGGCGCTTGCTGTGCCGGTTTTCGGTTTCGGCGACAAGCCGACGCTGATCGCGCTGTTTCTCTATGGGCTTCTGCCGATTTTCGAAAACACACTCACCGGCCTGACCACTCTGCCCGCGCCAGTCGTGGAAGCAGCGCGCGGCATGGGCATGACGGGAATGCAGCGTCTGGTCAAAGTTGAGATGCCGCTTGCCATGCCGGTTATCCTTGCCGGAATAAGGCTGTCGGCAGTGATCGGCCTTGCCACCGCCACCATCGGCTCGACGGTCGCGGCCAGCACGCTTGGCGAAGTGATCATTGCCGGTCTCATCTCCAACAACCTCGCTTTCGTGCTGCAAGGCGGCCTCGTCGTCGCGGCACTGGCCATTCTGATCTTCGACGGCTTTCAAACCCTCGAACATTATCTCATGAAACAGGCCGGAAGAGACGCCTGAACCGGCCCGTACCCCTTTGAATAGCCATATTGCGCTCCTATATCCTGTTAAACCAACATTGGGTGAGGAACGGAATGAATATCGGGCAGGCAGCCACAGCATCAGGCATATCGGCGAAGATGATCCGCCATTATGAAACCATCGAGCTTATCGAGGCTGCCGATCGCACGGATTCCGGCTATCGCGTCTATACGCAAAAAGATGTCGAGACGCTGCGCTTTATCCGCCGCAGCCGCGATCTCGGTTTTCAGGTCGAGCAGATCAAGGAACTGCTGGCGCTCTGGCGTGATCGCAACCGCGCATCCGCCGATGTGAAGAAGGTCGCGCTTGTCCATGTTGAGGAGCTGGAAGCCAAGATGCTCCAGCTTCAGGAAATGGCCGACACGCTGCGCCATCTGGCGAAGAACTGCCATGGCGACAACCGCCCCGATTGCCCGATCATCCACCAGCTTGCGGAAAATGCCGCCGAGCCGCGAAAGCGCCCCGCCGCGCGCAAGGGCGAATTGCTGCACAGCAAGGTCTGACCAACCCACATATTCAATAAAAACGCCGGGATTTCTCCCGGCGTTTTTATTGCAACTTCCTTTGGAAGTTAGCTCTTCGGCAGCGTATAGGCGATGACATAATCGCCCGGCTTGGTGCCGATCGAACCGTGCCCACCGGCAACCATCAGCACGAATTGCTGATCGCCAACCGTATAGGACATCGGCGTCGCCTGTCCGCCTGCAGGCAGACGCGCTTCCCAGAGCACCTTGCCGCTGGTCAGGTCATAGGCGCGCAGATAATCGTCGACAGCCGCGCCAAGGAAGGCAACGCCGCCTGCCGTGATCATCGGACCACCGATGCCCGGCACGCCGACTTTCAGCGGCAGCGGAACCGGCGCCATATCGCGAATGGTGCCATTGCGATGCTTGTAGACGGTCTTGCCGGTTCGCAGATCGACGCCCGCAACATAGCCCCATGGCGGGGTCTGGCACGGAATGCCGAGCGGGCCGAGGAACGGTCCCATGAAGACGCCATAAGGCGCACCATCATTGCGGTTCAGGCCCTGTTCGCTGCCCTTTTCATCCTGTCCCTTCGGCGGAATTTCCGAACGCGGAACAAGGCGTGACGTGAAGGCCAGATAGGTCGGCATGCCGAACATCACCTGACGCACCGGATCGACGGCCACGCTGCCCCAGTTGAAGACGCCGAAATTGCCCGGATAGACAATGGTGCCTTTCAGCGACGGCGGCGTGTAGCGGCCTTCATAAGCCAGCTGGTGGAACTTGATGCGGCAGGCGAGCTGGTCGAACATCGTCACGCCCCACATATCGCTTTCGCGAAGTGCTGGCGGGCTGAAGGTCAGATCGGAAATCGGCTGCGTTGGCGACGAATGATCTTCCGGGATGGTGCCGGTCGGGGCCGGAATTTCCTTGATCGGAATGATCGACTCACCGGTGCGACGGTCGAGCACATAAAGGTCGCCCTGCTTGGTCGGACCGACCAGCGCTGGCGTGCCGTTGATATCGAGCAGAACCGGCTGCGCCGGAACGTCCATATCCCACAGATCGTGGTGGACCGTCTGGCGCACCCACTTCACCTGACCCGTATTCACATCGAGCGCGACGATGGAGGAGGAATATTTCTCCACATGTTCGCTGCGTCCCATGCCAAGCTGGTCGGGCACCTGATTGCCAAGCGGCACGAAGATCAGACCGAGCTTTTCATCCACGCTGGAGACCGACCAGCTATTGGGCGAATTCGTCGTGTAGAACTGGCCTTCCGGCAGCGGCGTCGTGACATCCGGATTACCCGAATCCCAGTTCCAGATAAGCTGGCCCGTGCGGATGTCGAAAGCGCGGATGACGCCCGACTGTTCTTCCGTCGAGTAGTTATCGTTGACGGCACCGCCGACTATGATCTTGTCGCCGACCACAGCCGGAGGCGACGTCGAGTAATAATAACCGGCCGGATTGAACTTCATGCCATGGCTGAGATCGAGCGTGCCGCCATTGGCGAAATCGGTGCAGATTTCACCGGTCGCCGTATCAAGCGCGATCAGGCGCGCATCCGAGGTCGGCAGATAGACCCGCTCGGCGCACTTGGCGCCAGCCGTTGCATTGGCGTCCTTCCAGTAGCTCACGCCACGGCAGGTCTGGTGCTGGCGGTCGGTGTTGAAGCCGACTTTCGGATCAAACTTCCACTTTTCCTTGCCGGTCGCGGCATCGAGCGCAATCGCCCAGTTATGCGGCGTGCAGAGATAGAGCGAGTCGCCGATCTTGAGCGGCGTCACCTGATAGGTGGTTTCGCCGACATCCTGCGGCTGCTTCACGTCACCGGTCTGATACTGCCAGGCAACCTGCAATTTGGAGACATTGTCCGGCGTGATCTGTGACAGCGGCGAATAACGCTGGCCATAGGGCGTGCGGCCATATTGGTGCCATTCACCATCAGGAACATTGCCACCCAGATCGGGTGTCGCCGCAACCTTGTCTGTCGGGAGACTGCCCGCGATATTGTAGGGGTCCTGCGTCATGGAATAGCCGGCGATTGCAAGCGCAACCACGCTCGCGACCGTCAGCGGCAGACCGCCGCCACCCTTGCCCCCGTTCAGCGGCTTGCGGATCCACGGCGTCAGAAGCCAGAGGCCGAGCAGCACAATGATGCCGCCGCGCGCGCCAAGCTGCCACCAGTCGAAGCCGACTTCATAAACGGCCCAGCCCAGCGAGCCGATCACGATCAGCGCATAGAGCCACAGGGCCGCAGCGCTTCTTTTCAAGAGGAGAGCGCCTGTCAGCAAAAAGCCGACAGCCGCAATGATATAGTACCAGCTGCCCCCCAGGGTAACGAGCTGGACGCCGCCCCAGCCGAGCGCCAGCCCGACCAGCACAAGGACGATAGAAGTCAAGGAAATAAGCAAAATATTACCCCTTCAAGTGTGACTGCAGACCGCCGTGCCTGAACCCGAATGCACGGAAAACATCGAATGCGAGAAGTCCTGATGGGTGGGAGCGCCGTTGCATTTCGAATGCAGCAACACTCTCTGCCTTCAAATAAAATTAGGCGTGAAACGAAAAAGACCAGAGTAGGCAAAAGTAAATATGACAGCCTATGGTGGCAATTGCCGATGATGCCGTCAATCCCCCGCAAAAATACGTCAACAGTTCACGAAAAACGGCGGCCCAAAAGAGCCGCCGTTTTCAGTTTTCGTAATCCTGCCGTGCTGGCCTCGTTAGCCCAGAGGACTTTTGAACCGGCGCAACCGCAGCGCATTGCTGAGCACGAAGATGCTCGACAGCGCCATCGCGCCTGCTGCCAGAACCGGCGACAGCAAAGTGCCGGTGAAGGGGTAGAGAATGCCGGCAGCGACCGGAATGAGCGCCACATTATAGGCGAAAGCCCAGAAAAGGTTCTCGCTGATATTGCGGATTGTCGCCTTGGATATGGCGATGGCGTTTGCAACACCGCGCAGGTCGCCCGACATCAGCACCACATCTGCACTTTCAATCGCAATATCCGTACCGGTTCCGATGGCGATGCCAACATCTGCTGCGGCCAGTGCCGGAGCGTCGTTGATGCCATCGCCGACGAAAGCGATCCGCTTGCCGCCAGCCGAAAGCCGCTTCAGCGCTTCGACCTTGCCGTCCGGCAGCACTTCCGCCACCACTTCATCAATGCCAAGCCGCTTGGCGATGGCCTGTGCGGTACGGCGGTTGTCGCCGGTGATCATCGCCACGGTAAGCCCCTGCTCGTGAAGCGCAGCAATGGCCGCAGGCGTGGTTTCCTTCATCGGGTCGGCGACGGTCACAATGGCCGCAAGCTTGCCGTCAACGGCGGCATAAAGCGGCGATTGACCTTCATCACCCAGACGCTTCGCATCCTCGGCAAACACCGCCACATCATGGCCAAGCTTTGCCATATAGCGGTCGGCGCCGATGGCGACTTCATGCCCTGAGACCGTCGCCTTGAGACCGAAACCCGGCACTGCTTCGAAAGCCGAGACATCAGCAAGCTTCAGGCCCTCTTCCTTTGCAGCCGTCACGATGGCGTCGGCAATCGGATGTTCGGAACGGGCTTCAACAGCGGCGACCAGCGCCAGCAGTTCTTGTCTGTCGAAACCGTCGACCGTTGCAAAATGCGCCAGAGCAGGCTTGCCCTGGGTCAGCGTGCCGGTCTTGTCGACAGCGATGATCGTTGCATCACGCAGGGTTTGCAGCGCATCGCCACGGCGAAACAAAACGCCGAACTCTGCTGCACGACCGGTGCCGACCATGATCGACGTCGGGGTTGCCAGCCCCATTGCGCATGGGCAGGCAATGATGAGCACGGCAATGGCATTGACCAGCGCATAGCCGAGCATTGCCGTGCCGCCAATGGCGAGCCAGAGCACGAAGGTCAGTGCGGCGGCAGCCATGACGGCGGGCACGAACCAGCCTGTCACCTTGTCAACCTTGGCCTGAATGGGCAGCTTGTCGGCCTGTGCATCCTCCACCATGCGGATGATCTGCGAGATCACCATGTCGCGGCCAACCTTGGTGGCGCGGAAGGTGAAAGCACCCGTCTTGTTGATGGTGCCGCCGACCACTTCCGCACCCTTGTCTTTGGCAACCGGCACCGGCTCGCCGGTGATCATCGATTCATCGACATAGGACGAACCTTCGATCACTTCGCCATCGACCGGTACTTTCTCGCCGGGGCGCACCTGGACGATATCGCCTGCGCGCACGTCTTCGAGCGGCACATCGACCGGCTCGCCATCGCGCACCACGCGGGCCGACTTGGCCTGCAAGCCGACCAGACGGCTGATCGCTGCACTGGTGCGTCCCTTGGCGCGCGCTTCAAGATAGCGCCCGATCAGGATCAGCGTGACGATGACCGCGGCCGCCTCGAAATAGACGTTGACCGTGCCCGCAGGCAAAACGCCCGGCAGGAAGGTTGCAACAAGCGAGAAGCCCCAGGCTGCAAGCGTGCCCACGACGACCAGCGAATTCATATCCGGTGTTGCGCGCAGCAGAGCCGGAATGCCTTTCTTGAAGAAGCGCAGACCCGGTCCGAACAGGACAAGCGTGGTCAGTACAAATTGCAGATACCAACTGTTCTGCATGCCGACCCGGTCCATCACGAACATATGGACGGCGGGAATGAGATGCGATCCCATTTCCAGCACGAAGACCGGAAGGGTCAAAACTGCCGCCAGCAGAACGCTCTTTTTCAGTTCCGCAGCTTCAGCATCGCGCTTTTCGCTTTGGGTCTTTTGCCCGGTTTCGGCTTGAGCCTCTTCGCTACGATCATTCAGCGACCGCGCCTCGTAACCGGCTTTCTCGACGGCCTTGACGAGTTCGGCGGTCTCGACCTGTCCGGCCAGTTCCACATGCGCACGCTCGGTCGCCAGATTGACGCTGGCGCGGGTCACGCCCGGCACTGCATTCAGCGCCTTTTCAACTTTGCTGACGCAGGAGGCGCAGCTCATGCCTTCAATGGCGAGATCAACGCTACCTGACGGAACCTCATAGCCTGCCTTACGGATGGCATCGATGACGGCAGGCAGATCCGGAGCACCTTTGAAAGTAACATCGGCGCGCTCGGTGGCGAGATTGACGGAAACCTTGTCGACGCCTGCGACCTTCGACACGGCCTTTTCGACCGAGGAAACACAGGATGCGCAGCTCATGCCTTCCACGGGAACGGGAAAGCTGATGGATTCGTGATCGACGGGCTTGTTCATGGCAATCCTCTTCGAGACCTTTAGCAGTCTCTTTTCACGCTTAGAGCGCGTTTCGATCCGATCAATCGGATCGGCGCTCTAGTTGTTGTTTTTACGCATTATCCGACGCAAAACCGCTTCGCACTTTTGCTGGAAATGCTCTAGCAGAGGCTAGATTTCTGAATTGCCATATAAGTAATCCTTCCCACCGTTGGAAGGTCAAGCGCTTTTTTTGAAAGCAGAAATGCGGAAGCGTTTTTCCGGATTTTCTGATCAGACCGGAAGCCGATTATGCGCCGGGGGCATGGCTAGGCCGGTGCCGTTATTGCTCTGGATAAAGGCCTTTACATCGCTGGCTGGCATCGGGCGTCCGGTCAGATAGCCTTGCACCTCGCCGAAACGTTCGGTTCTCAGTCGCTCAAGCTGTTGTGCCGTTTCCACGCCTTCGGCGGTGGTGACAATGTTGAAGCCAGCGCCCAGCGTTGCCACCGCCTGGATGATGGCGAGATCGCGCGTATCGGCTTCAATACCGGAAACGAAACTGCGATCGATCTTGATCTTGTCGAACGGAAACGAGCGCAGATAGCTCAGCGAGGAATAACCGGTGCCGAAATCGTCCATGGCAATGCGAGCGCCAAGGCGGCGCAGCTCGAACAGCAATTCGATATTGTGCTTGCTGTTGGACAGAAACACCGACTCGGTGATTTCCAGTTCCAGCCGGTTCGGCGACAGGCGGGCCGCATCCAGCGCATCGGTGACAGAGCGCAAAAGCGAGCTTTGGCTGAACTGCACCGGCGACAGATTGACCGAAACCTTGATATCCTCCGGCCAGGAAACCGCTTCGCGGCAGGCGGCCAGCAGCACCCAGTCACCGATAGGGCCGATCAGTCCGGTCTCTTCAGCGAGCGGAATGAACTCCGCCGGTGAAATCATGCCGCGCTCGGGATGACGCCAGCGGATCAGCGCTTCGAAGCCGGAAATAAGCCCGCTCTCCAGATTGAAGATCGGCTGGTAATGCAGTTCGAACTGTTGGGACAGCAACGCCTGACGCAGTTCGCTCGTCATGATGTGGCGCTTTTCAGCGGCCAGACGCAGCGAATGCTGGTAGAAATGGAAGGTGCGCCTACCGCTCGATTTCGACGCGTAAAGCGCAAGATCGGCATTGCGCATCAGCACGTCGGAATTGTCGCCATGCAGCGGCGCTTGTGCGATGCCCATGCTGCATGTGACGAATTCGGAATTGTCGCCGAGCTTGAACGGCTCCTGAAACGCAGACAGTACCCGATCCGCAAACATGGCGATCTGGCCGACGGTCCCGCTGCGATAAATGACGGCGAACTCATCGCCACCGAGCCGCGCAATGAACTGGTCGCTCGTGGTGATCTGGCGCAACCGCTCGGCCACCTGCTGCAAAAGCTGGTCGCCTGCCTGATGGCCGATATTGTCGTTGATGCTCTTGAAGTGATCTATGTCGATATAGAAAAGCGCAAACGGCTCCGCATCGCCGCCCTTTTTCAGCAAGTCCTCGACATGATGGGAGAAATAGGCGCGGTTGGGCAGCCGCGTGAGGCTGTCATGCATGGCGATATGGGCCATGCGCTCCTCGATTTCGCGTCGTTCGGTAATGTCTTCGATCAAGCCGATCAGATAGCGCGGTGTGCCGTCGTCGACCGGTGGAATGGAACTCTTGATGACACGCAGAATGCGCTGCGTCCCATCATCATGCCGGGATTTATATTCGACGCTGAGCGCTTCGCCTTTGCTCATCACCTGGCGATCCTGCTGCGCATATTGGCGGCGCTCCAGATCCGTCATCAGTTGCGCATCGGTGAAGCCGACCACGGCCTCGACTGCCTTGCCGCTCGCCTGCGATGCCGCCTGATTGTAGAGCACGTAACGCCCCTCGTCCTGCATGTCCTTGATGAACACGCCGAGCGGCAGATTGCTGACAAGGCTATCGAGCAATGATTGCGCATGGATTGCCTGCCGGTTGGCCTCGGCAAGTTCAGTCCTGTCCTGCACGATGGCGAGGATGGCGTCCTTACCGTCGAACTGCACTTCCCGCCCGTAAGTCAGGACTTCAATGATTTCGCCCGTGGCACGCCGGTGCTGCCAGCGCTCGGGGCGCTCCAGATCGCTGCGATCCCGGACAGCGCTCAGCATGCGCTCGCGCTCGGTCTGCGGACGAATATCGAGAACAGTCATGCCCGGCAGCTCATCAGGCGTATAGCCGTAAAGCGCATAGGCCGCGTCGTTCATGATGATGAAGCCGAGGGTCTGAGGGTCATAGACCCACATTGGTGTCGGATGGGTGGTGAAAAGGATACGGAAATCCTGCTGGGACGTGCTCGCCATGGAGCCTCCCGCCTCTGTCGGACCGGCTTTCCGCTTCGCCATCATATACCCCTTGCCCCAAGCCGACACATGTCGTCAGTCTAAATTAGCCAACAAAACCTCTCACTGGAACATCATATTCCGCATGAGTTCATGACCAGACAGGCACGAACAAACAGGCGAGGACCGCCACCAGGACGCACTTCCCCGCAGGGAGAATACGACCAATGGTTTTAACAAACCATATATGAAGGAGGTACTCATTTAGTTTTTTCTGATGATCTTGTTTTTATAGCGTCAGACCTCGCGCGAGACTGCTTGAGATAGCTTGACCGCTCAAAACTTCCGGCCTATGCCTATGGATGCAAAATTCGTTGGGGTGCCTCGAAAGAGGCTGAGAGGCGCGTTCACGCGTTAACCCATTGAACCTGATCCGGGTAATACCTGCGTAGGGAACGGAGTTTGACGCGTCGCGGACAGGGTTCATCCCACTCGGAGCTTATGCTCCATACAGGTTCATGACGTCTCATCTTTCCGTTCGGAATGAGAGACGACACGATGAACCAGAAACATAGTTTCTCCCGAACCAAATCCAACAATGGCCAGACACGGTCTGTGCCCCCAATCTGTGTAACCATTGCTGGTTCCGACAGCGGCGGCGGTGCTGGCATTCAGGCCGACCTCAAGACATTTTCGGCGCTCGGCGTCTATGGCGCGAGCGTCATTGCCGCCGTGACCGTGCAGAACACCTGCACGGTGAGCGCGGTGCACGATATCCCGCCCGCCATCGTCGCAGGGCAGATCGACGCCGTTTTCAGCGATCTCGACGTTGCCGCAGTGAAGATCGGCATGGTTTCAGTGCCCGAAACCATCGAAGCCATTGCGCGGGGGCTTGCCCATTTTTCCGGCCCCATCGTGCTCGATCCGGTGATGGTGGCCAAGTCCGGCGACCGGCTTTTGAGCGAAAGCGCCATTGCGCTTTTGCGCCAGAAACTGGTGCCGCTCGCAACGCTTTTGACCCCAAACCGGCCTGAAGCGGCCTGCCTGCTCGGCAGCGGTCTGGCGCTTGATGATGAAGACGCCGAACAACAAGGCCGCGCACTGCTCGAACTCGGCGCGAAAGCCGTTCTGATGAAGGGCGGCCATGCGGAAGGCGAAATCTGCGTCGACCTGCTCGTTCGCCGCGATCAGCCGACGCTGCGTGTCGAGGCGCCGCGTATCTTGACCGGCAACACCCATGGCACAGGCTGCACCCTCTCCTCGGCCATTGCTGCGGAGCTTGCCCGGAACCTGCCGCTCGAAAAAGCCGTGCTTGCAGCCCACACCTATCTGCAAGGGGCCATCCGCGCTGCCGACACATTGAAGATCGGACACGGCCACGGGCCGGTGCACCATTTCCATGACCTTTGGAAAACCCGCACGGAGGAGATTGCGTGATGCGCGTCACCATCATCGGAGCGGGTGTCGCCGGTCTAGCCACCGCCGCCGAGTTCACCGATCAGGGCCATGCCGTCACGGTGATTGCCCGCAGCCCGCAGATCGGTTCCGACTGCTGCTCCTGGCTTGCAGGCGGCATGCTGGCGCCATGGTGTGAAGGCGAAAGCGCCGAAGAACCTGTGGTGCGGCTCGGTCAGGAAGCGATTGGCTGGTGGGAAAAGCACGTCTCCGGCGTCAAGCGCGAAGGCACGCTGGTTCTGTCGCACAACCGCGACGCCAGCGAGTTGCGCCGTTTCGCCCGCCGGACGGAAGCTTTCGACACAATCGACCATGAACGCATCGATGCACTGGAACCCGATCTGGCCGGGCGTTTCCGGCAGGGCCTGTTTTTCGCACGTGAAGGCCATCTCGATCCGCGCAAGACATTGGTCGAGCTGGCCGAAAACCTGCAAAGAAAAGGCGTCGTCTTCCACCTCAATACGGAAGCGCATGAAGCGAAGATCGACGCGGATATCATCGTTGATGCCCGTGGTCTTAGCGCCCGCGATGCGCTGCCCGATCTGCGCGGCGTCAAAGGTGAAATGCTGGTTGTCCGCTCGCGTGACATCAACCTTTCGCGGCCTGTGCGTCTCCTGCATCCGCGCATTCCGCTCTACATCGTGCCGCGCGGCGACGGCGTGCACATGATCGGCGCGACGATGATCGAAAGCGATCAGCGCAGTGGCATCAGCGTGCGTTCCACACTGGAACTTTTGAGCGCGGCTTACGCCCTGCATCCAGCCTTCGGCGAAGCGGAGATTCTCGAAACCGGCGTCGATGCGCGCCCCGCCTTTCCAGACAACCTGCCCCGCGTGAGACGGCGTGGCAAAACCATCTATGTCAACGGGCTTTACCGCCACGGCTTCCTGCTTTCGCCAGCCGTGGCACGCATGGCGGTTGCGGCCGCGACCGCGCCCGAAACCATGCCTGAATTTGTGGAGGATTATGCATGACGATCGTGCTGAACGGTGAAGTCATCACCACGGCAGCTGCCAATCTGGCGGCGCTGCTGACCGAGATCGAACTGGACGAAGCGGTTGTTGCAACCGCGCTGAACGGCGAATTCGTGGCCAGCGACGAGCGCGCAGCCGCGACCTTGTCGGCTGGCGACCGCATCGAAGTTCTGGCCCCGATGCAGGGAGGCTGAGATGCTGGAATTCTACGGCCAACAATTTGAAAGCCGTCTGCTGCTCGGCACGGCGCAATATCCATCGCCCGCCATATTGGCCGATGCGGTGCGCGCTTCGCAAAGCGATATCGTCACCGTGTCGCTGCGTCGCGAAAGCGGTGATGCGCGCGCCGGACAGGACTTCTGGGCGCTGATCCGCGAGCTGGGCGTCGCCGTTCTGCCCAATACGGCAGGCTGCCACACGCCGCGTGAAGCGGTAACCACCGCCAAAATGGCGCGTGAAATCTTCGGCACCAACTGGATCAAGCTGGAAGTGATCGGCGACCACGACACGTTGCAGCCCGACCCGTTCGGTCTTGTCGAAGCAGCGCGCATACTCTGCGACGATGGCTTTGAGGTCTTTCCCTATATGAATGACGATCTGGTCGTCGCGGAAAAGCTCATTGAAGCCGGTTGCAAGGTACTGATGCCCTGGGGGGCGCCTATCGGCTCGGGTCGTGGCCTCAACAATCCATATGCGCTGAAGACCATGCGGGCGCATTTCCCCGATATTCCGCTTGTTGTCGATGCCGGCATCGGCGTGCCGTCCCATGCGGCTGCGGCGATGGAACTGGGCTATGACGCCGTGCTCATCAACACCGCTGTCGCCAAGGCTGGCGATCCCGTCGCCATGGCGCGCGGCTTCGCACTGGCGGTTGAAGCCGGACGGCTCGCTTTCGAAGCGGACGCCATCGAAGCGCGCGACATGGCCGCGCCATCAACCCCTCTTCTCGGAAAGGCATTTTTGTAATGGCCCTCGATCCGTTCTACCCGATTTTCGACAGCGCACAGTGGCTGGAGCGCATGGTGCCGCTCGGCGTCAAACTGGTGCAGCTGCGCGCCAAGGACAAGACCGAGCCGGAGCTGCGCAGTGAAATCCGCGCCGCACGCGAAATCTGCCTTGCCCATGACTGCCAGCTGATCGTCAACGACTACTGGAAGCTGGCGCTGGAGGAAGGTTGCGACTTCATCCATCTCGGACAGGAGGACCTCGACGATGCCGATCTTGACGCCATTCGCGCCGGTGGTTTGAAACTGGGTGTTTCGAGCCATGACGAGGCGGAACTGGACCGTGCCCTGTCGGTAAAGCCTGACTATATCGCGCTCGGCCCCATCTACCCGACCATTTTGAAAAAGATGAAATGGCACGAACAGGGCCTGCCCCGCCTTGGCCAATGGAAGGCGCGGATTGGCGACATTCCACTGGTCGGGATCGGCGGTATGAGCGTCGAACGCGCACCGGGCGTTTTTGAAGCGGGTGCCGATATCGTTTCCGTCGTCACCGACATCACCCTCAATGCCGACCCCGAAAGCCGCCTGCGCCAATGGATCGAAACCACCCGCGCTTATGCAGGCCACGCTCTGGAGCAGACTCCCATGGAAAGGCAACGCAAATGAAAAAGACCGTCTTCGCCGCCCTGTTCGGCCTCGCTTTCACCGCTGCCACCGCCGCTCACGCTGACGACAAGCTAAAGCTCATTCTCGACTGGTATGTGAACCCGGATCACGGCCCCATCATCGTTGCCGACAAGCTCGGCTACTTCAAGGATGCCGGGCTGGACGTGGATATCGTCGCGCCTGCCGATGCCTCGACGCCCACCAAGATGGTGGCGGCGGGACAGGCTGACCTCGCCATTTCCTATCAGCAGCAGGTGCATCTTCAGGTGCATGAAGGCTTGCCGCTTATCCGCGTCGGCACCTTGATCGACTCACCGCTCAACTGCCTGATGACCCGCGACGACGGATCGGTGAATTCCATCGCCGATCTCAAGGGCAAGAAGATCGGTTATTCGGTCGCCGGAACCGAGGAAACTTTGCTCGGCACCATTCTCGGCCAGCACGGTGTCAAACTGTCCGATGTCGAACTGATCAATGTGAATTTCTCGCTGGCGCCATCGCTGATGTCGAAGCAGGTCGATGCGGTTATGGGCGCTTACCGCAATGTCGAACTGAACCAGTTGGCCGTCGAAGGCGTGCCCGGCAAATGCTTCTTTGTCGAGGAAGAAGGCGTGCCGGTTTATGACGAGCTGGTCTATGTCGCCGCTTCCGACAAGCTGGACGCGGCGGAAAAGAACAAGATTTCGCGCTTCCTCTCGGCCACCGAGAAGGCCGCACAATATATCGTCAATCACCCGGACAAGGGTTATGAGCTGTTTTCATCCTATAGCACCGAACTCAAGGACGAGTTGAACCAGCGCGCCTGGAAAGACACTGTCGCGCGCTTTTCGCGCTCCCCCGCAAGCCTCGATTATGGTCGCTGGCAGCGTTATGAGGCCTATCTCAAGGAAAACAATCTGGTGCCCTCCATCCTGCCGGTCGAGAAATTCGCCATCGACGTCAACGCCGAAGGGAGCAAGTCATGAGCCAGCCGCAGCCGCATTATTCATCCGAACTGTTCACGCGCCTGCGCGCCGCGACGCCTGGCGACTGGAAGCCCTATATCGAGCATGAATTCGTGCGCGGATTGGGTGATGGCACGCTGCCGAAAGCCGCCTTCCTGCATTATCTCCGTCAGGATTATGTCTATCTGCACCACTATGCGCGCGCCTTTGCGCTTGGTGTCGTCAAGGCCAATACGCTACAGGAAACCCGGCTCTGCGCCGATATCATGCATGGTCTCGCCCATATGGAGCTGCCGCTGCATGTCAGCATCTGCGCCCGCGAGGGGATCAGCGAAGACGAGCTTTACGCGACGAAGGAAGAGCCGGAAAATCTAGCCTATACGCGCTATGTGCTCGATTGCGGACAGGCGGGCGACTTCCTTGATCTCCTGACCGCCCTTGTGCCCTGCGCGCATGGCTATGGCGAGATCGGCCTCAATCTCGCCGTGACCGCCCTGCCCGGCACGCCCTATCAGGAGTGGATCGATACCTATGCGGGGGCCGAATATCAGGACATGTGCCACACGGTCGGCAAGCTGTTTGATCAGGCTGCCAAAGACCGCATCGGCGACGACTTCGAGAAAAGCCCGCGCTGGCCAAGACTCTGCCAGATTTTTGCCACCGCAAGCAGGCTCGAAGCCGAGTTCTGGTCGATGGGGTTGAAAGCAGTTTCAGGAAAAGTGGCTTAGTTGGACGCTACGATTTCAAATCGTTCCCGCACAAGGCGCATCGCCGACGGCTTGCTGTCAGCGGCGGTGGCGCTGGCCATCTGGCAGACGGTGGTGAGCATCGGCCAGATGCCGCGTTTCATTCTGCCCGGCCCGCTGGATGTGGTGCAGGCGCTGATCGCCAATGCCGGGTTGATCACTGAAAACGCCGCCGCCACGATTGGCGAAGTTCTGGGCGGTCTCGTCCTTGGCAGTGCGGTCGGCATCGCGACCGCGATTTGCCTGATGATGTCGCCGCTGGCGCAGCGGCTTGTCATGCCCGCCATGGTGTTCAGTCAGGCGATCCCGATCTTTGCGCTCGCCCCGATTTTAACCTTGTGGCTCGGCTACGGTCCTGCATCGAAGATCGCGGTTACGGTGCTGATGATCTTCTTCCCCATTGTTTCCACCTTCTTCGACGGCATGCGGCGTACCGATAGCAGCCTGATCGACGCGGCGGAAATTCTGGGCGCAGGACGCATGGCGATCCTGTTTCGCATCCGCATCCCCTCCGCCTTTCCCTCACTGGCGTCGGGCCTGAGCCTTGCCGCCGTCTATGCGCCCATCGGCGCAGTGGTGGGCGAATGGGTGGGCGCATCGAAGGGCCTCGGCTATCTGATGCTGCTCGCCAATGGACGCGCCAAGGTGGATCTGATGTTCGCCTGCCTGTTCGTGCTGGCGGCTTTCACCATGCTGCTGCACGGCACGGTGTCGCATTTCGCCCGCAAGCTTGCCGCCTGGCCGAAAAAAACCGCATAAAAAAACCGGCGGGGTCTCCGCCGGTTTTCACATTCCTTCAGACCGCCATTAGCACTACAGCTGCATTCTTCGTGATGCCGGCCTGACGAATTTGCAACTGTAGTGTCAGGCCAGCGTATAGGCCGTCTTAACCGTCGTATAGAACTCGGCGGCGTAGCGGCCCTGCTCGCGCGGACCATAGCTCGAACCCTTGCGCCCGCCGAACGGCACGTGGAAATCGACACCGGCGGTCGGCAGATTGACCATCACCATGCCCGCTTCCGAATTGCGCTTGAAATGCGTGGCGTATTTCAGGCTCGTCGTGCAGATGCCCGACGACAGGCCGAAGTTCGTATCGTTGGCGGTGGCCAGCGCTTCTTCGTAATCCTTGACGCGGATGACCGAAGCGACCGGGCCGAAGATCTCCTCGCGGCTGATGCGCATCTGGTTGGTGGCTTCGGTGAAAAGTGCTGGCTGGAGATAGAAGCCCGGCGTTTCGCGGTTCAGGCGTTCACCACCAAAAGCAAGCTTCGCGCCTTCCTTGCGGCCAAGCTCAATATAGTCCATGTCCTGCTGAAGCTGGCTTTCGTCAACGACCGGGCCGATATGCGTGCCCTGCTTCAGCGCATTGTCGACCACAACGCCCTTCAGCCTTTCGATGGCAGCAGCAACGAACTTGTCGTGGATGCCTTCCGTCACGATGATGCGCGAGGATGCGGTGCAGCGCTGGCCGGTCGAGAAGAAGGCCGAATTGACCACGGATTCAACCGCGACATTGAGATCAGCATCATCCAGAACGACGACCGGGTTCTTGCCGCCCATTTCAAGCTGGAAGCGACGATTGTGCTCGATGGAGGCAGCGGCAACGCGCTTGCCCGTGCCGGTCGAGCCGGTGAAGGTCACTGCCTGAACATCGGCGCTGTCCAGAATGGTCTGGCCGACGACCGAACCCCTGCCCATAACGAGGTTGAGAACGCCCTTCGGCAGTCCGGCGCGGTGCAGAATATCGACAATCGCCCAGGAGCAGCCCGGCACGAGGTCGGCTGGCTTGAAGACGATGGTGTTGCCGTAGCAGAGTGCGGGCGCAATCTTCCAAGTCGGGATGGCGATCGGGAAATTCCACGGCGTGATGATACCGACGACACCAACAGCTTCACGGGTGACCTCCACGCCGATGCCCGGACGCGCCGAAGGCAGCGTTTCACCGGCAAGGCGCAGGCACTCGCCTGCGAAGAAATCGAAAATCTGGCTGGCGCGGATGGTTTCGCCGATGCCTTCGGCAAGCGTCTTGCCTTCTTCACGCGACAGGAGACGGCCAAGCTCGTCCTTGCGCGCCAGAATCTCGTCAGCTGCCTTACGCAGGATCGCATGGCGCTCCAGAATGCCGGAACGTGACCAGGCCGGGAAAGCGGCCTTCGCAGCTGCAATCGCCGCTTTCGTGTCTTCAGCCGTCGCGCGGGCATAGGTGCCCACCACATCATTGGTGTCGGACGGATTGATGTTGGCAGTGCCGTCACCGCCAACCCACTCGCCAGCGATCAGATTCTGATGAATTGTCATATGAACTCTCTCTCCCGATATCAGCCGTGCGGCTCTGATATATCTCACTTTCATTCGCGCATCGAACCAGCGAATGCAAGGTTGCAACGGGCTTTTAGCAGAAAATGTGAAAAGTATTACTTTTAAAATCCCAAAATCAACATTCTTGCAAAATTGCCACACCCCACACATTGCGAACCAGAAATTGCATTTAAGGCCTTGGCAAACGATTTTGCTCATTTATTGTGCAGCCATCTGAAACACTGGCAGGAGGTATGAGATGCGTGTCGATTATCCATTCCCAATGGTGCCCAGTGTTTTCGCGGGCGCCTCTAATCGCTAGGTCCGCGGCCCGCCTCGCGGGCTAAAATCGCTCCTTCGGAGCATCTTTCCAAAAGCATCGCTGTTCGCGGCTCCTCCGGGAGCCGACTGTTTTGTTTTCTCAATCAAGGGCCCGTTCTGCGCGCGAGCACAGGCTGGTAATATGGATATGACTCGGTTTCGTTTAGATTTCCGGGGACCTGCGTTCCGCAATGTCCTCGGCTACACTTTCAGCCATTGGCGAAGTCAGCCCTTGCGGCTGGCGCTGATGATAATCGGCATGCTGCTTGCAACAGCCGCAGATGTTTTGACCCCGCTCTATTCAGGGCGGCTGGTCGATGCGCTTTCGCTTGGCAATAACGGTGCATGGGATGCCGCCATTCAGGCGCTTGTCGTGCTGCTGGCGCTGGGCGCGCTGGCGCTGATCACCCGCCAGCTCACCTTCTATGTCATCACCGACTTCACTTTGAAGATCATGAGCGACATGGCGGCAAGCTCGTTCCACAAGTTGCAGCGGTTTTCGACCGACTGGCACGCCAATGCCTTTGCCGGATCAACAGTCCGCAAGGTTTCGCGCGCCATGTGGGCGCTTGATCTGCTCAATGACACGCTGATCGTGGCGCTGTTGCCGTCAATCCTGATGCTGGTTGGTTCGGTAGTGCTTCTGTCATGGTACTGGCCGCTGATGGGGCTGCTGGTTGCCATCGGCTCTGTGCTGTTCATCGTCTGCACCATCGTGATCTCGCTCGGCTTCGTCGCCCCTGCCGCAACGCTTGCCAATAGCTGGGACACGCGCATGGGCGGCTCGCTGGCCGATGCCATCTCCTGCAATGCTGTCGTGAAGGCATTTGGCGCGGAAAGCCGTGAAGATGTTCGTCTGTCCAGGGTCGTCACCAAGTGGCGCAGTCGCACGCGCCGCACATGGCTGATCGGCACGCTGAACGGCTTCATTCAGGGCGCGAACCTTCTGGTCATGCGCGGTGTTGTCATTGCCTTTGCGCTCTATCTCTGGAGCCAGGGCAAGGCCACGGCAGGCGACATCACCTTCGTTCTGACAGCCTTCTTCATGTTGCAGGGCTATCTGCGCGATGTCGGCATGCATATCCGCAACCTGCAAAGGTCGGTCAACGACATGGAAGAACTGGTCGATATCGAGGCACATCCCTATGGCATTGCTGACAGGTCTGGCGCTCCCGCCATCAAGATCGGTGCTGGCGAGATCACCTTCGATCACGTCACGTTCCATTATGGCAACCATGAAGACGCACTTTACCGCGACTTCTCGGTCAAGATCGATGCGGGCGAGCGGGTTGGCCTTGTCGGCCATTCCGGCTCCGGCAAGACCACCTTCGTGAAGCTGATCCAGCGGCTTTACGACGTCACGGACGGCGCCATCCGCATTGACGGTCAGAACATTGCCGAGGTCACCCAGGCGTCGCTGCGGTCGCAGATTGCCATCGTGCAACAGGAGCCGATCCTGTTTCACCGCACACTGGCCGAAAACATCGCCTATGCCCGCCCCGGCGCGACGCAAGGCCAGATTGAGGAAGCGGCACGCCTTGCCAGCGCGCATGACTTCATCACCCGGCTGCCGAAGGGCTATGCGACACTGGTGGGTGAACGCGGCGTGAAGCTGTCGGGCGGTGAACGCCAGCGCGTGGCCATTGCCCGGGCGTTTCTGGCCGACGCGCCAGTTCTGATCCTCGACGAGGCGACGTCAAGCCTCGACTCGGAATCGGAAGTGCTGATCCAGCAGGCGATGGAACGCCTGATGGTCGGGCGCACCACGCTCGTCATCGCTCACCGGCTTTCGACGGTGCGCGCACTCGACCGGTTGCTGGTCTTCGACAAGGGTCAGATCATCGAGGAAGGCGACCACGATGCGCTGATCCGCAAGCCGGGCGGCATCTACCGTCGTCTGTTCGAACGGCAGGCGCTGGAACTGACGAAGGGTCTTGAGGACGTCCTCTAGACCCCGAATATAGTCACCGCCTAAAGAACAGGGCCGGAATCACTTCCGGCCCTATTTTTATTGGGCTTTTTCTATTCATTCTGCATTCAGATCACGTCCGGTATCACCCGCCGCTCAACCGTGGCTTGACATTTCCATGACAGAAATGTGACACGAAATTTCTCATATTAGGAAATAGTAGCGGGTAAGATATGTCTGGAGTAGTGGAAAACGCGGGCGAACGTCGCTGGAGCGATGCGGCCATTTTCGGCGCTTCGCATGTCTCGTGGCCGGTGCGCTTCGTCTGGGTTGCGCTTGCCTCCATCGTCCTGTCCGTTCTGCTCGTCTTCTCCGTCGAATGGATTTTCCGCGGTTCCTTTGCCGAAGCCATCGAGTTTTTTCGCACCCCGCACAAGCCGGCATGGACAACGGTTGCCTTCTTCGTCGTGGTACTGACCGCCAGCGACGCGCTTTTCGGGCGTATCCATTACGGGCTCTTCGTGGTGGGACCGCTGGCGCTGATTGCTGCCACGACGGCGCGTGAAAAAAGCCTCTATCTCGGCGACCCGCTCTATCCGAGCGATTTTCTCTATGCCCGCCAGATCGTCGATCTGCTGCCGCTTCTGGTGCGTGAGCGTCCGTGGAGCGCTGTCGGCATCGCCATTCTCCTGATTGCCAGCGCTGCACTGCTGATTGCCGCGAGCCTTTTCTGGTGGCGTCGTTTCGACCGTATTCCCTGGAAAGGGCGCGCGCTTCGTCTGGCCTTCGCGCTGCCGCTGCTCGGCTGGTTCGCTTTCATTTCCGACTATTCCAGTTTTTCGCTGGCGCGCGACCGCCTGCGCGTTCTGCCCATCATGTGGGACCAGAAGGAAAATTACGCGCATAACGGTTTCACCATGGCCTTCATTTTGAACGTGCCAATGGCAACCGTCTTCGCGCCGGAAGGCTACTCCCCGGAAACCATGGCGTCGATTGAACCGCCAGCGCAGCTCATCCCTGCCGCGCTTGATACCGGCAAGCCCGACGTCATCATGATCATGAGCGAGTCGTTCTGGGACCCGACCCGCCTGCCGGGCGTCGCCTTCAGCGCCGATCCGATCCCGACCGTGCGCGCAGAACAATCCGGCTATGTGTTCTCGCCGGAATTCGGCGGCATGACCGCCAATGTCGAGTTTGAAGCGCTGACAGGCTTTTCAAAGGCATTCCTGCCTTCGGGTAGCATTCCTTATCAGCAATATATTCGCCGTCCGCTGCCTTCGCTTGCAAGCTTCTTCAAGGAACAGGGCTATGCAACGCGGGCAATCCATCCCTATCGCCAGTGGTTCTGGAACCGCGGTCCCGTCTATGAAAACATGGGCTTCGACAAGTTCATGTCGGAAGAAAACATGCCGCCGCTGGAAAAGCGCGGCACGCTTGCCTCGGACGATGCGCTGACCACCGAGATCATTCGCGAGGCAGACGAGCAGCAAGATCCGTTTTTCTTCTTCGCTGTTTCGCTGCAAGGCCATGGCCCCTATGAGGCCAACCGCTATCCGGATTCGAAGCTCGATGTGCAGACCGACGCCAGCGAAGCTGTGCGCCAGTCGATCCGTAGCTATTCGCAAGGGGCGATGGATGCCGATGTCAGCCTCGCCCGTCTGATGGACTGGGCGTCGAAGCGCGAACGCGAGACCATTCTGGTGTTCTTCGGCGATCATCTGCCACCGCTCGGCCCGGTCTATACCGAAACCGGCTTCATGCAGGATCGCGTCGCAAGCCGCATTGCGCCTGCCGCCGACATGCTTCTCCAGCATGAAACGCCGCTGGTGCTGTGGTCGAACAAGCGCGGCGCAGAACGCGGCACCGGCACGATCAGCCCGGCTTTCCTGCCGATGCAGATTCTCGAAATGGCCGGGATGCAGCATCCCTATTACACCGGCTTCCTGCGTCAGTTGCACGACCAGTATCGCGTTGTTGATGCGCATGCCGTGTTCGATGGCGATGAAAATGCCGATGAAGGCTGGCAGCAGCGCCCGCCATTCGCGCCGCTCCTGCGCGACTACCAGATGCTGCAATATGACATGATCTTTGGCAGCAGCTATGCGCGAGACCGGTTTTTCCCGGCCCCTTCACAAAGCTGATCGCGGTGTTTATGCCGGCGCCTTGCCGGCAGACTGGCGAATGATCAGCTTGTAGTCGATCTTTCGGGCCGGTGAGGTCTGGCCGTTCTCGATATGGTTCAACAGCATATCGGCTGCGCCACGCGTCATTTCGAAGATCGGCTGGCGCACGGTGGTGATCTGCGGCGATACCATGCTGGCAATCGAGCTGTCATCGAAACCGACCACGGTGAGATCACGCGGAACGGACAGTTTGTGGTCATGCGCCATCTGCACCACCGCCGCCGCCATATCGTCATTGGAGGCGAAGATCGCCGTCGGGCGATTTTCGAGTGACAGAAGTTTCTTTCCCGCCACAAGACCGCTGGCAAAACTGAAGCCGCCCTGCGCTTCATAATCGGGGTTGCGCTCGATCCCTGCCGCTTCAAGCGCCCGGCGATAACCGGCCAGCCGCAATTCCGCGGAACGATGGGTCGGGTCGCCGATGATGATGGCAATCTTCCTGTGACCGAGTTTCAGAAGATACTCCATCAGATCGACGGTCGCTGCTTCATCGTCGATGGAAACACTGTCGGTCGGATGCACATTGACGTCGCCCGCCACACGCGCAAACGGCATGGCCGAGGCTGAAAGCTCCTGCAAAATTTCCGGATCGTCCGACATGGGCGGCGTCACGATGATGCCGTCGAGGCCTGACGCATGGGCGGTTTCGATCAGCGCGCCGCGAATATCGGCGCGGTTCTCGACCGGAAAGATCAGCAGGCGATAGCGCGTACCGCGCAGGCGTTCCAGCGCGCCCATCTGCAATTCCGTCACATAGCTGGAACTGGGGTTTTCGAAGAAAAGACCGATCAGATGCGAACGTCGCTCCACCAGGTTGCGCGCCGCCGCATTGGGCCGATAGCGCAGTTCCTGCCCCACTTCGCGCACCTTTTCGCGGATCGCCTCGCGCACATTCGGTTCGTCGTTATAAACACGCGAAACGGTCTTGATCGACACGCCTGCCAGACGCGCCACATCGTGTATCGTCGCTCTTTTGCCTGTTGCAGCCATATGGGATCGTCTTCCTCCTCGAAGCGTTCGCTACTTCTGCGCACTCCCAAACACAAAACCGCTACACGCTTTTGTTGGAAATGCTCTAGTGGTCTGATTTCAACATTTGCATCCCTCGGCACAAGCGCTAAGCAAATGTTGAAATCAAAAAGACCACTAGCAAGTATATGTATCTAGTGGATTTTTCGAATTTGACGTTTGAAACAGCATATGCGTCAGTCGGGATTCAAACGTCAAATTCAATCCACTAGCCTGTTCGTCGGATAACGAAAAGGCCAAACGCTTCAGGGAATGGAACATATGCGGGAGCGCGTCAGAAAACGCACTTCACGCCCGTTATCGAGCGAGAACATGCCCCCGCGCCCCGGAACGACATCGATGATGAGTTCAGTGTGCTTCCAGACTTCATATTGCGGGCCGCTGATATAGACCGGCGCGCCGCCAATTTCGCCCAGTTTGACATCGTTGTCTCCGACGACAAACTCGCCTTGCGGATAGCACATCGGTGAAGAACCGTCGCAGCAGCCGCCCGACTGATGAAACATGATCGGTCCATATTCCGCCTGCAATTCGGCGATGAGATCCAGCGCGGCAGGCGTGGCGCTGACCTGGCCCTTGCCATCATCTCCAGCGCTCGTTTCGGGATTCCTCGCAGAACCCTTTTGCGGGTTTTCTTGCAACATTCTCTCCTCCCTCGCATGAGAACGGGCGAAACAGGTCCGCCCGTTCAGAACATGTAAAGCCTATCCTGCACGCTTTACTGCGTCAGATCCATCACGACGCGGCCTTCGATGTTGCCCTTGCGCATATCATCGAAGATGGAATTAACATTTTCCAGTTTCTCGGTGCGGATGGTCGCCTTGACCTTGCCGTCGGCAGCAAAATCGAGCGATTCCTGCAAATCAAGCCGGGTGCCGACGATGGAACCGCGCACGGTGACGCCGTTCAGCACCATGTTGAAGATTGACAGCGGGAAATCGCCCGGCGGCAGACCGTTCAACGACACCGTGCCGCCGCGCGCCACCATGCCCAGCGCCTGTTCGAACGCGATGGGCGAAACCGCCGTCACCAGCACGCCTTGTGCGCCGCCATCGGTTTCCTTCTTGATATAGGCCGCCGGATCCTTGTTGGTCTTGGCATTGACGGTCACCGTCGCGCCAAGCTTACGCGCCAGTTCGAGTTTTTTGTCGTCGATATCAACGGCGGCAACGTTCATTCCCATCGCCTTGGCATATTGCACCGCCATATGGCCGAGACCGCCAACGCCGGAGATCACCACCCAGTCGCCCGGTTTGGTGTCTGTTACCTTGAGGCCTTTATAGACCGTGACACCGGCACAGAGCACCGGCGCGATCTCATTGAAATCGATATTCTTCGGCAAGTGGCCGACGAAATTCGGGTCGGCAACCACATATTGCCCAAAGCCGCCATTGACCGAATAGCCGGTATTGAGCTGTTCCTCGCACAGGGTTTCCCAACCGCCGAGGCAGTGGCGGCAATGACCGCAGGCCGTATAAAGCCACGGAACGCCGACGCGGTCGCCTTCCTTCACATGCTTGACGCCAGCACCCACGCCCGACACGAAACCCACGCCCTCATGTCCGGGGATAAATGGCGGATTGGGCTTCACCGGCCAGTCGCCTTCGGCGGCATGAAGATCGGTATGGCAGACGCCGGAAGCCTGAATGGCGACCTGTATCTGTCCCGGTCCCGGTTCCGGTATCGGCACTTCGTCGATCGTCAACGGCTTGCCAAATGCTCGTACCACTGCCGCTTTCATTGTCTTGGCCATGAAGTCTCTCCTTCGTTATCGAATTGAGTTTCTTTCAAGCTGCTTCCCGAAACGGGATGGAAGAAATGAGTAACAGGAATATGGAGCACCCGGGTGCCGCGTCCAGCCCGCCACGCAATGGCGACTTGCAGGACCATTCAAGGGTTGCCCGGGCATTTTCGCCCAGGCCCCTTCGCAGTCCCCTGGGAGGGTGAACCGATGCCGTTCTTCCAACGCAATACTGACATGGAAGACGTAAATACGCTTTGATTAGACGCAATGCGGAGACGTTAATTCCCCGCATCACTTTTCGCAGTCGGTCAGGGCTTAGAAGAAGCCGAGTTTCTTCGGGCTGTAGCTCACCAGCATGTTCTTGGTGTTCTGGTAATGCTCCAGCATCTTCAGATGGTTTTCGCGACCGATGCCCGACTGCTTGTAACCACCGAAGGCCGCGTGGGCCGGATAGGCATGGTAGCAGTTGGTCCACACACGGCCAGCCTGAATAGCGCGACCGAAGCGATAGGCCCGCGTTCCGTCACGGGTCCAGATACCGGCGCCGAGGCCATAGAGCGTGTCATTGGCAATCGACAGTGCTTCCGCATCGTCCTTGAAGGTCGCAACGGACACGACCGGTCCGAAGATTTCTTCCTGGAAGATACGCATCTTGTTGTTACCCTTGAACACGGTCGGCTTCACGTAATAGCCGCCAGCCAGATCGCCCGGCAGAACATTGCGTTCACCGCCGGTCAGCACTTCCGCGCCTTCCTGACGACCGATGTCGAGATAGCTGAGGATTTTCTCAAGCTGCTCGCTCGAAGCCTGCGCGCCGATCATCGTTGCCGGATCGAGCGGATCGCCCTGCACAATGGCTTCCACACGCTTCAGCGCCTTTTCCATGAACTTGTCGTAGATCGACTCATGGACAAGAGCGCGGCTCGGACAGGTGCAGACCTCACCCTGATTGAGCGCGAACATGACGAAGCCTTCAATGGCCTTGTCGAGGAAATCGTCGTCTTCCGCAGCCACATCCTTGAAGAAAATGTTGGGCGACTTGCCACCAAGTTCCAGCGTAACCGGAATGAGGTTCTGGCTGGCATATTGCATGATGAGACGACCGGTCGTGGTTTCGCCGGTGAATGCAATCTTGGCAATGCGCGGGCTGGATGCCAGCGGCTTGCCCGCTTCAAGACCGAAGCCATTGACGACATTGATCACGCCTGCAGGCAGCAGATCGGCAATCAGTTCCATCAGGACGAGGATCGAGGCCGGGGTCTGTTCAGCGGGCTTCAGCACCACGCAATTGCCGGCGGCGAGTGCCGGAGCCAGCTTCCAAACCGCCATCAGGATCGGGAAGTTCCACGGAATGATCTGGCCGACAACGCCCAGCGGCTCATGGAAGTGATAGGCGACCGTGTCGTGGTCGATTTCCGAAATGCCGCCTTCCTGTGCGCGGATGACACCGGCGAAATAGCGGAAGTGATCGACAGCCAGCGGCAGATCGGCAGCGGTGGTTTCGCGGATCGGCTTGCCATTGTCCCATGTTTCGGCAGCAGCGAGCGCGGGCAGGTTTTCTTCGATACGGTCGGCAATCCGGTTGAGGATCAGCGCGCGTTCGGCTGCGCTGGTACGGCCCCATGCATCCTTGGCAGCATGAGCAGCATCGAGCGCTGCTTCAACATCCGCTGCGTCAGACCGTGCCACTTCGCACAGAACCTGACCATTGACCGGCGAGGTATTCTCGAAATAGCGGCCAGACTTGGGCTCGACCCATTTGCCGCCGATGAAGTTTCCATAACGTTTGGCAAAAGCCGGCTTCACCGTCCGGCTGAATTCAACCTTATTCATGACTTCCTCCCGAAATAACGCTGCCTCCACCACGACAGTTGCATTCTTCGTGACGCCGGGCTGCAAAGAGCAATTTTTTGCGCTCCGGTGCTCACGTACCTTGAAGTACGTTGCGCTCCGGTGCTCTAAAATCACTCTTTTCGCCACGGCCTGACGAATTTGCAGCTGTCGTGTACAGCGCTTCGATAAGGAGGATCGCGCGATAGCGGGGGAGAGTCATCCCGTGTTTTAACGCTCGCAAGATCATGTGTCGCAATATTGAGACAGTTGCGTCAGGTGATTTTGAGAGAGGTTTAAGAGCCTGAATCAAAAAGCGGCATGTGAGTGCGAAAATGGTGATTTTCGAGTACCGGAGCGCAGCGTACTTAAAGGTACGTGAGCACCGGAACGTAGAAAATTGCCATTTGCAGCCGCACAGGACGAGTTTTGGAACAGGCTCTAATGTGGGCGAATGATCTTGAGACGGTTCAGCTTGCGGTGCAGCGTCGCGCGGCTGATGCCCAGAAGTCCGGCGGCGGCGGAAATATTTCCCTCGGCTCGGGCAAGCGCCCGCAGGATGACCCCGCGTTCAGACTCAGCCAGATCCTCGCGCGGATCGGCATTCCAGCCGAGAATATCGGCAGCGGGCAGCGGGCCTGCCAGCGCCGCATCATCGAGACCCAACGCCAGACGGGCAGCCCGTGTCGCACCAATCACCAGATCGTCCTTGTCGACCGCGATCAAAGCACCGCCGCTGCGGTCCACGCTTGGGGCCAGCATGATGCGGGCCTTTGGAAAAGCCTGCCGGAAATTTTCCGCCTCGATCCGGCGCGCCGCATCGATCACCGCCACGGAGATGAGCTGCGCAAAGGCTTCCGTCAGATCGGAACGGCACGACGACACGTCGAGCGCCGCCATCATCCGGCCCTGATGGTCGTGGATCGGCGCCACCGTGCAGGACAGGCCGATATTGCGCGAATGAAAGTGCTGGTCGCGATGGATGGTGAGCGCACGCTGTTCGACGATGCAGGTACCGATGCCGTTGGTGCCTTCGCTTTCCTCGCTCCACACCGCGCCTGTCCATAAGCCCCAGCGGTAGAATGTGTCGTCGTCGCTCGCGGCTCCCCGCCGCTCCACCGGCACGCCTTCACTATCGGCCAGAAGCACGCAGCAGCCGACGCCGCCGACCGCCATGTAAAGACGATCCATGCTGGCCTGTGCCACACTGACCAGCCGCTCCACCCGCTCATGCGCGGTGCGGAACTCCCCTTCGGAAAGCGTGCGCACGGCGCCCGGATCGGCAGGGTCGAGCTTGTGCAGTTCGGCGGAGCGTTGCCACGACGCTACCAGCGCCGAGCGGGCAGACCCGCCGGTGTGGATTGCGGACAGAATCCGGTCCGCATGAACCCGTTCTTGCGGTGCACCCATCTTTCTCCTCCCAGGAAGGCTGGAACCGCTGAATTCGCCCTGAACATCCCCGAAGACTGAACCGCTAAACAGTCCTGCCGGGCACGCTCCCAGTGATAATGGCCTGTTCCCCCACAACTGGCAAGCGCATCGTCAAAGCGATGAAACCAGCCAGAAAAACGGCCCGGCGGAAAAATTCGCCGGGCCGTGCGTGCGGTGTGGTCTTTGGGAGGTATGTATTTGTCGGCGGTATGAACCTCGTGAGAGGCCATCATCTGAGCGCCTGTTCCAAAAGTCGTCCTGTGTGGCTGCAAATGGCAATTTTCTGCATTCCGGTGCTCACATACCAATAGTACGCTCCGCTCCGGTACTCGAAAATCACCATTTTCGCACACACATGCCGCTTTTTGATTCAAGCTCTGATAAACGGTGCGGAACCAATCTAGTTGATCTCACCCTGGCCTAAATACATCGGACAGAATGGTATCGGGAGGAGTCGATCGGCATCCGCACCGCATTCTTAAAGTAGTTTTAAAAATTTTCAAGTATAAAAAGTCTTTAAGTACTCTGTTAAACTATCACACAAAAGAATAATTGAAAATTACAATCATTTGATTGCTATTATACACCCGCAACAAATCGCGATGAAACTTCTTCTCGGTTTTTTATGAAATTATTCAGCCCTTCTGCTTCTGCTGCGGTCAGTCGCAGGCCCAGTTTTGTGCGCCGCCACAAGACATCCTCTGCCGTGCAAGCCCATTCATTTTCAAGGAGATAGGCGACCTCGGCTTGATAGAGATCAGCGCCGAAATGGAGACCAAGATCATCGAGCGATGCGGCTTTGCCAAGCAGCTCGTGAACACGCGTTCCATAAAGGCGGAACAGGCGGCGGGCATGAGCTGGCGACAGAAACGGATAAGCCGATTGTATTTTCCGCAACTCGCTTTCGAAAGCAACTTCCTGAAAATCCCCGCCCGGCAGCGCTGCCGCATGGGTCCACGGCGCGCCTTTCTTACCCAGATGATGCTCGATCTTTTCCAGCATATGTTCGGCAAGCTTGCGCGCCGTCGTCAGCTTGCCGCCGAAGACATTGATGAGCGGCGCGAGACCGGCTGGTGCATCGTCCTTCAAAACATAGTCGCGGGTTGCTTCCTGCGCCTTGCTTGCGCCATCGTCATAGAGCGGGCGCACGCCCGAATAGGTCCAGACGACATCTTCCCGGCGCACAGGTTCTGCGAAATATTCGCTTGCCGCCGCGCAAAGATAATCGGTTTCGGCTTCGGTGATCGCCACCTTGGCGGGATCGCCCTTATAGTCCTGATCGGTGGTGCCGATCAGGGTGAAATCGTCTTCATAGGGGATCGCAAAGATGATGCGGCCATCATTGTTCTGGAAGAAATAAGAGCGCGGATCGGCAAATTTCTTGCGCACCACGATATGGCTGCCCTGCACCAGACGCACATTGTGCAACTGGCGATCACCTTCGACGCCCTGCAACACCTTGTCGGCCCACGGACCCGCGGCATTGACCAGCAAACGGGCGCGAATTTCTTCCTGATGTCCGGTGTCAGTATTCTCAATCGTCACCGTCCAGCCCTGACTGTCGCGTCGTGCGGCCACCACCTTTGTCCGGGTGCGAATGGATGCGCCACGGTCGGATGCATCGCGCGCAGTCAGCGCTACGAAACGGGCATCATCAACCCAGCAATCTGAATATTCGAATGCCTTGGTGAAAAGCGGCTTCAGCGGCTGAGCAGCAGGATCAGTACGCATGTTCAATGTGCGCGTCGCCGGGAGCTTCTTGCGACCACCCAGATGATCGTAGAGGAACAGGCCCAGCCGCAGCAGCCATGCCGGACGCACCCCGCCCTTATGATAGGGCAGCACAAAGCGCATCGGATGGATGATATGCGGCGCATTGGCCCACAGAACCTCACGCTCCATCAGCGCCTCGCGCACCAGACGAAACTCGTAATGCTCCAGATAACGCAGGCCGCCATGGATCAGCTTGGTGGCGCGGGACGAAGTGCCGCTCGCCAGATCGTTCATTTCCGCCAGGAAAACAGAAAAGCCGCGCCCAACCGCGTCGCGCGCGATGCCGCATCCGTTGATGCCGCCGCCGATGACGAAAATGTCGAATATTTTTTCCTGCACCATGGCAAACCTTGAAAGCGGCTTTCAGAGCGCTTGCAGCAGACAGACGCTCGAACATTCATTTTAAAGCGCATCACCGGACGCGCCTCAGAACACCAAAGCGAATATAAAACTATTTAATATGAAAGCAAAGCGAAAATAAACGAAACTACCCCGCTTTGGTCGCCGCCCCGCTATCATTAAGGGTTTCGATCAGCTCAACCTCATGTTCCGCGCACAGATCGCGCAGCTGCTGCGACGAGCAACGGTCGGTGATGAAGGTGTTGATCTGCGAAATATGGCCGATTCGTACCGGTGCAGTGCGTTCCAGCTTGGTGGAATCGGAAACGAGGATGACGTGGCGCGCATTGGCGATGATCGCCTGCGCGACTTTCACTTCGCGGAAATCGAAATCCAGCAGCGCGCCGTCTTCGTCCATGGCCGAAGCGCCGATGATGGCATAATCGACCTTGAACTGGCGAATGAAGTCCACTGCCGCCTCACCCACGATGCCGCCGTCGGACGAGCGCACCACACCGCCGGCAATGACCACTTCGATGGAAGTGTGCACACGAAGCGTATTGGCGACATTGATGTTGTTGGTGATGACCATCAGCTCGCTATGGTCGATCAGGGCATGGCTGACGGCTTCGGTCGTGGTGCCAATATTGATGAACAGGGATGCGCCATCCGGGATGATTTCGGCTGCCGCCTTGCCGATCGATTCTTTTTCATTGGCGGCGATCCGGCGGCGCGCCTCATATTCCATATTCTCAACGCCGGATGGATAAAGCGCCCCGCCATGAATGCGGCGCAGCAGGCGCGCGCGGCACAGATCGTTGAGATCCTTGCGCACAGTTTGCGGCGTGACATCAAAAGCCGCAGCCAGATCGTCCACCAGGACCTGCCCCTGACGGCGGGCAAGGTCCAGAATTGCATTGTGACGAGGGGTAAGCTGCATTTTTTGCCCGCGCTGAGTTTGTTAGAATTGCGAGCCTGTAATGTCTCTGTTTTCGGAGAGAAAGCAACCGCCTATGCCTGTCTGCACCGTTTTCAAAGCCTGTTTTGTTTTCACGCACTATCCAACGCGAAACCGCTCAATCGTCGCCCAAAGTGCTGTTGTACATATTGTGCAGCTTGCAGGCCACTTCGGTCCGGTTGGCAGCACCGATCTTGCGCATGATGTTATGGACATGTGCCTTCACGGTGCCTTCGCTCATGCCCAGTTCGAAAGCGATCACCTTGTTGGAGCGACCAATGCGAATCGCATGCACCACCTCGATTTCGCGTGCGGTCAGCAATTCGCCCAGCACATCCTCATCAATATCCGGCGGCGGCGACTTGATGGCCATGGAAGCAGGAATATACATGCCACCCGCGCTGGCGAGGTGGATCGCCTCGACACAGACACGAACATCGACCGAGGTGGGGATATAGCCTCTTGCGCCGATTTCCATGGCCCGCACCACCTGCGCCCATTCCTCACGTTCGGCGAGAAGCACAATCGGCGATGGCGACCACATTTCCACGAGGGAGCGGATTTCTTCGGAGAAGAACGGATCGGCAAGCCGCTTGGCGCCGATATGCAGCAAAATGACAGCACTGCCGTTGAACGCCTTCGCCTGCTCTACAAAGGCGTAGCACGTTACCGGCATTTTCAACCCATTCATCAGGAGGCCGTTGAAAAGGCACTCCCGCTCCAGATTGCTTTTGCATACGAGTAGCAGATGGCGGTCACTGTTCGGCAGAACGCCGACACCAACCGCTCCATTGTCTCTTTCTTCCGGTACAGCCCACAGGCTGGCACCCCTGGCATCCAACATCGGCGCGTCTCCCCGGCACGAAGGTTTACTAACTCCTACACAGTGATCCGCCGGTCCTGCCCCGCCGCAAGATCGGTATTTAAATGATGCTTATGACTTATATTGACGAATTCCCGCCATTCCATGGGCTAATATTGCTACCTCAAAGCAATCGTGTCATTAATTTATGTTAGCAAGTTCGAAAATTTATGTTGTCCGTAAGAGCGACTTAAACAGTAGGAAGATATAAAACTATATCTTTCGTTTAGTACGGAAGTGTTATGCATAGTGGTAGAGGCATTGCGGCACCTTCGGTGGGGGTGCTGATCGACTTACTGGAATCTTCTCCGATTCTGGCGGACCTTGATGCGCATGCGATTGGTGCTTTGGCTTCTCTTGTCATCACAGAAAACAATTTTACCACCGATACCGTCATCATAGAACAGGGTGAGCGCGTCAGAAACGTGCATATGGTCGTGTCCGGCTGGGGCTGCGTCTATCGCGATCTGTCCGGCGGCCAGAGGCAGATCATCGACTTTCCAATGCGTTGCGATTTCATCGGCCTTCGCACCGCAGACGGCTATAGCTACAATACGATATCGGCCATCACGCCGATGAAAGTCATTGAAATTCCACTGGCTTCGCTTGAAAGCGCGATCCGGCGTGTTCCGCGTCTGGCAATGATCTTCATCGAGCTTTTGTCGCGACAACGCGCCATGCTGATCGAGCATCTGACCAATGTCGGTCGCCGCAGTGCCTTTGTACGCACCGCACATCTGCTGCTGGAACTGTCGGACCGGGTCAAAGCCTGCTGCATTGACGACCCCGATTCCTATTACTGTCCACTGACGCAATATCAGCTGGCCGATGCGCTGGGACTAACGCCAATCCACCTCAATCGCATGTTGCGGGATCTGCGCGAAGAAGGGCTTGTCCTCTTCCGCTCAAACCGGGTCGAGATTCTCGATCGCCAACGCCTTGTTGCGCTCGCCGAATATGATGGCGAGTGTTGATTGCCGCTGAGAAGTGACCCGGTTTTTCCACCGAGAATTGACCCGCCTTTTAATTAATGTTCGGGTTTTTATTCACGGTC
The DNA here is from genome assembly GCF_005938105.1 of Brucella haematophila. Lineage (GTDB taxonomy): Bacteria > Pseudomonadota > Alphaproteobacteria > Rhizobiales > Rhizobiaceae > Brucella > Brucella haematophila. Next base: position 7 of record NZ_VCPE01000010.1, on the reverse strand, counting down.
AAGTTTC
>NZ_VCPE01000001.1 GCF_005938105.1 Brucella haematophila | reverse complement strand
TCTTGCGAATACTGCCCATGAGCAGAAATACGCGCAGAAACAGAAACTTAGGAAGAAAGAATAGGGTGATTGACACCCGCGCGGCTAGAGACCCGACCATAGGGTCAAGGAGTGTGGTGCCGTCACGGCCGGCACCAACCGTCAACAGGGGTTACTAAGCCCCAGAGCAGTGCGTCTGCTCCGCTTTCACCCTTAGCCGATACGTGCGCGATTGTCTTGACCGAATCCGCGCGGCAGTCGGTGAATCGCTGAAATCTCTCGCCTTTTCCGGCTGACTATCACCCGTCAGGGGGTGCCGCCAGCGCATGGGCGCAACTGCGGCACGCTACAGGCCGCCGATCCCTCGCCATCGTCCGCCACAGCCCGCTGTCGCTTCGACAGCCGCCTGTCTGACGAACCGGAGAGAGATTCCATGGCCATCCGCCCCAATGCGGACCTGCCGCCGCGCCTGCTGCGCACACAGGAAGCCGCGCGCTTCCTCGGCTTGTCCATCCGCACCCTTGAGAAGCATCGCACCTATGGCACCGGCCCGACCTACCGCAAGATCGGCGGTCGCGTCCTCTATGCCGTCCGCGATCTGGAAGCGTGGAGCGCCATCGGTACCCGCAAATCCACCCGCGACGAAAACGCCGGCACGGTCTTTCCCGCGCGTCCGCTGACGCCGCAAGAGCGGGACGAGCTGTAAATGCTGCGCGACGACGATCCCAGACCCGCGCAGCCGACCGAGGACAGCGAGCGCAACCGCCTGGCCCCCTTCGTGGTGGCGACCGGCGACGCCGCCCCGCGCGACCAGCGCGATTTGATGGAGCGGCCGTTCTTCTCGTTGGCGAAGCGGCCCCGCACCACGCCGATCCTCTACCGCGCCGCCGATGTCGAGGTGCAGGTCTTCGCCATGCCCGAACATGGCATGGCGACGATCTGGGATGCCGATGTGCTGATCTGGGCCGCGTCGCAAATCGTCGCGGCCCAGAACAACGCCATCTCCACATCGCGGTTCTTCCGCTTCATGCCCTATCAGCTTCTGCGCTCGATTGGGCGAGCCACCGGCAATCGCGATTATCTGCTGCTCAAGGCCGCGCTCGCACGCCTGCAATCCACCGTTATCGCCACGACCATCCGCAACGGCAAGCACTGGCGGCGGCGTCAGTTCTCGTGGATCAACGAGTGGGAGGAAATGACGACGCGCACCGGTCGCGTCGAGGGCATGGAGTTCGTCCTGCCCGAATGGTTCTACAACAGCGTCATCGACCGCTCGCTGGTCCTGACAATCGACCCGGCCTATTTCCGGCTGACCGGCGGCATCGAGCGCTGGCTTTACCGCGTCGCCCGCAAGCATGCCGGACGCCAGCCTGAAGGCTGGGCGTTCGAGGTAGCGCACCTTCACCAAAAATCCGGCAGTGCGGCGCGGCCGTCCGACTTTGCGCTCGACCTCCGCCGGATCGCGGCACGTCAATCTCTGCCCGGCTACCAGCTCCAGAGCGAATGGGAAGACGGGCGCGAACTGCTGCGTTTCCTGCCCGAAAATCTATCCACAGTGCCTGTGGATAACCATGTGAATCCTATCGGGACATTAGGCGCACGCAGTATCGGGACATTAGGCGCAAATCCTTCGCCGGACTCTATAGAAGAATCTAACAAAGAATCTAACTCTTCTTCTTTGACGCGCGCGGACGCGATCCGTGGTGCCGGTGCCAGTGCTGCTTTTGGTCGGCGAGGTGCGCCATGATCGTCGCGCTCCTCAACCAGAAGGGCGGCGTCGGCAAGACCACGCTGGCCCTGCATCTCGCCGGAGCCTGGGCGGCCGAAGGACGGCGCGTCATCCTGATCGACGCCGACCCGCAAGGGTCTGCGCTCGACTGGTCGCAGACACGCAGCCATGAGGGGCTGCCAAGGCTGTTCAGCACCATCGGCCTGGCCCGCGACACCTTGCACCGTGAAGCCCCCGATCTGGCCCGCGACGCCGATCACGTCGTCATCGACGGTCCGCCGCGTGTCGCCGCTCTGATGCGCTCGGCGCTGCTTGCCGCCGATCTTGTGCTGATCCCGGTGCAGCCATCGCCCTTCGACGGCTGGGCCTCCGCCGAGATGCTGGCGCTTCTACGGGAAGCGCGCATCTACCGGCCCGACCTTGCCGCCCGTTTCGTGCTCAACCGTTGCGGCGCGCGCACCGTCATCGCCCGCGAGACGGCCGAGACGCTCGGGGACCACGATCCGCCCTTGCTTGGCCAAACCATCGGCCAGCGTGTCGTCTTCGCCGACGCTGCGCAGTCCGGCCGGCTCGCATCCGAGATCGACGCCGACAGCCGGGCCACGCGCGAGATCGCAGCGCTTGCCGCCGAGATCGACCGGCTGCGCGTCGGGAGGGCCGCGCCATGACCGGACGCACCCGCAAGCCCGGCTTCGCCTCCCGTCCGGGCAATCCCGATAGCTGGATCAAGGCTACCGACACGCCGGCGACCGGCAACGCCGCTGGCGAAGCGTTCACCGCCCGGCTGACCATCGACATCGCGCCCGAGCTGCGCGGCCGCATCAAGGTCGCGGCCTTCCGACGGGGCATCACGGTCGCCGACATGCTGCGTGACCTGCTCGCGCGTGAATTTCCCGCCTCCGAAGGAGATCCGATATGACCGGCAACGCGGCCCGCCGCTTGCACGGCCGTCCGCTGCCGGACGGTCCCGCGCCCTTCACCACATTGGTCGAACTGACTTTCGACAAGCGCAAGGTCGAGCGCTGGATACGCTTCGGCCGCAAGAGCTACGAACAGATCATCGACCGTCGTCGCAGCCTCGTCGGCTTTGCGCCGGAGAGCGTCTTCGCCTTCGTCCGTTGGGCGGCGGGCGAGCACGGCACTGTGATTTCACGCATCGACATCGTGCGCGCGATCGGCCGTGGCGAGCCGTTCCAGACACTGCCTTTCGTCCGCCCCGGCGGCGACATCCTGTTGCGCCTCGATAGCTGGGCGAAGGTGGAGCGCGCGCTTGCCGCCATCGACGCGGTGGAAGCGCTCGGCCTCGATCCGGCCGACGCCGCGCCCGATCACTGGCGGCATGTCCACAACCGCCTGATCGCCGGTCTGGAGCCGCGCGACTACACGCCGGAACGTCATGCCGCCTGGCTCCATCGCCGGAGGATCGAGCCATGACGCGGTTCGGCTACGTCATGGTGACGTATTTCGCGGTGATGGGCGTCGCTGTCGCGGCGTTCATCCCGACGCCCACAAAACTGATCTGGAACGCCACCGCCAGCGCGCCCATCGGCTTCTACACCGTCGAACCCGCCGAGCGGATCGAGGTGCCCGAGCTGGTCGCAATCATGCCGCCCGAACCGCTCGCCGCCTTCATGGTCGAGCGCGGTTATGTCGGACGCGGCGTGCCGCTGCTGAAGCGCGTCCTCGGTTTGCCCGGACAACGGGTTTGCCGCAGCGGCCGCACGATCACCGTCGATGGCGTGGAGACGGGCGAAGCGCTGGAGCGCGACCGGATCGGCCGCGATCTGCCTGTCTGGCAGGGCTGCCGCGTCATCGGCGACGGCGAAATCTTCCTCATGAATTGGGAAGTCCGTGACAGCCTCGACGGCCGTTATTTCGGACCCATCCCCGCAAGTTCCGTCATCGGCCGGGCGCTGCCGCTCTGGACCGATGAGGAAGGCGACGGCCGCTACGAATGGCGCGCGCCGACGCACTGATCCCCCTGAAACCTGCAACCCTTGGAGACTTGTCATGCCACAGATCGGTCAATTCACCGCCGAAAACGAAAACTTCGTCGGCCGTATCCACACGCTCACCCTTTACCGCGAACTGACCATTGTTGCCGCCGAACCATCGGACGCGGAGAACGCGCCCGCCTACCGCGTCCATCACGGTGCCGAAGATGGCCCGGAGGTCGGCGCGGGCTGGAAGGAAGTCGGCGAAAAGGCTGGCGACTACATTTCGCTGGTGATCGACGATCCCGCCTTGCCCCAACCGATCCGCGCCAACCTCTTCCAGAACAGCAACGACAAGACGGCGTGGTCGCTGCACTGGAGCCGCCCGAAGCCGCGCGGCGGGCGGGACTGAAAGCCATGCGATTCTGCGTTATCCCCGCGTTCAAAACCCTCATCCCGTTGTTCGCGGAAAAGCCGTCTCATCCCGTCGTCCCGCTCGGCCACCGGACGGCCGGCGCGCGCAGCGAAGGTCAGGGGCGGCCTCTGGCCGGCGCTCGCGCCTTGCCCTTGACCGCAGCGAGCACGCTGGCAGGCTGGAGGTCGAACGGAGGCAGGGAGATCGCGCGATATGCCGGTCTGCTGCTGGCTGGCGTGCTCGCGGTCGCAGCCTGTCCGGTCGCCGTGTCGGCACAGGCTACACCCGTCGCGCGCGCGAATCCGGCCGATCCCTATGCCGGCTTCATCACCGAAGCCGCGCAGCGTTTCGGTATTCCCGAGCACTGGATTCGCGCCGTGCTGCGCGCCGAGAGCGCAGGCGACGTGCGCGCAATCTCCTCGGCCGGAGCGATGGGATTGATGCAGGTCATGCCCGACACCTGGGCGGGCCTGCGCGTCCGTCATGGCTTCGGTCGCGATCCCTACGACCCACGCGACAACATCATGGCGGGCGCAGCTTATCTGCGCGAAATGTGGGACCGCTATGGCAATGTCCCCGCGATGCTCGCGGCCTACAATGCCGGTCCCGGCCGCTACGACGAACATCGTGCGAGTGGCCGCGCACTGCCCGCCGAGACGCGCGCCTATGTCACCGCGCTCGCCCCGGTTCTGGGTGGCTCGGCCGGGAGTGAACCACCCGCGCCAGCACCGCCACCGCCGCCCGACTGGCGCGCGGCTCCGCTGTTCGTCACGCGCTTGACCGACATGCGGGCTGCCGCCGCGCCGTCATCCGAAGCGCAATCCGGCGACATCCGCGCGACCGTTCCGGTGCGCGATGCCGCCGATACGGAGCCGCCGACCGGCAGCTTTTTCGTGGCCCGTGCCGACGACGGGAGTGCGCCATGAGAGACGTGTTCCCGCGCTCGGCGCGATCCGTTCCGGTGTCCAGTCATGCGGGGTTTCGCCTGGCTGGATTATCGGCAGGAAGGGCGGAAAGGGCAGTAAAGGTGGAGGGCAAGATAAAGGAACATGGCACCACGTCGCCAATGTTCTCGAAATTGTTGTTGTCTGCACACTGGTTAGAGGAGCCGCGAGCGGCACCCTGTTTTTGGACGGCGCGAGCCGTGATCCTGCGCAAAGCCTTAGCTTTGCTGGGTTTTGACCGGCACCATGGCCGCCGACTGCCCGATTTTCCACGATTTTGGCCGGAGGCGCGTCCATGAGCGCCGACGACGAAAACCGCTTCCAACCGAAGCCCGGTCGCATCCGCGCCGATGCTCCCAAGCTCGGCAAGGCCAAGAGCTTTCTGACGCAGGCAAAGAAACTCGCCCACCAGCACAGCAACAGCCCATTACGGTCATCCGCATCATCCTCGCCACGCTCCAGATCGTCAGCCGCCACCAAGGGCGGCAAGGCATCGCGGACTAACAGTGGGCCGGGCCTCAAGCGTGGACGCGGCGCGTCGTTCGTGCGTTCCCGAACCTTGTCGGGCGGCTGGAAACACAGCACGCCGGGAATGCGTCGCGTCGTCGTGAAAACCCGCTATGTCCAGCAGGCCGGAAAGAACGGCAAGGCAGCGGCCCATCTGCGCTATATCCAGCGCGACGGCACGTCCCGCGACGGCGAGCGCGGCCAGCTCTATTCCGCGACCGACGACCGCGCGGACGGCAATACCTTCCTTGATCGCGGCAAGGACGATCGCCACCAGTTCCGGTTCATCGTCTCGCCGGAAGATGGCGCGGACCTGACCGACCTGAAAGCGCACACCCGCGACCTCATGAGCCGGATCGAGGCCGACCTTGGCACGAAACTCGATTGGGTCGCGGTCAATCATCACAACACCGGTCATCCCCATGTGCATGTCATCGTCCGGGGCAAGGACGATCTGGGCGAGAATTTGGTCATCAACGGTGACTACCTCGCCAACGGGATTCGCGAGAGGGCCACCGAGTTGACCACACTGGAGCTTGGTCCCGTCACCGAGATCGAGCAGACCCGCAAGCTGTCCGCCGAAGTCGATCAGGACCGTTTCACCCGCATTGACCGGGCGATGACCGAGGAGGCCGATGAACGCTTCATCGACCTGCGCCATGAACCCGACGATCCGCGTCGCCAGTTCGACCGGACGCTACGCCTGCGCCGCCTGGGTAAGCTGGAGCAGATGGGCCTCGCCACCGAACACGCGCCGGGCGTCTGGGAGTTGAGCGAGCGCATGGAGCCGACCTTGCGCGAGCTGGGCGAACGCGGCGACATCATCCGCAATATGCACAAGGCGCTGAAGGCCGATGGGTTGGAGCGCGATCTGATGACGTTCCAGCTTCATGATGCCGCGCCCGAGACGCCCATCGTCGGCCGCGTCGTGGACAAGTATCTCACCGACGAGATGGGCGAGAACCTGACCTTTGTGGTGGACGGCATCGACGGCCGGACACATCATGTTCCGGGTATCGACCCCACCCGCGTCGAGGATGCGCGGGTCGGCAGCGTTATCGAGATCGGCCCGGCCGACACGGCGCAGCGCCCATCCGACCGGGCCATTGCCGCTATCGCCGAGGACGGCATCTACCGGCCGAGCCGCCATCTGGAACAGGCCAAGTTCGACGGCCGCGTTCCGGGCGGCGACTATGAGGGTTTCGTCGATGCTCATGTCCGACGACTGGAGGCGCTGCGCCGCGCCGAAATCGTCGAGCGGATCGACGCCGATCAATGGCGCATACCCGAAGATTTCGAGAGCCGCGCCGCCGCCTACGATGTCGGCCGAAACCGGCAGGCCAGCATCCGCGTCATCTCGACCTTTAATCTGGAAAGCCAGATCGGGTCCGATGGCGCGACCTGGCTCGACCGGCGGCTGGTGACGCCTGACGCATCGGATCTCGCTTCGGCCGGGTTCGGCCAGCAGGTGCGCGATGCCATGGACCAGCGCCGCGAGCATCATATCGAACAGGGTGACGCGAGACGCCAGCGCGACGGGCGCATCTTCTACCGGCGCAATCTTCTTGCCGCGCTGCGCGAGCGGGAGGTCGCCCGCGCTGGCGCGGAGATGGCCGAGGCAAAGTCGTTGCCATTTCGGGCGGCTGCGGATGGCGAGAAGATCAGCGGCAAGTTCACCGGCACCGTCCAGCTATCCAGCGGCAAGTTCGCCGTGGTCGAGCAGAGCCACGAGTTCACCCTTGTGCCGTGGCGGCCCGTCATCGACCGGGAACTCGGCCGCGAAGTCGCAGGCACAGTGCAGGGCGGGTCGGTGTCGTGGCAGTTGGGGCGCCAACGGGGATTGGGCATTTAGAGTTAGTCCGATCGCATCGCCTTGCACCAGAGCTGCGTGATGGCAGTCGGCTCACGATACCCTGCCTTTCTCAGCAAGAAAGTCGAGCAGCGCACGGACGCGCGAGGGCAGCGGGCCGCCCTGACCGACATGAACGGCGTGGAAGGCTTCCCGGTCGCCTGCATCGAGATGGCCGAGCACCGGGATAAGCCGTCCGGCGGCAATGTCCTGGCGCACGGTGAAAGCAGCAAGTCGGCCGAGACCGACACCGGCAAGCGCCAGATGCCGCAGGCCCTCGCCATCGCTCGCCTGCACGCGGCCCGTCGCCGGCACGACAATGGTTTCGCCATTTTCTCGCAGCGGCCAGCCATCGACGGCGCGCGCATAGCCGAAGCCGAGGCGATTGTGCCGTTCGAGATCGGTAATCGTGCGCGGCTCGCCGCAGCGTTCGAGATAGGACGGCGCGGCGACGATGGTCAGCGCCGTCTCGCCCAGCTTGCGCGCCACGAGACTGGAGCTTTTGAGCGGTCCCGCCCGGATCGCCACGTCCATCCGCTCGGCAAGCAGATCGACCACCGCATCGGTTTGCACGATGTCGAGCGTGACGCCCGGATGCAGCGCAAGGAAGTCCGGCAGCAGCGGCGCGAGGACATGGTTGGCGTAGGAGGCGCTGGTGTTGATGCGCACGCGGCCGACCGGCTGCTCGCCGAGGCCCGCCGCGCGCTCCGCGTCCTCCAGATCGGCAAGGATGCGGGTGGCCCGCTCATAAAAGGCGCAGCCTTCGGGCGTGAGCTGGAGCTGCCGCGTCGAACGGTTGAGGAGCCTTGCCCCGAGCCGCGCTTCCAGCCGCGCGATGAGCTTGCTGACCGCCGAAGGCGTCATGCGGGACATACGCGCGGCAGGCGAGAAGCCGCCGAGTTCGACCACGCGCACGAACACATCCATTTCGCCGGATCGGTTGACCTCAAGCCGCGCCATGATGACTTCACCTCACAAGTGATATTCTTTTCAGCATTCTATCTCATCCAGAGTTGGAGGTCTATCTTCTGGGCAATTGCTGCGAAAGAAGATCGGACCACATCATGCCTCTGGCGCTCTACGCCCTGACGGCCGGAGCCTTCGGCATCGGCGTCACCGAATTTGTCATCATGGGCCTTCTCCTAGAGGTCAGCCGCGAACTGGATGTCACCATCGCCGCCGCCGGCCTGCTGATTTCCGGCTACGCGCTCGGCGTCACCGTTGGCGCACCCGTCCTCACCGGGTTCACCGCCCGCTGGCCGCGCAAGCATGTGCTGGTCGGGCTCATGGTCATCTTCGTGATCGGCAACGCAGCTTGCGCACTGGCGCCGACCTATGGCTGGCTGATGGCGGCGCGCGTGCTAACGGCGCTAACCCATGGCACCTTCTTCGGCGTCGCCGCCGTGGTGGCGACGGGCTTGGTCCCGGAAGACAAGCGCGCCTCGGCCATTGCCATCATGTTCACCGGATTGACCGTCGCCACCGTGCTCGGCGTGCCCTTCGGCACGTGGCTCGGCCAGCATTATGGCTGGCGCTCGACCTTCTGGGCCGTCACCCTTGTCGGCATCGTCGCACTGATCGTCCTCGCCGCGCTGGTTCCGCAGGACAAGGCGCAGCCGGAAGCGTCCGACTGGCGAAGCGATCTGCGCGCCATCGCTCGCCGCCCCGTGCTGCTCGGTCTTTTGACGACCGTGCTGGGCTATGCCGGTGTCTTCGCCGTCTTCACCTATATCGCGCCGCTGCTGACCGAGATCAGCGGGTTCGACGACAGCGCCGTCTCGCCGATCCTGCTGGTCTTCGGTGGCGGCCTGGTCGCTGGCAACCTCTTGGGCGGCAGGCTCGCCGACCGCAACCTCATCCGCGCCATCCTCGGCACCCTGGCGGTTCTCGCGCTCGTGCTCGGGCTGATGACATTCGCCTTAAACGACCAGATTGCAGCCGTGATCTTCGCCGGCCTGCTCGGTGCGGCAGGCTTTGCAACTGTCGCGCCTTTGCAGATGTGGGTGCTCTCGAAAGCGGAAGGCGCGGGTCAGAGCCTCGCATCGAGCTTCAACATCGGCGCGTTCAATCTCGGCAACGCCATCGGCGCGTGGGCGGGCGGCATGGTCATCGCCCAAGGCCCCGGCCTTGCCTTCGTGCCATTGGTCGCCGCGCTTTTCCCGGCCGCTGCCATTGTGGTTGCCGCCTTCGCCGCGACGGCTGACCGGCGTTCCGCGCAATCGGCTTTCGCCCAGCAACCCATAGGACCGAACAACAATGCCGATTGAATCCCGAACGACGACTGTCAGCCGTCAACCCCGCGGAAGAACGATCCGTTCCCAAATCCTTGTTGGCGCAGTTGCCCTCGCATCTGTCCTGCTTGGGCAGTCGCCAGCGCGGGCCGATGAGGGAACATGGGTCGGATCATGGATGGCGAGCCCGCAACCGATCTGGGGCGCGGACTTTCCCTTTCCAACCAAAATCCCCGCATCCGTTCAGGATCAGACGATCCGGCAGGTTGTGCGGATAAGCCTCGGCGGCTCGCACGTGCGCCTTGTCTTCTCCAATGCCTATGGCGACCGCCCGTTGAGGATCGGCGGCGCGAGCGTGGGACTCGCCGGCCAAGGTGGAGGGGCCGAACCGGACACGATCCGCAGGATCACCTTTGGCGGCAAGGATGGCATCGTCGTTCCGCCCGGCGCTCCGGCCATCAGTGATCCGGTGGAACTGACCGTCGATGCACTGGCTCGGCTCGTCGTCTCGATTTACCTGCCAGACGAAACGCCGCTGACTACCTTCCATTGGGATGGCCGCCAGACGGCATGGTTCGGCGACGGCGATCTTACCCGCGCCAGCGATTTTCCAGCAACCGGCACCACGGATGCCCGTGTTTTTCTAAGCGACGTGCTGGTCGATACACCGAACGAGGGCGCGGTTGTCGTCATCGGAGATTCGATCACCGATGGAAACGGAGCGACGGTCGATACTGATACCCGCTGGCCCGACTTCCTCGCCGAGCGGCTCGCCCCGCATCATATTGCGGTGGTCAACGGAGGAATTTCCGGCGGCCGCCTGCTGCAAGACAAGATGGGCGTGAACGCAGCGGCGCGTCTGGAGCGGGATGTGTTCTCCCAGCCGAATGTGAGGGCGCTGATCGTCCTTATCGGCATCAACGACATTTCCTGGCCCGGCACTGACTTCGCTCCGCAGCAGACGTCGCCGTCCGCCGACGAGATGATTGCCGGCTATCAACAGCTCATCGCGTTGGCGCATACCCACAATGTTCGGATCATCGGAGCGACGCTGCCGCCGTTTGAAGGGGCGCTCAGCGGAACGCCGCTCGGAAACTACTACAATCCCGACAAGGACGCGCTGCGCCACGAAATCAATCGCTGGATCAGGGAAAGCGGCGATTTCGATGCCGTCGTGGATTTCGATGCGGTGCTCCGCGATCCGGAGCACCACGCGCGCCTCCGCTTTGCGTTCGACTCAGGCGACCACCTTCACCCCGGCGACGAAGGCAATCGGGCAATGGCGGAAGCCATCGACCTGGATGCGTTGCTCGGTCGCTGACCCATCATAGAACAATCAAAAGGAACGTATCATGGAATATCGCGTTCTCGGCCGCTCCGGCCTCAAAGTGCCGGCCCTCAGCTTCGGCGCAGGCACTTTCGGTGGCTCTGGCCCTCTCTTCAGCAACTGGGGCACTTCGGACTCCACCGAAGCCCGCCGCCTCGTGGACATCTGCCTGGAGGCCGGCGTCAACCTGTTCGACACCGCCGATGTTTATTCCGATGGTGCGTCCGAGGAAGTGCTTGGCGAGGCCATCAAGGGCCGGCGCGACGCGGTGCTGATCTCGACCAAGACCAGTCTGCCGATGGGCGATGGGCCGAATGATGCAGGTTCCTCGCGCTTCCGGCTGATCCGCGCCGTCGAGGATGCGCTGCGCCGCCTCCAGACCGACTATATCGACATCCTTCAGCTTCATGCCTTCGATTCGGGCACCCCGGTCGAGGAAGTGCTTTCGACGCTCGATACGCTCGTTCGCGCCGGCAAAGTCCGCTATGTCGGCGTCTCCAATTTCGCCGGCTGGCAGATCATGAAAGCTCTGGCCGTCGCCGACCGTTACGGCTGGCCGCGCTATGTCGCCAATCAGGTCTATTACTCGCTGGTAGGCCGTGACTATGAATGGGATCTGATGCCGTTGGGCGCAGATCAGGGCATTGGGGCCCTGGTCTGGAGTCCGCTTGGTTGGGGCCGGCTGACGGGGAAAATCCGGCGCGGCACGCCGCTGCCCGAAGGCAGCCGCCTGCACGAAACCGCCAGCTTCGGCCCGCCGGTGGACGACGAGCATCTTTATCGCGTTGTCGATGCGCTCGATGCTGTAGCAGAGGAAGCCGGCAAGACGGTCCCCCAGGTCGCGCTCAACTGGCTGCTGCAACGCCCGACCGTTTCCTCGGTTATCGTCGGCGCGCGCAACGAGGAACAGCTTCGCCAGAACCTCGGCGCTGTTGGCTGGAGCCTGACGCGCGAACAGGTGGCGAAGCTGGACCAGGCCAGTGCCGTTACCGCGCCCTATCCTCACTTCCCCTATCGCCGGCAAGAGGGCTTTGCCCGGCTCAATCCGCCGATGGCGTAAGGAAACGCCATGACAGGCGGCTCAATCCGACGACACCCGAAGTATCTCCACCAGCGCGCGCAAGGCAGCGGGTGCCTGTCGGCGGCCGGGATAATAGAGAAAGAAACCCGGATAGGGCGGGCACCAGTCTTCAAGCACGCGGATGAGACGGCCCGAGGCGAGGTGTTCGCCGATGTGCTGCTCGGTGGAATAGGCTATCCCGACTCCATCGAGCGCCGCCGTGACCATGAGATCGGGATCGTCGAGGACCAGCGGGCCGTTCACGGCGACATTGAACACCCGTCCGTCCTTCTCGAACTCCCAGCGGTAAAGCGCGCCACTTCCGGTCTGACGCCAGCCGATGCAGCGATGCCGGTGCAGATCGCGCGGCGTCTCAGGCGGCGGGAAGCGAGAGAAATAGTCCGGCGAGGCGACCACGGCGGTATCGAGGTCCGGCGTCACCCGCACAGCGATCATGTCGCGTTCGAGACTTTCGCCGAGGCGGATGCCGGCATCGAAGCCCTGTTTGACAATATCGACGAAGCCATTCTCTGCGGCGACCTCCAGCGTCACGTCGGGGTAGCGGTCGGTAAACGCGCGAAACTTCGGCGTCAGCACCCGCACCGCTACGGTGCGCGGCACGCTGATCCTGATCGTGCCGGCCGGATGGTCACGGAAGTCGTTGATGGTCTCGACCGCCGTTTCGATGCTGGCGAAGGCAGGGCCGATCTGGCGCAGCAGCGCATGCCCCGCTTCTGTCAGTGCGACCGTTCGCGTGGTGCGGCTGACCAGCCGCACGCCGAGCTTGCCTTCGAGCGAGCGCAACGAATGAGAAAGTGTCGAAGGCGTGAGGTTCAGCCGCGCGGCGGCGCGGCGGAAGCCACCTTCCTCCGCAATGGCCACGAAGGCCGCCAGTTCTCCGAGATCGCCAGTTCGCATGATTGATGAATCTGACCCAACAAGCCATGCGATGCAAGGTGGATTATTCCGAACAGTGCGCCGGCCTATCTTGGTAGTCCAACGTCAACTTCCATGAGGATCACCATGCCCGACACCGCTTCTCCTTCCTCTGTCCGTCGTCTTCAAGGTCGCGTTGCGCTCGTTACCGGCGGCGGCACCGGCATCGGCCGCGCCGCTGCGCTGGCTTTTGCGCGGGACGGTGCGAGGGTCGTGCTCGCCGGACGCCGCCCCGCCGAGATCGAAAGCGTTGCTCAAGAGATCGTCGCAGCGGGCGGGGATGCGCTGGCGGTGCCCACGGACGTATCGAAGGAAGACGACATCCGCCGCCTGATCGACACGGCCGTCGATCGCTATGGTAGGCTCGACGCCGCCTTCAACAATGCAGGTATTCTTGGAAACTTCGCGCCGATCACCGAGCAGACGAGTGCGGATTTCGATGCGGTGATCGCCACCAATCTCCGGGGCGTGTGGCTGTCGATCAAATACGAGGTCGAAGCCTTTCTTGCACAGGGCACGAGCGGCTCGATCATCAATACCTCGTCCTGGCTGGCGAAGGGCGCTCTGGCTGGATCGTCCAGCTATTCCGCCAGCAAGGGCGCGCTCGATGCACTGATCCGCGCGGTTGCCATCGAATACGGCTCGAAGGGCATCCGCATCAACAACATCAATCCCGGCATCATCGACACGCCGATGGCGCGTAGCGGCTGGACCGACGATTCCGCTTTCGTGCCCTTCATCGAGCACACACCGGCCAAGCGCGCCGGCCAGCCCGGCGACGCCGGCGATGTGGCGGTCTGGCTTGCGACCGATGAAGCCCGGTTCGTCACCGGCCAGAGCATTTTGGTGGACGGCGGCTACACCATCGCCGGACTGCGTTGAGGAGCCGCCATGCGTAATATCACTTGGAAATCATGCCTTCTGCTGGGTCTGCTTCTCGCTGGTCCTACGCAGGCACAAGATTGGTCCGCAATCTCTTTTGCTCCCGGCGCGCAAGGAGGATACCCGGAAGGTATCGCCTGGAACCCCACGGCCAACGCCTTCATGGTGTCATCACTTCGCGGCGGACAGGTCGGCCTTGTCTCGCCGACTGGCGAATACACAAAGTTCTCGGACGATAGCGCCCTCATCACGACATCGGGCATCGTCGTCGATGCCGCGCGCAACCGCATCCTCGTCTGCAACGAGGATGTCGGTATCTCCAGTAAGTCGTCGGACAGCACGCGAACGCGGGTCGCTCAGGTTGTCGAGTTCGATCTCGACACCGGCGCTGTGCGGCATGTCCATGATTTCTCGCAGCTGACCAGCGGGCCGATCCTCGCCAACGACCTGACCATCGACCGGGACGGGAATATCTACGTCACCGACAGTTTCCAGCCGCAAATCTATAAGGTCGATCACGCTACCAAGGCAGTCTCCGTGCTGGTGCGCTCGGAGCGTCTGATGCCTGCCGACCCTGCGGAAGCTGTCGGCACGAAGCCCTATCTGAATGGCATCGTCTATCATCCTGACGGGTTTCTGATGGCGTCGGACTATTCCAGAGGATTGCTGTGGAAGGTGCCGCTGAACGATCCGGAAGCGCTGGTTCAGGTGCAGCTTCCGCAGCCGCTGAAGGGACCTGACGGGCTATTGCTGAAAAGCCCCACGGAGTTGGTCGCCGTTCAGTCCTTTCCTGCGGACGATGGCAGCATAGCGGGCGATGTGACGCTTCTGGCCTCGTCCGACTCGTGGGTAAGCGCGCAGATCGAGGCAGTCGTCATTCCAGATGGTTTGGATGGGCCGACCACGGCGACGCTGAAGGACGGCGAGGTATGGATCGTCAATTCCCGCTTCCCTCGGATCTTTGCCGATCCTGCCAATGCTGACCGAACGACCGAGTTCAGCATCGTCAAGGTGCCCTTCGAATGAGCGGAACTGGCTAAAATGGAGATGCCGAAATCACAGCGCGGCCGGTCGCATCGAAGCCGGCCATCGCAAGGAGGTGAAGAATGAACTATGTCCGTCTTGGCAATAGCGGGCTGAAGGTTTCCCGGCTCTGCCTTGGTTGCATGACCTATGGCGATCCGGCCTGGAGGCCATGGGTGCTCAAGGAAGACGAGGCTCGGCCGTTCATCCGCGAGGCGCTGGAAGCAGGCATCAACTTCCTCGATACGGCCAATGTCTATTCCGGCGGCGAAAGCGAGCGGATCGTCGGCCGCGCCGTCAAGGATTTCGCGCGACGCGACGACGTGGTGATCGCCACCAAGGCGTTCTTCCCGATGAGCGACAAGCCGAACGACCGGAGCCTGTCCCGCAAGCATATTCTCGCCAGCGTCGATGCCTCGCTGGAACGGCTTGGCACGGATTACATCGACCTGTTCGTCATCCATCGCTTCGACCCGGAAACCCCCATCGAGGAAACCGCCGAAACACTCGATGCCGTGGTTCGGGCGGGCAAGGTCCGTTATCTCGGTGCATCGTCAATGTACGCCTGGCAGTTCATGAAGCTGCTGGCCTTTCAGCGCCACAACCGGCTGGCGCGCTTCGTCTCCATGCAGAGCCAATATAATCTCATCACGCGCGAGGACGAGGAAGAGATGATCCCGCTCTGCCGGGAGGAAGGGATTGGCCTGACGCCCTGGTCGCCGCTTGGCCGTGGTATTCTGGCTGGTGCGCGTAAGGCTGGCACGCTGCGCGCCGATACCGACGAGCAGGTCAGGCAGTGGTATGACGGCCGCGCCGAGGTCGGTGAGACCGTTGCCGCCGTGGAAAGTATTGCTGCGGCACGCGGCGTTGCGCCTGCACGGGTCGCGCTCGCATGGGTGTTGGCCCGGCCAGGCATCACGTCGCCCATCGTCGGCCTGTCCAAACCGCATCACCTGTCCGATGCCCTTAGTGCGCTATCCTTGGACCTCTCCAGTCATGAGATCGTGGCGCTTGAAGCTCCTGTTGAAAAGCACCTGCGAGCACCGCGATGGTAGCCGTTCATGATTACTATGAACGCTCAATCTCGGCTGTTGTGGCAGGTGCCGGGTTAGTTCGTCGTCCGCGAACGTTCGATACCGGGGATAGTCAGCACCTCTTCGGCCAGAAATTCGACCAGCAGCCTGACGCGGGCAATACCGGCGCGTTCTGGAACAATGAGCATGTTGAGCGGCACGGATGGAGGCGCATAGTCCGGCAGTATCGGTTCGAGCCCCCCTTCGGAAAGCAGATCGTCGACCAGCCAAACGTGTGCCGGGCCGATGCCGCGATCAGCAAGGAATGCTTCCCGTGCGGCAAGCCCGTGATCGACCCGAAAGCTTCCGCCGAGCGACACGACATGGGTTTCGCCGTCCGGCCCTTCCAGCGCGAGCACATCGCTTCCGGCGATGTTGGACATACGGATGCCATTGAGCGCCGAAAGCTCCTCCGGGGTTGTCGGCCGTCCATGCCGCGCCAGAAAATCGGGCGAGCCGACGAGGATGCGCCGACTATCACCAAGCGCCCGCAACTTCATGGAACTGTCGGTCAGCGGGCCGAGGCGGATGGCTATGTCCACGCCCTCACGCACGAGGTCGATGCGCTCATCGGTCAGGTTGAGATCGACGGAAATCTCGGGATAGCGGTCCTGAAACGCGAAGATCAGACGGCTCATATGCCGGACGCCGAGCGCCGCCGTGCAGGATATACGAACCGTGCCCGCAGCCGCCCCGCGTGCGCTCCGTGCTTCGTCGCCTGCCTGTTCCACCAGACGCAGAATCTGGAGGGCGTTGGCATAGTAGCGGTTGCCTTCCTCGGTCAGCATGACGCGCCGCGTCGTTCGGCTCAACAGCACCACACCCAGGGCTTCCTCCAGTTCGTGAAGATGCCGCGTTACGCTGGACTGGCCGATGTTCATCTCTCGCGCGACGGCCGAAAGGTTCCCGCGCTCCGCGACGCGGACGAAGGTGCGCATGCGTTCGAGCGTTATGTCAGACTTATCCATTATTCGGCATTATCTTATCCATATTCAATCTATACCGGAATAATTGGCCCACGCCTAGTTTGGGAGCAGATCGTCTCCAACAAGCAGGTGCCTGCCATGAACGTGCTGATTGTCTTTGCCCATCCCGACCCCCGATCCCTCAACGCCTCCCTGCGCGACGTCGCTGTAGAGGAACTGGAGGCGGAAGGTCATTCGGTCGAGGTGTCGGACCTCTACGCCATGGGCTGGAAGGCCGAGGTGGATCGTGCCGACTTTCCCTCACTCGATCCCGACGCACGCCTGAAAGTCGCGGCGGCATCCGGGGATGCTTTTGCGGCCAATGCGCTGACGGATGACGTGAAGGCCGAGCAGGAAAAGCTGCTCCGGGCTGACGTGCTGATCCTTCAGTTCCCGCTCTGGTGGTTCACGATGCCGGCGATCCTCAAAGGCTGGGTGGATCGCGTCTATGCCTATGGCTTCGCCTATGGCGTGGGGGAACACAGCGACCAACGCTGGGGCGACCGCTACGGGGAAGGCACGCTCGCCGGCAAACGCGCCATGCTGATCGTCACGGCCGGCGGCTGGGAACAGCACTACTCGCCGCGCGGCATCAACGGCCCCATCGACGAACTTCTGTTCCCGATCAATCACGGCATCTTGCACTATCCCGGTTACGATGTGCTGCCGCCCTTCGTGACATACAGGGCGGACCGTCTCGACGAGGCCGGTTTCGAGCAGACCGCCGACCGTTTGCGCAAGCGGATGCGAACACTCGAAAGCACCGCGCCGATCCCGTTCCGCCGCCAGAACGGCGGCGACTATCTGATCCCGACCCTTGAGCTTCGGCCCGAACTAGAACCCATCGATCAAGTTGGCTTTAGGCTACATCTGAAGCAAGCGGAGTAGCGATGCGGCGGCGCAAGCGGAGCGAATATATCGGTGTAGCGACCACATTATCTTCTTTGCGCGGCGGTCGCTTCCCTATGGTCGTCCTCGTTCAGACGCTCGCTGTCGCTGAATATCTCAGCTTTCACCGCGCCGCCCTGGCGCTCGGCGTCAGCCAGTCGAGCGTCAGCGCTCGGATAAAGGCGCTGGAGGAAGACCTTGGCATTGTGCTCTTCGACCGTAACACGCGCGGCGTCCGCGTGACTGAGGCCGGACGCCGCTTCGTCGGTCAGGTCGGTGAGGCCATGGACATCCTCGACCGCGCCATCAAGATCGCCGGGATGCAGGCGCGCGGAGAGGCCGGAGAACTTCGTATCGGCGTGCATGCGCTCACCCCTGGCTGCTTTCTCGACGGGCTGTTCGAGCGCTTCCATGAAGACTATCTAGGCGTTCGCCTTCACATCACCGAAGGCACCGCGCGAGGGGCGCAACTTATGCTGCGCGAAGGGAGGCTCGATCTCGCCTTCATGGCCTGCACCCACCAGATTCCCGATCTCCACTCCCGCGTGATCTGGCGGGACCGCCTGATGGTTGCGCTGCCGATGAGGCATCCTCTGGCAGCACAATCGGATGTGGAATGGCGACAACTCGCCGAGGAAATCTTCCTCGTCCGCCGTGGCGGGACCGGCCCGCAGGTTCACGACCTGATCGTTACGCGCTCGGCCGGGAAATGGCCAACCCCGACGATCCGCCGATTTGATGTCGGTCAAAGCGCGCTGGTGTCGATGATTGCGGCCGGGCATGGCGTCTCGCTCTTCGTCGAGGAAGGCGCGGCGGCGAACACGGCGAATGTCGCTTTCCGGCCTATCCGGGACGAGCCAGAAACCATTCCATTTTCGGCCGTCTGGTCGCCCTCCAATCGCGCGCCCGCGCTTCTCAACTTGCTCGCGCTCGCGACGAACATGCGCTGATTTTCCCGCTGACCGAATCGCAATCAATCCAGCAGCGCAGTGCCGAAAGAGTGCCGCGACAACCCGTCCTATTCGCCGCCGATAGTATCCTATAGCCCTCCGGCAATCCCTTTGCTGTTGCAGACCCGATGATTGCCTATTCTCTGATCGGCTCCGTCTCTCTTGCCACTTGGAGCCTGTATGCGTGGAGGCCGAATACTCTGGGGTCAGATCACAGTCGTCTTCATAATTGTTCTGGTGATGACCTGGGCGGCGACGCAATGGGTGGCGTTCCGGCTTGGCTTCCAGCCGCAGCTCGGGAACCCCTGGTTCGATCTGGCGGGTTGGCCGTTCTACCATCCACCCGCCTTCTTCTGGTGGTGGTTCTCCTTCGACGCCTATGCACCCGCGATTTTCATGGAGGGTGCGGCCATCGCCACATCGGGCGGTATCCTCGCCATTGCCGCCGCCATCCTCATGTCGATCATCCGGGCACGCGAGGCGCGCAACGTCGCCACCTATGGTTCGGCGCGATGGGCCGAAGACAAGGAAATCAGCAGCGCCGGGCTGCTCGGTCCCGATGGCGTCCTGCTCGGCCGATACGATCGCGACTATCTGCGCCATGACGGGCCGGAGCACGTCCTATGTTTCGCTCCCACGAGGTCGGGCAAAGGCGTCGGCCTTGTGGTGCCGACGCTGCTGACCTGGCCGGGAAGCTGCATTGTCCACGACATCAAGGGGGAGAACTGGACGCTGACCGCCGGCTTCCGAGCCAAGCATGGCCGCGTCCTGCTGTTCGATCCGACCAACGCCAAATCTTCCGCCTACAATCCGTTGCTGGAGGTGCGACAAGGCGAATGGGAAGTCCGCGACGTGCAGAACATCGCGGACATATTGGTCGATCCCGAAGGCAGCCTCGACAAGCGAAACCATTGGGAAAAGACCTCTCACTCGCTTTTGGTCGGCGCGATCCTGCACGTCCTCTATGCCGAGAAGGACAAAACCCTGTCCGGCGTCGCCAACTTCCTGTCCGATCCCCGTCGCCCCGTCGAGGCAACCTTGCGCGCGATGATGGACACGCCGCATCTGGGCGAAGCCGGGGTGCATCCCGTCATCGCGTCGTCGGCGCGCGAGCTGCTGAACAAGAGCGAGAACGAGCGTTCGGGCGTGCTTTCGACCGCCATGTCGTTCCTCGGCCTCTACCGCGATCCGGTCGTGGCGCGCGTCACGGACCGCTGCGACTGGCGCATTGCCGATCTGGTCGGCAGCCGTCGGCCGGTCACACTCTACCTTGTCGTCCCGCCATCCGACATCAACCGCACGAAACCGCTGATCCGGCTCATCCTCAACCAGATCGGCCGCAGGCTGACCGAGGAACTGACCCTATCCGGCAAGCGGCATCGCCTGCTGATGATGCTGGACGAATTTCCGGCATTGGGCAGGCTCGATTTCTTTGAATCGGCGCTCGCCTTCATGGCCGGCTACGGCCTCAAATCCTTCCTCATTGCCCAATCGCTTAATCAGATCGAGCGTGCCTACGGGCCGAACAACAGCATCCTCGACAACTGCCATGTGCGCGTCGCCTTCGCCACAAACGACGAGCGCACGGCCAAGCGCGTGTCGGACTCGCTCGGCACCGCGACGGAGATGCGCGATTCCACCAACTATGCCGGCCATCGGCTCGCGCCCTGGCTCGGGCATCTGATGGTATCGCGGCAGGAAACAGCGCGCCCGCTGTTGACTCCCGGCGAGATCATGCAGCTTCCGCCCGCCGACGAAATCGTCATGGTCGCGGGAACGCCGCCAATCCGGGCGAAGAAGGCGCGCTATTTCGAGGATGCGCGATTGCAGGAGCGAATCCTGCCGCCACCCGAGCTGCCATCCATTCCAGCAACGAAGCCGGCAACCGACGACTGGACGAGCCGCGTCATCGCAACAGCGGACAGGTCAGCGACGACCGCTGCCAGTGGCGCGGAGGGCGATCCCGACAACTCCGGCATCCGCCGCGAGCCGGAGTTGCCAAGCCAAGAGGAAATCGTCCCGCCGCCAACCCCGCCGGCTCAGGAGTTCGACATTCTGGACGACGAGCCGGACGTGGATGCGGCCAAGACCCGCGCGCTGCGCTCCCGGATGCGGATGATCGCCCGGCAGGCGTCCATGAATCCCGATGACGGCATCGAGCTTTGAGGAGGGAGCCAATGACGACCCGCACCCGCATGAATGTCTATTTCGATCCCGAACTGCTCAGCCAAGTCGAGGCGCTGTCACTGCGCCGGCAGGTCTCAAAGTCCGCCATCGTCGAGGCCGCCGTCGCGTCCTTCCTGTCGGGCGACACGTCGGATCGGCTGGAAGCGGCCATGTCGCGCCGCCTCGACAAGATCGGCCGGCAGATCGGCACTCTGGACGAAGACCTCGCCGTGCTCGGCGAGACGCTTTCGCTGTTCGTCCATTTCTGGCTGACGATGACCCCGCCGTTGCCGGACAGCGCTAAGCAATCCGCACGGATCAAGGGCAACGAACGGTTCGAGGGTTTCATGCAGAATCTCGGTCGCAGGCTGGCGACCGGAGACAGGTTCCTGAAAGAGTTGTCGCGCGACATGGATTCGTTTCACGACAGTCTGTCGCAAGATCAGACCGAGACCGATGGCGACGCTGTTTAGATTTTCAACCCATCCTATTTGCCGCCGATAGCCGCCGATCACCGCATCCTCTTAGATACTTGTTGAATCGGCCTGATTTCAGGCTCTTTTAATCGACCCCGTTGCGGGGTCCGTCTGTCGCGCCCCGCGAGAACAAGGGGCCGACATGACGACACATCACCAGAAACCGGAGGCGATTGCGCGCGGCGCGCGGATGCTGCGCACAGCACTTGGCGCGTCCATCGCGCGGTTTCTCGAAGACCCGGCCGTCATCGAGGTGATGCTGAACCCGGATGGTCGAATCTGGATCGACCGACTGTCCGAAGGGCTGGCCGATACGGGCGAGATGCTGTCCGCCGCCGATGGCGAGCGCATCGTCCGGCTGGTGGCGCACCATGTCGGCGCGGAGGTTCACGCCCGATCCCCGCGCGTTTCGGCGGAACTGCCCGAGACCGGCGAACGCTTCGAGGGGCTGCTGCCACCCGTGGTCGCAGCACCGACCTTCGCGATCCGTAAGCCTGCCGTCGCGGTGTTCACGCTCGACGACTATGTGGCCGCAGGCATCATGTCCGCCGACCAGGCCGCGACCCTGCGCGAAGCCGTCGCGTCCCGCGCCAACATCCTCGTCGCGGGCGGCACGTCCACCGGCAAGACCACCTTGACCAACGCGCTGCTCGCCGAGGTGGCGAAGACCCAGGATCGCGTCGTCATCATCGAGGATACGCGCGAGTTGCAATGCGCCGCGCCCAACCTTGTAGCCATGCGGACCAAGGATGGCGTGGCGACGCTTTCCGATCTGGTGCGCTCCAGCCTTCGCCTGCGCCCCGACCGCATTCCCATCGGCGAGGTGCGCGGGTCCGAAGCCCTCGACCTACTCAAAGCCTGGGGCACGGGCCATCCGGGCGGCATCGGCACCATCCATGCCGGTTCCGGCATCGGCGCGCTGCGCCGTCTCGAACAGCTCATTCAGGAAGCCGTCATCACGGTCCCGCGCGCGCTGATCGCCGAGACCATCGACCTTGTTGCCGTGCTGTCCGGTCGCGGTTCCGCGCGCCGGCTGGCCGAACTCGCCCGCGTCGAAGGGCTGGGACCGGACGGCGACTACCGCATCACACATCCCATCACTTTGGCAACCACCCCGAAAGGAGACCCTTCATGATCCCCACACTTTCCCGCGCCTGCCGCTTCATGGCGACATCGGCGGCTGCCGTTTCCATCAGCCTGATGCTCGCCCCGGCCGCCCATGCGTCCGGTTCGTCCATGCCCTGGGAAGCGCCGCTCCAGAGCATCCTTCAGTCGATCGAGGGGCCGGTCGCCAAGATCATCGCGGTGATCGTCATCATAGCCACTGGCCTCGCGCTCGCGTTCGGCGACACGTCGGGCGGCTTCCGCCGCCTGATCCAGATCGTCTTCGGTCTGTCTATCGCGTTCGCAGCGTCGAGCTTCTTCCTGTCGTTCTTTTCGTTCGGCGGCGGGGCGCTCGTCTGATGGCGGGTGGCCTCGAACAGCTCGATGCAGTGCCGGGCTTCACGGTCCCGGTCCACAGGGCGCTAACCGAGCATATTCTGCTCGGCGGCGCTCCGCGCTCCATCGCGATTCTGAATGGCACGCTCGCCGGGGCCGTGGGCCTCGGCCTGCGCCTCTGGCTGGTCGGCCTCGCCATCTGGGCCATCGGCCATTTCGCAGCCGTCTGGGCAGCGAAGCGCGACCCGCTCTTTGTCGAGGTGGGCCGCAGGCATCTGCGCATCCCCGGTCATCTGTCGGTGTGAGGGCGCGGCCATGATGAACCTTTCCGAATATCGCCGCACCACCAGCCGCCTCGCGGATTTCCTGCCCTGGGCCGCGCTGGTCGGCTCCGGCGTCGTGCTGAACAAGGACGGAAGTTTTCAAAGGACGGCGAAGTTTCGCGGTCCCGATCTGGATTCCGCCGTCGCGGCCGAGCTGGTCGCCGTCGCCGGCCGGATCAATAATGCCGTTCGCCGTCTCGGATCGGGTTGGAGCATTTTTGTCGAGGCGCAGCGCAGCGAAGCCGCGACCTATCCAGCGAGCCAATTTCCCGAAGCGGCATCCGCGCTGCTTGACGCCGAACGCAAGGCCGGTTTCGAGGAAGCGGGCACGCATTTCGTGTCGGGTTACTTCCTGACCTTCCTCTGGCTGCCGCCGGCCGAGGACGCCGCCCGCGCGGAAACCTGGCTATACGAAGGCCGCGAGCAATCCGGGGTCGATCCATGGGAAGCCCTGCGCGGCTTTGTGGATCGCACCGACCGCGTTCTGGCGCTGCTCGACGGCTTCATGCCGGAATGCCGCTGGCTCGATGACGCCGGCACACTGACCTATCTTCATTCCACCATCTCGACCAACCGGCATCGCGTCCGCGTGCCCGAAGTGCCGATGCACCTCGATGCGCTGCTCGCCGATCAGCCGCTCACCGGCGGGCTGGAGCCGCGTCTTGGTGACCAGAATCTGCGTGTCCTGACCATCATCGGTTTTCCTACAGCGACCACGCCCGGCCTGCTCGACGAGATGAACCGGCTGCCGTTTCCCTATCGGTGGAGCACGCGCGCGATCCTCATGGACAAGACCGACGCCACGCGTCTGCTCACCAAGATCAGGCGGCAATGGTTCGCCAAGCGCAAGTCCATCGCCGCCATCCTGAAAGAGGTGATGACCAACGAGCAATCCGCGCTCGTGGATACCGACGCGGCGAACAAGGCCGCCGACGCCGACATGGCCCTGCAGGAGCTTGGGGCTGACGTTGCCGGCATGGCCTATGTCACGGCCACCATCACCGTCTGGGATGCCGACCCGCGCATCGCCGACGAGAAACTGCGCCTGGCCGAGAAGATCATCCAGGGCCGCGACTTCACCGCGATGCCCGAAACCGTCAACGCCGTCGATGCCTGGCTCGGCTCGATCCCGGGACATGCCTACGCCAATGTCCGCCAGCCGCCCATCTCGACGCTCAACCTTGCCCACATGATCCCGCTTTCGGCCGTGTGGGCGGGGCCGGAACGGGATGAGCATTTCAGCGCGCCCCCGCTGTTCTTCGGCAAGACCGAAGGCTCGACCCCGTTCCGGTTTTCCCTTCACGTCGGCGATGTCGGCCACACCCTGATCGTCGGCCCCACGGGCGCGGGCAAGTCCGTGTTGCTGGCGCTCATGGCCTTGCAGTTCCGCCGTTACGCCGATGCTCAAATCTTCGCGTTCGACTTCGGCGGCTCGATCCGCGCTGCCTCGCTCGCCATGGGCGGCGATTGGCACGACCTTGGCGGAGGGTTGACGGAAGGGGACGAGGCGTCGGTCTCGCTCCAGCCGCTCGCCCGTATCGACGATACCTATGAACGCGCCTGGGCGGCCGACTGGATCGCCGCCATTCTCGGTCGGGAAGGTGTGCCGGTAACGCCAGAGACCAAGGAATATATCTGGACGGCGCTGAACTCGCTGGCGTCGGCTCCGGTCGGGGAGCGCACCATTACCGGCCTGACGGTGCTGCTGCAATCCAACGATCTGAAACAGGCATTGCGGCCTTACTGCATCGGCGGGGCCTATGGCCGGTTGCTCGATGCCGAGACCGAACATCTCGGCTCAGCCGATGTGCAGGCGTTCGAGATCGAGGGGCTGGTCGGAACCGGCGCGGCCCCGGCCGTGCTGGCCTATCTGTTTCACCGGATCGGCGACCGGCTCGATGGTCGGCCAACGCTGCTCATTATCGACGAGGGCTGGCTGGCACTGGATGATGAGGGGTTCGCCAACCAGCTCCGCGAATGGCTGAAGACGCTGCGCAAGAAGAACGCCAGCGTCATCTTCGCTACACAGAGCCTTTCCGACATCGACGGCAGCAACATCGCGCCCGCCATCATCGAAAGCTGCCCAACGCGGCTGCTTTTGCCGAACGAACGCGCCATCGAACCGCAGATTACCGCCATCTATCGGCGCTTCGGCTTGAACGACCGGCAGATCGAGATCCTCGCACGGGCCACGCCCAAGCGGGATTACTACTGCCAGTCACGGCGCGGCAACCGGCTGTTCGAGCTTGGCCTGTCCGAAGTCGGTCTCGCGCTCTGCGCCGCCTCCTCCAAATCCGACCAGACCGCCATCGAGCGCATCGTCGCCGAGCATGGCCGCGACGGCTTCCTAGCCGCCTGGTTACGCCTGCGCGGCGTCGATTGGGCGGCCGACCTGATCCCCGACCTTACCAATCTCATCCCCCAAACCGAGAAGGAGTCCCAATCATGACCATTCGCCGTTCCCGCTCGCGCGCCGTCTTCATGGCCGCAACCATCCTGGCCACGCCACTCTCGTTGTCCCCGATGCTGACAAGCCCGGCCCACGCGCAATTCGGCCGCATCGTCTATGACCCGAGCAACTACGCCCAGAACCTGCTCACCGCCGCGCGGACGTTGCAGCAGATCAACAACCAGATCACGTCGCTTCAGAACGAAGCGACCATGCTCATCAATCAGGCGAAGAATCTGGCGAGCCTGCCATATTCCTCGCTTCAGGCGTTGCAGCAGAACGTCCAGCGCACGCAGCAGCTCTTGAGCCAGGCGCAGAACATCGCCTTCGACGTGCAGAAGGTCGATCAGATCTTCCAGACCCAATATGGCAACGTCTCGCTGTCCGCGACCGACGGCCAGCTTCTCGCCGACGCGCGATCCCGCTGGCAGAATACGGTCGGCGGCTTGCAGGACGCCATGCGGGTGCAGGCCGGCGTCGTCGGCAACATCGATACCAACCGCACACAGATGTCGGAGCTTGTCGGCCAGAGCCAGTCGGCGACTGGCGCTCTTCAGGCAACGCAGGCCGGCAACCAGCTTCTCGCCCTCCAGTCGCAGCAGCTTTCAGACCTTGTTGCGCTTCTCGCCGCGAACGGTCGGGCGGGCGCGCTGACCGAGGCCGAACGTGCGGCAGCGGCCGAACAGGGGCGCGAGCAGCGCCGCCGGTTCCTGACGCCGGGCAGCGGCTATCAGCCGGGCAATGCGCAGATGTTCAACAACGGCAACAACTGACCGGACGGGAGGGGAGCGACATGGACGGCAAGATGCTGGCCCGGCTGGGCGCAATCCTATTCGTGGCGATCGCCATCACCGCGACGGCCATCGAGATGACGCGCAAGGAAGATGCGCCGGCATTACCGTCGCGTCTTGTCCAGCCCGAACGCGATCCGCTGCGCGAAGGGCAGCGCCGGTGTCAGCAGCTCGGAACGACGGCCGCCAGCGACGCCGAATGCCTGCGCGTCTGGGCCGAAACCCGCGACCGTTTCCTTGGCCGCTCGCCTGCGCCCGCCGCGCCGTCCTCCAGCGAAGGGCGGTGACGCATGGGCGGTGCGGGCGTCATCGACAACTTCCTCGGGGTCTTCACCCGATACATCGATTCCGGCTTCGGCCTGCTCGGCGGCGAGGTGGCGTTCATCGCCACAACGCTCATCGTCATCGACGTGACCCTCGCTGCGCTGTTCTGGAGCTGGAACGCCGATGACGACATCATCGCCCGGCTGGTCAAGAAGACGCTGTTCGTCGGCGTGTTCGCCTATCTCATCGGCAACTGGAACAACCTCGCGAAGATCGTCTTCGACAGCTTCGCCGGCCTCGGCCTCAAGGCATCCGGCACCAGCTTCACCGCGCAGGATCTGATGCGCCCCGGCAAGGTGGCGCAGACCGGCCTCGACGCGGCGCGGCCGCTGCTCGACTCCATTTCCGACCTGATGGGTTGGGTGGCGTTCTTCGAGAACTTCATCCAGATCGCCTGCCTGCTGTTCGCCTGAGCGCTGGTAATCCTCGCCTTCTTCATCCTGGCGATCCAGCTTTTCGTGACGTTGATCGAGTTCAAGCTGTCCACGCTTGCCGGCTTCGTGCTGATCCCGTTCGGCCTGTTCGGCAAGACCGCCTTCATGGCCGAACGCGTGCTTGGTAACGTGATCTCGTCCGGCATCAAGGTGCTCGTGCTGGCCGTCATCGTCGGCATCGGTTCGACGCTGTTCTCGCAGTTCACCCAAGGCTTCGGCGGCCAGACCCCGAGTATCGACGACGCGATGGCTGTCGTGCTCGCTGCCTTGTCGCTGCTTGGCCTCGGCATCTTCGGACCCGGCATTGCGTCCGGCCTCGTTTCGGGCGGCCCGCAGCTTGGCGCTGGTGCAGCAGTCGGCACCGGCTTGGCGGCTGGCGGCATGGTGCTCGCCGGCGGCGCTGTCGCAGGCGGTGCGGCCGGTCTCGCCGTCAAGGGAGGTGCCGCCGCTCTGTCCGGTGGAGCCGCGGCGGTTCGCGGCGGCGCAACCGCAGCAGGCGCGGCCTCCGCAGCCTACAGCATGGGGTCGCTCGGCCAGTCCGGCGCGGCGGGCGTTGCTTCCGGCCTTGGCGGTGTCGCCAGCGCCGCAGGCTCCGCTGCCGTATCGCCCCTGAAGCGCGCAGCTTCCAAAGCATCCGAAAGCGTCAAATCCAGCTTTTCCGATGGCGCGCGCGCAGCCTTCGGCGTGACGGGCGGCTCATCCACCGCAGGCAGTGTCGGCGGCACTACCGCCGCTCCCGAAGCCGCAGTGCCATCGTCCCCGCCTGCCGGTCCTCCCGCCTGGGCGCAGAGGATGCGGCGCTCACAGTCTGTCAGCCACGGCACCACCATGGCCGCCCATGCGGTTCGCTCCGGCGACAGCCATGGCGGCGGCTCCTCCGTCAATCTTTCCGAAAGTGACCGCTCATGAGCATCTTCAAACGACCAGCCACCCATTACGGCAAATCGCCGGAACCAGAGACGCCCTATCAGAAGGCCGCACAGGTCTGGGACGAGCGCATCGGCTCGGCCCGCGTGCAGGCGAAGAACTGGCGGCTCATGGCCTTCGGCTCGCTGATCCTCTCCGCCGGTTTCGCCGCCGCCCTTGTCTGGCAGTCCGCGCGCGGGACTGTCGTGCCGTGGGTGGTGCAGGTCGATAAGCTCGGTCAGGCGCAGACCGTCGCGGCGGCCGTTGCCGACTATCGGCCGACCGATCCGCAGATTGCGTTCCATCTCGGCCGCTTCATCGAACAGGTCCGCGCGATCCCGGCAGACGCCATCATCGTCCGCCAGAACTGGCTCCGCGCCTATGAATGGACCACGGATCGCGGCGCAGCCGCCCTCAATGACTACGCCCGAAGCAACGACCCGTTCACCAAGGTCGGACGGCAACAGGTTGCTGTCGAGGTGTCCAGCGTCATCCGGGCATCGGACGACAGCTTCCGCGTCGCCTGGACGGAGCGGCATTATGAGAGCGGCCAGCTTTCCACCACCGAGCGCTGGACCGCGATCTTGACCATTGTGATCCAGACCCCGCGCGACGCCGAGCGCCTGCGCGCCAATCCGCTCGGCATCTACGTCAATGCAATCTCATGGTCGCGGGAGATGAGCCAATGAGCAAACTTCTCCCCGAGCAGGCTTCCGGCTGCGAAACTACGTTTCTCCGTAAACCCGCTTTCGCGGCTTTGATGCTGTCCGCCGCCATGCTCGCGGGCTGCGCCATCAACAAGCCGCCGCAGTTCAGCTACGATGCCGACGTGCCTTCGCTCCCGGCCGTGCAGGCCGCCGTCACCGACGACCGGCCCCGGCCTTTGCACACGCCACCCGCATGGACGGTCGCGCGCGGCGGGACCGCTGCCGGAACACCGGCAGGCCGTGTCGAGAACGCCAACGCCGCCGCGCGCGTCGAGCCGCGCCGCGAGGGCTACTACAACGCCATCCAGATTTATCCGTGGAGCGAAGGCGCGCTCTATCAGGTCTATGCCGCACCGGGACAGATCACCACCATTGCGCTGGAGCCAGGCGAGAGCCTGACCGGCGCGGGACCAATTGCGGCAGGAGATACCGCCCGCTGGATCATCGGCGACACCGAGAGCGGATCGGGCACGACGCGCCGCGTCCATATCCTCGTGAAACCAACCCGGCCGGACATCATGACCAACCTCGTCGTGACCACAGACCGTCGCACTTACATGATCGAGCTGCGCGCCCGCGAAGCTCTCTATATGCCGTCGGTCGCCTGGGCCTATCCGGCGCAGCCGGCAGGCCAGCGCCAGACCGTTCCGGCCGCACCGATCATCCCGGCCGAGGCCGCGCGCAACTATCGCTACGGCCTGACCGGCGATAACCCACCCTGGAAGCCTATCTCCGTCTTCGATGATGGCCGCCGCGTCTATGTCGTGTTCCCGCGCGGCATCGTGCAGGGCGAGATGCCACCGATCTTCGTCATCGGTTCCGATGGCGAGACCCAGATCGTCAACAGCCGCATCCACCAGAACATCCTGATCGTGGACCGCCTATTCGGCGCGGCAGAGTTGCGCCTTGGCAGCGGCGATCGCCAGCAGACGGTCAGGATCGTCCGCATCGAGCAACGGCAGGCTGCACAGCCGGCAAAGGCGACCGGAGAATCCCCATCATGACCGAAGAAGCGACCCCTGTAGAAACCGCAGCGGACATCACCGCACCCATGCGGCTGCGTGCCGAACCGCCGCGCGTCACTCGTCTGTCCCGCAAGATGCTGGCTGGCGTCGGAGCCGTCGCGCTGTTTGGGATCGGCGGGGCGCTGATCTATGCGCTCCAGACCCGTGACATGAGCGGCAACGGCGAAGAACTCTACTCGACCGAGAACCGCCCCACGGCGGACGGACTGTCGGGCCTGCCGCGCGACTATACCGGACCTGTCCTGGGGCCGGCCTTGCCCGGCGATCTCGGCGGCCCGATCCTCGACGCGCAGAACCGGGGCCAGCCCGTCACTCCACCCGCAATGGCGACGCCCGCTCGCGATCCTGCCGAGGAACGCCGTCTTGCCGAGGAAGAAGCCGCGCGCGTCAGCCGCGTCTTTTTCCAGACTGCACCGGGAGCGGGAACAGCAAGCCCGAGCCTCGCCGGCCTCGGCCTCAACGGCCAGCCCGGTGCTGCCGGCACGCAGGACCGACATACGGCCTTTCTCAACGGTCCGGTGGACCGGCAGACTGTTGCCCTGGATCGCATCATGGCTCCCGCATCACCTTACATCCTTCAGGCCGGAGCCGTGATCCCGGCCGCGATGATTACCGGAATCCGTTCGGACCTTCCGGGGCAGATCACAGCGCAGGTGACGGAGAATGTCTATGACAGCCCGACCGGCAGCCTGCTCCTGATCCCGCAGGGCACCCGCATCATCGGCCAATATGATGCCGGCGTGACCTTCGGCCAACGCCGCGTGCTGCTTGTCTGGAACCGGTTGATCCTGCCGAACGGCCGCTCCATCGTGCTGGAGCGCCAGCCCGGCGCGGACGCCTCCGGCTATGCCGGGCTTGAGGATGGCGTCGATTATCACTGGTGGGGTCTGATGAAGGCCGCTGGCCTTTCCACGCTGCTCGGCATCGGCACGGAATTGGCGACCGACGACGAGGACCGGCTGATCCGCGCCATCCGCGACGGCGCGCAGGACACCATCAATCAGGCCGGGCAGCAGATCGTCCAGCGCCAGTTGCAGGTCGCACCCACGCTGACCATCCGGCCGGGCTTTCCGGTCAGGGTCATTGTGACCCGAGATTTAGTCCTCGAACCCTACAGGAATTGACCATGGCGAAGCTGAAACTTGGCCCGCTGGCCGACAACAAGCCGGTGAAGGTGACGGTGGAACTGCCCGCGCAGCTCCACCGTGACCTAATCGATTATGGCGCTCTGTTGGCTGATGGCGGTGCCCCGATCGAGCCAGCCAGACTTATCGTGCCGATGCTGGAGCGGTTCATCGCCACGGATCGCGGCTTCGCCAAGGCACGACGGCAGGCGACCTGATCCGTCACGACGGGGGTGCCGCGAGCGAACAGGCGCGAATGCGGCACGCTACACCCCGCCGATCCCCCTCCATGCTTCGCTTAATTCCGGGGCCTTAGCGCGCCGGATGCCACCCGCGAAACACGGAGGATACCATGTGCGCAGAGCACCGCCGCGCCCAACGGGGCCGCCCAAGACAGCCGGCCCCCGGAACGCTCCCCGACGATCTCTACGACTATGAAGACGATCCCGCGCCGCGCATCAGCCCGTCGCGCGGCAGTCCGTCTCATGTCTTCGACGTGGAGAAGCTACCCGTCATTGATGACTGGCCCGACGAAGTGCCGATCACCGAGGCCGAGATTCAGGTGTTCGAGCGCTGGTTCGCCGATGTTTTCGACGAGATGTTCGGCTCTGTCGATCTGCCAGAAGGCTTGAAGAAGTTATCTCTGTATGATAATTAAAAGCCGTAACTGATGATTGAGCCACGCCATGACGACACTGAAGGTCGGGATCGCCGAACTTGATGAAATGAAGGCCCGCACCATGCGGATCGCCAGAGGCGAAGAAAAGCCAGCGCCCGGCGATCCGACCGTCTGGTTCGCGTCCACCATGTCCTTTGCCAAGTTCCTGTCGCCCAACAATTGCGAGTTGCTTCGCATCATCCATCAGCATGAGCCGGAATCGCTGGAGGAACTGGCGCAGATCACCGGCCGCGCAAAATCCAACCTGTCCCGCACCCTTAAAGCCATGGCCGGCTACGGCCTTGTTCGCATGGACAAGGGCAAGGGCCGCAAGCTGGTCCCCCAGGTCGTTCATGATCGCGTGGAACTGGTCTTGCCCCTGATCGAGCGGCGCAAGTCGAATGGAACCCGCAAATGAACGCACAATCTCCCAACGTCGCCTTGCGGGCCGCCCTTTACCTGCGCGTCTCGACCGCACGGCAGGCCGAGCATGACGTGTCGATCCCGGACCAGCGCAAACAGGGCGAAGCCTATTGCGCGGCGCGCGGCTATCAGCTTGTCGAAATCTTCGTGGAGCCGGGCAACACCGCCACCAACGACCGCCGCCCGGAGTTCCAGCGGATGATCGAGGCGGGCACGTCGAAGCCCGCGCCCTTCGACGTGGTGCTGGTTCACAGCTTCTCGCGCTTCTTCCGCGATGCTTTCGACATGGAATATTACTATCGCAAGCTCGCCAAGAACGACGTGCGGCTCATCTCCATCACGCAGGAGTTGGGGGACGACCCGATCCACGACATGATGCGCCGGATCATGTCGTTGTTCGACGAATACCAGTCCAAGGAGAACGGCAAGCACGTCACGCGCGCCCTGAAGGAGAATGCCCGGCAGGGCTTCTGGAACGGCGCGTTGCCGCCGATCGGCTACCGGATCGCCGCCGCCGAACAGCGAGGGGCCAAGACCAAGAAGAAGCTGGAAATCGACCCGCTGCACGCCGACACGATCCGTCTGATCTATCGCCTCGCTCTGGAAGGTCAGGGCGACAGCGGCCAGATGGGCGTCAAGGCCATCGTCAAGCATCTCAATGCGAAGGGCATCTTCACCCGCGACGGCGGGCGGTGGGGCATCGGCCAGGTCCATCGCGTCCTGACCCGCCGGACCTATATCGGCGAGCACGAATGGGGGAAACGCAGCAAGCACAACGACCCGCGCGCGCCCGGCGAAGTCGTCATCGTCCCGGTGCCCGCCATCATCGAGCGGGAGACCTTCGACGCCGTTCAGTCTCTTTTGCAGGCGCGCAACCCCAAGACCGAACTGCCGGCCCGCGTCGTGATCGGGCCGACCCTGCTGACTGGCATCTGCTATTGTGGCAATTGCGGGGGAGCAATGACCATCCGCACCGGCAAGAGTGGCCGCTACCGCTACTATGCCTGCTCGATCAAGGCACGGCAGGGCGAGACCGGTTGCAAGGGCCGCGCGATCCCCATGGACAAGCTCGATAAGATGGTCGCCAGCCATATCGAGGAACGCTTGCTTGATCCCGCGCGTCTGGAGAAGCTGCTTGGCAGCATCCTCGGCCGCCGCGAGGATCAGGCCGAGCGCCGCCGCGAACACATCGCCTCTTTGCAGCGGCAAGCCACCGAATCGGAATCGCGCCTCAAGCGGCTCTATGACGCCATCGAGGCTGGCGTCGCCGATCTG
The DNA here is from genome assembly GCF_005938105.1 of Brucella haematophila. Lineage (GTDB taxonomy): Bacteria > Pseudomonadota > Alphaproteobacteria > Rhizobiales > Rhizobiaceae > Brucella > Brucella haematophila. The sequence goes on along the minus strand of NZ_VCPE01000001.1, from coordinate 564,456 downwards.
GACGACCCGGCGCTCAAGGAGCGGATAGCCGGTCTCAAGGTTCTGCGCGATCAGGCCAGGGCCGACGCCGACCGGGCGCAGGCAATGCTTGAAAGCCCCGGCCATAGCGCCCTTAGCCCCGCAATGATCGAAGGGTTTGCACGCCGCGCGCTGGAGCGCATTCGCGGTCACGAGGGCGGCTATCGGCGGGATCATCTGCGCGCCCTGGCGCAGCGCGTCGAGGTCGCAGACGATGCAATTCGCATCATGGGATCGAAAACGGAGCTGCTAAAGACGCTTATTGCGGGTCAAGGGCGGCAATCGGCGGCGATTGGCGTGCCCAGAGGCGGTCTGAAATGGCGGAGGGGGTGGGATTCGAACCCACGGTACAGTCTCCTGCACGCCGGTTTTCAAGACCGGTGCCTTAAACCGCTCGGCCACCCCTCCAAGTGATTGTTATGATATCTTTTCCTTAGACGGGAAAAGCCGCAAATCAGTGATTTGCCAACCAGTCACTTAATGGGTGACTTCTTAGCAGCTTTTATCGCCGCGTCAACTTGGTCGAAGCCGTTCTGTACGATCTCTCAGGTGGATAGCTTCAAGCCCAAATAACAAAAAAGGCCGGGGCGAAAACGCACCGACCTTCCTGATCCATCGCTTTCCTACCAGTGCCAGTACATCCGTGGTCAAAAGCATCAAACGATGGCGGCTATAGCGAGCAACAGACGCGTCCAGCGCTCTTAAGCTATGCCGATGACAGCGATATAGGTGGGCAATGTGTTCAAAACAAGTCCACATCGCAAAAAATCATGCCATGGCAGCGCTGATCGCCATCACGGCTCAGTTCTCGCGACAAAGTAACGACGGGATCCCAGATAGGCCACGATGATCAGCGCACCAATCCCATAGGCCAGGACATCGAGCCAGTCGGGTGTCGCGCCAAGAATTATTCGCAAAGCGCGGTTTGCAATTTGAACATCGTAGATCTTGGCCAGATATTGCCCAAACTCAACGAAGGCGCCGACGAGAAATGCGACAGCCGCCAATATGAACCGGTTGCCGTCAATACCGATACGGAAAACCGCATAGACGAAAATGACAGCGATCACGTCGCCGGCGAAGCTTCTTATCCAGCCCAGCCCAGCGCCAAGCGTTGCCAGCGCACACAATAATAAAAATATAGAAATCGCCGCCATGAGCGAAACGAAAGAAAACTTTATATGCAACTCCAAACCCTATCGCTCTTTAATGAAACTAAATCAAAATCAAACTAATGATACGTGCGAGCATTCATATTCTTATATATCTATAATTCGTGCATTCATCTGAATTATGAAAGAACGGTGCACAGAATTATTTGATCATTACGGAAACAATCTGTTACATAACGGTCAAAAACCGGCCTTTCTATTTCCCTACTATATTCTCGCTAAGATCAACGAGGATATCAGATATGAACCAAGTCATTGCAGCAGCTATCGCCTTTTCTTTTCTTGCGACACCGGCAGCATTTGCCGCGCAAGGTGTCCTCCCCTTGAAACAGGAACAGAAGGGAAAGGACCAGAAGCCCGCGGCAACCAAGAAGGCCGCCCCGAAGCCCAACGCTAAAGGCGGAGATAAAAAGAACATTCCGCACAAATAATCGAGCGCACCACACAAGTGCAATCGGGATTTCCAGGGATTGTTGCAGTCCGCACAATTTCTTGCCGTCAACGGAGTGCCCCGCCCCGGGTGCATTCAATAAAATACAGGCCGGCGACAGATCGCCGGCTCAAAACAATTCAATTTGTGCTCAAGAGGCCTGTTATGTGTAAAACTCCGCTCAAGTGGGCGTAATATCTTCGCTTCAGCAATCAGAAATGCGTGACATCTGCGTTTTCTCCGCATTTGACCAATTCCCTCAAAATTATAACTGTTCTAGGGTTGCTCTCATCGTTAATGAGACGTAAACTTGAGTTGAGTTGTCACCATAAAGGGAAGCTATGAGTCTGGAATCCGTAAAGGCATTTTTCGCTGACAAGGCGCCGGAAGTCGAAGTCATCGAATTGCCAACCAGCACCGCCACTGTAGCCCTGGCTGCGGAAGCGCATGGTGTGGAGCCGGGCCAGATCGCCAAGACGCTTTCCTTCTCGACCAAGGACCAGACAATTCTCATTGTCACACGCGGCGATGCGCGCATCGACAATCGCAAATTCAAAGATCGCTTCGGCACCAAGCCGCGTATGCTGGATGCCGAAACGGTTCTCGCCGAGACCAGCCACCCGGTTGGCGGTGTATGCCCCTTCGGCTTGCCGAGCGCCCTTCCCGTCTATTGCGATGTTTCGCTGAAAGCTTACGAGGAAGTGGTTCCGGCAGCCGGTGCAACCAACAGCGCGGTCCGTATCGCGCCAGACAGAATGGCGACATTGGTCACCGCTGAATGGATCGACGTTTGCCAGTAAAACGCAAACCGGGCACGGGAGGGCTCGCTATGGGAATAAATTCGACTCGTTTTTTCCACTTTAAATATGGGAAAAGACTTTCTATATATTAAGAACGATTCTAAACTGGATCATCACGAAAATCCGGCTTCCATACATATGCCAGAAGCGGAGAGCGTTATCGACGCGGGCAGTGTGGAACTGAAACCGGAATTTCAATCCAGATTTTGGAACCGGAACATAAGAGCGAGGGCATTTTCCGACCTGACTTGGTCGGGTTTGAAAATGCTCTGGGACGTGCTGAAAGGAACTGTCATGCGCCTTACTCGCCAGACGAATTATGCCGTTCGGATACTCATGTATTGTGCCGCGAATGAAGGCAAGCTGAGCCGCATTCCGGAAATCGCTCGCGCTTATAGCGTTTCGGAGCTGTTTCTTTTCAAGATTCTGCAGCCGCTCGTGGAAAACGGACTGGTTGAAACCGTGCGCGGTCGTAATGGCGGTGTGCGCCTTGGCCGAGCAGCCAATGACATAAGCCTGTTCGATGTGGTGCGCGTCACCGAAGAAAACTTCGCCATGGCGGAATGCTTCGAAAACGATGCGACCGAGTGCCCGCTGGTCGACAGCTGCGCCCTGAACTCGGCTCTGCGTGAAGCGCTCAACGCCTTCTTCGGCGTATTGATGAAATATAGCATTTCAGACCTCGTAAAGGCCCGTCCGAATGTGCGCGCGCTGCTCGGTCTAGACGAAATGGAAGAACAGCGCGTCGCGAGTTAAGCTCATAGATAGCGCAAATCAAAAGGTCCGGTGAAAACCGGACCTTTTTTAATGCGTCTGCTTTTATTCGGCGGCGGCGCGATAGGCCGATTGCGGCAAAACGAACGGCACACCCCGCGCAGGCGGCACCCCTACCCGCAGCGCGCATTCATAAACGCGCTCCAGCCGCTCATCGGTCAGCGCTTCTTGCGGTGTGCCGATTGTATCAAGTTTGCCCTGACATATGACCGCAATCCGGTCGGCAAACATCGCCGTGAGATTGAGATCATGCAGAATGGCGATCACCCCGCCGCCTTCGGCGGCAAAATCCCGTGCGATTTCCATCACGACGATCTGGTGCCTGATATCGAGGCTTGAAATCGGCTCATCCAGAAAAAGATAACGCGCGGAGCCGTCAACAACCGGCATCCAGACCTGGCACAACACGCGGGCAAGCTGTACCCGTTGCTGTTCGCCACCGGAAAGCTCCTGATAAAGCCTGCCGCCGAAACCGCCAAGGTCTACCCGTTGCAAGGCGAGATCGGGCAAGCCTATCTCAAGATCGCGTGACAGGCCGCTGTAACCACCAGTCAAACCGATGCCGACGATCTCACGCACCGTGAAGGGAAAGGACAAGGCGCTGGCCTGCGGCAGCACCGCACGGCGGGCCGCCATTTCCCATGGCTTGAAATCCGCAAAGGGCCGACCGTCCAGCAGCGCTTCACCCGTGAACGGCGCATCGCCCGACAGTGCGCGCAAGAGTGTCGTCTTGCCCGATCCATTCGGGCCGACAATTGCCGTGATTTCACCGGCCCGCGCCGTGAAATCGATATTCTCGATGATCGCCTTGCCCGAAAGACGAACGCTGAGTGACCTCGTTTCAATCATGGCAACCTCACAGATCAAGAAGGCCGCGCTGACGCAGCAATATCCAGAGGAAGAACGGCGCACCGCACATGGCGGTGATGATACCGATGGGCAGTTCCGCCGGTGCAACGATGGTGCGGCTGACCGCATCGGCAAGCAGAAGCAGGATAGCGCCCAGCAGCGCCGACGCGGGCAGAAGATAGCGGTGATCCGGGCCGATGCTGAGACGCAGCATATGCGGCACCACGATACCGATAAAGCCGATGCCACCAGCTACCGCAACTGTTGCCCCAGTGGCCGCAGCAACGGTGACGATGGCGACATTCTTGATGCGCTGCACCTGAATGCCGAGATGTCCAGCAGCGGCTTCGCCCAGTGCAAGCGCGTTGAGACCACGCGCCAGCATCGGCGCTGCAATCAACACCACGGCGATGATCGGCCCGGCTGCGACGATCTTGCTCCAGGTCGCGCCTGCAAGCGAGCCAAGCCCCCAGAAAGTCAGATCCCGCAACTGGCGGTCATCAGCCATGTAGACCAGAACGCCAGTTGCAGCACCCGCCAGTGCGCCAAGCGCAATGCCCGCTAAAAGCATGGTGGCAACCGATGTGCGCCCGCGCCGCGTCGCAACCCGGTATAGCAACAAGGTTGTGGCAAGCCCGCCGAAGAAGGCCGCCAATGGCAGTGCGTAGATACCCAGAACCGCGATAACCGGCGCCAGAACGCTGCCGCCGAGCACAATCATCGACACAGCGCCGAGACTGGCGCCCGACGCCACGCCCACCAGACCGGGATCAGCCAGCGGATTGCGGAACAGCCCCTGCATGACGGCACCGGATACGGCGAGCCCCGCACCGATCAACATGCCAAGGATGATACGCGGCAGGCGGATTTCCATGATGATCAGGTGATCGCGCTGGAAGGTCTCCGCCCCCTCACCGCTCACAAATCCACGCAGCAGCGTGAGAATGGAAGCATCCGAAGCGCCAGCCGTGAGGCTGAACAGGGCCGTAAGGCACAGCGCAACGCCGAGCGCAGCCAGCACGATACGCGCGCGCTGCGTGCGATCCCCGGCCTTTCCAGCTGCACCAGTGTTTTTCCGACTGTCTCCGGCTCGATGACGCATGGTGAAGGGCTCTCCGCCTGCCACACGACCTTGGCTGGTCATTTGCTTATTCCTCATTCGGATGCCTGATCCGACTATTGTCCTGCTGGCGTATCGTAGAGTTTCGCCGACAGTTCACGAATGGCAGCGCCCGTGCGCGGGCCGAAGCCCAGCAGATAAAGCGCGTCCATGGCGACGACATTTTTGGCGCGTCCGGCAGGCGTACTGGCAATCGCCGGATTCTTGAGAAGATCATCCGGGCCAACACCGTCGCCGCCGGTATTCATCATCAAAATCATATCCGGTGCGGCCTTGCCGATGGCTTCGTCGGTCAACTGCTTGTAACCGGGATATTCGGTGATAACGTTCACGCCGCCTGCAAGCTTGATCATGCCGTCAGCCGCCGTGCCGGTTCCTGATGCCATCAGGCGTCCGCCAGCACCGTTCAAGACGAACAGCACGCGCTTGCGCTTTTCGTGCGCGGCAGCTGCCTTTTCGGCAGCCTGAAGATCACCCGCGACGCTATCCGCCAGCACCTTGGCTTTGTCTTCAAGACCAAGCGCCTTGCCGACAGCCTCGATCTTCGCGATGACGCTTTCGCCGGTGTAGTTTTCCGGCACGATAACCATCGGCACAGAGGCTTTTTTCAAAACTTCCAGTGTGTCTTGCGGCCCGCTGCCTTGGATAAGCAGAATGCCCGTCGGATTGACCGACAACACCCCTTCCGGTGCAAGCTGGCGCATGTAACCGACATCTGGCAGAGCCTTCGATTCCGCAGGATATGTGCTGGTCTGGTCGCGTGCGACGAGCATTTTTTCCGCGCCAAGCGCATAGACGATCTCCGTCAGCGGTCCGCCGACAGAGACAATGCGTGACGTATCGGCAAACCGTTCGACGGTATCGGCACCGGCAATGCAAGCACCCAGCGACCAAACCATAGCGGCGACAGCGGCAACGCGCATGAAACGTGCTGAAATGACAGACATGACGCGCGTCCTATGCAGCCGTCGACCGCGGAAGACGCGGCAGATTTTCGGCAATCATGCGCCAGTCGGCCAGCTCCGCCTCGCCCTCATGACGCTCACCGAAGAACTGAACGATCAGTTCGCCATTGGCGTCATAAGCTTCCAGCGAGGTGACGTGACCGTCCTTGGTCGGTTTGCGCACAACCCACGCATCGGCAATGTGATCGATACGAAGATGCATGTGGAAGGTCGGATCGAGAACATTGAGCCACGGACCCATCATCTTGATCTCATGGATAGGCCCGGTGTGAATCTGGATGCAACCGCGATTGCCGACAAAGCACATGATCGGCAACTGCTGCTGCACGGCATGATTCATCATGGCTTCCACAGATGAAAGATCAACGCGCCACGCGAAATCCTGTCCAGCAAGATGCACGGCCTGATGGCGATCCACGCCAAAATCCTTCAACAGCCCCATGAACTGGTGCACATCGGTCAAAGCGCTCCAACGTTCGCGGAAGGCATCGGTATCGACAAGCGCGACATTGGCCTTTGCACCTTTCGGCGCAATCGCGGTCGTTTCGATAGAACCCGATTGATCATCAAGCAGAAGTTCGGTGACGAGTGCCTCATAGGCATCAACATCGGATGCCGGACGCAGATGGATCTTGTGCACCGCTTCACCGGACGCATCGAAGAACTGAAGGCTGCGACGCACTTCTTCACCGTCTTTCTTACGAACGGCAAAACCGTGTACCCAATGCTTTGGGAAAATACGCAGGTCGATCTGCTTTCCCAGCACGATCGATGCATGCGGACCCCAAACGGCCTTTTCAAACGGCCCGATCTTTTCGTGCACCACGCTTTCATTGCGCGTCAGCGCCATAACTTCGCTAAGGCTCGAAGCGTGCTTAAGCAATGTCTCGACATCGGCACGAATGCGGCGGGCCGAGATGGCGGCATCATCGTCGAGACCGCAATGGGCAGCAACGAAATCGGCTTCAGAAATACCGAAGCTTTGTGCGAAATCGCGTTCGCGCGCCTTCGGGTTGTCCGCCCGTGCCTGGAGAATCTGCTCTGGGGAGGGCTTGGAATGTTGCGTCATGAGAGTCGTGCCTACTTGTTCAAAATGAGCTTGCCTTGGCGGGTAATCTTGAGGCGATAGAGCGATCCGCCATGCTCTATCCCTACCTCGCGGGAGCCGTCGAAAAGTTCGCGGCTGCCATAAGTCTTGATCTGCGCGTCCTTGAGGGTCGCGCGAATCGTGGGCGCGGCGCGTTCACCGGTGTTATCGATCGCCGGACCGTCGATCATGCGGTTGGCAGAACGGTCGGCGGCGTGCCCGCGGGGCAAACGCACTTGCATGTCTATATGAATACGCCTGTTCATTTTCCTGCCTGCCTTTGACTTAAAAGCTTCGCTGGGAAGCCACGTTTTTCACAAAACGATATCCGTCTGTTAGTGACGAAATTGATTTGTTGACATCGTTAGTCATGTTTACTAATCACTGCATTACTGGATTAATCGAGTCAAGTTTAAATCTCGCCCTTCCAGCGCAAGCCACGAAGAATTCGTCTTCGCCAGCCAGCAGAGCAGCCTCCATATTGGAAGCATTCTAAACAATTGAATTCTTAGGCTTTCCTGCCGAGTCTCAGGTCGGTGGGAGCACACTTGCGCAGAGGAAATACAGCAATGCGGGCGACTGGTGGGGTACACAAGCGTTCATTCCTGGCGAGCAGCGGGCTCGCCGTCATTCTTGTCGCGATGGCATCGCAGTCACTCGCGCAGGAACAGAAAGCAGCCGAGAGCGAAAGCGACGTTAAGCTAAAGACGATCACCATCAAGGGCGATGGTGCAAAGGGCGATACGACCTACAATACGCCCGCCGCAGTCAGCACCGTTTCCAGTGAAGAGCTGCGCCGTAATGGCGATGTGAAGCTGGATGATGTGCTGCGCGACAAGCCGGGCGTTTTCACCCGCACGAACGGCTCCCAGCCGGGCGTTGCCGTCAATATTCGCGGCTTTGAAGGTTCCGGACGCGTCAACATGATGGTTGACGGTGTTCGCCAGAACTTCCGCTTCACCGGCCATGAGGCACAGGGCTTCACCTATGTCGATCCGAACCTTCTCGCCGATATCGACATTTCGCGCGGCGCAGTGACTGGTGCCGGTGGCGGCGCGCTTGCAGGCAGCGTCAACTTCCGCACGCTTGGCGTGGACGACATCGTCCGCCAGGGCCAGCAATATGGTGTTCTCGGACGTGCCTCCTGGGGCAGCAATGGCGTCGGCTTCTCCGAAATGCTCGCTGCCGGTGCACGCGTCAATTCGATGGGTGTTGCCGCAGCCATCAGCCGCCGCGATTCCAAGAACTACAAGGATGGCGATGGCGTCGAGCAGCCGGATACCGGACAGGAACTGACCTCCGGCCTCGTCAAGACCGAATTCGGTTTCGGCGAAGATCACAAGCTGTCGCTTGGCGGTGTTTTCTACAACAACGACTTTGGCGCCAATTCCTACGACCAGAATGTCAAGAACAAGACGTTCACAGCCAATTACAGCTACAATCCGTCGGATAACGACCTGATCGACCTGCATGTCAACGCTTACTACAACCGCCTTGACATGACCTATTACAACAGCCTGTCCACGGGCCTTCCGGGCAGCGCGACAGGCCGTAGCATCACCGACAAGGGCTATGGTTTCGACATTTCGAACACATCGCGCTTCAATGTCGGCGAAGTCGGCGTCAAGTGGAACTACGGCGTCGAGTATTTCCGTGATGATATCTCGGGCGACAATTCCGGCGTCAATCCAGTGGACGGACGCAGCAGCAACGGCGCGGTGTTCTCCGAAACCACGTTCAGCTATGGCATTGTCGACCTGATCGCGGGCCTGCGCTACGACTTCTTCAAAACGTCGGGCAGCGCCGACACTGGACTGGCTGGCTTTGGCGAAAACGGCGTCTATGACGTCGATATTTCCAAGCAGCGTCTCGATCCAAAAATCACGCTGGCGATCAACGCGACCGACTGGTTACAGCCATACATAACCTATTCTCAGAGCATGCGTTCGCCAACCCTTCAGGAAACCATGCTGGGCGGCAACCATCCCGGCTCGACAAGCGTCAGCTTCCTGCCGAATCCGACCCTTTCGCCTGAAACCCAGAAGGGTTGGGAAATCGGCGTCAACGTCAAGAAAGACGATCTGTTTCTTGCTGGAGACTCGCTGCGCCTGAAGGCCGATTATTATGACATGGATGTCGAGGATTACATCACGTCCACGTTCAACCCGACCTATCGCAAGTACCAGTTCGTCAATGTCGACGGCACCTCGCAGGTGCGCGGCTTCGAACTCGAAGCGATGTATGACGCGGGCATGGCCTTCGGCGGCATTACCTATACGCACTCGAAGTCGGATCTTCCGGCGCAGACCCCGGGTCTCGGTGCAGGTCAGTATATGCCGGATGATGTCTTCTCGGTTAGCGGCGGTGCGCGTTTCCTCGAACGCAAGCTGACGGTTGGCGGTCGCTACTCCTATGTTTCGGGCGGCGATACCGTCGGTTACGCTGGCGTTACCCAGTCCGACAGCTATGGCCTTGTAGATGTGTTCGCAAACTACAAGTTCACCGACAACGTGGACCTGACGCTGAAGGTCAACAACCTGTTCGACAAAAGCTACACGCCATTCCTGAGCACGTCTGGTTCGGGTCAGGGACGTACGTTCCTCGTGGCGACACAGTTCCAGTTCTGATCCGAGGCAAGTGCCCGGGCACAACCATCCCAATGTGCCCGGGACATGATCTAACCGTCGCATCTTTGAAGGCTGGCCAACCTCTGACCGCGGCTGCGGCCTTCTGATCCCGAGATGTGACGCGGCGCGTGCGGCACTACCACCGCACGCGCCGGAAATTCGAATTCAGGTTTCTGGCCATGCCGACCAGAAAACCCGTTATAGTCGATCGAAAGCCAGTCCAAACCCAATGGAAAAGGATGAGCCATGTTCATAGCCATGAATCGCTTCAAGGTACGCGTCGGTAGTGAAGCCGATTTCGAAGCCGTCTGGAAAAATCGCGATTCCACGCTTTCCGAGCTTCCGGGCTTCGAAACGTTCCACCTGCTGCGCGGCGCGACCAATGAAGAGGAAGGCTATACGCTGTATGCTTCCCATACGGTCTGGCGCAGCCGTGACGATTTCACCTTCTGGACCAAGTCCGAACAGTTCCGCGATGCGCACCGCAATGCCGGAACCAACAAGCCTCTTTATCTCGGACCACCACAGTTCGAAGGCTTCAGCGCCGTCGAAGGCGCGTAAGCCACTGTCTCGAGCACCTTTTCCACAAGGTGCGGCGAAATGGCGCAACTTTTGTCGGCGATGCTTTTACACCATTGCCGACGAAGCATTTAAACACCCAATTCATGTGTAAACATGGGTAGTTAACTCATATTTAGAATGATTCTAAGTAATTGTTTTTTAGAACATTTCAAAAACATAGAATTTGACAGATACCCTGCTCCCCAGCCATAACCTGACCTAGTTTGGTGAGTTTAATAGACCGCCTAAATAGACCTTTAATGTTCGGGCCTTTAACCCTTGCAATTGGAGGAACCATTGTCCGGTTCATCTTGGCCTTGCGCCACCAGTAAAATAACGCTGCGCGTTTCCAGCAGCAGTCTTGAAGTAGAAGTACCGGGCAATCAGGTAGACTTCCTCCATTTTTCGTATTCCGCGTCAGGTTTTTACTGCCAGAACGGTATGGGAGTATTCGTCTCATGCTAGTTTGCAGCTGTAACGTCATTACCGATAAAGATATCGAAGCCGTTGTGATCGAACTTCTCGATCAGGACTGCTGGCAGCTTATCGTTCCCGGCACCGTCTATAATGCCATGTCCAAGCGCGGCCGCTGCTGCGGCTGCTTCCCAAACGTCGTAGAAACGATCATAAGGGTGACTGAAGAGTATCATCTTCGTCACAACCAAATGGACGAAAACGTCATCCAGTTCATGGATCGTGTACGTTCTCTACGCGAAAAATTCGGGAGTTCATGGAATGAAAGGCGAACCAAAGGTCATCGAGCGGCTTAACGAGGCTCTGTTTCTTGAGCTCGGTGCCGTCAACCAGTATTGGCTGCACTACCGCCTGCTGAACGACTGGGGTTTCACGCGTCTTGCCAAGAAAGAGCGCGAAGAATCCATCGAAGAGATGCATCACGCTGACAAGATCATCGACCGCATCATCTTCCTCGAAGGTCACCCAAACCTGCAGACTCTCGCACCACTGCGCATCGGCCAGAACGTCAAGGAAGTTCTGGAAGCCGATCTTGCCGGTGAATATGACGCCCGCGCTTCCTACAAGAAGTCGCGCGAAATCTGCGATCAGCTCGGCGACTACGTTTCCAAGCAGCTTTTTGACGAGCTTCTGGCAGACGAAGAAGGCCACATCGACTTCCTCGAAACCCAGCTCGACCTGCTGGCGAAAATCGGTGAAGAGCGCTACGGCCAGCTGAACGCCGCTCCTGCGGACGCAGCCGAATAAGCCTGTTTTTCCAGGTGCTCCGAAGCCGGGACCTCCAGTCCCGGCTTTTTTATTGCCGCGCTGCGGCAACCACTCATGGCATCCAAGCTTTACCTTGGCCCCTTTGTCGTGGTATTGCGCCCGCAATTTCCGAAATTTGCAAGGTTCCCCCAATGAGCGCACCGCGCGTCAGTTTCGTTTCACTTGGCTGCCCGAAGGCGCTGGTCGATTCCGAACGCATCATCACCAGCCTCCGCTCGGAAGGCTATGAAATCTCCCGCAAGCATGACGGCGCCGATCTGGTAATCGTCAACACATGCGGCTTTCTCGATTCCGCACGCGACGAGTCGCTTGACGCCATCGGCCTCGCACTCAACGAAAACGGTAAGGTGATTGTTACCGGTTGCCTCGGTGCGGAACCGGATGTCATCCGCGAACGTCACCCGAACGTGCTCGCCATCACCGGCCCGCAGGCCTATGAAAGTGTAATGAGCGCCGTGCACGAAGCCGCCCCGCCAGCACATGATCCGTTCGTTGATCTGGTGCCGCCGCAAGGTGTGAAGCTCACGCCGCGCCACTACGCCTATCTGAAAATTTCTGAAGGCTGTTCCAACCGCTGCTCTTTCTGCATCATTCCGGCGCTGCGCGGCGATCTCGTCTCGCGCCCGATTGATCAGGTGCTGCGCGAGGCCGAAAAGCTGGTGACTGCCGGCGTCAAGGAAATCCTCGTCATTTCGCAGGATACGAGCGCCTACGGCCTCGACATCAAGTATCAGGAAGCCATGTGGCAGGACCGCACGGTTCGCACAAAGTTCCTAGATCTGTCGCGCGAACTGGGTGACATGGGCGTCTGGGTGCGGATGCACTATGTCTACCCTTACCCGCATGTCGATGAAGTCATTCCATTGATGGCGGAAGGCAAAATCCTGCCTTACCTCGACATTCCGTTCCAGCATGCTTCGCCTGCTGTTCTGAAAAACATGCGCCGCCCGGCGCATCAGGAAAAGACCTCGCGCCGCATTCAGGCATGGCGCGAAACCTGCCCTGATCTGGCCGTTCGCTCGACTTTCATCGTCGGCTATCCCGGTGAAACAGAAGAGGATTTCCAGCTGCTGCTCGACTGGCTTGACGAAGCCAAGATCGAACGCGCTGGCTGCTTCAAATATGAGCCGGTCAAGGGCGCAAAAGCCAATGATCTCGGCCTCGAACAGGTGCCGGAAGAAATCAAGGAATCGCGCTGGCATCGTTTCATGGCCAAGCAGCAGCAGATTTCCACCAATCTTCTCAAGAAGAAGGTTGGTAAGCGCCTGCCCGTCATTATCGATGAAGCGAACGGCACGATTGCCAAGGGCCGCACCCGCTATGACGCGCCGGAAATCGACGGCAGTGTGCATATCCAGTCGCGTCGTCCGCTGCGCGTTGGCGATATCGTTACTGTGAAGGTCGAAGCGAGCGACGCATACGATCTGCACGGCATCGCGGTCTAATGGCGGCTTCGGCAGCCATTGCCATCAGAAAAGCAACATCGGCAGATGTGGCGGCAGTCGTCGCCATGCTTGCCGATGATGCGCTTGGCGTAAAGCGGGAAGACCCAGGCCTGCCGTTGCGCGACGAATACCGGAACGCCTTTGCTGCCATTGATGCCGACCCGAACCAGTTTCTGGCGGTCGTCGAGCAAGACGAGCGGATTATCGGCTGCATGCAACTGAGCTTCATTCCGGGCCTGTCCCGCATGGGCCAATGGCGCGGCCAGATTGAAAGCGTGCGCATCGCCAGCGATATTCGTGGCGGCGGCATCGGTCGTCAGATGATCGAATGGGCCATCGAGAAATGCCGTGAACGGGGCTGCGGACTGGTGCAGCTTACCACCGACAAATCCCGCTCCGATGCCCTGCGCTTTTATCAGTCGCTCGGCTTCACCGACAGCCACGAAGGCCTTAAACTATCGCTTTAGAGCGCGTTTCGATCTGATTGAATCAGATCGAAACGCGCTCTATTCCTTTATTTTAACGCGCATCTTGTCCGAAAACCGTTTCACACTTTTCGGGATGCGCTTTAAGAAAGCAGCACAGTCTTCAATATCCAAAAGAAAAAGGGCGCCGAAAGCACCCTTCTTTTTTAGCCTGTATAAGGGGCTTACTGTGGCAGCTTGTCGTCCACGCCCGCGACGTAGAAGTTCATGCCAAGCAAGGTCTTGTCGTCAGCATGTTCGCCAGCCTTGAGCCATTCCGAACCGTCCTGCTTCTTGATCGGACCGGTGAACGGCTTCAACTCGCCGGACTTGATCTTGGCCACGGTTTCCTCGGCCATTTTCTTCACGTCATCCGGCATGTTGGTGAACGGCGCCATCTTGACGAGGCCTTCATTCATGCCCCACCAGATGTCCTGGCTCTTCCATGTGCCATCGAGAACAGCCTTGGCGCGGTCGATATAATATGGACCCCATTCGTCAATGGTGGCGCTCAGCTGCGTCTTTGGCGCAAACTTGATCATGTCCGAAGCCTGACCGAAGGCCTTGATACCGCGTTCGGCTGCAACCTGAATGGCGGCAGTGGAATCGGTGTGCTGGGTCAGAATATCGACGCCCTGATCAATCAGCGCCTTGGCGGCATCGGCTTCCTTGCCCGGATCGAACCACGAATTGGCCCAGATGACCTTGACCTTGAAATCCGGGTTGATCGACTGCGCACCCAGCATGAAAGCGTTGATGCCCTGCACCACTTCCGGCACCGGCACGGAGGCAATATAGCCTGCTACGCCCTTGGTGGAGAGCTTTGCGGCGATCTGTCCCTGAACATACCGGCCTTCATAGAAACGCGCATTATAGACCGAGACATTGTCGGCGGTCTTATAACCGGTGGCGTGCTCGAACTTCACCTTGGGGAACTTCTTGGCGACCTTGATCGTCGGGTCCATGTAACCAAACGAGGTCGTGAAGATCAGGGTATTACCGGCGCGCGCCAAACGTTCGATGGAGCGCTCGGCGTCAGCACCTTCCGGCACGTTTTCGAGATAGGTCGTCTCGACCTTGTCGCCAAGAGCCTCAACCAGTTCCTTGCGCGCCTGATCATGCTGATAGGTCCAGCCGAAATCGCCCGGAGGTCCGATATAGATGAAGCCGATTTTCAGTTTTTCTTCCGCATGCGCCGCGCCGCCGAGCATAAAGCTCGCAGCTGTAGCGAAGGCCATAAGCGTCTTTTTCATGTTCCCTGCACTCCTTGTTGACACCCAATATTCAAAACAAAAACTGTTGGGAGCAGCTTTCGTTTAACCCCTACCTGTCCGGTACGAACGGCTTGCCGAGCGATGCGGGCGTGTTCATCATCGTCAGGCGTTTGTTGCGCGAGATGATCACCAGCACCACGATGGTCGCGAGATAAGGCAAGGCCGACAGCAACTGTGATGGCATGCCAAATCCAAGTGCCTGCGCATGCAACTGCCCGATGGTGACCGCACCGAAAAGATAAGCCCCGATCAGCACCCGCCATGGCCGCCACGAGGCGAAAACCACGAGCGCAAGTGCGATCCAGCCGCGACCGGCCGTCATGTTTTCCACCCATTGCGGCACATAGACGAGCGAGAGTTGCGCGCCCGCAAGGCCAGCGCAGGCCCCGCCGAACAACACCGCCAGATAGCGTGTGCGCACCACATGCACGCCAAGCGCATGAGCGGAACCGTGACTATCGCCGATGGCGCGCAAGGTAAGACCCGCGCGTGTCCGAAACAGGAACCACGTCACGCCAGCAACCAGCAACAGCGAGAAATAGAAGATCGGGTCTTGCCCGAACAGGAACCGCCCGACCAGAGGAATGTCTGTGAGATAAGGAATATAGATAGCGTCGAGCCGCACGCCCGGAATACCGACAAAACTCTCGCCCAGCATAGCCGAAGCGCCGATGCCCAGAATGGTCAGCGCGAGGCCGGTCGCCACCTGATTGGTAACAAGTGTGAGCGTCAGGAAACCGAAAATGGCTGAAAACAAGGTTCCAACGGCAATGCCCGCCAAAAGGCCGAGCCAAGCAGAGCCAGTAAGCTGCGCTGCGGCAAAGCCGGAAACAGCGCCCATCAGCATCATGCCTTCAACGCCGAGATTGAGCACACCGGAGCGTTCCACAACCAGTTCGCCAATGGCTGCGATCAGCAGCGGCGTTGCGGCGGTGGCAATTGTAAGAAGAATGGCCTGGGTCAGTTCCATCGGATCAGGCCTTTCCCGCTTTTCGCGCGCTTACAAAACGAATGCGGTAGAGAATGAGCGTATCGCAAGCCAACACGAAGAACAGGATCATCCCCTGGAACACGCGCGCCGATTTTTCTGAAATGCCAATGGCAACCTGCGCCGCCTCGCCGCCAAGATAGGACAGCGCCAACACAAGCCCCGCCGCGATTGCACCGAGCGGATTGAGCCGCCCCAGAAACGCGACGATGATTGCGGTGAAACCATAACCCGGCGAAATCACCGGACGAAGCTGCCCGATAGCACCGGATGTTTCCGCAATACCGGCAAGCCCGGCAAGCGCGCCCGAAACGGCAAAGACAAAGAAAACCAACTTGCCAGAACTGAAACCTGCAAAACGCCCCGCCCGCGGGCTCTGGCCAATAACCTTGACCTCGAAGCCCTTTAGCGTGTGCTTAAGCATAAACCAGACCAGCACGGCGGCGATTAGCGCCAGAAGGAAGCCCCAATGAGCGCGCCCCGATTCACTCCAGATTTCCGGCAGAATGGCGCTTTCGTTGAACTGGCGCGTTTCGGGGAAGTTGTAGCCTTCCGGGTTCCGCCACGGTCCGCGCACCAACCAGTCGAGAAAGAGCTGCGCCACATAGACCAGCATCAGGCTGGTGAGAATTTCGTTGGTGTTGAAGCGCACTTTGAGGAAGGCCGGAACCGACGCATAGGCGGCGCCGCCCGCCATGCCCATCAGCATCATCAGCGGCAGAACAATCCATGACTGGAAGTCGGGAAACAGCACCGGCAAGATGGAGCCTGCGACGGCACCCATGATGAATTGCCCTTCGGCGCCAATATTCCAGTTATTCGACAGAAAGCAGACGCACAGGCCAACCGAGATCAGGATCAGCGGCGCAGCCTTGACCAGCAATTCATGCCACGACCAGATATCGAACAAAGGCTCGACGAAGAACACGTAAAGCGCGTTGAAAGGGTCTTTGCCCATTAAGGCAAAGGCGAGTCCCCCGAAAATGAAGGTAAGCGCCAAAGCCAGCAAAGGCGACAAGGCGCTGAAAATTTTCGACGGCTGGGGACGTTTGACGAGTTCGATCCGCATCAGGCTGCACGTGTCTCAGCTGTATTCGCCGACGCCTCATCGGAAATGCCGCCCATCAGCAGGCCAATCTTCTCAAGCGTTACTTCAGCAACAGGCATAGGGTCGGAAAGCTGACCGTGATTCATGACGGCAATCCGGTCGCTGATTTCAAAAAGTTCATCGAGATCCTGGCTGATGACGAGAACGGCAGAGCCGGAACGGGCCAAATCCACGAGGGCCTGCCGGATATGGGCTGCAGCACCCGCATCGACGCCCCATGTCGGCTGGTTGACGACCATGACCGATGGAGACCGGTCGAGTTCGCGACCGATGATGAATTTCTGCAAATTGCCGCCAGACAATGCAGAAGCTGGCGGATTTTCCGCGCTTTTACGCACATCCATGCGCTCGATGATACGCCGGGCGGCGGAATGCAGCGCGCTTTCGGCTATGAGCTTCAGTGCGCCGCCACGCAAGAAGGCCTTCGCGTCGGTCTTGTATCGCGACAAAAACAGATTATCGGTCAGCGGCAGCGATGGTACAGCACCGTGGCCGAGCCGCTCTTCCGGCACAAAAGCTGCACCCATCATCCGCCGTTCGCTGATGCCAAGCCTGCCCGCATCCTTGCCGCGAATGCGCACGGTCGAGGCCGCAGATTGCAGCACCTCACCGGAAATCGCCTCGAAGAACTCGCCCTGCCCGTTGCCCGCAACGCCAGCAATGCCGACAACTTCGCCTGCCGCCACCGAAAGCGAGATATTCTTCAGCGCTGTGGAGAATGGTCCACGTGGCGGCTGAGACAGTGACTTGATATCAAACAGCGCTTCGGTCCGTGTTGCCGGAGCATCCATCGGGCTGCGGGCCACGACTTTGATGTCATTACCAACCATCATGCGGGCGAGCGATGCCGCCGTTTCCTTGCGCGGATCGCAATGCCCGACCACCTTGCCGTGGCGCAACACCGTCGCGCGGTCGCAAAGGCGCTTTACCTCTTCCAGACGGTGGCTGATATAGAGAATAGATTTGCCTTCAGCCTTCAGCCGCTCCAGCGTTTCAAACAGGCGGTCGGCTTCCTGCGGCGTCAGAACCGAGGTCGGTTCATCCAGAATGATCAGGTCCGGTTCCTGCAACAGACAGCGTACGATTTCGATACGCTGACGCTCACCAACTGAAAGGTCGCCGACATGAGCCTGCGGATCGACCGGCAAGCCATAGGTCTTGCCGACTTCACCCGCTCGCCTCGCCACATCCGACAAGGACAGCGAACGATCCAGCGATAGGGCGATGTTTTCAGCGGCAGTCAGCGAGTCAAACAGCGAAAAATGTTGAAAAACCATGCCGATGCCGAGTTTTCTTGCGGCGGCAGGTTCACCAATGACGACGCTTTGGCCTTTCCAGACGATTTCGCCTTCAAGCGGCTGCAAAGCACCGAACAGCATTTTGACGAAAGTGGATTTTCCGGCGCCGTTTTCACCCAGCAGCGCGTGAATTTCACCCTTGGCAATGGTGAGATCAACCCCATCGCAAGCTCTGAGCTGCCCAAATACTTTCGTGAGCCGGCGGACATCCAGAAGAGGCCGGTCGGTTAAATTAGCTGACATTATTCCCCGATATTTTTCTTAAACATTAGCTAGCAAATTTGCTCTTGGGAAGAACAAAATCAGATTGTGCGAGCTATATGCACACCGGCTCCTGATAGCTGTCAGGCTTCACCCTGTCAGTGTCGAGCATTACGGGAGTAAAATGCTGGTTCCTGTAGTCTTGCGTGCTTCCAATTCCTCATGCGCCTTGCGGGCGTCCTTCAGGGCATAAGTCTGATTGATTTCGATCTTCACAGCACCGCTGCCCACAACGTCGAAAAGCTCGGCTGCGGTCTTTTCAAGATCGGGACGCTTGGCAACATAGTTGAACAGCGTCGGGCGGGTTGCAAAAAGCGAACCCTTCTGCGCCAGCAAACCGAGGTCGAAAGGCGGAATAACGCCCGACGACTGACCGAAACAGGCGAACATGCCAAGCGGCTTGAGGACATCCAGCGAGCCCATATAGGTATCGCGACCGACAGAGTCGTAGACGACATCCACGCCTTCGCCATTGGTCAGTTCACGCACCTTTTCGGCAAAATTTTCCGTGCGATAATTGATGACATGGTCATAGCCATGCTTTTTCGCGAGCGCGATTTTTTCTGGCGATCCGGCCGTGCCGATGACCCTTGCGCCAAGATGCTTGGCCCACTGCCCTGCGATCAGGCCGACACCGCCAGCCGCAGCATGGAAAAGGATCGTCTGCCCGGCTTCAACGCGAAACGTGCGGCGCAGCAGATATTGTGCGGTCATGCCCTTCAGCATCATGGAGGCGGCGGTCTTGAGATCAATGCTCTCCGGCACGATCACCAGACGGTCGGCGGGCAAGATGCGCTCGTCCGCATAGGAGCCCGGCGTTGCCACATAAGCGACGCGGTCGCCGATTTTCACATTTTCAACGCCTGCACCAATGGCAGTAACCGTGCCTGCGCCCTCATTGCCGGGCGTAAACGGCATTTGTGCCGCCTTGTAGAGACCCGTGCGGAAATAAACGTCGATGAAATTGAGACCTACCGCCTCATGCCGGACCTTCGCTTCACCCGGCCCCGGCTCTCCAATTTCAATCTGCTCATAGTTCAGAACTTCAGGCCCGCCGTTCTGATGAACGCGAATGGCATTGATCATCATACGTCTCCGCTCTTTTTTGCAGCTGCAGCTTTCTCGGCCTCAATAACGGCGGCTGTGCGCCCGAGACCTGGGAAGAACTGCATGATTGCACCTATGAAATAGATATAGAGCCCAGTCACCGAAATGCCCACGCGAACCCAAAGTGGCGCATCCAGCATGTAATAAAGCGCGATAGCACCGAAGGCGCACCAGAGCAGGAACACCGTCAGATTGATCGCCCGGAGCCGCACAACGCGCACCGGATGCAGGAAGTTGATCGGCAGGAACGACAGAATCGCCGAAGCAACCACGGTGCCGAATGCCACCCACTCTCCCGGCCTGACGATGAACAGGGTGAAAACCACCATGTTCCAGACCACCGGAAAGCCCTTGAAGAAGTTCTCCTTCGTCTTCATGCCGGTATCGGCATAGTAGATCGCGCTCGATACGACGATGATCGCACCGGATATGAAGGAGAGGTTCGTCCCCATGAAGCCGCTTTGATAAAGCGCAAAGGCGGGTATCAGAACGTAGGTGACGTAATCGATGATATTGTCGAGCAATTCGCCCGACCAGTTGGGCAGAACATATTTGACTTCGAGCTTGCGCGCGATCGGGCCGTCGATGCCATCCACGAACAGCGCGAGGCCAAGCCACCACCACATCGCGGTATATCGCCCGTCGCTTGCCGCGACGATGGACAGAAATGCCAGAAAAGACCCGGATGCCGTCAACAGATGGACGGAAAACGCCTTGGCTTGTGGCGCGGTGACTTTCTTGGCTTTAAGTTTTCCGGTCAGTTTGGTTTTCACGCTGTCCGCCATTCCGTTTTGTCGCCGCGCAATTTCCGCAGAAGATACAGCGATTATATTTCAATCTTACTCTGGGCTCACCTTGGGCTCATCGGGGCATGTACACCAAACAAACTGACGCCCCAACCGTTCTGTTGGATCGTGAAGCGATCTATCCCAGAAAAGCCGTGTTCTTGCTGGAAGCTTTCCCCGAATAAGCTCCAAAGAGCAAGTAAGGCGTGAGGCAAATCAGCCTTAATTCCACGGAAGAATGGCCTTTGCCTGCGTTTCGGTCTAAGTGCTGCTTAAGAACGGCACGGAAGAATCATCTCCATATCCACACTTCTGGCCTATACGTCCCGACGAAGGATGAAACGAAATGAACGATCTGGTTGCGAACAAGCCGATGACTGACATCGTGATCAGCGGCGGCGGCCCTGCCGGCATGATGGCAGCGCTGGCGCTTGGCGCGAAAGGCTACCGCACCGTTCTTCTCGGCCCCGAAACGGATAAGGGCGACCGCCGCACCACCGCGCTGATGATGCCCGCCATCCGCTTTCTTGAACAAATCGGCGTTTGGTCGTCCATTGAACCTGAAGCGGCGCCGCTTGCTTCCATGCGCATAGTCGATGCGACGCAACGCCTTGTCCGTAGCCCCACAGTCACATTCCGTGCCGGTGAAATCGGCGAAGAGGCATTCGGCTATAATATTCCAAACGCCGTGCTGAATGCGAAGCTCGCTGAAGCCGTCGCTGAAAGCGCCAATATCGAGCGCAATACGGCATCCGCTATCGAATATCGCCCCAATGGTGATCATGTAACGGTTACAGTAACGGGCGGCGACACGCTGCATGCCCGTCTGCTGGTCGCTGCCGATGGGCGCAATTCCGGCGCACGCGAAGCCGCAGGCATTCGCGCGCGACGCTGGAACTACCCGCAGACCGCCGTTGTATTGTCATTCGCCCACAGTATCAGCCACGAAAACATCTCTACAGAGTTTCACACCGAGCATGGCCCGTTCACGCAGGTGCCTCTGAAAGGCAAGCGTTCAAGTCTTGTCTGGGTGGTGAACCCGGAACGCGCCGAAGCCCTGCTCGCGCTGGATGATCAGGCTCTTGCCGCGCAGGTCGAGGAAATGATGCAATCGATGCTCGGCCAGATCGAGATTGATGTGCGCCCGCAAGCCTGGCCGCTATCCGGTCTGGTGCCCAGTGCATTTGCTGCAAAGCGGACCATCCTGATCGGCGAAGCAGCCCATGTTTTTCCGCCCATCGGCGCGCAAGGCCTCAATCTTGGCACGCGCGACGTGGAAACCCTGGTCAAAGCCATCGAAAGTGATCCTGTCGATCCGGGCTCGGATCGTGTGATCCGCGCTTATGATCGGGCACGCCGTCCCGATATTCTTGCTCGTACCAGCTCGGTCGATGCGCTCAACCGCTCGCTTCTTTCGCCCATGCTGCCTGCACAGATTGCGCGCGGTGTCGGGCTGGAAATGCTGCGTTCCTTCGCGCCATTGCGGTCATTCTTCATGCGGGAAGGCCTGCGTCCAGGCAGCGGTTTCAGCCATTTTCTCCCCAAACTCCCCAAGCTGGCAGACCGTCAACGCGACAACGCCAGCAAATAACCACTTGCTTTCAAAAACTTCATGTTTCACGCCCGCTTTAATTTGGCGGGCAGTGAACTACATAACGTCTCATGGGTATGACACAGATAAAACACGCGAAGTTCCAAATCGGCCAGGTTGTGAAGCACCGGCTGTTCCCGTTCAGGGGTGTTATCTTCGACGTGGATCCTGAATTTGCGAATACAGAAGAATGGTATGAGTCGATACCTGAAGATGCACGTCCTCAGCGCGACCAGCCTTTCTATCATCTCTTCGCGGAAAATGCGGAATCCGAATACGTAGCCTATGTGTCAGAGCAGAATCTGCTGCCCGATGTCAGCGGCGAGCCTTTGCGTCATCCACAGATCGACGAGATTTTCGACCGGCTCGACAACGGCACCTATCGGGTGAAATCGCAGCATTCCAACTAAAATGGCTTCGCTTTTTAAAGTGATAATCAAAGAAAAAGGGCGCCCAAAGCGCCCTTTTGTCATTACCGAGGTTCTGCCGATTAGTTGGCAGCGCCCTTGGCCTTGTCCTGCTCAGCCTTCATCTTGGCTTCGAAATCTTTTTGCTTCTTCTGGACTGCGTCCTGAAGTTCCTTCTGGCGGTCTTCCAGTTCCGACTGCTTCAGAGCCGGGCCGGTGAGAGCCTGCGAGAAGCCGGTGAGAGCGAC
Organism: Brucella haematophila; assembly: GCF_005938105.1. Classification (GTDB taxonomy): domain Bacteria; phylum Pseudomonadota; class Alphaproteobacteria; order Rhizobiales; family Rhizobiaceae; genus Brucella; species Brucella haematophila. The sequence goes on along the minus strand of NZ_VCPE01000001.1, from coordinate 541,835 downwards.
CGGGATCGGGTTCGGCTTGTTCTGATAGTTGACCGAGGTCAGCGTCAGCTTGCTGCCCTTCTGAAGAGCCTTGATCAGATCGTCGTTCAGCGGTGCTTCAGCAATGCAGCGATCCGGGAAGCAGATACCGTATTCAAGCTTTACCGCTTTGTTGTTGTCGATCTGCATGCCAACGCCAGCCGGAATCAGGCGGCCAATCGGCACGGTGACCTGGAAGATCTTGCGATTGATCTTGCCCTTGATCTCGATGAGGTTAACAGCCGTCAGCAACTGGCCGGAATCGGCAGTGACAATGTTCTGCGTGTTGCAGATGTCGTTGTCTTCCTGCTTCGAGCAGACCTTGAACCAACCCTGCGGCGGCTGCTGGGCCGATGCAGGCATCGTTGCGGAGGCAAGCAAGGCGAACGCGCCAGCGATGGCCCCAGCCATAGACGCTGTGGCAGCGATTGTCTTCGTGCTGGACATGATCAACAGGTTCCTTTCAACGCTCTGATCTGTAGTTCCCGTATTCTGGTATAGTCAGCGATAGACCGTCACTGGTTTGAAAATGCGGCAACAGCGTGACCTTAAGGACTCTCCATCCTATTCCGGGGCGGTGTTACAACGACTGTGGACGCGAATCCAGACCAGTTTCAATTCGGAAGGCTCCGAATCTCGCAAAAACACCATTTTCATTTGTACTGTAACGTACGGAACACGCCCCAAATACCCATATATTGTACGATCATGGTAATTTCGCCTAACGAATCAATGCTATTTCGTATTTCCTTAAAAACAAGCGCATCACGCTTACTTACAATGGACGAATGAAGTTGAACGGATTGATCGCTCTTTTGCGCAGAAAATTCCTGCCGACAATTTCTCAGGGACTCAAATTAGGGCTCCTGGCGGCTTTTGCCGTCACGGCGACGGGAATCGCCGTGCGCGCGGCACAGGCCGAAACAGCAACGACGCCGGATTATGCTCTTTCCATGCATGGGGACGTGGCGCTTCCCGCCGATTTCAAGAATTTTCCCTATGCCAATCCCGATGCGCCCAAGGGCGGTAAGCTCACCATGGGCGTTGTCGGCACTTTCGACAGCCTCAATCCCTTTGTGCTGAAAAGCATGCGCACGACTGCGCGTGGTTTGTTCACCGATGGCGACTTCGGCAGTCTGGTCTACGAGACCCTCATGCAGCGTTCGCGCGACGAGCCTTTCACACTCTACCCGCTTCTGGCCGAAAAAGTAGCCATTGATCCCGCGCGGACATGGGTGGAATTTACCCTCGATCCCAAGGCGAAATGGTCGGACGGACAGCCCGTGACGGTGGATGATATTATTTTCACCTACCAGATTCTCACCGAAAAGGGCCGCCCTCCCTTCAACAATCGGATGAGTCGAATCGACAAGATCGAGAAGACTGGCGAACGCTCGGTACGATTTAACTTCAACGACAAGTCGGATCGCGAATTTCCGATGCTGATCGCATCGGTCATGCCGGTTCTTCCGAAACATGCCGTGGACCCCGCCACCTTCGGCAACTCGACGTTGAAGCCGCCAATCGGAAGCGGCCCCTATCTGGTGTCCGGCGTGCAGCCCGGCCAGCGCATCATCTACAAGCGCAATCCGGACTATTGGGGCAAGGATATTCCATCGAAGCGCGGCACGGACAATTTCGACACGCTGACCATCGAATATTATCGCAACGAAACCTCGCTGTTCGAATCCTTCAAGAAGGGGTTGCTCGACGTCTTCATCGAGGGCAATCCGACGCGCTGGGAAAAATCCTATGATTTTCCGGCCGTACAGCAAGGCAAAGTCATCAAGGAAAGCTTCGAAAAGGGCACGCCCGCAAACATGCTGGGGTTCGTGTTCAACACACGTCGCCCGATCTTCGCCGACCGCCGCGTGCGGCAGGCGCTGGGATTGCTGTTCGACTTCGAATGGGCGAACCGCAATCTTTTCGCAGGCCAGTACAAGCGCACGCAAAGCTTCTGGGAGGGTTCGGACCTTTCCTCCGTCGGCAAGCCTGCCGATGCGCGTGAAAAGGAACTTTTGGCCCCCTATCCCAATGCAGTGCGTGAAGACGTGATGAATGGCACATGGCATGTGCCCGTTACCGATGGGACCGGCCATGACCGTGCGCCAGCGAAACAGGCTTATGATCTTCTGATGGAGGCCGGCTTTCAGTTCCACAACGGACTTGCCGTCGATTCCTCCGGCAAGCCGCTGCAATTCGAGATCATGACGCGTTCAGCGGATGAAGAGAAGATCGGGCTTGCCTACAAGCGTAATCTCGCCCGCCTCGGCATCACGGTGGAAATCCGCACAGCCGACGACGCACAGTATCAGCAACGGCTCCAGACCTTTGATTACGACATGATCCTGGGCGCTCTTTCCAGTTCGCTGTCACCCGGCAATGAGCAGTGGATGCGCTGGGGTAAAGCCTCGCGTGATGCGCAAGGCAGCTTCAACTATGCAGGTGTCGCGGACCCCGCCGTCGATGCGATGATCGACGCACTGCTTGCGGCGCGCAGCCGTGCCGATTTCGTCAGCGCCGTGCGTGCGCTTGATCGGGTGCTGCTGTCGGGCGATTACTACATTCCCCTCTACCATCTGCCTTACCAGTGGGTGGCGCGGTGGGACCGGATCGGCCATCCCGAAAAAACTTCGCTTTATGGCTATCAGCTGCCGACCTGGTGGCAAGCCCAGCCCTAGAACGCAGATCTGATTGAATCAGATCTGCGCTCTAAGGTTTTGTTTTTAACGCGCATCTTTTCCGAAAATCGTTTCACACTTTTCGGGATGTGCTCCAAGTTCTCTTTGATAAGACCGTAATTCGCCCTAAATCCACTTCCAATATTATGCGATATCGATGCGGGAGGCACAGCCTCCCGCAACCACACGGAGCATCCCCATGAGCGAAAACACGAGTGAAAAGAAAATCACCATCGACGTTGTATCCGATGTTGTCTGCCCATGGTGTTTTCTCGGGCGCAAGCGGCTTGAAAACGCTCTGGCCATGCTACCCGAAGTGGAAGCGGAAATTCGCTGGCGCCCGTTTCAGCTTGACCCGACGCTCCCACCGCAAGGCAAGGACCGTGGCGCCTATATGCGCGAGAAATTCGGCAACGGCTCCAAGATCGACGATGTTCATAAGCAACTGACCGAACTGGGCGACGAAAACGGCATTGTCTTCGATTTCGAGGCGATTACCCGCGCGCCCAACACACTCGACGCACACCGTGTCATCCACTGGGCCGCTCAGGCTGCTCCGGATACGCAGAACAGGCTCGTCGGCACACTGTTCTCGCTCTATTTCGAGCAGGGGCAGGATATCGGCGACCATGAGGTGCTGGTCGATGCCGCGGCAAGCGTTGGCATGGATGCAGCCGTTGTCGCCCGCCTTTTGGAAAGCGACGCCGACAAGGCAACAATCCGCGAGGAAATCGACACCGCCAACCGTATCGGCGTGCGCGGCGTGCCGTGCTTCATCATCGATCAGAAATATGCCGTCATGGGTGCACAAACTGCGGACGTTCTGGCCGACGCCATCCGCCAGACGGCGGAAGGCTTCGAACCGGGAATTTCTGAAGATCGCTAAAAGAGATCACGCGGCGGGTTAACCCGCCGCAATCTTCGCCAACTGTGTCATGATGACAGCCGAGCCGTTGAGACGCTTTTCCGGCGTCGCCCAATCGCGGATGAACACAATGCTCTGATCCGGCCTGATCTTTGCCATAGAGCCCTGCTCGCCAATCATCTTCACCAGACCGACCGGGTTGTTGAATGTCGCATGACGGAACTGGATGACGACGCCCTTCGGGCCGGCATCCAGCTTTTCGACATTGGCGCGACGGCACAGCGCCTTGATATAGACGATCTTGAGCAGGTGCTGCACCTCTTCCGGCATCGGGCCGAAGCGGTCGATGAGTTCCGCGCCGAATGCGTCGATATCCTGCGGTTCTTCCAGATCGGCAAGGCGGCGATAAAGGCCGAGACGCAATTGCAGGTCCGGCACATAGGCTTCGGGGATCATGACCGCCGTGCCAATGGCGATCTGCGGCGACCACTGGCTGTCCTCCACTTCGCCGGAACCCTTGAGTGTCGCAACGGCTTCTTCCAGCATCTGCTGGTAAAGCTCGAAACCCACTTCCTTGATATGGCCTGACTGTTCCTCACCCAACAGATTGCCTGCGCCGCGAATATCCATATCGTGGCTGGCAAGCTGGAAGCCCGCGCCTAGCGTATCCAGCGATTGCAGCACTTTCAGGCGACGTTCCGCCATCTGTGTCAGCATCTTGCCTGCCGGAAGCGTGAAGAGCGCGAAAGCGCGCTGCTTGGAGCGCCCGACGCGACCACGTAGCTGATAGAGCTGCGCCAGACCGAACATATCGGCACGATGCACGATCATGGTGTTCGCGGTCGGAATATCGAGGCCGGATTCCACGATGGTCGTGGAAAGAAGCACGTCGTACTGACCGTCATAGAAGGCATTCATGATATCGTCGAGCACGCCCGGCGCCATCTGGCCATGCGCAACGGCGACCTTCAGTTCCGGCACATGCTCCTTCAGGAATTCCTCGATGTCGCCCAGATCGGAGATACGGGGGCAGACATAGAAACTCTGACCGCCGCGATAACGTTCGCGCAGCAGCGTTTCACGTATGACCAGCGGATCGAACGGGGAAACGAAGGTGCGCACCGCCATGCGATCCACTGGCGGCGTGGTGATGAGCGAGAGTTCGCGCACGCCGGTCAGTGCAAGCTGCAAGGTGCGCGGGATTGGCGTTGCCGACAGGGTCAGCACATGCACATCGGATTTCAGCTCCTTGAGCCGTTCCTTATGCTTGACGCCAAAATGCTGCTCTTCATCGATGATGAGCAGTCCGAGATTCTTGAACTTGATCGAATTGCCGAGCAGCGCGTGCGTGCCGACGACAATATCGACGGTGCCCTCTTCCAGACCTTTCTTGGTCGCGGCCAGTTCCTTGGTTCCAACCAGCCGCGAAGCATGCGCGACGGTGATCGGCAGTCCATGAAAGCGCTTGGAGAAAGTCTTGAAATGCTGGCGCGACAAAAGCGTTGTCGGCACAACCACCGCGACCTGCACGCCGTTGAGCGCCGCGATGAAGGCAGCGCGCAGCGCCACTTCCGTCTTGCCGAAACCGACATCGCCGCAAATCAGGCGATCCATCGGCTTGCCCGCGGCAAGATCGTCTGCCACAGCCTCAATGGCCGTCATCTGGTCTTCGGTCTCGTCATAGGGGAAGCGCGCAGAGAATTCCGCATAAAGCCCATCCGGCGGCGTCATCACCGGCGCGCCACGCATCTGACGTTCGGCGGCGATCTGGATCAGATGGCCCGCAATCTCAAGCAGTCGCTTCTTGAGCTTTGCCTTGCGCATCTGCCATGCGCCGCCGCCAAGCTTGTCGAGAACAGCGTCGGAACCTTCCGACCCGTAACGCGAAAGAAGCTCGATATTTTCAACCGGCAGGAACAGCCGGTCATCGCCCGCATAGTGAAGTTCAAGACAATCATGCGGCGCGCCCGCTGCGGTGATGGTCTTGAGGCCGATGAAACGACCGATACCATGATCAACGTGGACGACAATATCGCCAGCCGTCAGCGAAGCCACTTCCGAAATGAAGTCCTGATCGCGCTTGCGACGCTTGGACCGGCGGATAAGACGGTCGCCGAGAATATCCTGTTCGGCAACGACTGCGAGATCGCCAGCATCAAAGCCGCTTTCAACGGCCAGCACCGCTGCCGTCACCTTATCGCGCGACAGCGCCTTGACGGTTGAGAGCCGGTCAACCGTCTCAATCTTTTCCAGCCCGTGCTCGTCGAGAACCTGCAACAGTCGGTCGAGTGAGCCTTCCGTCCAGGCGGCAACCAGCACTTTTTTACCCGATGCGCGCAGATCGGCAATGTGCTTCACCGCCGCTTCAAACAGGTTCACATCAGTTGCAGCACGCTCCTCCGCAAAGTTGCGGCCCTTGTGCGCATCGGCATGAACAATGATGCGGTTCGACACTTCCGGCGCGCCAAAGGGTGTGAGGTCGATGCGAAGCCCGCTGGCCTGCACGGCATCCTCGACCGCCTGCGGCGTCAGATAGAGGGTTTCCGGCTTGACCGGCTTATAGGGAACGGCATCGCTGCCAGCTTCCTTGCCTTCAGCCTGACGCAGCCGGGCCTCGTAATGGTCCACCACCATGGTGTGGCGCTCGGTCAGCGCTTCATGCACCAGATGGTCGAACACCACCGGCATGCCGCCCGCATGGTCGAAAACCGTTTCCAGATGATCGTAAAACAGTGGCAGCCAGTGTTCCATACCGGCAAAGCGGCGGCCTTCGCTGATCGCCTGATAGAGCGCATCGTCACGCTGCGGCGCGCCGAACATCGCCACGTAGTTCTTGCGGAAACGGCTGATCATATCCGCTGAGAGCGTGATTTCGCTCATCGGCTGCAGCACGAATTCCTTGCGCGTGCCCGTCGTGCGCTGCGAAGCGGGATCAAAAGCGCGGATCGTTTCCAGCGTATCGCCGAAGAAATCGAGGCGCAGAGGTTCTTCCGCGCCCGGCGCATAAAGATCGAGAATACCGCCACGCACGGCAAATTCGCCGATATCGCGCACGGTCGATACACGCTCGAAGCCATTGCGCTCCAGCCTTGAGGCCAGATCATTCATGTCGAGTTGGTTGCCGGGGCGAGCCGAAATCACCTGCTCGGCAATGGCAGCCTGCGGCGGCAATTTTTGCAGCACCGCATTGGCCGTAGTCAGCACGATGGCCGGATGCGGTGTCTTCTTGAGCGCCGCCAGAGCGCCGAGCGCAGTCAGTCTGCGCGCCGATGCGTCGGCACCGGGCGATACACGATCATAGGGCAAGCAGTCCCATGCGGGCAGATGCAGCACCGGCAGATCCGGCGCAACAAAGCCCAACACCTGCTCAAGGTCAGCAATGCGCTGCCCGTCGCGCACGATATACATGATGGGCCCGCGTTCGCCGATCTCATCCACCAGACGCGCGAGACAGAAAGCCTCGAAGCCATCGGCAACACCGTCAATGACGATGCGGCGTCCGGCTTTCGTATCCGTATTGGGCTTGAGACCAAATTTGCTGAAAACGGGCATGGATTTTTTAAAACTCTATGCGGTCACGGAAAGCGACGATATCGCGGAAAAGCGGTGTGTCATGTTCTGCCGGGATCGGACTTTCACCCGTCACCCATTTGAGAAGATCGCGATCCAGCACTTCCAGAATCTGTTCGAACTCATCGAGCTGGGGATCGGTGAAGCTCACAATATACGCATCCGCATATTGGCCCAGAATCAAATCCATCTCGCGCATGCCGCGATGCCAGGCGCGAAACAAAAGCTTGCGACGCCGTACATCCAGATTTCCCGTCGCAAGTGTGCTGCCAGTCATGTCGGAACTGCTCCATTTATCAAAATCGCTGCCGGTATATAGCATCTGGGACCGAACAGGGAACCTGTTTATGAGACAAGAACAAAAAGAGCACGAAAAGATGAGGCGCAGGCTTGCACCTGACAGCGAAGCAGTTAATGCTCGCCGCCATGCGTCCATCCATGCTCGATCCGTTTTTCGCTTCCGTCCGTTCGCTTTCCGGCATTGGTCCGAAGGTGGCGGTTTTGCTTGGTAAACTGCTGGGCACCGATGTGCCCGGCGCGGAACCGAAAGTCGGCCAGCTTCTGTTCCTGCCGCCGAACAGCGTCATCGACCGGCGCAACCGCCCCGGCATTGCGCTTGCACAGGAAGGGGCTATCGTCACACTCGAAGTGGTGATCGATCAGCACCAGCCCGCACCGTCCGGCAGAGGCAATGTCCCGCATCGTGTCTTTGCACACGACGATACCGGCGAGATTGCGCTGACTTTCTTTCATGCGCAATTGCCATGGCTGCACAAGATGCTGCCCGAAGGCGAAACCGTCATCGTGTCCGGCAAGGTGGAATGGTTCAACGGGCGCGCCTCCATGGTGCATCCGGACTATATTGCGAGCCTCGAAGATGCCGCCAATCTGCCGATGGTCGAGCCGGTCTACCCGCTGACGGCTGGACTATCGCCAAAAACACTGGGCCGTGCCGTCAAGGAAGCTTTGACGCGTGTTCCACCGCTGCCCGAATGGATAGACGGCCCCTTGCTGGCGCGTGAACGCTTTCCGAGTTTTCAGGACGCGCTCAACACTTTGCACCAGCCGGAAGACCCCTCCGACATTGCACTTGAAGGCATTACGCGGCGCAGGCTTGCTTATGATGAATTTCTGGCCGGTCAGCTTGCCCTTGCCCTCGTGCGTGCCAAGACACGCCGACTGTCCGGTCGTCCGCTGGAAGGCACAGGCCGTATCGTAACCGAAATCATGCGTCACCTGCCCTATAGCTTGACCAAGGGACAGGATCAGGCCGTTCGCGAGATCATCGCAGACCTCAAATCGCCGGAGCGCATGTTGCGGCTTTTGCAAGGTGATGTCGGCTCCGGCAAAACGGTGGTGGGTCTGCTTTCCATGGCGCATGCTGCGGAATCCGGCGGTCAATCCGCCCTGATGGCTCCAACCGAAGTGCTCGCCCGCCAGCATTTTGCGACCATTGCGCCGCTTGCAGAAAAAGCCGGGTTGAAAGCCGCATTGCTGACGGGCCGCGAAAAAGGTCGTGACCGGAATGCCGTCTTGGAAGGCTTGAAAAGCGGCGAGGTTAATATCGTCATCGGCACCCATGCGCTGTTTCAGGAAAAGGTCGAGTATCACGACCTTGTTCTGGTCATCATCGACGAACAACACCGTTTCGGTGTGCATCAGCGCCTGATGCTGACGGCAAAGGGCTCCGCCCCCGATATGCTGGTGATGACGGCAACGCCGATCCCGCGCACGCTGGTTCTGACCGCTTTCGGCGACATGGACGTATCAAAGCTGACCGAGAAGCCCGCCGGACGCCAGCCCATCACCACGGCAATTCTGCCGATGGAGCGCATGGGCGAACTGGTAGAACGTATCCGCAAAGCGGTGCAGGAAGGCCAGAAGATCTACTGGATCTGCCCGCTGGTGGAGGAATCCGAGGTCGTTGAACTGACATCGGCGGAAGAGCGTTTCGAAAGCCTCAAATCCGTCTTCGGCGACCGGATCGGCCTTATTCATGGCCGCATGAATGGCGCTGAAAAAGATGAAGCGATGCGCGCCTTCAAGCAGGGCGAAACGCGGCTTCTGGTTGCCACAACTGTCATTGAAGTTGGTGTGGATGTGCCCGACGCAACCATCATCGTGATCGAACACGCCGAACGGTTCGGCCTGTCGCAGTTGCACCAGTTGCGCGGGCGTGTGGGGCGCGGCGACAAGCCGTCGACCTGCCTCCTGCTCTACAAGGGACCGCTGGGCGAAATCGGCCAGGCGAGACTGAAGGTCATGCGCGAGACGGAAGATGGTTTCCGCATCGCTGAAGAAGATCTGAAACTGCGCGGCGAAGGCGAGTTGCTCGGCACGCGCCAATCCGGCACGCCGGGTTTCCGTCTGGCTTCCATCGAAGCGCATGGCGATCTGCTGGAAATCGCCCGCAAAGATGCCCGCTACGTTCTGACCAGCGATCCCGATCTGGAATCCGAGCGCGGACAGGCATTGCGCGTGTTGCTCTATCTCTTCGGGCGCGATGAAGCGATAAGGCTGCTGAGAGCTGGATAGCAAAATGGCCGCTCACGCGGCCATTTCAATCACTTTATAAAGCGAGTTCGATAACGAACTGATTTTATTCAACCGTGACCGATTTTGCCAGATTGCGCGGCTGATCGACGTCCGTGCCCATCAGGACAGCAGTGTGATAGGCCAGCATCTGGATCGGCAGGGCGTAGACCAGTGGCGTGATGAATTCCGGCACGTCCGGCAGAACGATGGTCGCCATCGTATCGACGCTGGCGCTTTCAGCACCCTTCTTGTCGGTGATCAGGATGATACGACCGCCACGGGCCGCCACTTCCTGCATGTTGGAGACCGTCTTTTCATAAAGGCGGTCGGACGGCGCAATGACGATAACCGGCATGGCTTCGTCAATCAGGGCGATAGGTCCATGCTTCAACTCACCGGCGGCATAGCCTTCGGCGTGAATATAGGAGATTTCCTTGAGCTTCAGCGCGCCTTCCATAGCAAGCGGGAAGGATGTGCCACGACCCAGATAGAGGACGTGATTGACCTTGGCGAGATCGGTACAAACTGCCGCGATCTCGTCTTCCAGCTTCAGCACCTGATTGAGGAAACGCGGCGCTTCGGAGAGCTGGCGCACCAGTTCCTGCTCCCGCGCATCGTCAATCGCGCCACGCGCCTTGGCGGCGGCAATGGCGAGCGACGCCATGGCCGAAAGCTGACAGGTGAAGGCTTTAGTGGAGGCAACGCCAATTTCCGGACCGGCAAGCGTCGGGAACACCGCATCGGATTCACGCGCAATGGTCGAGCCTGTGACATTGACGACAGCGGCAATCTTCAAGCCTTGCGACTTGCAATAACGCAGCGAGGCCAGCGTATCCGCCGTTTCACCCGACTGCGAAACAAACATCGCCAGCGAATCCTTCGACAGCGGCATTTCGCGATAGCGGAATTCCGATGCGATATCGCTGTCCACAGGCAGACGGGCAATCTGTTCGAACCAGTATTTGCCGACCGATGCGGCATAGAATGCCGTACCGCAAGCGGAGATCGTCAGGCGATCCACCTTGCTGAAATCGACGCCAACAGCTTCCTGGCGCACCTTGCCGGTGGTGAAATCGAGATAATTGGCAAGCGTGTGCGAAATCACTTCCGGCTGCTCAAACATCTCCTTCTGCATGAAGTGACGATGGTTGCCCTTGGAAACGAGCATATTGGCGGTCTGCGTCTTCTGGATCGCGCGCTCGACCTGATTGTTGCTCTCGTCATAAATGGTGACGCCCTTGCGGGTCAGCACAGCCCAGTCGCCATCTTCCAGATAGGCAATAGTGTCGGTGAAGGGCGACAGCGCAATCGCGTCGGAACCGAGGAACATTTCACCATCGCCATAGCCGACAGCGAGCGGCGGTCCCTGACGGGCGCCAATGAGCAGTTCTTCATCGCCTTCAAACAGAAATGCCAGTGCGAAAGCACCATGCAGCAGCGGCAGGCAATCACGGACGGCTTCAATCGGCGATTTACCCTTATCCAGCTCACGCGTCACGAGATGCGCGACGGCTTCCGTATCGGTTTCGGTCTGGAACTTGCGGCCTTCGGCTTCGAGCATGGCGCGCAGTTCGGCAAAATTTTCGATAATGCCGTTATGAACCACCGCGAGACGCTCGGTAATATGCGGGTGCGCATTGCGCTCCACCGGCTTGCCATGCGTGGCCCAGCGTGTATGACCGATGCCGATCACGCCGGGAAGCGGCTCGCCGGCCAGACGCTTTTCCAGATTGACCAGCTTGCCTTCCGCACGACGGCGATCAAGCTTTCCGCCCTGCAAAGTGGCGATACCGGCGGAATCGTAACCGCGATATTCCAGTCGTTTCAGAGCATCGACCAGAAGCGGCGCGACTTCATCCTTGCCGATAATACCGATAATTCCACACATGCATCTGCTCCAGATCTGGGTCGCTTGCTTTTACCAGCCGGTTTAAAGATTCCAGAGCAGAACAGCAATATGAGCTGTAACCACTCGGGTCGTCTGATAGTCGATTTACTTCGATGAGGTTTTAGCCGCTTTGATGGCGGCATACTTCTCCCGCAGGATCTTTCCCCGACCTTCCTTGGTTTCCTGTCGCGCGCGACCGAAAGCCAGTGCGTCAGCGGGAACATTGTCGGTGATTGTGCTGCCCGAAGCGATATAGGCGTTGTCGCCGATTTCCACCGGCGCAACCAGCGACGAATTGGAGCCGATAAAGGCGTTTTCGCCAATGATCGTCTTATATTTGTTGTAGCCGTCGTAATTGCAGGTGATCGTCCCTGCCCCGATATTGCTGGATGCGCCGACGGTCGCATCACCGATATAGGTCAGGTGATTGATCTTGGCGCCCTTGCGCACATCGGCATTCTTCACCTCGCAGAAATTGCCAACCTTGGTTTTCTCGCCAAGCTTCGCGCCGGGACGCAGACGCGCGAAAGGTCCGATTTCGGCACTGGGACCAACATTCGCGCCTTCCATATGCGAGAAGGAATGAATGAGCGCACCTGACGCAATGTGCACGCCGGGACCGAAAAACACGTTGGGCTCAATAATCACATCGGCTTCCACCAGCGTGTCATGGCTGAAGAACACCGTTTCGGGCGCGATCAGCGTCACACCGGCCAGCATCATCTCGCGGCGCTTGCGGTTCTGCCAGATGGCCTCGGCTTCCGCGAGTTCTGCGCGATTGTTGATGCCGATGATGTTATCGACCGGCACTTCAATCGCCGTGACGTTCAAGCCCTTGCCATGTGCAATGGCCACAATATCGGTAAGGTAATATTCGCCCTTGGCATTGTCGTTGCCAACGGCATCCAGCAGTGCCAATGCTTCGCTTCCGCGCACGGCCATCAGGCCGCCATTGCAGAAGCCGATCTGCTTCTGGGCGTCTGTCGCTTCCTTTTCCTCGACAATGGCGATCAGTTGGTCACCATCCTCGATCAGGCGGCCATAGCCATGCGGACTTACCGGGCGGAAACCGATCACCACGATATCCGCGCCATCGGCCAGGCGCGCACGCGCCGCTTGCAGGGATTGCGCTTCAATCAGCGGCGTATCGCCGAACACGATCAGCAGATCGTCATAACCATTTGCGATCGCCTCGCGCGCAGTAAGCACGGCATGTGCTGTACCGAGACGTTCTGTCTGTTCGAATGCTGAAACAGGGCCTGCGATCTTCTCGACAGCGCCGCGCACATCTTCCGCACCGCGTCCGACGACCAGCGCGACATCGCTCTTGCCTGTCCCCTGCACGGCTTTGACCACATGACAGACCAGCGGCAATCCCGCGACCGCATGCAGCACTTTCGGCAAGCTGGATTTCATGCGCGTGCCTTCGCCGGCAGCAAGCACGATGGAAAGGCAAGTACGGTCTGTCATGGCATTGTCCAGAAATACGATGTGTTCATCCGCTTTATCACTAAAGCGTATAAGGAAGCTTACGGAATTAGCCAAGCCGCCCCAGAACCGGGAACGTCTCGAGCAACCAGAATGAGAAGGATTGCATGCCGCCTGTCAGGAACAGGACGCCTGCAACGACCAGAAGCGCGCCCATTGCCTTTTCCACCTTGCCGAGATGCACGTGGAAGCGGGACAGGAAGCGCATGAAAGCACCGGAAAAAAGTGCTGCGATCAAAAACGGAATACCGAGACCCAGCGAATAGACTGCGAGCAGAAGCGCGCCCTCGCCCACGGTGCTGCTACCGCCAGCCAGTGTCAGGATTGGGCCGAGAACCGGGCCGATACACGGTGTCCAGCCAAAGGCAAAGGCCAGCCCCATGACATAGGCGCCAAGCGGCGACGCCGGGGCATTGCGCGCCTGAAAGCGCGCCTCGCGCGACAGAAACGACAGGCGCAGCAGTCCCAGAAAATTTAGCCCCATCAATATGATGACAACACCGGCGACAATCGCGATCTCCTGCTGCCAGGCGCGCAGGAATGCGCCGATGGACGATGCGCCAGCGCCAAGCGCGACGAAAACAGTGGTGAAGCCGAGCACGAAACAGATTGCGGCAAAGGCGAGTGAACGGCGGGCAGAAGGCTCGGCGGCGACCCGGGCGGCTTTATCGGCGCGAAAATCCTCGACGCTCACGCCAGCCATGTAACAAAGATAAGGCGGCACCAGCGGCAAAACGCAGGGCGACAGAAAGGACAGAGCCCCCGCACCAGCCGCCGTCATGTAGGAAACATCGAGCACGATAACCTCATTCGTTCGTCAAATTGCTTGCTGCCCCGGTAATCCAAGGGCTTATATAGACCAAGTTGTGATTACCATTGAATATTTTCAATGGAACATCTCGTTAGATCACAAGTTTGCCCTAAATCAGGATCATTCCGCGCCTTAATATAAATTATTTGATTGCTCCAACGGAACAATGCACCGATGAGCTTGATTGATGATGATACACCTTCCATCCCAACAACAGTGTCGCCCCGACCTTTTGGTTGGCTGAGGCGATACCAGCATTTTCTGTTTCCGGTGGCGGGTATCGCCATCGCTCTGCTGGCAATTTATGTTCTGGAGACAATGCTCCAGCACACGTCGCGGTCGGAAACGCTGGCGGCGCTGCATAGCATTTCCTGGACGACGCTGGCGCTCGCGGTCTTTTTTACCGTGCTGAGCTATGCGGCCGTCGCCCTTTACGACGTCGTCGCGGTCGATACCATCGCGCCCAATCAAATACCGCGCCGCATCGCTGCTGTCGCCGGTGCTGCGGGCTATGCGATTTCCAATGCGCTCGGCTTTTCGCTTCTGACGGGCGGTGCGCTGCGATACCGCATTTATGCTGCCGAAGGCGTCAGCCTTGCGGATATTGGCAAAATTGTCGGCACATCGTGGTTTGCGATCTGGTTCGCGCTGATCATCATGGTCGGCGCTGCACTCCTCATCGACCCGCAAGATGTGCCGTGGCTGTCCACGATTGATTCGCGCATTGATATCATTGCTGGCGTCGTCATCCTCGGCGGCATTGGCTGGCTGATCTACTGGCTGTCGCATGGTGAGCGTAGCGTCAAAATAGGTTCGTTCAGCCTCCGCCTTCCCAATTCCAAGGGCGCGCTGATCCAGATCTGTGCCGGGCTGGTCGATGTCGGCGCCGCTGCGGCCACGCTCTACGTCCTCATGCCTTCCGACGCAGTGCCAAGCTTTGCCGTCTTTGCGCTCGTCTATGTGATCGCAATTGTTCTGGGCATTGCCAGCCACGCGCCCGGTGGATTGGGCGCTTTTGAGGCGACCATCATCGCCGGATTGGGCCTTGGCGGAAAGCCGGATGCCATTGCCGCCCTGCTCGCTTATCGTATCATTTACACGGTCATGCCTCTGGTCGTCGCAACCGCTGGCATTCTCGTCTGGGAAGCGATGCGGCGGCGGCAGATGCTGGGCAAGCAGGCTGCCTTCGCCAAACGGCTGTTCGAGCCACTGGTGCCAAGCCTTTCCGCTGGCATCATCTTTCTGGGCGGAATCATCCTCCTGATTTCGGGCGCAACGCCCAATTTGCGCTATCGTGTCGAACTGCTTTCCGACATCGTGCCGGAATTCCTGATGGAAATGTCGCATCTTGCGGCAAGCCTCGTGGGTGTCGCGCTGCTTATTGTTGCGCGCGGCCTGTCCAAGCGGCTGGAGCGAGCATGGGTGGCGGCCATGACGTTGCTGCTAAGCGGTGCTGTGTTTTCGCTCGCCAAGGGCCTCGATTGGGAAGAAGCCGTCATTCTCTGCATCTTCGCCGCGACGCTCTGGAGCTTCCGCGATTCCTTCTATCGCCGCCCGATATCAGGACCATTCGAGCTAAGCTGGAACTGGATCACCACTGTCGGCACGACAGTGCTTGTTTCCACATGGCTTGGCTTCTTCGTCTATCGCCATGTCGAATATTCAAGCGACCTGTGGTGGGACTTTGCATGGAGCGGCAACGCGCCCCGCTTCCTGCGTGCGACCGTGCTGGTCTTTGCACTCGTGGCCGCTGTCGGCCTGCATTCGATCATCAATCGCAACAGCCACCGCAGGCGCAAGGTCGATTATTCGATCCCGGAAGCCGTTCCAAATCTGGTTGCGGAATGCCCGCACACAGATGCCGCACTGGCCATGCTGGGCGACAAGCAGTTCCTGATGGCGCCGGATAACAGCGCGTTCATCATGTATGCGCAGTCCGGCGGCAGCCTGATCGCACTCGGTGAGCCGATCGGCAATCCTGAAACCGGCAAGGAAGCGGCCTGGTCGTTCCATGCACTTGCCGACAAATTGGCCGTTCGCACGGTTTTCTATGGCGTTGGCCCGCAAAGTCTGCCGCTGTTTCTGGATATGGGGCTGGTCGCGCTTAAACTGGGCGAAGTCGCCCGCGTGAACCTGACTGACTTCTCGCTCGAAGGACCGCGCCGCCAGCCATTCCGCTATGCCGACCGCAAGATCGACAAGGACGGCTTCACCTTCGAAATCATTCCGGCTGCCGAGGTTGCGCCGCTCATTCCGCGTCTGCGTGAAATTTCCGATGCCTGGCTCGACTTCAAGTCCGGCAGCGAAAAAGGCTTCTCTCTGGGTTATTTCGACGACGACTATATGAAGCGTTTCGATGTCGCCGTGCTGAAACATGAAGGCGAGATCGTCGCTTTCGCCAATTTGTGGCGCGGTGCCGACAAGCACGAAATCACCGTGGACCTGATGCGCTATATGCCCAATGTGCACAAGCTGCTGATGGACGCGCTTTTCGCCAAGCTTTTGATGACCAGCAAGGCCGAAGGCTATAAATGGTTCAATCTCGGCGCAGCCCCGCTTTCCGGCTTGAGCGGCAGCAGGCTCGCCTCGCGCTGGAACCGGCTCGGCTCCTTTATCTACAAGCGCGGTGCCGATCTCTATCATTTCGACGGATTGAAAGCCTTTAAGGAGAAATTCGATCCTGTCTGGACCCCGCATTACATGGTCTGCCCCGGTGGACTGGAAACACCACGCGCCCTGCTCGATGCGACAACCCTGATTAATGGCAGCCCATTGGAGTTCATCCGTAAATGAAGAAAGAACGCGTCCTCTTTACCGTGGTCGGGCTTGCGCTGTTGGGAGCAGCAGGCGTTTACGGCACGCTGCATACCGGCAAGATCGCCCGCATGTGGACCAAGCTCACGGGTTCCGAAGAGCCGGTCATTCATGCGAGCGCCGAACGGTTGTCGAACATCCCGGTTTATATGCCCAACGGCGACCCGGTCGGGCTTACGATACTGCTCAGCGACGAGGCAGGCATCGGCGAAAAGGAGCGCGCCTATACGGATGCGCTGCTGGCCAAGAACATGATCGTTCTGCCGGTTGAACTCGGCCCATGGCGCGCTTCGCTCGATAAGGAAGACGGCGAGTGCAACTATCTCGACTCCGATTTTGAGGCCATTGCCAAGGAAGCACTGCGCGGGCTTGATCTCGATGTCTATTTCCATCCGGTGCTGACCGGCATCGGACAAGGCGCGACCATCGCCTATGCCGCCGCTTCGGATTCGCCCGATGCGACCATTGCAGGCGCTGTCTCGCTCGACCCGGCTCCCGCCAAGACCCGCCTGCCCTCCTGCACGGAAAAGGCAGCCGCGACGAAGACGCCGGATGGTGCCTTCACCTATGCCTATGATGCCCAGATACCTGCGCCTGCGCTTGTGATGAGCCCTCTCGGAGGCGAAACCAACAACCCGGTCGAAGCCCGGCAAAAGAATATTGCCGTTCTCCAGAGCGGCAAGGATTTCCCAACGCGCATGAAAATGGCGGTGGATAATATCGTCGCCATGGCCGATCAGGACGCCAAGAACGAGGCTCTGCCGATTGTCGATCTTCCCGCCAAGGGCGGCAATGGCGATATGGTTGCTGTGTTCTATTCCGGCGACGGCGGCTGGCGCGATCTCGACAAGTCCATCGGCGAATGGCTTCAGGCCAATGGCGTGCATGTCATCGGCGTCGATTCGCTGCGTTATTTCTGGTCGGAACGCACACCGGAAGAAATCGCCAAAGACACGACGGCCATGATCAAGAAGGCCGACCCGACAGGCAAATTGCCCGTTGCCGTGCTCGGCTATTCCTTCGGGGCCGACACATTCCCATTTGCGTGGAAATTTCTCGATCCGTCCATTCAGGATCGCACCAGAATGATCGGGCTGCTTGGCGTCGAAACCACGACCACCTTCCAGGTTTCCATCGAAGGCTGGCTTGGCATGGATGGCGACAAGGATGTCGTTCCGGCGATTTCCAGCATTCCGCTCGACCGCGTCGTCTGCGTCTACGGCGAAGAGGAAGAGGACACCGCCTGCACGGCAAAAGAGCTGAAGGGCATGGAGGTCATGAAGCTGGCTGGCGGCCACCACTTCGACGAAAACTACGAGCCGATTGCAGCAGCCCTACTCGACAAGATGCGCGCTCGCGCCGGTTTGCCTCCGCGCCCGTCAAGCTGACGGGCCAGATTGTCAAAACGGCTAACCCTTTATCGCGCCTGACGGATTTTGCGCGCCGAGCGCGCGCTGAACCGCCACGCGGGCCGACGCCAGATCGGGCATGACCCAATTTGGCTCACCGCCCAGAAACTTGTCGAGGAAGGCGATGGCATAGCCCGGCATGTCAGCCACGTTTTCCCGGTAAGACCACCAGGTCCGCAGATCGTCCGCACAGGCGTCAATATCCTGTGCCACGCCGAATTCCTGCTCCTGCACAGCGGCAATCGCGCAGATGCAGTAGTTGGTATAGAGGAACCCTTCCGGCCAGAAGGCGATAATGTCGTGTTGCGGCGTGCTTTCACCCTCGATTGCTTTCGGGATCGATAGCGCCCGGGCAGGCGAAAGACGGATCAATTCACGCAGAACCAGACCGGCGGCAAAGGTGATGAAATCCTTGCGGTCCACCTTGGCATAGCGCTTGTTCTGCTCGACCAGCTCAACCCAGTTCAGAAAAGCTTCCGTCAGTTTCTGCTCGTCGATGTCATAATCGACACCATAAACATCGTTGAGAAGACTGGCGTGTTTGCGAAACGTCGCCCTGAACCAGCGCAACTGCCGCAAGCGGCGTCGCAAGTCCGGCATCGATGCCATCTGGTTCTTCAAAAGCAAATCCATATTCCACGCCTCCAACGCCGACAGACCATATGCGAAACAACAGCTGTTGTCAGCTTGTCCGTCCGGCGATATTTACCTCATAATTATACATATTGACATTTAAGAAAACAAATGTTCTGTGAAGAGACGGAGACTGGCGGCGCCTGAAGACGCATCAAGCCTCCGGTGGAGGAGGAGAAAATGGCTATCTGGCAATGGGCTTTACTGGCTTTGGCTCTTTTATGGGGAGTCCAGTCGCTGGGCGTCTGGTTTCAGATGCGCCATTACTCCGACGTGCTGAAAGGCGTCACATCCCGCTACTCTGACGGATTCGTCGGTGCGGGCCATGTGCGCGGGCGCTTCGGCAAAGGCGTCATTGTCATGATTGTGGTCGACCGCGACCTGAAAGTCCGCCGTTTCCTGGAAATGAGCGGGCGAACCGTGTTTGCGAAATTCAAGCGGCAGGAAGCCTATGAGGGCATGTCGCTCAACGCCTTGCGGCGCGAACAGGAAGCGCTCGAAAAATCGCCCGTCAATGCTGCCGCAAAGCAGGCGATGGACCAGATCGACCGCATCAGGGAACAATCCGACGGCGCGTCTCTCGAAGGACTGAAACTGGCACACGCCTGAGAGCGTGTCCAATCTGGAAGTGGGTAAACAAACAGGCGCATCCCGAAAACTGTGCAACGTTTTCGGACAAGATGTGGGGCAAAACAAACAGATAGAGCACTTCCAATGTCCTGGCGGGTGGAAATGCTCAAGGGGTATCGCCCGACGAGGACGGGCGTCGAGGAGGAGAAATGTCTATAGCTGCAATGCTGGCGCAAGGCGCCGATACGACCTTACAATCCCTGCATGTGGCCAGCCAGATGGCGGCCAACATGGCAACGGATGCAGTGTTTCACGGCAAGCTCGCCGTCGAACACGGCAGCAATAACCTTGTGCAGCTCGCACAGGCGACCGGCGCGGACAATCTGACTGTCGATCAGTTCAAGGAGCGTCTGCAACACGTCACGCAGGAAGAACAGTTGGGCTGGCTTGCCTCTATCGGCAAGCACTTCATCGGCATCTTCCAGAAGGGCGGCGAAGTGTTTTCCGGTTTCGTGACCGGCATCATTCCGACGCTGGTGGTTCTGATGACCGCCTTCTACGCGATCACCGAACTGGTTGGTGAAAAGCGCGTGCATGGTCTTGCACAGGGCGCGGGCCGCATCGCGCTGACCCGTTATACGGTTCTGCCGGTCCTGTCAGTGTTCTTCCTGACCAACCCGATGGCCTATACCTTCGGTTCGTTCCTTGAGGAAAAGCACAAGCCTGCCTTCTACGACGCGGCAGTGTCCTATGTGCATCCGCCGCTTGGCCTCTTCCCGCATATCAATCCCGGCGAATATTTCGTCTGGGGTGGCGTGCTGGTGGCTCTGCTTGAGCTGGAAAAAAAGGGTGCCGTGCCCAATGGTTATCACATCAATGTGGCTATCTGGTACGCCCTCGTCGGCCTCGTCGTGATCCTGCTCAAGGGCATGCTCACCGAACGCATCACCGCCATCATGGCGCGCCGTCAGGGCGTCGAGCTCTAAGGCGCGCGGGAGGACATCATGGCCAAGACCTATAAGTCAGTCAAAATTTCTCACGGCTCCGGTGGTTGGGGCGGCCCGCTCGTCATTCAGCCGACCGAGCAGCGCAACAAGATCGTATCCGTGACCGGCGGCGGCATTCATCCGCTTGCCAAGCAGATCGCCGAAATGACCGGGGGCGAAGCCGTAGACGGTTTCCGCGCTCCGCCCATTGAAAGCGAAATGGCCGTTGTCGTGGTCGATTGCGGCGGCACCGCACGTTGCGGCGTCTATCCACGCAAGCGCATTCCGACCGTCAATCTGACGCCCGTCGGCCAGTCCGGCCCTCTGGCGCAGTTTATCACCGAAGACATTTATGTCTCCGGCGTGAAGCCCGAAAATGTCGTTCCTGCCGATGGCTCCGAGGCTCCGGCTGCCGCTGCTTCCATTGGAGCTGCCGCTGCCAAGGCCGAAGAAAAGCCAGCAGCACCTGTTGATACCTCGAACGATGGCGGCATGGTCGGCTTTATCAGCCGCATCGGTCGCGCCATGGGTCGTGTCGTCGGCATTTTCTTCAATGCTGGTCGTCGCACCATCGATCAGGTGATCCGCAACGTTCTGCCATTCATGGCGTTCGTGACGATGCTGATCGGTCTCATTCTCTACACCGGCATCGGCGATATTCTCGCCCAGCCAATGGGACCGCTCGCCAACAATATCGTCGGCCTGCTCGTTCTGTCGGCCATCTGCGGCCTGCCATTCCTGTCTCCGATCCTCGGACCGGGCGCGGTCATCGCCCAGGTGGTGGGTGTGGCCATCATCGGCCCGCAGATTGCCAATGGCACCATCGCTCCGGCAATGGCCCTGCCCGCGCTCTTCGCCTACAACACGCAAGTCGGTTGCGACTTCGTGCCGGTCGGTCTGGCGCTCGGTGAAGCCAAGCCGAAGACGATTGAAATCGGCGTGCCTGCGATCCTGATCAGCCGCCAGATCATGGGCCCTGTCTCGGTGCTCATCGCCTGGCTCGTCAGCCTCGCCGTGCTTTGACGCAAACTGGCTCGTCGCATCAACGCGGCGAGCCGTTCCTCTAATCCTCTGTTTTAACGCGCATCTTTTCCGAAAACCGTTTCACACTTTTCGGGATGCGCTCAAATATCTACCTTTTAATATTCGACATCCTCATCTCCCAATAATTGGAGGGTGTCGGTTGAGTGAAATTGAAAAGGACTGCCGCCATGCCGATACATCTCAAGACACGGATCACCGCAATCGGTCCCGAAGTGGCTGATCTCGCCGAGGGCGGCGTTCTGATCCTGTTTGCCGAGGGTTCCCCGCCTGAGCTGGCAGAAGTCTCGGTCATGCACGCCGTCGAAGACGGTCCGCAGGAAGCCGCACCGCCGGTTGGCGCGCTCATCGCCATTGGCGACCTCACGGCACGCATTACGGCTGTCGGAACAAGCGCCTGGCAGAAAGTGCGTGACATCGGTCACGTGGTGATATCGTTTACCGGCGCCGACTCGACCGATCGCCCGGGCGAAATCTGTGCCAGCGAAGTTGACGGTGCCGCTCTGGTTGCTGTGCTGCGCGAAGGACATACGATCGTCATCAGCGACTGATCTCAAGAAGCATTCATGATCCAAGGCTCTCAAATGGAACGCTCCACCATCGTCCGGGTGCATGAAGGGCTGCATGCACGCCCCGCAACCCGTTTCGTCAAGCTCGCCAAGGGGTTCGAGTGTAATATCGAGATCGCAAAGAGCGGCAAAAGCGTCAGCGCGAAAAGCTCCGTCAAACTCATGCTGCTCGGCGTGAAGGAAAATGACGAAGTCACCGTGCGTGCCGAAGGGGCCGACGCAATTGAAGCGCTGGAAGCGCTGATCGGCTATCTCGAAAACCCGCGTGCCGGGCTTGAGGAAAACGAAGGCGCAGCGGTTGCTGCCGTCGCAGAAGCTACTCCCGTCGTCGTTGCCCCAGTCGCAAACGTTGCGGTTACAGTGTTGCCGGAAGGGCAGATCAAGGGCGTTGCCGCCAGCGAAGGTCTTTCGCTTGGTGAAGCATTTCCGTTTTTCCCTGCCGAAATCACGCCGGGAACCGGCAAGCTGGCAGCAGACGAAATCGGACCGGAAATCAGCCGTTACGAGGCCGCCGTCGCGACCGTTCAGGAACGGATGGAACATTCGCTCGCGCGTGGCGATCTGGCCGAAAGCGATCGCGGTATCGTTGCCGCGTTGAAGGACATTGCCTCCGACGACAGCCTGCGGGATGAAGCACTTGCGCTCATTCGCGGCGGGATGGATGCCGTCTCTGCGACGCTCGGTGCCGCATCGACGGTCGCCCAGCAATTCGCAAGCCTCGACGATCCTTATCTCAATGCGCGTGCCGATGATGTGCACGCGATCAGCCGCCAGATATGCCTCGCCTTGCTCGGTCAGGAAGATCTCAATCTCGATGGCCTGCCAGACGGCGCCATTCTGATTGCCGAAGACATCGGCGCCTGGGATCTGGCGCGTGCACCGCTGAAGCGCATTCGCGGTGTGGTCTGCGGCCATGGCGGTGCAACCTCGCATGTCGCCATCATTGCACGCACGCACGGAATTCCGGCAGTGCTTGGGCTTGGCGACGCCGTTCATACGCTGAAGACGGCGCGCAAGGTTGCCGTCGATGGCAGCGCCGGTATTGTTCATCACGACCCCGACGCCACCATTCTGGCTGATATCGAAAGCCGCATTGCCAAGGCCACGGAAGAACAGCGTGCGCTGGACAAGTATCGTGATTTCATCCCGCGGCGTGCCGATGGCGTGACGATTGAGGTTGCGGCCAATCTCGGCGCTTTGGAGGAAATCGAAGCTGCCCAGACTGCTGGCGCGATGGGCGTCGGCCTCTTCCGCACCGAGCTTCTGTTTATGAAACATATCCATTTGCCGTCTGAAGACATGCAGATGGAAACCTATGCGGCACTTCTGCGGGCTTTTGCACCACAGTCCGTCATTGTCCGCACGCTCGATATCGGCGGTGACAAGCCCGTCGCCGGCATTGAGTTTCCTGAAGAGGAAAACCCCTTCCTCGGCTGGCGCGGCATCCGCATGTGCCTTGATCGCCCGGAAGTGTTCAAGCCGCAATTGCGCGCCCTGCTTCGCGCTGCCGTGCATGGCAATCTGAAGGTTATGCTGCCGATGGTTTCCGATATTGAGGAAATCCGGGCGACAAAGGTTCTTATTGCCGAATGCGAGCGCGAGCTGGCGGCGGAAGGCAAGCCTTACGGCACATTTGAACTCGGCGTGATGATCGAAACACCGGCAGCGGTTTTTGCCGCCGATCAGCTGGCCAAGGAATCCGCGTTCTTCTCCATCGGCACCAACGATCTGACGCAATATGTGATGGCGGCAGACCGGCTCAACCCGACGGTGGCAAAGCTGAACGACGTGCATCATCCAGCCGTGATGGCGGCCATTGAAATGACTGCGAAAGCGGCCACGTCGGCGGGCATCATGGTGGGCATGTGCGGTGAAGCGGCTGGCAAGCCCGATCTCATTCCGGAATTTATCCGCATGGGACTGACCGAACTCAGCATGAGTCCGGCTTCTATTCCGCGCGCCAAGAAGATCATCGCCGACCTGTTCGGCGCATGAACCGCCTCGGTTAAGGCAAATGGGCGATCAGCGTCGCGAAGAGGGTTTCGAGCTTCTTCGCGTCGCGGGTCTCCGCCGCGTCCACCAGCCGCTCATATCTTGCTTCCAGCACCAAAAACACGCTTTCCAGCGGATCGATATCGGCCAGATCGGCAGGTTTTTCGGTAGCCAGCCCGCAGGACAGGCAAGCGGCGGCGAGCCCGATCACTTCCGCCTTGCGCAGATTTTCCGGGTCGCACGAGGCTTCAGACGACATCGAGCGCACGGGCCTTTCAGCGAGAGACTCCAGAAACAGCGCGGTCAGCGCCTGGGCAACCGTTGCAGCATCACGCAAAACGTCTGCATGTTTGCGCAGCAGACGCCCGTGGATCACGGAAAAAGCCGCTTCGTGGATCAGCGCGTTTTCGAGTCCGTAACGGCGCATCGTTCCCTTGAGGAAATAATACATATCGCTGCGGAAGCCGCGTGCGCCTTCCGCGCCGGTGCCAAAATAGAAGGAAAGGCTGCGCATCTGCGGCGCGCCATGATGTTTGGCCGGTTCGGACGAGATGAACGAGATCGAGATCGCTTCTGCGGCGGTCAGCGCCGTATCCATCACGCCTGCGGCATGGCCGAGCAGAGCTTCCGGTGCAGGCAGACTGTTTTCGGGCGCACGCGCAGTTTGCCGGGCGCGCCTTATGACATAGCGCACGTCCCGCAGACGGTCTTTCAGACTGACAGCGATTTCATCAGAAAGTGTGCGCAGCATGACTGATCTCTTCGCTCCTTGCTCGGCCAACAATCGTATCTTAACCGATACAAAAGAAGTATTGTTTTCCTCGTCCGGGAAAAGCAATAGGTTCCATATTCACAAAGACGCAAACTGTAAGAATTTTGGGGAATCGATTTGAAAAAGACCGCCAAGGGGAAACGGAACGCAGCTGAAACCAACGACCTTCTGGTGGGATCCGAAGGCGTTGCAGCGGAAAACCGCACCAGCCGTCTCAGAACCCGTGCGGCGTGGATGTATTACGTCGAGCAGATGACCCAGAGCGATATTGCTGATGCGCTGGGTGTCGGTCGTGTGACCATCGTGCGTCTTCTTGCCGATGCCCGCGCCCGCAACGAGGTGAAGATCACCATTGAGGGCAAGCTTTCGGCACTGACAGCGCTGGAAGCAGCTCTTGAAAAGGCATTCGGTCTGGAACAGGCCATTGTCGCCCCCCTGTCCTCTGTCGAAACCGACCCGATCCCCCCGATCAGTGCTGCGACAGGCGCTTATCTCTCGGAAAAAATCCAGCATGGCATGCGCATTGGCGTCGGCTGGGGCCGCACCTTGTCCAGCACCTTGCAGCATATCGGCTCGCGCCCGGTCAACGATCTGAAGGTTATTTCGCTGCTGGGTGGCATTGTGCAGCCACGACGCTCCAACCCGCCGGAATTTGCCTGGCAATTCGCGCAAATGCTGCAAGGCGAAGGCTACCTCATCCCCGCGCCTGCCCTTGTGGACAGCAAGGAGACCCGTACCGCACTGATCGAGCGCTGCGGTCTCAATACGGTTCTGGACATGGCCGAAGAACTCGACATGGTGCTTCTCAGCATCGGCGGCATCGAAACGGCCAGCAGCACGTCCTATCGTGTGGGGCTTGTGGATGACCAGCAGAAGCAATCATTGCTCGCCAATGGCGCAGTCGGTGACGTTCTGTTCCACTTCTACGATGCCGAAGGTCGTATCGTCGACGATCCTGTCCACCAGCGCGTCATGTCTGCCAGCATCGAAAGCTTGCAGAAAACGCCACAACGTATTCTCACATCCGGCGGCAAGGAAAAAATCGAGGCGCTTCTGGGCGCGATGAAGCTTCTGCGTCCAACGGTGTTCATCACCGACGAGGAAAGCGCTGCCGAAATGCTCCGCCGCATCGGTCATTCCGTTCCGAACTGAAGCGCGAAATACAGATAATACAAACAGATAGAGCGCTTTCGTGATCTTACACGAAAGCGCTCTATTCAATTCAGCCAAAGTCGCCGCGGCGAAGTTACTTGCGCAGTTCGGCTTCGATTTCGTCCAGAACCTTGTCCTTGCCAATACCGGTCAGGAAAGCGAGACCCTTGATCACCCGCTTTTCGACTGCCGCGGAAATCGGCGTCGTCGAGACGATGAAATCGACATTATCGGCCAGTGAGGGCACCTCGGTAGCCTTGGCCTGCTGCGCGTTGAAGGTCAGCCCGCGCTTTTTCATTTCTTCGGTAACAGCAGCGTTCACAGCGGTGGATGTTGCCACGCCGGTGCCGCAGGCAAAGAGAATCGTTTTCATTTTGGCCATTGTGTTTCCTCCGATTAGCCCAGCACAACTTCAACGTCAGCGAGCGTGCGCGCATTCTTTAAATTGTCCAGCGCGTCCTCATTTTGAATCGTCGCCATAACCTGCTGCAGGGTCTCGATCTGCTTGTCCTTGTCATTGATGGCAAGCAGGAAAACAAAACCGACAGGCACTTCCTCTTCCGGATCTTCCATATTGGAAAAGACGACGGGAGATTTCAGCGTAGCGAAAGCGATGCCCGCTTTCAGGACATGCTCAGGATCGGTATGCGGAACGGCGACGTTTTCTTCGCGCTCCAGCGGCAGACCGGTTGGCATGGTCTGTTCCCGCTTTACGACTGCATCCGCATAGCTTGGCTTGACATAGCCGAGCCGTTCCAGCTTTGCCGCCAGAACACGGATGATCTCCTCATTGGTTTTGGCCTCGCTCTGCAGCTCTATCGCTTCAGGGTCGAGAAAAGCCATCAGGCCGTTCGCCATTCCATCCTCCATTTCAGATAGCCGCATACCTCTCCGGTATGCGGCCAGTATTGCTTTTGTGCCTTACCAGTTGTTCTGCTCGGCTGGCTCGTCTTCTGCACCGGCTGCCCGTTCCCAACCATCGGTGTTGCGACGATAGAGAATGAACAGCACTGCGATGACAACTGCGAGAGCCGCAATGCCGACCACGCCCAACCACTGGATTGCGGCGATGATGACATAAGGCACCCACAGGAAGCCGTCGACAACAGAAGTGATCTGCAGCGCGTTTTCCGGCAGTTTGAAGCCGGACGCAACGGCAGCACTCGTGAAGAGCGGAGCTAGCGCATTGGCCACATAGAAGCCGATGGCGAGCGTCACGGTACCGACAACAACCATGCGGAACACATTGCCCTTCAACAGCGGCGCAGTCATGGCGACGATGAACGGGATAACCGCAAGATCGGCGAACAGGATGACGCGGTTGCCCGGCAGAATCACCGACAGGATGATCGCGATAGGCACGAGGATCAGCGACGACGAGATTGCAGCCGGGTGACCGATCAGGATTGCCGAATCGAGACCAACCAGCAGTTCGCGGTCGCCGGTGCGCTTGCGCACGAATTCCTGTGCCGCATCAGATACTGGCAGCAGGCCTTCCATCAGGATTTTGACCATGCGCGGCAGAAGCAGCATCACGGCGGCAAGCGTCATGCCGGTGCCGAGCACCTTGGCCAGCACATGGCCGAAATCGCCTGCATTGTAGAAAGCGATCAGGCCGAGCACGAGACCGATGATCAGACCCAGAACCACAGGCTCACCGAAGACGCCGAAGCGGCGCTCGATGGTTTCGGTGCTGATGTGGATCTTGTTGATGCCAGGAATGCGATCCATGATCCAGTTGAGCACGATAGCAATCGGCAGGATCTGCGCCGATGCCAGATGCGGCACCGAAACGCCCGGAACGCCATAGAACTGCTGCACGGCGCGTGCCGACCAGTCAGCAAACAGAAGCGACAGAGCCGCAACGAGGGCTGCAACGATAATGCCATAGGCCAGATTGTCCGTTGCGGCGACGACGAGCGAGCCGACAAAGGCAAAGTGCCAGAAATTCCACACGTCGACATTGAGCGTGCGGGTCCAGCGCATCAAAAGCAGCGCGATATTGACCAGAATGCCGACCGGAATCACCCAGAGGCCCACGGACGAACCGAAAGCGATGGCGGCAGCCGAAGGCCAGCCCACATCAACGATGTCGCGCTTGATGCCTGTATTGGTGACGATGGCCTGAGCCACCTCGCCGATGGAGGTGAACATCAGCCCCAGCACGAGGTTGATACTGATAAAGGCGACGCCAATGGTGACGGCCGCACGGAAGGCTTTGCCCACCTTTGCGCCAAGAACCACGGCAATAATGAAGATGACGATGGGAAGCAGGACCGTCGCTCCCAACGTATCGATGGCAGATTTCAGGCCGCTTAGAAATGCGTCCATAGTTTTCTCCTCCCCCCAGTCATTCTCCAACGAATGCCAGGCCGTTCGAACGCTTGTATCAAGTTCCGCGCCGTATGCCCCCACAATCGATTTTGTTGTGTTGCATTTTGAAACACCAGGCAGAACATTTGTTTTTTATATCAGACCAATGTTTGTTCACAAGCGCTAAAGCACGGTAAGGAATAACAGGTTCGACGAGTGTGATAAATGTACACTCGTATTGACTTGGAAACAAATGTTCATTATCGACTATTGGAAGAGAGGCGTGAAGGCGCCTGGAGGAACATCAGGAGGAAAAGATGGCGACGAATGTGGCGTTGACGGGCTTGGCACGTGATATGCAGGCGCGTGCGGACAGCGGGCGGCCGATCCGTATCGGGCTGATTGGCTCCGGCGAAATGGGCACCGATATCGTAACGCGCGTGGCGCATATGCCTGGCATCGAAATTGGCGCCATTTCCGAACTGCGCGTTCCAAACGCCTTGAAAGCGGTCAACATCGCCTATCAGGAAGAGGGTCACGGCAGGCAAGTTTCGAACGCCTCCGAACTGACCTCGGCCATGGAAGGCGGCAAGGTTGCCGTTACAGACAATGCCAATCTGATCCTCGAAAATGACTTGATCGATGTCGTGATCGACGCCACCGGCGTTCCGGCTGTCGGCGCGGAAATCGGTCTGCGCGCCATGGAACATGGCAAGCATCTCGTCATGATGAATGTCGAAGCCGACGTCACCATCGGCGCTTACCTCAAGGCTGAAGCCGATCGTCTGGGCGTTACCTATTCGCTCGGCGCTGGCGACGAACCGTCTTCCTGCATGGAATTGATCGAATTCGTTTCCGCCATGGGTCACCCCATCGTTGCTGCTGGCAAGGGCAAGAACAACCCGCTCAATATCGACGCCATTCCCGATGATTATCTGGAAGAAGCCAAGCGCCGCAACATGAATGTGCGTATGCTGGTTGAGTTCGTCGACGGTTCCAAGACCATGGTGGAAATGGCAGCCATCGCCAATGCTACCGGTCTCGTGCCCGACAAGCCGGGCATGCATGGCCCTGCCGCAACGCTGGACCAGCTCAACAAGACGTTGATTCCGGAAAAGGATGGCGGCGTTCTGTCGAAGGTCGGCGTGGTGGATTATTCCATCGGCAAGGGTGTTGCACCCGGCGTCTTCGTTGTCGCCGACATGTCGCATCCGCGCGTTTCCGAACGCATGGAAGATCTGAAAATGGGCAAGGGTCCGTATTTCACGTTCCACCGTCCATATCACCTGACCTCGCTTGAAGTTCCGCTGACCTGCGCCCGCGTTGTTCTTTACGGCAAGCCGGATATGGTGCCGCTGGCCAAGCCCGTTGCCGAAGTCTGCGCTGTCGCCAAGAAGGACATGCAGCCGGGCGAAAAGCTCGATGCCATTGGCGAATATTGCTACCGCGCCTGGATCATGACGTCTGGCGAAGCGCGCACTGCGCATGCCATCCCTTGCGGCCTTCTTCAGGGCGGCAGCGTGACGAAGCCGATCAAGAAGGGCGAACTCATCACCTATGACAATGCAGCCGTCGCGCCAGGTTCGAAGATTGCCGAACTGCGCGCCCGCCAGGACAAGCTCGTTTACGGAGCATAAGGAGCCGCACCATGGTTCAAGCCAGAAAGATTGATGCGCAGGCCGCAGATCGCCACAACCTGCCCTTCGCTTTCCGCACCTATTCTCCGGAACAGCTGAAGGAAGCGCTGCACAAGATGTATCTCATCCGCCGCTTCGAAGAAGGCGCGGAAGAAAGTTACACGCGGGGGTTTATTCACGGCACAATGCACCTGTCCATCGGACAGGAAGCAAGCGCCATGGGTTCCTGCCTGCCGCTGACCGAAGATGACATGATCACCTCGACCCATCGCGGCCATGGTCATTGCATCGCCAAGGGCGCAGATGTGAAGCGCATGTTTGCCGAGTTCTTCGGCAAGGAAACCGGCTATTGCAAGGGCCGCGGCGGTTCCATGCACATTGCCGACGTTTCCAAGGGCAATCTCGGCGCCAATGGCATTGTCGGCGGCGGTATTCCGATCGCAGTCGGTGCTGCCCTTTCCGCCAAGAAGCAGAAGAACAACAAGGTTGTCGTGTCGTTCTTCGGCGATGGCGCCAACAATGAAGGCGCTTTCCATGAAGCGCTCAACATGGCTTCCGTCTGGAAGCTGCCGGTCGTTTTCGTCTGCGAAAACAATGGCTATGGCATGTCTACTTCAACCAAGCGTTCAACGGCGGTGGCCAATGTCGCGGACCGTGCCTCGGCCTACAACATGCCGGGCAAGGTCGTGGACGGCAACAATCTCTCGGACGTGGCCGAGGCCATCAACGAGGCGGTGGAGCGTGCACGGCGCGGCGAAGGCCCTTCGCTGATCGAAAACAAGACCTACCGACTGCGCGGTCATTCGAAGAGCGACCGCAACCGCTATCGCACCAAGGAAGAGATCGAGGATTGGGCGAATAATCGCGATCCTATCGCGCATTTCGAGGCTGATCTGAAGGCTTATGGCGTGATCGACGACAAGGAGATCGAAGCCATTCGAGCCAATGTCGAGAAGGAAATCGCTGACGCGATTGAATTCGCGAAGAACAGTCCTTCTCCTGACCTCACCAACCTGACCCGCGACGTATATACGGACGAAATCTGATCATGGACACCACAATCCGCGAGTTGAGCTATTCGCAAGCCATTCAGGAAGCCATGGCGATTGCCATGGAGCGCGACGACCGCGTTTTCCTGATGGGCGAGGACATCGGCGTCTATGGTGGCGCGTTTCAGGTTACCGGCGATCTCGTGCATCGCTTCGGTGAAGACCGCGTCATGGACACGCCTATTTCCGAACTGGGCGGCGCTGGCGTCGCCGTCGGCGCAGCGCTGACCGGCATGCGCCCGATCTTCGAATTCCAGTTCTCCGACTTTGCCGCTCTGGCGATGGAACAGATCGTCAATCAGGCCGCAAAAATCCGCTACATGCTGGGTGGCGCGGTTTCGGTGCCGCTGGTCATGCGCTTTCCCGCCGGTTCCGGCACGGGGGCCGCTGCACAGCATAGCCAGAGCCTCGAAGCCTGGCTCGGCCATGTGCCCGGACTGAAAGTCTTGCAGCCATCCACGCCGCATGACGTCAAGGGCATGCTGCTGGCAGCCGTTGAGGACCCAGATCCGGTCATGATCTTCGAGCATAAGTTGCTCTACAAGATGAAAGGCCCAGTGCCTGAAGGCTACTATACCGTGCCAATCGGCAAGGCCGAAGTGGTGCGCGAAGGCCGCGATCTCACCATCGTCGCGACCGCCATCATGGTGCACAAGGCGCTGGATGCGGCAGCAGAACTGGCCAAGGAAGGCATCGACGTCGAAGTCATCGATCTGCGCACCGTGCGCCCGATTGACCGCGACACGATCATCAAGAGCGTCAAGAAGACCTCCAAGCTGCTTTGCGTCTATGAAGCCGTGAAAACGCTCGGCATTGGTGCAGAAATCTCGGCCATCGTCGCTGAAAGCGATGCTTTCGATTATCTCGACGCCCCCATCGTGCGTCTTGGCGGCGCAGAAACACCAATTCCGTACAACCCGGATCTGGAACGCGCGACCGTGCCGCAGGTGCCTGACATCCTCAAGAGCGCCCGCGATCTTGCCAAGGGAGTGCGCTGACCATGGCAGTGGAAGTCATCCTGCCGAAAGTCGACATGGATATGGAGACCGGCCAGATTTCGCGCTGGTACGCCAAGGATGGCGATACCGTCACGAAGGGCCAGCTCCTGTTCGAGATCGAAACGGATAAGGCGGCCATGGAAGTGGACGCACCGGCCAGCGGCATTCTCGGCAATGTGACTGCCGCCGAAGGCACGGTCGTGCCAGTCGGTCAGGCAGTCGCCTGGATTTACGAAGAAGGCGAAGAGCGCAAAACACCACCATCCGTTGGGCTCACCGCCGATGCGCAGCCTGCTCCCTCGCAGAGCGCGCCTGTACCGGTTCGGGAGGCTGCACCCCAACCTGCCGAACCGGTCATTTCCGCCTCCCAAGGTGCTGCCGCTCAGGACGCAGCCGTGCGTGCAACGCCGCTTGCACGCCGACTGGCCCGCGAGGCCGGTATCGATCTGGAGGCGATTGCGGGTTCCGGTCCAAAGGGGCGCGTGCAGAAAAAGGATGTCGAGGCGAAGATTGGCTCTGCCCCGGCTGCTGTCGCACCGGCACAGCCTTCGGCTCCAGTATCAGCTCCGTTGTCCAAACCTGTGGCGACTTTCTCCGCAGGTTCCGCGGCCCCGCTCAATGCCGTCTGGCTGCGTGAGGGTGAAGCCGGAAAACTGCCGATTGTCCTGATCCATGGCTTCGCCGCCGATCTCAATTCGTGGCGCGGCCTGCTTGCAGGGGCGACACTCGGCCACCCGGTTCTGGCGCTTGACCTTCCCGGTCATGGAGCGTCCACGCGTGCGGTGCCGGATGGCATCGATGCTATCACAGAAGCTGTTGAAGCCACACTCGCCGCCTTTGGCGTGAATGCCTGCCTGCTTGGTGGCCATTCCTTCGGTGGCGGCGTTGCCGCAACTGTTGCAGCACGTGGCATCGTCGATGTGCGCTCGCTGGTGTTGATTTCGTCCGCTGGTCTCGGTCCCGAGATCAACGGCGCCTTCACCAAGGGCCTGATCGCCGCCAAAAGCGAGGCGAGCATTACGCCGTGGCTGAAGCTCCTTGTCAGCGATGAAAGCCTGCTCACGCGGCCTTTCATCAATGCCACGGTCGCTCAAGCTGCCGATACCGAATTGCGTGCCGCGCAAAGCGCCATTGCAGAACGGTTCTTCACCGACAGTACCCAGACATTCGACGTCCGGTCGGCTATCGCCGGATTGCCGATCCCGGTGCGGCTCATCTTCGGTGCGGAAGATCGGGTCATTCCTGTCAGCCATGCCCATGGCCTGCCCGGAAAAGTTGGAGTGCATATCTTCCAGCGTTGCGGACATATGCCGCAAATCGAGGAGCGTGCCGAAGTGCTGCGTATTCTCGCCGAATGCGTCCGCGCCGCTGCCTGAAACAACAAAGCCCCGGTTTAACCGGGGCTTTTTTTTATGCATCAGGCGGTGAGCGCCGATAAGGCCCGCTCGACCAGCCGCGCCATGGAACGCGTCGAGCCGAAAGGCCAGATATCGCCTCCGAGATGATAAATATGGCCAGCGCTGACCACCGGCAGGACCGGCCAGATAGCGCTTTCAGTCAATTCCTTCGGCGTCGCTTCATCCAGCAGGCAAAGCCGTGTTTCCGTGCCGAGGGACGCAAGCTCTTCCAGCCCAAAGGTCGTGAAGCCAAAGGGCTGCATGCCACGGTCAACCGCTTCCGAGAAACCAGCCTGCACCAGTGTTTTCATCACCGCCGAATTGGTTGTGAATATTCTCAATCGCGCCACGCCGGGCAAGGGCTGCGCAATCACGACAGGCAGCGGGCCGGAAAGTTTCGCCCGTGCCGCCGACAGACCATCTTCGAAAGACTGCCATTCGGCCTTGCCTTCCGCCTCGCGCCCCAGTGCGGTTGCGGCAGCGGCGAGATTTGATTTCATATCCTGAAAGAGATCGGCGCTATCGGACGCGCCATCCAGCAGCACAGTCGGCGCAATTGCCTTGAGGCGCTCGGCAATCGCCTTGTGGCGCAGCGCGGAGGTCAGGATCAGGTCCGGCTTCAGTCGCGTCAGCGCTTCGAGGCTCGGCTGTTGTCGCCCACCGACATCGGTCGCATCGGCAAGTCCATCATTCTCGATATTGACCCACTGGCGATAGCCCGCCAGATCGGCGACGCCCAGCGGGCGAATGCCGAGCGAAAGCGCAATTTCCGTTTCCGCCCATTCAAGGGTTACGATTTTGCGCGGCGCTTCAGCCCGAACGGAAGACGTAAGGGCGGCCAAAGCCGCCCCCACAAGAAATTCACGTCGTGAGAAACTCACTACCATTTCACACTCGTTGTCGCCACAATGGAGCGGCCCTGCCCGTAATAGCACTGGCTGGTCGAATTACAGCCTGCCACATATTTCTTGTCGCCAAGATTATAGGCATTCACCTGAAGGCGATAGTTGCCAAGATCGTAGCGCAGGAAGGCATCAACCAGCGTGTAGGATGGCACGAAGAACGTGTTCAGCGTGTCGCCTGCGGTCTTGCCGATGCGGCGCACGCCGCCGCCAAGAACGAGACTGCCGTCGATATTGTTCGGAAGCGGCACGTTATAGCTTACAAACAGCGACTGCTGGTCCTTCGGCACGGTGTAAGGCAGCTTGCCAACCTGGGCCGGGGTCTGGCTTTCGCTGACTTCCGGATCCTGGAAGCTCATGGCAGCCGTCAGGTTCAGGCGATCCCACAATTGGGCAGTGCCTTCCAGTTCGACGCCGCGCACCCGCACTTCATCCGTCTGATAATAGACGCCGGAAATACGATTGACGACATTCTGCTGTTCAGCTTCGAAGGCCGAAAGCGTTACGCTGTAATTCGCACCTTCCGGGGCATATTTGATGCCCACTTCCTTCAACGTGCCGGTCGTCGGCTTGAGCGGCGTATCCGCCAATGTCAGCGTCGGCAGGAACGAAGTCGAATAAAGCGCGTAAGGCACAAAGCCACTGTCGAACACATAGGCTACACCCGCACGACCCGTGAACTTTTCCGGGTCCTGTTCGTAGTCAACCGTGCGGCCCGACGAAAGCGTCGTCTGCTCGGAATCGACCTTCACAAAGTCCTTGCGGCCGCCGAGCGTCACGCGCAGATTGCCTGCCTCGATCTGATCCTGCACATAAATGCCGGTCTGATACTGGTTTTGGAGAAGGCGCGTCGTGGCCTTGACCGGCGTCAGCGGCTGATTGAAGGTCGGGTTGAACAGGTCCTGCGACGGACCGGTCGCCGAGCCGGTATAATTGTCGAGACGCTGCCATTGCTGATCGACGCCGACCAGCAAAGTGTGCTCCAGCGGCCCCGTATCGAAGCGCGATTCAAGCTGCGTGTCGAAGGCGATGGCATCGAGTTCCGGCTGGGCCAGATAATTGGTGCGCGGCAGCGTTGTGCCATTCCAGCCACTGGTTGGCAGCACGCCTGCAAACAGGTTGCGGTAATCGGTCTTCAGATGCGAATAGCGGAAGTTCTGGCGCAGCGTGAACGTATCGTTGAAACGATGCTCGAACTGATAACCGACATAGCCGATTTCTTTCTTATAGGTCGCGCTGCGCGGATCACCATCGGTGAAATCGCGCGGAATGCTCTGGCCGGTCGGGTTGGGCAACACGCTGCCATATGCCGGAATGATCACACCCGCCTGCCCCAGATCATCCTTGAGATAGCCACCGGAAACAATCAGGCTGGTATCGGCATCTGGACGCCAGGCAAAGCTTGGATTGATCGCAATACGGTTGTTCTTGCCCAGATCGTAGGACGTATCGGCATCACGGATCATACCGTTCAGGCGATAGGTGAAACGCGGATCGTTGTTGATCGGACCTGTCAGATCGAAACCGAATTCCTTGCGCTGGAAACTGCCGCCACGCAGATAGGCTTCATTGGACGCTTCAGCCTGTGGCTGCTTGCTGACCATGTTGACGATACCGCCGACATTGCTCTGGCCGAACAGCGCTGAACTTGGGCCGCGCAGCACTTCCACGCTTTCGAGCGAATAGGGTTCGACCACAAAGCCCGAATAGCCGCCGGTCTGGTTGGCGATCTGCGGGATACGGATACCATCCAGATAGAGATCAGCCGGGAAGCCGCGAATAGTATAGTAATCCGAGCGCACATCGGCGCCATAACGCTGACCGTTCACATTAGCGCTGTAAAGCAACGCTTCACTCACCGACGAAACAGCGCGATCATTCATGTTATCGCGCGTGACGACGGAAATCGACTGCGGTGTTTCGCGGATCGGCGTGTCGCTCTTGGTGGCTGCGCGGCTATATTCGGCGATGTAGCCCTTGACCGGGACGCGAGGCCCCTTGTCACCGGAAGTCTGCACTTCGATGGTGTTGAGCTGAATGACGCCCGTATCCTGCGCCATCGCCGGAACCGCGACGGCGCCAAGCGCCACGCTTCCAAGAAGCACGGTTTTGAGCAGCGATCCGGCGTGCCCGCTGTTGTGAATGCGATCTGTGTTACGCACGGTGTCCCTGCTCGTCTTCAACCCTGTTCTCCTGCCGTTTTCTGCAAAACGGCTACTGCCCGCAGCCCGTCAAAGCAGCGGTTATAGCGATTATTTTTTATTGTTGCGTAAGTCCAGAATTCAGAATAATTCTAATTTACTCACACAATTCAATGTGTTGCGCGAGCGAATATATTCGGGACCGTTTGGTGAGTCAGGCCAATCTGAGTTGCATTCGGGTCAAAATTTTGCAATTCCATTTAAATATGACAATTTCAGTCAAATTGGGCCAAAATGGAAATTCGCACGCGACCGAAACACGCCATCGACTATCAGGACATTGCACGCCCTCTGGCGGTGATGCGGCGCGACTATAAGAAAAGCGCGTCGTCCGGCTGGCACAGTCACCGGCGCGGCGAACTTCTCTACAGCAATAGTGGCTATATGACGGCGCAGACCGAGGATGGCGCTTTCATGCTGCCGAGCGGCTATGCCGTGCTGCTTCCGCCCGATGTACCGCACACTGTCGACATCTATGGCGCAGTGGAAATGCATGCCGTCTTTATCGAAGAATCGGTCTTGCGCGAGCACTGGGAGCCGACGCGCGTTCTGAAAGTTTCGCCCCTGTTGGACGCCAGCGTGCAGGCTCTGGCTGAGGAACCGGTGCTTTACGATGAGAATGGCCGTGGCCAACATCTCAGCGCGCTTATTCTGGACGAGGTTCGCTCGGCACAGGAGCAGCCTTATGTGGTTTCGCTTCCGACCGACAAGCAATTGCGCAAGCTTTGCCGCAGCCTGCTCGACAATCCCGGTCTCGACCTCACGATTGATGACTGGGCGGACGAAGTCGGCATGAGCCGTCGCACCATGACGCGTAAATTCCGTCTCCAGACAGGCATGAGTTTTGTCGAGTGGCGACAGCGTCTGCGCGTATCTCATGTCATGCGCAAACGCGCAGAAGGCATGCCGCTTGCCATCGCCAGCGTCGAAGCGGGTTATCAGAGTGTTTCGACGTTGAAAAAGACGATGAAACGATTGGGCGGCCAATAGTCAGATGGCTCACTGGTAGCGCGATTATATCCGCCGTACAGGCAAATTGATTTCAGCTGCCGCGAATAGCCCCAAATGCAAGATCAGACTGAGGCCGTTAAACGATATGGAGAAACGGCATGAGAGTGTCGGTACTTTCTTTAGCTGCGGCACTGGCAGTATTCGCCTTCAATGCCGAAGCTGCCCCGGTCAGCAATCTGCAAGCAACCGTGCAATCCGGACTGCTGCAAAAGGCTGATTACCGCTGCGGTCGCGGCTGGCGCATGACCTATGACGGTGTATGCGTCCCCGGTTATCGCCGCCCACCACCACCTCCCGGTTGGGGCTGGGGTCCACCGCCTCCGCCACGCTGGGGCTGGGGACCGCCGCCGAGAGACTGGCGTCGTCACCATTGGCGCGACGAATATCGGGACCGGCCACCGCGTCACAGACCGCGCCCTTACTGGGACTGATTTCATGTCATTAGATTGGGCGGCCAAGGCCGCCCTTTCTCTTCTCAATGCTTCATCGATTCCGCTTCACGCAATATCAGTTCCTTGCTGAACCCTATTGATATCGCAATGAAAATTGAAACTGGAATTTTTTGATTTACGTACCTCATTTTTGCTCCTATGGTTTGTTTGGAGGAGCAGGAATGAAACCCACCGTTCATGATATAGCGCGCACTGCGGGCGTCAGCCTCGCCACGGTTGATCGCGTTTTGAACGACCGCCCTGGCGTCCGATCCAAAACCCGTGAGCGGGTGGTGGATGCCATGAATACGCTTGGCTATGTCCGCGATGTGGGTGCCGCCAATCTGGCGCGCAGCCGGCTTTATCAGTTCGATTTCATTGTGCCCGACAATGACAACACCTTCATGCTGAGCCTTCGCGACGAGATCGCTATTGCGACCGAGCGAGCGCTAGCCGAGCGCGTCTCGATCAATCTCATTCTGGTTCCTGCATTTGATGAGGTTGCACTGGTCGCGGCGCTCGACGCCAGCGGCCTGCGCAAGCCTGACGGCGTGGCTTTCGTCGCGCTTGATACCGATCCGGTTCGGGCGGCCTGCGACCGGCTGCGCGCAAGCGGCGTGCATGCCGTGACACTGGTTTCCGATCTCGGCCACTCGGCCCGCGAACACTATGTCGGCGTGGATAATACTGCGGCCGGACGCACGGCAGCTCGACTTCTCGGTCTCTTCGCCAATGGAACCGAAGGCGTCATCGCCATTCTGACCGGGTCGTTGAAAGTGCGTGATCATCGCGAGCGCTTCGATGGTTTCACTTCGGCCATGCGGAACAATTTTCCTGAACGCTCCATCCTCCCTGCCCTTGAAGGGCTCGATGAAGATGCGCGGGTGGAAAATCTGGTACGCACCCTGCTTCGCGAACGCAACGATATTGCGGGCATTTACAGCCTCGGCGCCGGCAATGGCGGATTGCTACGTGCGCTTGCCACCCATACGGGAAAGCGTCCTCTGGTGATCGCCCATGAGCGCGACGACGCGACCTCGCAGGCGCTGGAACAAGGACTGGTGCATGGTGTTCTGGCACAAGATGCCGGGCATGAAATCCGCAGCGCTATTCGTATCCTGAAAGCCTCTGCGGATCGGCTACCAATTATTCCGGGGCAGGAACATATTCGCATCGAAATCTTTCTCAAAGATAACCTGCCGCAGTTCTGCTAAACCGTTGGCCATCGTGAATTTCCGACAGGAGCAACCATGTATCTCGGCCTCGATCTTGGAACATCCGGCGTCAAAGCGCTTCTGATCGACGACAATCAGCGGCTTGTCGGCTCGGCGCATGGCGAGTTGGACGTATCCCGCCCGCATCCGGGCTGGAGTGAACAAAATCCCGCCCAATGGATCAGCGCGACTGAAACCGCTATAGACGCCTTGCGGCAAGCTCATCCGAAAGAATTCGGAGCCATCAAAGGCATCGGCCTTTCAGGCCAGATGCACGGTGCGACATTGCTGGACGATGCCGATCAAGTGCTGCGGCCCTGCATCCTCTGGAACGACACGAGAAGCTATCGTGAGGCCGCAGAGCTTGATGCTGATCCAGCCTTCCGCACTATTACCGGCAATATCGTCTTTCCCGGCTTTACCGCACCCAAACTCGTGTGGGTCGCCCACAATGAATCCGATACCTTCGCCAAAACGCGCAAGATCCTGTTGCCGAAGGATTATTTGCGCCTCTGGCTGACTGGCGAACACGTATCAGACATGTCGGATTCAGCCGGAACAAGCTGGCTTGACACCGGCGGACGTCACTGGTCATCCGAATTGCTTGCAAAGACCGGGCTGACCGAAAGCCAGATGCCACGACTTGCGGAAGGCAGCGACGCTACGGGACAATTGCGTGCTGAACTTGCAGTGCGTTGGGGCATAGACGGTCGTCCTGTGGTCGCAGGCGGCGCAGGCGACAACGCCGCCTCGGCTTGCGGCATGGGAACTGTAAAGCCCGGTCATGCTTTCGTGTCGCTTGGCACGTCCGGCGTCTTGTTTGCCGCCAATGGCGCCTATCAGCCGAAGCCTGAAAGTGCCGTCCATGCCTTTTGCCACGCGCTGCCCGGCACATGGCATCAGATGGGCGTTATTCTCTCGGCGGCAAGCGCGCTTGACTGGTTCGCGCGCGTCGTCGGCGCAACGCCGCATGTGCTCGATCAGGAACTGGGCGACACTGTTAAAGCGCCCGGCAGTGTGACCTTCCTGCCTTATCTGTCCGGCGAGCGCACGCCTTATAATGACGCAAAAATTCGCGGCAGCTTTAACGGTCTGGAGCATGAAACCGACCGAAACGCCATGACACAGGCCGTTCTGGAAGGTGTGTCCTTTGCCATCCGCGACAGTCTCGCCGCGCTTCAATCGGCAGGCACGGAAATCCATTCTCTCATCGCGGTTGGCGGCGGCTCCCGCTCCGCCTATTGGCTAAAATCCATTGCCACAGCGCTGAACACGCCCGTTTCGCTGCCAGAAGAAGGTGACTTTGGCGCCGCCTTCGGCGCCGCTCGTCTGGGGCTGATTGCGGCCAGCGGGGCCTATCCGTTCGCAATTTGCACGCCGCCGCGCACCGCTCGCACTATCGAGCCTGAACAGGCGCTTCTCTCCGCTTATGACGAAGCCTATCAGCGCTATCGCGCACTCTACCCGGCCCTGCATTCACTGGCTGGCTAGTGGTCTGATTCCAACATTTGCATCCCTGAGTTCCAAGCGCTGAGCAAATGTTGGAATCAAAAAGACCACTAGCAACTATATGTATCTAGTGGATTTTTCGAATTTGACGTTTGAAGCAGCTTATGTGACAGCCGGGATTCAAACGTCAAATTCAATCCACTAGACTGGATAACGAAAACCCGCCTTCCGGCGGGGTTTTGGATTTAGTTCAACGCCACGCTATGAGGCGTGCGACAGGCGGCAAAACGGTCAAGCTTTTGATCGTAAACCGATGTCTTGATTTGCATCATTCCAAGCACGGTATGAAACAGATTGTCATGCGACGATGGTTCGGCAACAGTCTTCTTCAGGCAATCGACATCGAGCCCCGTGCCGGATACATATTCCGGCGCAAACCACGTGATGAACGGCACATGGGTCTGCTGCGACGGCGCGATGAAATAAGGCGCGGCATGGAGATAAAGGCCGTCTTCGCCAAGAGATTCACCGTGGTCGGACATGTAGATCATTGATGAAGCGAATTTGTCTTCATTCGCTTTCAGCAGATCGATGACTTCCGACAGGATGTGATCCGTATAGAGGATTGAATTGTCGTAGGCATTGACGATCTCTTCATGCGAGCACTTGGCAAAATCGTTTGAGCGGCAATCCGGCTTGAACTTCGCAAATTCTTCCGGATAACGGCGATAATAGGCCGGGCCATGGCTGCCTGTCATATGCAGGACAATGGTGGCGTTGCCGGTCAGCTCTTTCAGTTCCTTATCAAGACTATCGACCAGAATCTGGTCGATGCATTCCCCGCCCTCACAGTAGCGCGTATCCTTGGCGTTTTGCAGATCGATTGTCTTGATGCGGTCGGCAACGCCCTTGCTGCCGGTATTGTTTTCATACCAGGCCACCTGCACGCCCGCATGCTGCAACACATCCATCAGATTTTCAGAACCACGGAACTTGGTATTGGAAAACTCTTCCCGCGTGAAAGGCGAGAACATGCAAGGGACCGAAACCGAGGTTTCCGTTCCGCAGCTTGTCGTATCGGTGAAGGCAACGACATTGCGCTGCTTCAATTCCGGGTTGGTTTCTCGCGAATAGCCGTTGAG
The DNA here is from genome assembly GCF_005938105.1 of Brucella haematophila. Classification (GTDB taxonomy): domain Bacteria; phylum Pseudomonadota; class Alphaproteobacteria; order Rhizobiales; family Rhizobiaceae; genus Brucella; species Brucella haematophila. The sequence goes on along the minus strand of NZ_VCPE01000001.1, from coordinate 500,297 downwards.
GCTGAAATTCTGGGCGCGTGCCGTCTCGCCGACAACCACCACCGTCAGCAGCTTTTTATCAGCAGGCAGCTTCGTCGCCGACTGCTTGGCATCCAGTCCAAGCGGCTCCATCGGTATGTCGCGGTTCTTGATCGTATGCGCAACATATTGAACCGTGCTGGTGATCGGCGTTCCCGGCATCAGCTTTTGCATGATGTCGGCATTGTGTTCACGGAACATCGACGAGTAGGCTGCGTAATTCGCGCCCAAAATTGCAATCGATGCCGCGAGGCAGGCGAAAATAATGCCGGTATTCACCGCGACCTTGCCTAGCAAAGGCCGGTGCTTGACCCGCACCCAGACAATCAGCAACGACGGTACGACACCGAACAGCACCATGTGCCAGACAAAGCTTGGCGTCAGCAGCGCGCCGGATTCGGCCTGCGTTGTCGTCAGCGCGGCCTCGACCACATATTTGTCGATGATCGTCCCGAATGTATCGGTGAAGTAGGAACCGCCAGCCGCGATCAGGACAAACAGGATCAGGATCGGCTTGATGACATATTTCGCCGAGAAGACGAGAAGCAATGCGGTGTGCAACAACACAAGTGCTGCCGCTATGCCCACGAGTTTCCACGGTGCATCGGCATAGTAAGTGCCGATTGCGTGCCAGAATGAAGCATTGGTGAAGATGAAAACGTAGAGCACCGTCAGAAGGCACAATAGGCCGCTGGCGATTGTGGGACGGAATTTCTGCATGGCGTATGTCTCAAGCGGCTTTGTGCGGGACCTGCCGCAAAACGGGCAGATCAATATGACCAATACGCCTTAGCAAGCGTTCGCTTACAAAAATGAAATTAAAATGGTTTTTCTACGGCGGAGCGACCGCACCACGGTCGCTCCACAACATTTTGATTTGTGCGTCAGAGACTGACCCAGGCGCCATTTCTCTTGGACGAGCGTACGCAAGCGTCGATAAAGCTCACGCCCAGTAGCCCATCGTCAACAGTCGGGTAAACCACCGCACTGTCCGGCTTTTTGCCTTCGCGATGTGCCTCAATGGCATTGGCTGCTTCGGTATAGATCGTCGCAAAAGCCTCAAGATAACCTTCCGGATGACCGGCAGGCACACGCGTTACCCGCGCAGCTTCAGGCCCGGCACCCGCACCGCCGCGCGTAATGAGCCGCTTCTCGCCGCCAAATGGCGTGAACCACAGCCGGTTCGGGTCTTCCTGCGCCCATTCAATGCCGCCCTTTGTGCCATAGACACGCAGACGAAGCGCATTTTCGTTGCCGGGTGCAACCTGACTGCACCAGAGCATGCCTTTCGCGCCGCCAGCAAAACGCAGCATCACATGCGCATTATCATCAAGACGACGCCCCGCGACGAAACTGTCGAGGTCGGCGGCCAGACTATCGAGTGTCAGTCCGGTCACGAAGGAGGCCAAATTGAAGGCATGGGTTCCAATGTCACCCGTGGCACCGCCAAGGCCGGATTGGGCCGGGTCAGTCCGCCAGACAGCGCCCTTCGCGCCGGTGGCTTCGACAGCTTCCGTCAGCCAGTCCTGCGCATATTCCACCTGCACGACACGGAGATCGCCAAGTTCTCCACTGGCCACCATCGCGCGGGCCTGCCGCACCATCGGATAGCCGGTATAGTTGTGGGTCAGCACGAACAGCGTACCGCTCTCATCCGCAGCTTTTTTCAGCTTTTTGGCATCAGCAAGCGTGGAAGTCAGGGGCTTGTCGCAAATGACATGGATGCCGCGCTTCAGAAACTCTTTCGCGGCTTCATAGTGCACATGGTTGGGCGTCACGATCGAAACGGCTTCAATGCCATTTTTCAATCGCGCTTCGCGGATCGCCATCTCCAGGAAATCCGAATAGATGCGGTCCGACGCCAGCCCCAGTTCACGCCCCGAGGCTTGCGCCTTTTCCGGCGATGAGGACAGGGCGCCTGCAACCAGTTCGAAACGGTTGTCGAGCCGCGACGCCATACGGTGCACGCCGCCAATGAAAGCCCCTGCCCCGCCGCCAACCATGCCGAGACGGATACGTGGCGTTGCAGTTTCCTTGGTTTTGGCTTCAATCGTCATGGATTCCTCATTTCGTCTCAAAGGCCCAGCATACGGCGATTGGCAGCATCATCAGTGCCGCCCGATGCAAAATCGTCGAATGCCTTGTCGGTGACGCGTATGATATGCGCCTTTACGAATTCCGCGCCTTCGCGCGCGCCGTCTTCCGGGTGCTTCAACGCGCATTCCCATTCGACCACGGCCCAGCCATCGAAATCATTCGCGGCCATTTTGGAGAAGACAGCGCCGAAATCAACCTGCCCATCGCCCAGCGAACGGAAACGACCAGCGCGGTTGACCCAGCCCTGATAACCGCCATAGACGCCCTGTCGTCCAGTCGGATTGAACTCCGCGTCCTTGACGTGGAACATCCTGATCCGGTCTTTGTAGATGTCGATATTGTCAAGATAATCGAGACATTGCAGCACATAATGCGACGGGTCGTAGAGCATATTGGCGCGCGGGTGGTTCTTCACACGCTCCAGAAACATCTCGAATGTCACGCCGTCATGCAGGTCTTCGCCGGGATGAATTTCGTAGCAGATATCGACGCCATACTCCTCCGCATGGTCGAGGATCGGCGTCCAGCGGCGTGCGAGTTCGTCAAACGCCGTTTCGACAAGACCGGCAGGTCGCTGCGGCCATGGATAGACAAACGGCCATGCAAGCGCGCCCGAAAAGGTCGCGTGTGCGCCAATGCCGAGATTGCGAGATGCCTTGATTGCCATCTTGACCTGCTCGACAGCCCAAGCCTGTCGGGCCTTGGGATTGCCGCGCACTTCCGGCACCGCAAAGCCGTCAAAGGCTTCGTCATAGGCAGGATGAACAGCAACAAGCTGGCCTTGCAGATGGGTGGAAAGCTCGGTGACCACCACCCCGTTTTCCTTCGCCACACCGGCGAATTCGTCGCAATAATCCTTGGATTCGGAGGCTTTTTTAAGATCGATCAGCTGGCTTGCCCAGGTGGGCACCTGCACGCCGAGATAACCTTTTTCGGCGGCCCATTTGGTTATGCCGTCCCATGTGTTGAACGGTGCTGCATCGCCGGCGAACTGCCCGAGGAAAATCCCCGGCCCCTTGATCGTCTTCATCGAAACTCCTCCAGAAAAGCACATCCCGAAAAGAATGACGTGGTGTCGAGTAAAATGTGCCTCAAAACAAATAGTTAGAGTGCCGATCTGATGTAATCAGATCAAACCGGGCTCCAGAATGGTATGCGCCCGCCAAAAGGACGGGCGCATGCAACGGATCAGAATGGCGAATCCGGAAAGTAGAACTGCTCGGCATTGTCTTTCGTGACGAGCGTTGCATCGAGGATATAATTGCCGCTAACCGGGGTCTGGTCGTAGAAATGACCGGCCGTGAGCTGCATGGCGGTGCCTACCATCGCTGGCGGATAGAGCACGTCGACCGGCACAAGCTTGTCGCCGTCCATGACCTTCTTGATCATGTCCTTGGAACCGGCACCGGCAACGATGTACTGGATATCGCTGCGGTTGGCCTGCTTGATGGCTTCGAGCACGCCCACAGCCATGTCGTCATCCTGACACCAGACCACGTCGATCTTCGGATACTTGGTCAGGAAGTCCTGCATCACGCGGAAGGCGTCGTCGCGGTTCCAGTTGCCGTATTGACGGTCAAGAACCTTGACGTTGGAGCCTGCAATGCCCTTGTCGAAACCGTCCTGACGCTGCTGGTCAATCGGGATCGGCATGCCGCGAATAACAACAACCTGTGCATCCGGCGTGGTCTTCTTGATATATTCGCCTGCAACCTGACCGAGAGCCGGATTGTTACCGGCAACATAAAGATCGCGGATCGAGTTGTCATTGTTGCTCGGCGCACGGTCGACCAGCGCCACAAACGTGCCCTTGTCCTTGATTTCCTTGATCGCATTGACCAGCGGATCCGGGTCAGATGGCAGCACAACCAGCGCATCAAGGCCCTGCACCGCAAGATCCTGCAACGCATTGGCCTGATTGGCCGCATCCGGCGAGGTCTTGACGATCACGTTCAGACCCGGATGCTCCTGCATCAAAAGCTTTGCCACGCGCTCGGCGTGATAGACGACGCCCGCCGTCCAGCCGTGGTCGGCAGCCGGAATTGAAACGCCGATGGTGACCTTCTTGTCCTGTGCACTCGCGACACCGGTAAATGCCATGGCGCTTGCAGCCAAAGCGGCGAAAGCAACGCCCAAAAATTTCCTTCGCATGTTTTCCTCCCAAAAAACGGGGCTTGTCTCTTTCAATGGACGCATGCCTTGTTCCCAGCACCGTATCTGGTTTCGGGAGACATACCCCTTTTGCCGGAATCGCCCCTGCAATCCCGTCAATTCCTGCATGTCATCGTCGTGACAGTGACCGCTGCACCAGCATGGCGATGATGATGATCGCGCCCTGAATGGCCCCGATCAGATATTCGCTGACGAAGTTCGACAGCAACATGATGTTGCCGACGATCTCCAGAATGAAAGCGCCGCAGATCGTCCCCCAAACCCGGGCGACACCGCCGCGCAGCGCAGTTCCGCCAACCACAACAGCCGTGATGGCTTGCAATTCCCAAAGGATGCCGGTCGTGGCCGAGGTAGAGCCCAGACGCGGCACGTACAGCAGCACGGCGACCGCCACGCAAAGCCCCTGAACCACATAGGCTATCGTGCGCACGCGCTTGACCGAAATGCCGGAATAACGGGCCACATCCTCACTGGAGCCGACTGCAATCACATGGCGTCCATAACGCGTGCGATAGAGGACGAAGGCAGCAATCGCCGCCGTGACGAAAATGGCGATCACCGGCACCGGCACACCCAGAACCGTACCGAAATAGGCCGGGCGATAGAGCGACTGTATCTCCGGATTTCGGAGCGTAATCGCGCCGCCCTGCGACAGCCACGTCGTCAAGCCGCGATAGATGCCCATCGTACCAAGCGTTGCGATGAAAGGTTCAATCCCGCCAACTGTTGTAATCAACCCGTTCAGGAGACCACAGGCCGCGCCGACCACAACCGCCAGCATGACGGCTGCGATCAGCATCAGCACCGGATCAGCAATGACGCCGCTATTCATGAACAGGATCATGATGCTGGCGACAAAAGCAACCATTGCGCCGACAGAAAGATCAAGACCGCCAGACGAGATCACATAGGTCGCGCCAAGCGCAATGATGGCGATGAAAGCGCTACGCGTGGCGACATTCATAAGATTATCGATGCTGATGAAATTGGGATTGGCGACTGTTCCCAGAACGAGCAAAAGAGCGAGCGCGATGAACGGCGCGATGGCTCTCAGGTCCCAATCCTTGGACGTTTTCGGTGCCCGGCTTTTGTCAGTCGCAACCTGTGTCATTGAATTCCCACTCATTGTCTTTTTCTGTTTATTGCCGTTCAGGCTGCTTCTGCCGCATCAACACCGGTCGCCAGAACGACGATATTGTGTTCTGTCATCCGCTCGCCCGTGACCTCCCCGGCGATCCGCCCTTCGCGCATCACGACGATACGGTCGCAAATGCCGATCAGTTCGGGCATTTCCGATGACACAACAACGATCGACCGGCCCTCGTCCGCCAGATTGGCGATGAACTGATAAATCTGTTCCTTGGTCCCGACATCGATGCCGCGGGTCGGCTCGTCGATGATGACGATGGAGGGATCGAGCATCATCATCTTGGCCAGAAGCAGCTTCTGCTGGTTGCCGCCAGACAATTGCCCGGCCAGAATATCCTTGCTCCCGGTGCGAATGTCGAACTCACGGATCGCATCGTCCAGCGCCACCCGCTCCTTGTTGCGGTCAATCTGGAAGCGGCTGACGAATTTTTTCAGTGAGGCCAACGTCAGGTTGATGCCCAGATCCTTGGTCAGCAACAGCCCCTTGCCCTTACGGTCTTCGCTCAGATAGGCGATGCCCGCCGTCAGACTGTCATGGGCATCGCGGAAATGCGCGGGCTTACCGTTGTGGCGCACATCCCCCTTACCGGGACGCAAACCCACGACACCTTCCATCAGCTCAGTACGCCCCGCGCCGACCAGCCCTGCAAAACCGAGTATCTCGCTTCTGTTGAGGCGGAAGCTCGCTTCCTTGACATGACCCGGCACGGAAAAGTCGCTGACTTCCAGGACAGCCTCCCCGCCATGCTGCGTTGCACGGTCGGGATAAAGCTTCGCCACATCACGCCCCACCATCAGCCGCGCCATATCAGCGGGCTGAAGCTCCGATGCCAGATGCGCGGCAACAAGCGTTCCGTCACGCAACACCGTCACGCGGTCGGAAATTTCCTTCACTTCCGGCAGGCGGTGCGAAATGTAGAGGATAGCAACGCCCTTGGCCCGGATATCGCGAATAACCTTCAACAAGGCTTCCGTTTCAACCGGCGTTAGCGAAGCCGTCGGCTCGTCGAAGATCACCACGCGATGCGGCACCAGCAGAACACGCGCAATCTGCACCAGCTGGCGCTGTGCTATCGACAGGCTGCCGACCACCGCGTCAGGATCGATATCCGCACCGAGATCCCGGATCGCCTTGCGCGCACCCTCACGCATGGCACGGTCGTTGACAGTAATGCCGTTCGTCAGCTCTCGGCCGAGGTAAATATTCTGCGCAACCGTCAGATCGGGAGCGAGCAATATTTCCTGATGCACAAGAACAATGCCCTGCGCTTCCGCCTCAACCGGATTGGCAAACGCGATTGGTTTGCCATCAATGTGGATTTCGCCCGCCGTCGGGCGTTCATTGCCCGCAAGAAGCTTCATCAGCGTCGATTTTCCGGCGCCATTTTCGCCGATGATCGCGTGAACTTCGCCGCCGTAAATCTGCAGATTGATATTCTTAAGCACCTGCACAGGGCCGAAAGATTTCGACAGGGATCGGGCTTCAAGAAGCCCCGCTTTATCGGTTTTTGCAGCAGAAATCATAAGCGCGCACCATTCGATGCGCCACGCTTGCGGCCATAGAATCCCAGCCATTGATCCTGATAATCAGATCGCACGTGAACTCCTCCCAAAGCCTCACAATTGGGAGCTTAACTTTCGTTTTGAGGTACGTAAAGCAAAATTGTACAAACGTTGTCATTTCAGATTTACCCAAACCTGCAATGAACCGGTCGCACCCTTGCGATCACGCCAGGGATCGCTATATGTATAGCACACCCATATTTTAGATTGCTAAGTAATGTACGACCCAAAACAGGAACTGCACGCCGCGTTCACCATGGGCCTATCCACTGCGGCCCGAAAAATGCGCAACCTTTTTGATTCCCGCGTTCGCGCGCTAGGCCTGACGCTGTCGCGCGCACGCGTGATGCTGTTGCTCGCGCAGGACCGCGACTGGAACCAGCGCGAACTGGCCGATGCACTGGAAATCGAGCATCCGTCGGTTGTCCGCCTGCTGGATGGGCTTGAGAAACAAGAGCTTATCCGCCGTGTTCCGGTGGAAGGCGACCGCCGCGCCAAACGCATCGAGCTGACCGCAGAAGGGCAGGAACAGGTTCGCGAACTTCAGGATGTGACCCATCACATTCGTGCCGAACTTCTTGAAAAGATCGACCGGCAGTCGCTGGAAAATGCGCTTTTCGTGTTGCAGGAAGTCACGCGTACGGCTGAATTCGCTCTGGTCCCGCAGGACAGCTGAAACACTTCAAATTCCTGTGCCTCCCTCTGGAATAGTCGTGACAGACGGCCTAGATTTATCCCGAATGACAGGGAGTATACCCATGAGCTACAGCAAGAATCCGGAGGCCATCGCCAAGCTGTCACCGGAACAGTATCGCGTTACGCAGGAAAGCGGCACGGAACGCCCGGGAACGGGCGAATATCTCTATAATAAGGAAGCCGGCATCTACGTTGATATCGTTTCCGGCGAGCCGTTATTTGCTTCCAGCGACAAATACGAATCCCATTGCGGCTGGCCAAGCTTCACCAAGCCGATTGAACCCGCCAATGTCAGCGAGTTGAATGATATCTCGCACGGCATGGTTCGCACCGAAGTGCGTTCAGCCCATGGCGACAGCCATCTCGGACACGTCTTCCCGGACGGTCCTGTTGACCGCGGTGGTCTGCGTTACTGCATCAACTCCGCTTCCCTGCGCTTCGTTCCGAAAGCAGAGATGGAAGCCGCAGGCTATGGCGATTATCTCGATCAGGTCGAAGACGTCGCATAAAAGACAAAGGCCGCCTTTTCGCCCCCGCGAAAGGGCGGCTTGCCATTCATTGTTACGTCGATGACGCAACCAGCCGTCTCAGAAGCGCTTTCAGCTCTTCTATCGAACGGTCAATTTCGAGTTTCTTCTTCTCAAGTTCACCGAGCTTTCCGGAAAGCGTCGCACGCAAGTCGTCGAGCTGGCTCAGATCGCTTGCGCCTTCTTTCCAGAGATCGATAAGCTGTTTCGTCTCTGCGAGCGTAAAGCCGATCTGACGACCGAACAAAATGAGACGCAGGCGTGTGTGGTCTTCACGGTCATAAAGACGCGTGATCCCGGCCCGCCTTGGGCTCAAAAGTCCCTTATCCTCGTAGAAACGTAACGCACGCAACGAAAGCCCGAATTCGTGCGCCAGATCGCCTATTCTGAACAATTGGCTGCGTTGCTGGTTTTCTTCTCTGACCTTCAAGCTGCTCCCCGTCAGGAGCTCCGCTATCGTTACAGGCTCAATGGCCGTTTCACTCATATTCATCCCTGTTTCCGCCCCCGGAAACGCCCGTCCACCGCACCGGAGCGCGATGGAACCTCGTTGAGAACCGACTCAGGACAAAGCTTCGGTCACAAAATGACCGGGCCAGCCCGTCGATTCTGGTTGTCCATACTGTCATGACAGACCCGGTCACTTCCGAACCCGGGCAATTTGGTGCCTACCACACCTGCTCAGGCCATCAGACCGGACAAATTGCGTTCAAAAACAAGCTGAAAACCCGCATATTAACGACTTGTTTACTACGTTTGTACAAATGTAGGTGCAGCAAGTTTCTGCGGTTCTGCGTTCCTGAATTTGCGTCCGGCGACCCTTATCATTTGGAAAAGTGAATTTCTCATGGCAAATCCAGAGCTAGCTTCCGGTTCGCGTTCCAGAATTGATGATTTGAACGCGCATCGCGAGCGCCGTCCAACCTCCGCAGCCATGCAGGAGCTCGACCGTACCCTTGCCGGTCTTGAGCGTCGCCTTATGGAGCTGGAACAGGACGCACCCGAAGCACCGCATCCGAACGCTCCCTCCTTTGCTGCTCACCAACCCGCCGCCCCGCGTTATACGGACGACACCGCAGCCGGTCTCGCAGAGATCGCCGACAATCTGCGCCGCCGCCGTGACAGCCAGCGCCAGCAGCAGGAACAAGCGCAGCCCCGCTTCGCATCGAGCATCGAGATCAGCGATGCCAGCCGCGAAATGTCGCGGATGCAACGCGCTGCCAGCGAAGAAGGTTTCTCGCAACGTATGAGCGACGATTTCGATCGCCTCAGCGAAAGCGTCCACCTGCTTGCGGAACGCAGCAGCGAGGCCAATGCGCAGGCTCTGCGCCGTCAGTTCGACGAATTGAACCGCACTGTTCACACACTCGCCCGTGAAGAAACCCTGCGCCGTCTCGACAACCGCTGGGACCGCTTTGACGAGCAGATGCAGGCTTTCGAAAAGCGTCACGATGCCGTTAACCCGGCCTTGAACGCCATTGGCTCGCGTCTTGAGCAGATGCGTGAGGCTATCGGCACCCTGCCCCAATCCCACGCTTTCAGCGCGATTGAAGAGCGGATCGGTCGGCTCACCCATTCCATCGAAGATGCGCTGAACCCGCAGAATGCCGCACCTTTCGAACAGGATATGCTGAACCAGATCGACACCCGGCTGGATGAAATCAGCCGTGCGATCATCGCAACCAGCCGCGCACAGCGCCCTGATCAGGAAGATGCGCGCCGTCTGGAGCGCATTGAGAAGCGCCTTGCCGAGCTTGCAGACCAGATCGACGGTTCGGCTTCCCGCCAGAACTCCGATGTCTTGTTCCAGAAGCTCAGCGAGCTTTCGCAGCGCATCGACGTGCTCTCAAGCGGACAGGCCCTGCCCGACCGGATTGCCGAGCAGCTCGCGCATCAGATCAGCCTTCTGGCCAATCAAGTCGCGAAGGTTACGGAAAATCTGAGCCAGTCCGATTATCGCAGCGTTGAGGCGCGCCTCGAAGCCATTGGCCAGAAGCTGGAAAATGCCGAACGCCGCAGCCAGGAGCCAGACCCTGCCGTTCTCGACACCATTGACCGCCGCTTTGCAGAACTGACCGAACGTCTGGACGCGCAGTACGGCAACCGCTCCATCGACAGCGACGCCATCCATACGCTCGAAGGGCGCCTTGACGATATTTCGCAACAGATTTCGCTCGGATTGCTGCAAGCGCCGCAATATGAAATGCCAAATCTGGCCGACAACGAAGCGATCCGCAATCTGGAAGACCAGATTGCCAATATTGCTCACCATCTCGCCCAGCCGGTTGCCGAACTCGCCCAGATCAAGCCGCGCCTCGACTCCATCGAGCGCTCGATTGCGACGAACCGCGAAACGGTTCTGGATGCAGCCCGCGAAGCTGCGGAAAGTGCCGTCGCGCGAGTGCTCCAGCACGGCAATCAGGGCGACACGACCATTGCCCGTCAGTTGGCCGACGATATGAAGTCGCTGGAAATGTTGGCCCGCAACACGGACGAGCGCAACAGCAAGACTTTTGAAGCCGTGCACGACACGCTGGTCAAGATCGTGGATCGCCTGTCCCGACTTGAACAGGACATGGGCAGCCAAAGCGTAAATGCTGATAGCTTCGGCAATCGTGGCTTCGACAAGCGTGAAGACGATGCCCGCCCGGCAATGGCTTTGGCTGAGGAACCAGCACCCCGCTTCGCTGCTCCGGAAACCAATGCGCCACGCCTGAACACCTCCCGCTCGCCTGCGACCGCTGCTGCCGAGGCTGCCTTCGCAACCATTCAGGGCGAAACCGCTGTCGTTACCGCACCGACTGGCGAGGCTTCGGCCAAGTCGTCGCTGTTCGGTGGCCTTGCCAAGGCAATGCGCGGACGTCGCGCCGAGAAGAACGACGTCAATACCGACAACGATCTCAAGGCCGAAAACTTCGACAAGAACGACGCCCCGGCTTTTGAAAGCGAAATGGCCGCCGTCGAGCCAATCGTGGAAAACGAACCGGATGCACGGTTCGGCGGCGATCACATGCCCGACCTCAACTCCATCATGAAGCGCGTGCGCGAAGAACGCCGCCAGCGCGAAGATGCCGCCGACGCTGCTCTGGCAGCCAACGGCAAGGTTGATTTCATCACCGCCGCGCGCCGCGCCGCACAGCTTGCCGCCGCTGAATCCGAACAGCTCCAGAAGGGTTCCACCAAGGGCGCAGGCAAGAAGAAGAAATCCGTTGGCGACATTATGCAGCGCCAGCGCAAGCCGATCCTGATGGCAATTGGCGCCGTCATGATCGCCATGGCGGGTCTGCAAGTTGGCAGTGCGTTCCTCACCCGCGATGAACCGACCGACGCGACCGTCGATCTAGCTCCGCAGCCGGAAACACCTGCCGCCGAAACGCCAGCAGTAACGCAGGCTCCTGCACAGGCTGAAGCACCGGCCCAGACCGAGACACCACAAATTACCGAGCCGCGTCAGGAAAAGGCGGAAGCGCCAGCTGCATCGGACCAATCGCCCACCATTGAAACGGTAATTGCCAGCGCGCCGACCACTCCGGTCGAAGTCTCTGCCCCTGAACAGGCTGCTTCGCCTTCGGCACCGGCTCAGGTCGCTATCCCGGCCATTCCGGAAGAAGCTGGCCCGGCAGCTCTGCGCGAGGCAGCCGCCATGGGCGACGCACGCGCCCTGTTCGAAATCGGCAATCGCTATATGGAAGGTCGCGGCGTTACCGCCGACTTTAACAAAGCCGCGCAGTGGTATGACATTTCCGCCGGTCAGGGCTTTGCCCCGGCGCAATATCGCCTTGGCAATTTCAATGAAAAAGGCCTCGGCATGCCCCGCGATCTGGACAAGGCCAAGACCTGGTATCAGCTTTCCGCGCAGCAGGGCAATGCAAGCGCGATGCACAATCTCGCCGTCCTGTTTGCAACCGGCGCAAATGGCGCTCCGGACAATGCCTCCGCCGCTCGCTGGTTTACCGAAGCTGCCGATCTTGGCGTGAAGGACAGCCAGTTCAATCTTGGCATCCTCGCAGCCAAGGGCCTCGGCATTCCGGTTAACCTGGAAGAAAGCTACAAGTGGTTTGCGCTGGCCGCCAATTCCGGCGACAAGGACGCGGCACAGAAGCGCGATCAGATTGCCGAAGTGCTGAAACCGGAACAACTGGAACAGGCCAAGGCCACCGTCCAGTCGTGGAAGCCGAAGCCGCTGAACGAAGCCACCAACTCCATTGACGTGCCGGACGCATGGACGGAAGCCAAGCCAACCACCACCGGCTCGGTCGACATGAAGAAGGCGGTTCGCAACATCCAGCTCATCCTTCAGAAGAACGGCTATGATGTCGGCACCGCCGACGGCGTGATGGGTGGTAAGACCCGCACGGCCATTGCCTCGTTCCAGAAGGCCAATGGTCTGCAACCGACCGGTAATGTCGATCAGAAGCTGGTTCAGCTGCTGTTGCAGAAGAACACGTAAGATCTGTCGCAGAGAGCTCAGAAAATGCCGCTAAACGCGGCATACCATTGCAGGAAAGTAACACGTCCGGCGCAAGGTAACCGTAATGACAATCGGCGTTTGACTTAACGGTCCCGGCAGCGCAAGACGGTAGGTGAACAGGCCTCGCGGAATTGCGCGACCGCAGCGGGCCGTAGAGCGTATGCGTCCGTCAGAGCCGGGTTCGGAATTGGGTATTTATCTTCCCATTGCAGAATTATCGGTCAACATGCTGGTTCTGCTCAGCATGGGCGCTGCGGTTGGCTTTCTGTCCGGATTGTTTGGTGTTGGCGGCGGCTTTCTGATCACGCCACTCCTGATCTTCTACAATATTCCACCTGCCATCGCCGTTGCGACCGGCGCCAATCAGGTTATCGCTTCGTCCGTTTCCGGCGCGCTCGTCCACTTCAAACGGCGAACGCTCGATATCAAGCTCGGCCTGTTTCTCGTGGCTGGCGGTATTGTCGGATCGCTACTTGGTATTTTCGTCTTCTCGTGGCTGCGCGAACTGGGTCAGCTCGATCTGATCGTCTCGATCCTCTATGTGTTTTTCCTCGGCAGCGTCGGCGGACTGATGCTGGTGGAAAGCCTGCGCGCTTTGCGGCGGGTCAAGAAAGGCGGTGCGATACGCCGACCCGGCCAGCACACATGGATCCACAAGCTGCCGTTCAAGATGCGGTTCCGAGCCTCGACCATCTATGTCAGCATCATCCCCGTTCTCGGCATCGGCTTTTTCATCGGCCTTCTGTCGTCGGTGATGGGTGTCGGCGGCGGCTTCATTATGGTGCCAGCGCTGATCTATCTTTTGCATGTGCCGACCAATGTGGTCGTGGGCACCTCACTCTTCCAGATCACATTCGTGACCGCTTTCACCACGGTCATGCAGGCAACGACCAACCAGTCGATCGATATCGTGCTGGCCTTCCTGCTGATGGTGGGCGGCGTGATCGGCGCGCAATATGGCGCACGCGCCGGGCAGAAGCTGCGCGGCGAACAGTTGCGGCTCTTGCTTGCCCTGTTGGTTTTAGCCGTTGCACTGCGCCTTGCCTTTGGCCTGTTCGTACGACCGGACAATCTGTTCTCGATCACAATAGCGGATTTTTGAGATGCGGGCCGCTGCTCTCACTTCGGCAATGGCGCTATCGCTGATCGCGGGCGCGGCTTTTGCACAGGTCAATGCCAGCGGTGACGGCAACACGGTGCCGCAATTGCAGACCCCTGCGGAAGAAACCATCGATATCGGCCTTTCGACCGAAACCATCGCCATTACCTCCAATTTCGGCGGCACGGACCTGACGATTTTCGGCGCACTGGACAATGCTGATCCGATGATCCAGCGACAGGGACGCTACGATATCATCGTGGTTTTGCAGGGACCTGAGCGCAATCTGGTGGTGCGCAAGAAGGAGCGTTATCTGGGCGTCTGGATCAACGCCAGCTCCGAAACCTTTCTCGGCGTTCCGCTGTCTTATTCGCTCGCCTCGACGCGCAATCTGCAGGATATCGCGGATGAGAAAATCTACCGCCAGCTTTCAGTTGGGGTTCGCAATTTCTATCTGAACCCGGAAGACCCTTCGAGCCTTTCAGGCAATATTCCGAAATTCGGCACCGAGCTTCGCGAGATGAAAATCCGGCAGGGTCTTTACAGCCAGCGCATCGGCGGCGTGGAATTCGTATCTCGCACCCTGTTTCGCGCAACGTTGAACCTGCCCGCCAATGTTCCGGTGGGGCGACACAAGGCGCGCGCGCTCCTGTTTCGTAATGGCGTCTTTCTGCGTGAAGCCAATGCCAGCCTCGAAATCGTCAAGGCCGGTCTGGAACAAAGCGTCTATAACGCCGCCCACCAATATAGCCTGCTCTATGGTTTGTTCGCGGTTTTCCTTGCGGTCTTCACCGGCTGGTTCGGACGTATCCTGTTCCGGAAAGACTAAAATCTCCAAGCAGAAAGAGCATTAAATGCAGTAACAACTAACAGTTGCAGCCATCCGCAAAACTGATAGCCTTGAATAGTAAAAATAGATATTTCTCTATAAAAGGATATAAAAATGACTTCTTTCTCAAATCATCCTTTCCGTACAATTAAGGTATACATATCGGAAAATTCTTATCAGCTGACACTTGTCGACGTTAACTCAAATTATTATTTCCTGAATTCATATGATTCATCTCATATGAACGAATTTCAAAAGGATATCATTCGATCAGCGCAATCTGCGATAGCGCAAAAATCGACGCTAACATTAAGTGGTAACTACATAGATGGAAATGGTTACATATCTTTAAATATAACTGACATACTATTGTCAGCTAAAGCTTAGATTTATCTAAAGCAATTTTGGAAATATCCTGTATTATTATTGAATATTCAAATATGATACTGAATATTCCTATAACATCACTCACCACTATATGCTGCTATATTGCCTGTCACAGTTGTTCTGGCGATCCTCACCGGTTGGTTCGGACACATTTCGTTCTAGAAGGAACCGTTCTTGAATCGGATGTGCCAGGCCTTTGTACGATCTACAGTTTTCAATGATCAAATTGATTTTATCAGGATTATAAAATGAAATATCTATCCAATCATCCATTCGGCATGCTTAAATTATACACAGACAGATATTCTTATCAATTAACTCTAATTGATGGTAATTATCTTTTCAATGTCATATATAGAAGATCTGAAATCGATGAATTTCAAAAAGATGTTATCAAACTATCGCAAATTGCAATATCGCAGAATTCAATGTTAATACTAAGCGGAATCTATACAGACAGAGAAGGAAACGGTTATATACCCCTAGATATAACGGATGCAGCTGTGTCAGGTCCAGCTATAATCCCAAGCGCTTCGAATTAATAGTTGTAGTCTTTATTCTCTAAATTAACAGAAAAAACTGCAATTAGAATCCGTAAAACCAAACTAATCACCCGCCATGTAGTGCGCCACGGGCAATCGGATAGACCTTGCCTTGCCCCAACATATAAGCGCGTAGCGTTTCATCCACGAAAAGGCCGCGAAAAGCGCGATCCAGCACATTAAGCGCGCCGGTATAGGCACCAAAGGCGGGCATGATCAGCCTTTCGCCATCGCTGACAAAACAGGGGCGGCGCACCGAGCGCCCGCGCCGTACGATGCGCGCCGCCGGGTGCAAGTGCCCCGCAATCTCGCCCTGTCCAAGCTTGAGCGAAGGTTCGTGCCGAAAAACCAGCGGTCCGACAGCCAACTCCCCAACGCAATCGCCCGGCAGATCGACCGGACGTTCAGGATCATGATTGCCAGTGATCCAGAACCAGTCGCGCTGTTCCATCAGCGATTTCAACCGAATGGCATAAAGCGACGGCAGACGTTCGCTGGCTTTCGGATCGTGAAAACTGTCGCCGAGGCTGATGATCGTTTTCGGCTGGTAACGGGCAATCGCCGCAGCCAGCATGTCGAGCGTAGCTGCCGTGTCATAAGGCGGGATGAGTTGCCCACGCCGCGCAAAGGACGAGCCCTTTTCAAGATGCAGATCGGACACGACCAGCATGTTCAAATCCGGCAGGAAAAGCGCGCCTGAAGGATCGCAAACGGCAGCAGTCCCGCGCACTTCCATATGCGCCAGACTATAAGCCTCGCCATTGCTCCAGACAGCGGTTCTCATTTCCCGATCCTCATTCCCCCGTCCTCATTCCATCGCCTCGCGGATGAGATCGTCGGCCGTTTCTTCGAGCAGCATTTCATCGCCCTCACCCGCCACACGCTCGCGCCCGATTTCCAGCATCACCGGCAGGGCCAGTGGCGAAATACGATCAAGCGGTTTGTGCAAAAGATGTCCTTTCACGCGCGCCAGCATATCGCCGAGGCGCTTGATATCGAGAAGTCCTGTCGCTGCATCCGCCCGCGTCGCCTGCAACAAGATGTGGTCCGGTTCATGACCGCGCAGGACGTCATAGATCAGATCGGTGGAAACGGTCACCTGCCGCCCGGTCTTTTCCAGTCCCGGATGACGCCGTTCGATCAAGCCGGAAATGACGGCGCAATTGCGGAAAGTGCGCTTTAAAAGATAGCTTTCATCGAGCCATGCTTCGAGATCGTCGCCCAGCATGTCCTCATCGAACAGGCGTGTGAGATTGAGCGCGCCGGAGCGGATCATCGCGCCCATATCCTTGAGCCCCCACAGACCCAGCGAATAATCGGTGGCGACGAAGCCCAGCGGATGTGCGCCCATGCGCTCCAGACGGCGCGTCAGCAACATGCCAAGCGTCTGATGGGCAAGCCTGCCCTCAAATGGATAGGCCACCATGTAGAACCGTCCACCACGCGGAAAAGTCTCGATCAGCAATTCATCGGTGCGCGGCAGCACGGATTTGAATTCCTGCACTTCCAGCCATTCACGCACCTGCTCGGGCAAAAACTGCCAGCGCGTGCGGTCGGCCAGCATGGCCCGTACCTGCGAAGCGAGATAGGTCGAAAGCGGAAATTTTCCGCCTGCATAGACCGGTATCTTCGCATCCTGTCCGGCGGCATTGGTCGTGATGCATTCATTTTCGCGAATGCCTTCAAAGCGCAACACCTTTCCAGCAAACAGGAAAGTATCGCCCGGTGTCATCGTTTCCAGAAAATACTCTTCGATCCGGCCCAAAACCCGGCCACCATAGGCGCTGGCCTTTTTGCCGCCGCGTGTGAGCCGGACATTCAGCTCCGGTGCTTCGACAATCGTTCCGATATTCAGGCGATATTGCTGCGCAATCCGCGGATTGGACACCCGCCATGTCCCATCCACCGTCTTGCGGATTTTGGCAAAGCGTTCATAGGTTTTGAGCGCATAACCACCCGTTGCGACAAAATCCAGAATGCGATCAAAGCTTTGGCGCGAAAGGTTCATGTAGGGTGCAGCACTGCGTACTTCTGCAAAAAGCTGATCGGCATTGAATGGTTCGGCACAGGCCATGCCCAGTACGTGCTGCGCCAGCACATCAAGCGCGCCGTCGATCAGCGGTGGCGTATCCTGCGCGCCCAGATAATTGGCGTCGAGTGCGGCGCGACACTCCATAACCTCGAAACGGTTAGCGGGCACCAGAATGGCGCGGCTCGGTTCGTCCATGCGGTGGTTGGCGCGACCGATACGCTGCGCCAGACGGCTCGCCCCCTTGGGCGCACCGACATGGATAACCAGATCGACATCTCCCCAGTCGATACCCAGATCGAGCGTGGACGTCGCGACAACCGCCCGCAACGTATTGGCGGCCATGGCCTGCTCGACCTTGCGGCGCTGGCTGGCATCGAGCGAGCCATGATGCAAGGCAATCGGCAGCGTAGCATCATTGATGCGCCACAGCTCCTGAAACAGCATTTCCGCCTGGCTGCGCGTATTGACGAAAAGCAGCGTGGTCCGATGCGTCCGGATCGCCTCATAAACATCTGCAATCGCATAGCGCGCGGAATGTCCGGCCCAGGGCACCCGCTCCTCGGAATCGAGAATGGATATTTCCGGTTTCGCGCCACCATCCACCGTCACCAGACCGGCTTTGGGACCAGTACCGTCCTGCTCCACCAGCCAGCGGCGCAACTCGTCCGGTTCTGCCACGGTCGCGGACAGGCCGATGGTTTGCAATTGCGGTTGCAGGCGGCGCAGCCGCGCCAGGCCCAGCGCCAGCAAATGGCCGCGCTTGGAAATCACCAGCGAATGCAACTCATCCAGCACCACATAGCGCAACCCCTTGAAGAACTGGTCCGCCCCTTTGGACGCAATCAGCAGGGCAAGTTGTTCGGGTGTCGTCAGCAGAATATCGGGCGGTGCCAGTTTCTGCCGCTGGCGCTTATGCGCGGGCGTATCGCCGGTGCGGGTCTCAATGGTGATATCAAGCCCCATTTCCTCGACTGGCACGGTGAGATTGCGATGGATATCAACGGCCAACGCCTTTAACGGCGAGATATACAACGTATGGACGCCGCGCTTCGCCACGCCCGGCTTTTTACGGCCATTTCGTTCCAAATCCACCAGCGCTGGCAAAAACCCGGCCAGCGTCTTGCCCGCGCCGGTCGGCGCAATCAGCAAGGTCGATTGCCCTTCTTCGGCACGTCCCAGCAATTCAAGCTGATGAGCGCGCGGCGACCAGCCCTTGGAACCGAACCATTCGATAAAACGGTCCGGCAGGGCAAAAGTGGCAGATGCAGCGGCGGGTTTCAAATTCAGTGTCACGCCCCCAATCTAATAGCCGCGCAGCACCACGCCAAGATGTTTGTTCACTTTTGTTCTCATTTTGTCAGCAATGACGCCGCCCATCTCTTTTCAGCAAGAAGGTGCTGACCTATCTTGGCTTTATGCGCTTCAACCAGCTCTTATGTTCGTCTCCGAAAGGTCTTTATTGTCCGCCCGGCGATTTTTATATCGATCCGGTGCGTCCGGTGGAGCGCGCGCTGATCACTCATGGTCACTCCGATCATGCCCGCGCAGGACACACCCATGTTCTGGCCACGCAGGAAACGCTCGACATCATGCGGCTTCGCTATGGCGAAGGCTTCGCCGAAACCGTGCAGCCGATGGCTCTGGGTGAAACGCTGACGATCAACGGCGTTCGCATCAGTTTCCATGGTGCTGGCCATGTGCTCGGCTCAGCCCAGATAGCCGTTGAAAAAGATGCAACCCGCATCGTTGCGTCGGGCGACTACAAACGCGCTGCGGACCCGACCTGCGCGCCATTCGAGCCTATCAAATGCGATGTCTTCATCACCGAAGCGACATTTGCACTGCCGGTATTTCGCCACCCCGATGCATCGCATGAAATCGCAAAGCTTTTGAAATCACTCTCACTATTTCCAGAGCGCGCGCATCTCGTCGGCGCTTACTCGCTCGGCAAGGCGCAGCGCGTGATCAAGCTCATTCGCAATGCTGGCTATAGCGATCCGATCTACATTCACGGCGCTTTGGAAACATTGTGCGACTATTACCAGATGCGCGGTATCGACCTTGGTCCGCTTGAACCCGCAACATTGGAGCGCGGTGAGAAACAGCCTGATTTTGCAGGCAAGATTATCGTCGGCCCGCCAACCGCCTTTTCCGATCGCTGGGCGCGGCGCTTTCCCGATCCTGTTCCGGCCTTTGCCTCCGGCTGGATGCGCATCCGCCAGCGCGCCAAGCAACAGGGCATCGAACTGCCGCTGATCATCTCCGATCATTGTGACTGGGACGAACTGACGGAGACGATTGCAGAGATCGCACCGGCAGAAGTCTGGGTCACGCATGGGCGGGAGGAGGCTCTGGTTCGCTGGTGCGAATTGCAGAACATCCCGGCAAAGCCATTGCATCTTATTGGCTATGAAGATGAGGGCGATTGATGCGTGCCTTCGCCGAACTTCTCGACCGTCTGGTTCTCACACCGCAGCGTAACGGCAAGCTGCGCCTGCTTGCCGATTATTTTCGCTCCACGCCAGACCCCAACCGTGGACTGGCGCTGGCCGCCATCACGCGCGATCTGGAACTGCAAAGCGTAAAACCCGCCATGCTGCGCGCCCTGATCGCCGAGCGGACGGACCCGACGCTTTTTGCCTATTCTTATGATTATGTCGGCGATCTGGCTGAAACCATTTCACTGATCTGGCCTGGCCCCAGCGAAACCTCGCCCGGCACCAATCTTTCGCTCGGCGTGGTGGTGCATGAATTGCAACATGCCTCGCGCCGCGAAGGCCCGTTGCTGGTTGCAGGCTGGCTAGACCTTCTCGGCATATCGGAACGCTACGCCCTGCTGAAGCTCGTAACCGGCGGCTTGCGCATCGGGGTTTCAGCACGCCTTGCCAAACAGGCGCTCGCCGATTTCGGTGGTGTGGATGTGACAGAAATCGAAGAACTCTGGCACGGACAGTCGCCGCCCTACACGGCTCTTTTCGCCTGGCTTGAGGGGCACACCCCAAAACCCGCAGCGACAGCAGATGCGCCCTTCCGCCCGGTCATGCTGGCCACTGCACTGGATGAAGCGGAGATACCCTCGCTCGATCCCACCGCATTCAGCGCGGAATGGAAATGGGACGGTATCCGCGTGCAAGCCGTCTCGGAAAACGGAACGCGCAAGCTCTACTCGCGCACCGGCGATGACATTTCCGGCGCTTTTCCGGATGTACTTGAGGCGATGGACTTTGAAGGCGCCATCGACGGCGAGCTGCTTGTCGGGCACCACGGTGAAACAGGCATCGAAACCGCCACCTTTTCGGACCTGCAACAGCGATTGAATCGCAAGACCGTCAGTGCCAAACAGTTGCGCGACTATCCGGCTTTCATCCGCGCCTATGATCTTCTGCAAGACGGCAATCAGCAATCCGGTGAGGATTTACGCGCCCTGCCCTTTGCCGAGCGCCGCAGGCGGCTTGAGGCCTTCGTCAGCCAACTCAATCCACGCCGGTTCGATCTATCGCCCGTGCTGCCTTTTACCGATTTCAGCGAACTGGCCGCCTTGCGCGTCAACCCTCCGCACCCGGTGATCGAAGGCGTGATGCTGAAACGGCATGATAGCGCCTATCTTCCCGGACGCCCCAAGGGGCCGTGGTTCAAGTGGAAGCGCGATCCTTTCACCGTTGATGCGGTGGTCGTCTATGCGCAACGTGGCCACGGCAAGCGGTCGAGCTATTATTCCGACTTCACTTTTGCAGTCTGGACGGGACCCGAGGACGAACCGGCCTTGGTGCCAGTCGGTAAGGCCTATTTTGGCTTCACTGACGAAGAGTTGAAACTGCTGGATAAATTTGTTCGCGAAAACACCATCGAGCGTTTCGGCCCCGTGCGTTCAGTCCGTGCAGAACCCAATCACGGGCTCGTCGTGGAAGTGGCCTTCGAAGGATTAAACCGGTCAACGCGCCATAAATCCGGTGTCGCGATGCGCTTCCCGCGCTTTTCCCGACTGCGTTGGGACAAGCCGCCCCGCGAAGCGGATCGGCTTGAAACACTGGAAAAACTGCTGAGCTGACTTTCCTAAAGCAGACGAGAAGAAAAGCTACCAGCCCGTTGTTTCTCCGTAATTATTGTGCGTTCGTCGACACGCGG
Source organism: Brucella haematophila (assembly GCF_005938105.1). Taxonomy (GTDB): domain Bacteria; phylum Pseudomonadota; class Alphaproteobacteria; order Rhizobiales; family Rhizobiaceae; genus Brucella; species Brucella haematophila. Next base: position 478,590 of record NZ_VCPE01000001.1, on the reverse strand, counting down.
ATTTCGTAGATGTCAACCGGCTTACCCGATCCGCTCAGGTCGGAATTGATCGTGATGACACCCGCGCGACCGGCCTTCTTGCCACCTGCAAAATCCAGATCGAACAGAAAATCGTTGCGCGATTCACCCACATCATAACGTCGGCGTCCACAATCGCCGAAGCCTGCGAAATCGCAGCTGACGGACATTTGCGTTATCTTGCCGCCATCGGCCTTGGCGATGATATCGAACGTGGCCGTCTTGCCAGCGAGCTGGTCCAGAATGCCTTCGCCAACGTCAAATTTGACGGTATCGCCTTCACCCGAGGATTTCACGCGGGCAAAGCTGCTCGGACCATCACGCAGGATTTCTGCCGTGGCGCTGCCCTGCACCGACATGCGCGTCGCTTCAGACGGCTGGAAAATGGTAATCCACTTGGCGCCGCCCGGCTCTTCGCCATCCTTTAACGGTGCTCCGCCCCCATCGCTATGCAACGGGCTGCTGGACGGGCCACGGCTCAGATCAATGAAACTGCTATAGAGCGAATAGCCGATCATGACGGCGACAAACAACACGAGCGCCGGAATGCCATAGCTATAAAAGGGCGAATGGCGCTTCTTCTTGCCGCGCTTTTCCTTACGCGATACGCCGCCTTCATAGCCAAGATCGGCACTGCCGCCCTTTTTCTTCGATGCGCGGGACCGAATATCGCCGGTATCGAGCGCCGGAGCGCCGCCCACAGCCGCAGCACCACCGAGGACAGGGTCATCGCGATGCGGCGCATCCAGCGACGGCTCTCCCTGTTCTTCGCTTTGGCGCGGCGCAGAGAATTCCTGCTCGATGTCGGAGATGGCATCTTTCAGCTTCTGGCGGCGCTGTTCTTTTTGAGCATCGCTCAGTGCGGTATTGGCCGCAAGCGCGCGTTCATGGGCACCCCATGCGGATTCGTAGATACGCTGACGGGTCGCCGGGTTATAGGCATCCGCTTTGGCAAATGCGTTTCTGATGGCGCGTTCTATACTATCCAAAGGCCGCTCGTCCCCGTGTTCACGTTTCCCGCCTTATGCACATTCCCAAAGACCAAAACCGACTTTCAGGAAGCGGCTTTTCACAAGCCTCAGCGAATTTAACGTCTGAATCAAGGCATTTAGCCGTTCAATAACCGATTTGGCTACCTGATAAGACACGCCCTGCCGTCAAATATCGACTTTCAACGTTCTTTTCCCCGAACCTTTCGACGAATAGTCTCACCTTAGCAGATTGAATCTGATGCAGGAATCTCTCCCGAGAGACCAACCAGGGCTGCCTCGAAGAACAAAATATCGACCAGTTTCATAATCTTAGCGACGACTTCTGAACGCGCCATTCACCTGCATCCCTCGCAACATCAAAAGCCCCATGCCGGAATCACACTGTAAAATCATGTCTGTTCCAGCAGAATCATCGGCGGAGGCTTTGAAGAGTGACCTTATCCGTCCGTAGCCCTTTTATCCGAGCATTTGCCATGGGCCTGACAGACGCTTTCACTTGGTTCTTCGGGCGAATCTCTCCTAATCTTTCGTATTGCCGTTCTATGCAGGCGTGATACAGATATTACGTTTACGGAAACGTCAATTTTTGAGGAGAATGATATGGCCTTGCCGGATAGTTTGAAGAACAGATTGCGCATTCCTGTTGTCGGCGCGCCCCTTTTCATCATTTCACATCCGGCACTTGTGATGGCGCAATGTAAGGCTGGCGTTGTTGGTTCCTTTCCCGCCCTCAATGCGCGCCCGGAGGCGCAGCTCGATGAGTGGCTGGCCGAAATCACCGAGGGCCTCGCCGCACATGACAAGGCCAACCCAGACCGCCCGGCAGCACCTTTCGCGGTTAATCAGATCGTCCACCGCTCCAACAAGCGGCTGGAGCACGATCTCGGTCTCTGCGTCAAATACAAAGTGCCGATTGTCATTTCCTCACTTGGTGCAGTGCCCGAGGTGAATGCCGCGATCCATTCCTACGGCGGCATCGTGCTGCATGATGTCATCAACAATCGCCACGCCAATTCCGCCATTCGCAAAGGCGCAGACGGGCTTATCGCCGTTGCCGCGGGCGCTGGCGGCCATGCCGGGCCTCTATCGCCCTTCGCACTCGTGCAGGAAATCCGGGCATGGTTCGACGGGCCGCTGCTTTTGTCCGGCGCCATCGCGAATGGCCGATCCATTCTCGCGGCACAGGCCATGGGCGCAGACCTCGCCTATATCGGCTCGCCATTCATCGCGACGTCGGAAGCGCGCGCAGTTGATGCCTACAAACAGATGATCGTCGATTCGACCGCAGCCGACATCGTTTATTCGAACTATTTTACCGGCATCGCCGGTAATTACCTTAAGCCCTCCATCGCCCAGTCCGGCCTGGACCCGGACAATCTGCCGGAGGCCGATCCGTCGAAAATGGATTTTGATCAGGCACAGAAGGAAGGCGCGAAGGCCTGGAAGGATATCTGGGGCTGCGGACAGGGCATTGGCGCAATTCATGAAATCGCTCCGGCAGCAGCACTGATCGACCGTCTGGAGCGCGAATATAAGGAAGCGCGTAACCGGATCTGCGCAGGCGCATAAGCCATAGTGCCAGCGAGTTTCGAACAGGGCCTCTCCAATGGAAGGCCCTGTTTTCACAAGGTTGGAACAATCTGACGCTTTGTTCGATTTCGGTCTTGCTTTCCGTTCTGCTTTTGGTTATCAGCGCACCGTCCGGACGGAAACGAATGGAATCTCCTTCAGGAGTTGGAACGCAGGTTCCCGGGCCGCTTTAGCTCAGTTGGTAGAGCACATCATTCGTAATGATGGGGTCGCGTGTTCGAGTCACGCAAGCGGCACCAAAAAATCAATAGCTTAGCTGTTTTTCATTTTCGCTTTGTTGATGCTAGAAATCAAATAGCAATCACTTTTGATAAGCCCGATCTGTAGCGCGCAAAATCGCGTGGCAGCGCGCGCAAGATCGAGTGGCAACAGTTTTACGATGTCAAAGAACTGAGCGAAACGCTCCTTGAAGGTCAGTTCAACGCAGCTTCACTCATCATTGATCAGGAGCGCTTAGTTTCTTATATCGACCATCAAGAAACTCATCGGCATACTCTGCCCAGAGGCGGTTGTCCTTCCGATCCTGGTACACAACGATGGTTCCCCAACGAGCCGTGTCATCCTCCAAACGGATCGAAACGGGTATCTTCATAAACAGTGTAGAAGTGTTGCTCAGGTTCCGCAGCGAGTTAGCAATCAGGCTGTACGCGTCTCGCGTATCCGACCAACCCCAGAGGTATGCCTGATCGCCATCCTTGCATCGGCTCGCCATGTCCTCCGTCGCGATACGAACCACCAGATATTCAGTGCCTCGTCTTTCGTCCTGCCACACACTTTCGAGCACCGGCTCCATGTTTTTGCCCCTAGTTGGAGATGATCAGTTCTCGGACCGACTTTCCGGCCCCACCTGCTGCGGTATAAGTTAGCGCAACATCTTCGATCTTAAAGGCGGCGAAGGTGGTACGTATTTCAGGAACATCGTTGATCGAGAGAAGGAAACGACCTTTGATCTCCATCAGCATATCGGCAAGAACCTGAAACTGAGTACGGTCAAAAAGCTCTTTCCCGTAATATCCTTCTGATCCCCAGTAAGGCGGGTCTATATAAAAAAGCGTCTCTGGCCGGTCATAGCGCTCAATAAAGGCCTTCCAGTCCAGGTTCTCGATAACCACCCCGGCAAGCCGTTCGTGAACTTCCTGGAGCATCGGCGCAAGTGTCGTAAGGTTGAAGCGTGAACTGCGGCTGTAATCCACGCCAAAGGTCCGGCCAGCAACTTTCCCGCCGAACGTCAGGCGCTGGAGATAGAGAAAGCGTGCAGCCCGCTCCAGGTCAGTGAGCGTTTCGGGATCAGTAACGGTCAGGCGTTCGAAGTCCGCTCGGCTCGTGATCTGGAACCGGAGCGTATCCATGAGCTGCGGATAATGACGCTGGAGAATGCGAAAAAGGTTCGCCACGTCTTTCGAACGGTCATTAATGAACTCGGCGCGCGGTGCGCTAGTGCGCCTGAAGAATACTCCGCCCATGCCCACAAACGGCTCTGCATACAGCGAATGCGGCATGTTATCGATCTTCTGACAGATGCGCTTGGCGAGCTGACGCTTCCCACCGATATAGGCAGCAGGCGGCGAAACAGGATCGACGGCAACAAAATCGGCCTTCTGGCTCATGTACGTTCCTAAGAGAATCGGTCACAAACCAATTGCCCGTAAGGGCAAGGATGCGACGGTTATCTTGGATGGCTGTCGGGCGGGTCTTATCTTGGCTGATTGCCCCGCTGCCACGAATTGACGTGGCCGTCCCTAGCTCGGCTTTCGGCTGAGAAACTCCAGTTCGGTTCGCGTTAGGATTTCCCGATCGCGCAAGGTCAGATCGCCAACAAGCTTCTGGCCGGTCAGGTCGGGCCAATATTCGCCCGATCCAAGCTTCCAGAGGTGGCGCATGGGCAAGCTGTTCACGACATGGCTGTGCGGCGGGTAAACTTCGATCGCCACGGCTTCGGCACCAAAATACTCATTCTTCAGTTCCTGAAGCTCGTCCCATGTGATCGAACCGTCATGCTCAATCGATAACAGGCCGCGCAGCTCGTCCAGGAGCACTCCGACCACGGCCGTCATGCCTGCACCTGTTCCGAAGGCCATACGGTGGCATCAACGATAGCGCGGGCTGCGGCCTTGTCTGTAGTCGTGTCGATGTCACGCTTGGCAGCGAGCCGGATGGCTTCGATGGCCCCACCAATCTGTTGCCATTGCGCATAGGCAGCGAGAACCACATCTGCGACGCCGTTGATTGTAGGTGCGGTAATACCCACTTCGGACAACATCAGAGGATATTCGGTCGCATTCGGATCAGTCTCCGCCTTGAACGCCCGCGCCTCGGCAACCTTTTGTTGATAGGTCATCGCCTGGCCTGCGCCGGGTGTGATGTATTTCAGACGTTCAATTTCGGCCTTACTATCAATATCGCGCTTCAGATTGGCCTGAAGTTCCATGAGTGACAGATCAGGTGTATCAGCGAGAACCGGATAGCCTTTTTCATCTGGAACTATTTCAAGACCTGACGACTGGCCTTCAAATAGAGCCGCGTAATCCTCATCGGATACCGAAACGGCGTCGGCTGGAGCATTGAGAGCGGTATCTTTATAGAAGCCGCGTGTAGAGGCTGAATACTTCATTCGAGTAACCTTTAAGTCGGACCTATAACTATAAAATTGAACGCCGCATTCGCTGACATTTGCATGCCTGAGCCATTCCAGTTCACGCCAACGACCTGAATCGTGCTTGCTGTTTTGGTGCCGGTTCCGAGAAAAGTGGCATTGGTCGTTGACCAACTAGCTGCACCGGAATCAACAGCGGTGGCTGCAAGGGGAGCGCCGGAAAATGATTGTGTATATGTCACGACCTTTTTGCCGCCATCTCCAGCTACAAACTGGCCAATTCCCCACTGCATGGTCACTCCGCCCTGCAGGTCCATCGCGCCGTTTGAACCAAGATTCACTGCTGAGATCGGCAGGCTCATAAGCCGCCAATACGCGCCGTCATAGATCAGCTCAATCAGCCCGGGTTTAATGTCACCCGCGATAAGGCTGTTGGCGTTCTTGCGGAAAATCGACTTTGCGCCAAGCCCATTAAGATTGAGCGTCACCCCTGCAGCGGTGTTGGTTGTCGCCACTAACAGACGAACTGACATTCCCGCAACGAGCGCAGGAGGCGCTGGATTAAGCACGGCAGTCAAAGCATTTGCACTACCGCTTGCAACGCCATAAAGCCACGTGCCCGACTGCACATCCAAAGCAGTCTTTTCGACATATACGCCACCAACCCGCATCAAGCTGCGACCATCAGGCAGACCGACGCCGTGGCCGTCTTTCGTTGAGACCAGCCGCCAGAAAGAGCCAGTCCACTCAGCTAGCTTTTGTGACATTCCATCCCAAGCCCCAGTTGCGCCCGCTGGAACGATATAGGCATCGCCTACGGTGGCATCGTTCGGCGGATTAGCCATTGTCGAAGACAAGATTGGCAAAAACGGTAGGCGGTTGGAAAAACCCGGCGCTGCAATTGTCTGAAGCGCTTCCCAAAGCTGCTGCTGATTTTCCGAGTTGAGTTCGAACCCGGAATTCTCGATGACTGCACAGATTTCTTCCTGCATGTCATTGAGAATTTTATCTGTCACCTCGGTTCCGGCGATACCAGCGGCAGCATTTTGCGAACGAAAGCCACGCTTGCCGTCGCCGATATCAACCCAATTATTACCGTTGACGCGGTCCATGTCAGTTCTCCACGTATGAGAAGACGAGTTGTGTGTGCGCAGGCTTCAAGCGGCGAAGCTCGCATTCGATGTCGCTGATTTCGTAACCGCCCAGCGGCTGGCCCGCCTGATTGACGCCCACGCGGAAAACCCATTCTGAAATGAGCTGAAGCTTGACGCGCCATGTGAACTGCTCGCCTTCAGCGATCAGCGGCTGACCGGCATGAAGGACACCGGCATTCGACGGCCAGAATTCTTCGATCTCGATTGAGTGACCGAGACTTGCGGCCATCTGAACGAAGTAAGGAATGCTCGCGCCACCCTTGGCGATCCAGCGCTGATGCGCCCGGCGCTGGCGCTGCTCCAGCGTCTGATTGCCGAGATCACGGCCGCAAGGATCAGGACCAAGAACGCGCTCAAAGTCCGGCAACAGGGCAACGGCGGTGCGCGGATCGATTTCGTTCATGAGCTGCTCGGCGCTGGCTTCGCCTTCAACGAGCACCTTGGCGATGCTGTCCAGGACCGCGTCAAGAACGCCGCCGCGTCGGCCGAGAGCGAAGCCGCGTGGTAGTTTTCCGATCAGACTGGCGAGGATTGAGGACTGCGGCCGTGTCATAGCGGGTCCTCAAAAGTGATTTCGCCCGGAAGCGGATATTGGTCGCGGTTAAGCGTGAAGCGCGCCGATGGAGAAAGCAGGTCATGCGCATATTCACCGGACGCGGCCGAGATCGCTTCAGATATGCGCGACGGTTCAATGATGGCTCCGATGGGGCTTTCGTTCTGATCGTCGTTTTCGTCGCCGATCGTCGCAACGAAGGCTGCGAAAGCCTCTTCGACAGCAGCACGGGTGGCCACGGTGTCGGGACGAACCCGAACCGTGATCGGAAGCTCGCGCATCTCTGCCGGGACAATCACAACATAGGCCGTGACGGGTCGAACGCCGGTAGATGATCCAGGCGCGCCCAGATAGCTGAGCTGCTCGGCCATTTCCGATTCAGTCGGAGCGCGGGCAGATGTACCGTCTTTCATGGCGACGATAACACCAACCGAGCCACGCCCCACCCAATCGGTTTCCGGCTTGACTGCGCGCACGTCAAATTGCTCACGCAACCAGGTCGGATAATCAAAGCCTGCGCCGCCATGCGGACGCTGGCGAATGTGGGCGATGGTCGCCGCGCCAAGCTCCGCAGGCGTTTCTGCTTCAGCGCCACCAGCAAAGCCGCCATCGGCAACCGCGATGCGGTTGATTTCTGGAAACGCGGTAACTGTGCGCAAACGAATACCAGCTTCCAGATTGCCGATAGGACCAGCAACAGAAGCGATGATCGAAACCGAAACACCGCCGTTCGGGCCAATAACCGCAGTTTCCGTGGTTTTGAAGATCGTGCCATCGGAACCAGCAATTTCGAGATCGGCGGGAATTGGGGTTCCGGCCGCACCTTCAATATCGATCTTGCCCACTGCGAAGGTGGCCGGACGTGCCGAGACACCCCAAATGTTGGAATGCCGAGAAACGAACTCGTCTTCGGCGGTATCAACGAAATATTGTCGGCCCCACCACGCGATATGATCGTGAATCTCCCGCACTTCCAACGAGACGGCCCTCCCGATCATGGCGAGCATGCCACGCGCAGAACGCACGGCGCGGGATATTGCCAGCGGATCGACCAAAGGCCGCACGATGGAGATGCTGTATTCCAGAGCAGCTGCAATGCGCTCAGCGATGGTTTTCGCGGTTGGAACGGGCCACGGCATTATGCAGTCCTCCGACCGGAAATGGTTGTGTCATCGACCTGGACGCGCCATGCCAGCATCTGCGGAGCAATCCAGCTTGCCTCGATCTCGGCAGCGGTACCGAAGTCCCGGCGCACCCAATCGAGGCTTTCGCCAAGCCAGCTCAGATAAAGGAGGCGGGTGGTTTCGGTTTCCTTAGCGCGATCGAGGAGCCAGCAGCGCGAACCGATACGGTCACCGGACGGGTCGAGTGCATCTGCGGCAGCGCCCCGGCGCTCATCGATGCCAGCTTGTGTCAGGAATTGAGATCGGCCAAGTGGCAACGGATCGTCAGGATTGGCACGGCGGTCTAGACCGACCGAAAGCAAAACGGCTGTTACGGGCGTTTCATCAATAACAAGATCGCCATCTTCGCCGATTTCGAGATCAGCGCGGCGCGTTTCCGGGTCATAGATGAGTGCCACATCGTAAAACATGCCCGGTTTTATCGCGCGCGCGCGAAAACAATCATGCCCGCCGAAGCGGGCACGAAACAGATTATTTCTCAGCCACCGGGAGGAGGTCCGCTGAGACCGCCGCCTGGCACAACATTGGTATGTGTATGGGTTTTGTCGATTACGACGCCATCATGCGTGATTGTACCGCCCTCGATGGCAACGCCACCAGCTGAAATCGTGACGGTCACGCCGTCCACCTTGAAGACGATCGAAGCACCGGCCTGAATGGTGACTATCCCGTCGGCACCGACATGAATGCCATCGCCATGCTGATTATAAAGAGCAGTTTCGCCCGGCTTCAAGTTACCCATGCGCGACGAAGGATTGCTGATCGACACGATGGCAAGATCGTCCTCGTTGCCGCCAACGGCGATGGCCAAGCCAACGGCACCATCTTCAGGCACGGAGCTGGCGACACCATAAGGCTGCTGGATTTCGACCTTATCGCGCCAGATGCCCGGTGCGATCTCGACGGAGGCCGTTTGCGTCTCGCCATCGTCCACGATGTTCTTCAGGACAACGCGGCGCACCATGCCCCGCACCTTATCGGCAGTATCTTTATCCATGGCGAGACCTCACAATGCGCTAGCCGTGCCGTCCAGTGGCCCGCTCGACTTGCCCGATTTGCTCTTCTTGACCGACTTCTTGCGGCTTTTAAGGTTCTTTCGCCGGCCCTTTACAGGCTTGTTATCGAAGGCTTCAGGCGACGTTACAGCGATCTCCGTTTCGCATCCGTTGTCATCCATCAGGAACGTGACGCGGGATATAAGCATGTCGCGGAACACGTCCTGGAAGCTGTCCTCAATCGGCACGATCTCATTGACGCGCCAAAGACGGCCGTTGGCGCTGAAGCCTTTAACCCGATAGGCAATCTCTTCGCTTTCGCCGCGCCTGGTGCGCATCCGCCAGTCGGCTTCCTCGCCACACGCTTTGTCGTCGGCCTTGGAGCGCGCGAGGTGAACGATCGGGCGATAGCGGTTGATTTCATCATCCACGGCTTCGCCAGCTGCGACCACACCCCGCCGTTCGCGTTCGGTGGCCGAACCATCCGTTGCTTGCCGATCATCCGGACTGACCGGCGCGTCACCCGCCGTCAATGCAGCGGCTCGACCATCGCGGGCGGTCGCGGCCTTTTCAGATTGTCCGCGCACGATCACCTTCGAATGCCGGTCCTTGTGGGAATATTGCCCACTGGATGCCTTGACGTTGCCCGGAAGCGTCAGCGAAGCCGGAGCGCGGTGTGCGCCGGTGCGGGTTAAAACGATGCCTCCCACGCCATCCGACATCACCAGAGCATGACGTTGGCGCGCGCCTTTTTCGATTGCGCTGATGCCAGTTTCGGAAAGGTCGATGCCATAACGCGGGAAAGCATCACCGGTGTCGATCTCGGATCGAACGGACAGGCCGAATGGTTCGGCAATCCGCTTCACGGCGTCTTCCAGCTTGATGTTGTTGAATTCGGATGGACCATTCGGCGCGGCCGTGCTGTCCACCAGATCGCCCGCCTTGTCCTTGCCCGTGATGGTGACGGCCGCATGTTCGCCATCGATGTCGGGCGCAACCGTCTCAATGTTGCCTTTTAGCACGAGCTGTTCTTCGACGTAGACTTCTGCCGCCATACCAGGGCGGAGATAGAAGACGGCATTGGAAGGCGAAGCGAACTCGAAGCTGGCAAGCGACCGGTTATAATCCCGCAGCTCGAAGCTGAAAGCACCGCTCAAGTCCTTCAGATCGCGGGTGGCGCTGGCGCTCGTCCACTGGTCAAAAATCTGCCCGTCCACTTTCAGATAGATCGCACGGGACATTATTCCGTCACCTCAATGCGTCCGGCCGGGATCAATGCGGGATGGCGTGGCCGGTTGCGCTCGATAATCGATTGATAGCCATCCTCGATCGATGTTGGATCATCGCCATAAAGATGGTTGGCGAGTTGGAAGGCATCGGTGGCGCGTTCGGTATCGATGACACGCGTAACAGGCAGTCGGCCAATCGCCTCATTGATGTCGGCGATCAGGCAAAGCCGAACGTCACGAACACCGCGAATGGTGGCGCTTACTTCCGCTGCGAAATCGGAATCGGACAGGCTGGAAAGCAGGTCCATATATATAATGAGTTGGCCGATCAGCTGATCGCGTAATGCCGTGGCTTCCGACCGGGAGCCGAATTCGACATAAGCGGCAAGCTGTGCGGCTTTCGCCAAGGCATCGCCCGCAACGCCCGTCAGGAGAACCGTGTCCGGACGCGACGGCGTATCGCCTGCAAGGCTGACAAATTCACTGCCGGCAGAAGCGCAAATATTGAGCGCCTGGCTAGCGGTCAGTCCGGTCGATGAGCTAACGGCCTCGGCGGCAGGCGCGACGGCTGGAGTGCCCGCCAGATCAGGAACCATATTGACGATCGTGTCAGTGACGGTGCTTGCCGCACGGCTGAGACTTTCCGGTGTGGCAGGCAAGGTCTGCGGCAAAGCAGCTGCAATAATGCTCGATGCCTGACCTGCGCTTGACTGCCAATAGGAAACGATCTGGCGCGAGGTCCGCTGCGTGGCGTCGGTACGAAGACGCGAGAGTGTTCGCTTGGATGGTGACGCGGTCAGCGAAAGCGCCAGCGATACGAGCGACAACGCGGCACTAATCAGGGACGAGGCGGTGGAAAACGACCCGAGAAGGCTCGCACCATTATAGCGTTTGAAGGTGGCGTTGAAGCGAACCACGCGCAGCTCGAAGGCCGAGAACGAAATCTCAGCCGGTTCTTCCATGATGACCTGCATCGGCCCGAACCACGGATGAATGAGCGTTCCGGGTCCGGCTGTCTCGAAAGCGGCCTTCAGCGCCTGCGCTTCAGCGATATAGCTATCACTGACGATCAGGCCCTCGATCTGGACGGTCTGCGGCGCGAGGCCGAGATCATCATAGGCGGCAACATCGATGCCGGGAAACAGATGCTCGGCCACGCGGCGACCGACCTGTGTCGAGGTATCCGGCACGAAGAAGGAAATGCCCCGGTAGGAGGCCGGGAGAAGCCCCGGCAGCATGTCGCTCACGCTATCGAAAATCATGCTAGCCCCACTGATCGGCCGCGATCTGTCGTGATCGGCACCCGCTTGTTATCCGATGAACCGCCGACAACCTTGCCCGGACCATCCACCTTGATACGGATATCGCCGCCGACATTGACCGACTGTTGCGATGAGGGAATCGCAGCCATGCGCGTCGGCGTCTCAAGGCTTGCCCGCTTTTCCGGTTCGTTCGAATTGGCAGACGGTGGACGTTTCAGCTCTGGCATTGGCGGAACCACGAGGTTGCCATTCAACGCACCGCGAGCATCTTTGCCCGTAATCTGACCGTTGAAGTTCTGCACATCGTTCGGCACGCCAAGGATTGCAGCCTTTACGGCCTGAACAGCTCCAACGATGCTGTCCAGCCAGCCCTTGATCTTGTTGTAGACAGGTTCGAAGCCAGCCGCGAGCGCGTCCCAGGCAAGCACGGGCAGTTCAATCGGCATCTTCAAAAATCCCCAAAGCTTTTCGACGCCGGAAGCGAGCGCCCCGACAAGTTGGCCAGCCTTCTCTGGAAACCATTTTGCCCAGTCTGGCATCGCACTAGTTCCAGCTGCCCACTCGGCGAGTTCCGCGAGACCTTTGGTGAGCGCAGAGATTCCCTGCCAGATTTTCTCAAGCCCCGTGAATTTGATAAGCTCCAGCTTGCCGATCCATTCACCCATGGTCTGTGCAAATCCGCCAAGTTTGCCGGTATCGAAACCGACCAACTGAAGCAGATTGCTCGCCAGCGTTCCCAATGCGCTTCCGAGTTGCTTGAGGTTGTTCCAGGTGTCGCCCATGTGGCCGAAGGTCCGCTTCAGGCTTTCACCGATCGGCGCCAGCGACGGCTCGATGCCTTTGCCAATATCTTTCAGCGCGGTCCAGGCGGTTTGAAGGCCATTGAAGACGCCTTCAAGCACCTTCAAACTGCCGACCTTCAGGCTATCGAAATTGATGTTGGAGAAAATCGACTTGGCACCGTTGGAAATCCGCGACCACGCGCGCGGTGCTGCATCAGCAATCCAGTCCCAGGCACGAACAGCACCATCCGACACGCGCGACCAGATGCGGGAAAGATAAGGCTGTGCCTGTCCCCACAAGCGCTTGGTGCCTTCCCATGCCTTCGACGCCCGATCCTTCAGGCCGTCCCAGAACTTCATGAGAGTGGGCTTCACCTTGTCCCAATTCTTGGCAATCAGCACACCGGCACCAGCCAGAAGGCCAATGGCAACACCAAGCGGTGACAGGATCACGCCGATCAACGCACCGATGGCTCCAAGTCCAGCGCCAACAATTGGAAGCGCAAGGCCGAGCGCACCAAGTGCGGTCACGAAAAGAACCACGCCGCCTGCGCCCGTTAGAAGGGTTTTGACCCAACCGCCTGTCGCCTGGTCGAACTCGCGCAGAGCACGTATGCCGGACATGAGCAATGGATTGATGGTCGGAAGCCACGACGCAAAAGCGGAACCAACCTCGCGAACGGATTGCGTGCCGATCTCGCGGAAGATTGCGAGTTGGCGATTATCGCCTGCCATCTGGGTTTCGAAGTCGGCATCGATTGCCGCGCCAGTAGCTGCCGCGACAGACTTCTTGATGTCTTTGTATTCATCGACGTTGGCGAGGAACGGAATCAGGAAGTCTAGGACTTGCTGATCTCCAAAGAGCTTGCCGACCTTTCCGGCTGCACCGATTGCTTCAAGCTGCTGGCGAACAGCAGCGACTGCGTCAGCACCCTTGAGGCCGTTCTTTTCTGCGGCCTTCATGTATTTGGCGATGTCGTTTTCGCCGATGCCAGTTAGCTTGCCGACCTTCTGAAGCATGGCTTCCAGCGGGTTGATGCCCTTCGAAGCAGCATCCTGCATGACGGCCTGAATATCGACGCCCATCTTCGCAAAATTCTTTTGCGTCATGGGAGCGAGCGCTTTGGACAGAAAATTGTTAAAGTTGTTGGCCGCAACCGATGGATCGCTGGCACCTTTCATCGCGATCTGAAGCGACGAGGCGAGGAAGTTTACGGCCTCGCGCCCCTTGACACCAAACTTCGCAGCCTGAGACGTCAGCTGCGGGAAATACTTCGCCATGTCCTTCAACTCGAAAGACCCGGCTTTACCGGCCATAACGAGTGCGCCCAGGCTATCCTTGATCTGGTCGGCTGGAACCTTCAGGTTGTTGAGAAGAGACGTGGTGACACCTGCCATGTCCGAAAATTCGGCATTGGCGGCTGTTGCGGCCCGACCGATATCGCCAAGCGTTGCATCGATCAGACTGCGATCGACACCGGCCGCAATCATCTGACCTGCACCGGCGGCAACCGTTTCCGACATCTGACCAACCGCAAGCGCGAGCTCCTCATACTGGACCTTTGCCTTTGCCGCGAAGTCGAATGCGGCCTTGCCTGACAATTCCGCCGTGCCTGCAATATCGAGCAGTTGCTGTTGAAATGCCGCCGCTTCCTGAACCGGTCCCATGAAAGAGATAGCAGCGATCGCCGTACCGAGAACCCCGATACGGCGCGCAAAGCCAGTCAATTTCTGAAGGTTGCCCGTGAGACGACGCATCGGGCTGGAAAGCTGGTCGCGCAGTCTGACCAGAACGTCGAGAGCCATAGTTTTTGATGCCATGATCAACTGTCCGCTTGGTTAGACTTGCGAAATGCCATGATGCAGTTCCACCAGAAGATGGCGGTTGCCGCGTCCATCATTTCGATTTCAGCGGCAGTGAACCCGGAGCACTCGGCGAGACCGCCGAGAACTACTTGCCAGTCTTCCGGCCACTGTTCAAAAAAGATGAAAGCACCTGGGCGGCCGCGTTGATGTCGGCTGCATCGAGCTTGTCGAACAGCTTGTTCATGATCGCTTCGCGCATCCGCGTCGAGCGAGCGAAGGCGACAACGTTCAGCATCGCATCAGATGCCGAGGCGATGGCTCGCTGATCGGCACCATTCAGACGATGGAACGTGAGCGTGGTATAGCTTTCAGTGCGAGTGCTATCCGTGCCCTTGATCGTCAGAGACTGCGGATAGAGAAGCGTCAGCGTAACGCTGCCATCAAGGTTCTGGACAGCATTTTCAGGCAGACCGCTATTCGCATCGACACCTTCAACGACATCAGCATCCGATCCCGGAAGCGTGACCGGAGCGTTTTCGTCCACTGCGGTATCCCTGACGGTGTCGTTTTCATCGGTAAGGTCGAGATCAACAATATTCTTAGCCATTAAACCACCTCTTCAGCGGCGCTGCCCGCCCATTTCAGTTCGATCTTGCCGCCTTCGCCGCCCGTGATCTCCGGGATATCGTCAACGAGGAAAGCGTCTGCGATGACGAAGGTCTGGCCAGTGTCACAGACAACCTGCAATTCGCCTTCGCCAGCATCCCAGAGATTGCCCCATCGCTGATCCTTTTCGAGGTTGGTGGTCGCGGTGACTTCCGATCCCTGGACCTCCTGCGCGCGGGCGGTCTTACGACCATAGGTGACGGCATTGTTCTTGATGCCGCCTGGGCGGATTTTCGCGCCCTTTTCGACGGGGATGTTTTGTCCCCGCCAGATGATGTCCACAATGCCAAGTACCTGTGCCATGTGATCCTATCCTTGCTCTTAGACCTGAAATTCCAGCGAACCGGCCAGAACCATCAAATTGCCCACCATCCTGATCTGCTGGCGGCTTTCGAGGCGGTTCTTGTCGCTGGAGGAGCGTTGGAACACGCTCTGTTTGATGGTGTCCTCGACGCTCTCGATCCAGACGAGATCAGCGTAGGCGCGGCACCGGCCTGCCCAGGAGGCATGCATACGACGTGGCGTGACCACCGCATTGCCGGTAGCGTCGTCGGACATATTGGTGGCAAACGCTGCGCCTTCCTCGTCGTCAGCCAGCTTGGCGCGCGGATAGAGCAGCGAAACATAGGACTGCCAGTCGTAACGAATGCGCGAGAGCGTGGCGGGTACCATGATGTCGAGCCACGCTTCATCATCCACATTGAGATTGGATTTCCGATAGGTGGTGATTAGGCGCGAGATCGTGACCGAGCCATCCGACAGGCATTCGAAGGTCGAAACGCCACGGCGGAGCAACAGGTCGCGTTCGGTATCGATGAACTGATCGACGGCACCCGGTGCGTCTGCACCTGGAACCGTGAGCGACCGGAGCTGGCGGGCAGGATCGTTTGCCAGATGGAAGCTTGCAAGGCCCATCACTGCGGCCGACAGCACCCACGAGCTGGTTGGCGACCCATTCAGACCCACGGCCGTCAGGAACGGGCAATTGGTCAACTGTCCCCAGGCACCAAGCTCGGCAAACGTACCGCTCTTGCCGACATAGCCATGCGCATCGAGCTTGGACATGGCGGTGAAACGACCTGTCAGGAAGTCAGCGAAGATGCCCATATTGGTCGGGTCGCTGAAGGGATGCTGGATAGCCGTGTACCAGGTGTTGGCAATCACATCGAGCGCGTCGGTCAAATCGGGATTGCCCGAACCGCCAGACATTGGCGCGATTGCGACCGTCAGGCCGGACGGCAGTGGCTGCGCTTCGACATCAACGCGCAGATCGATATCGTTTCCGACTTCGCCGCCGTGACGACTGGTGACGGTGACAACACCCGCCGCAGCTGCGGCCGTGACTGGCAGACTGGCATTGTCATTGACGGCTGCGGCAAGAGCTGCTGCAAGTTGCGCGATAGTGTCCGTAGACTTGGCAGTGAATCGGACCTGCTGACCGGCAACCTTGAAGCGCAGCACAACCGAGGCCGAAACAGCACCGGCAAAGGTAAAGGAGCCTGTTGCCTTGACCGCATCCGCGTCGTCGGCAACCGCCATCACGAACAATGCCTGCGTGGTGTTGGCCTTGCGGAAGGCAGCAACCTGTTCGGCACCGATCGAGCCAAGACCGAACAGCGCCTGACCTTCGGTGCCACGCACCACTTCGGTGATGGTTCCAGGCTGCAAAGTGCCGGTGGCGAGCTTCAGGCCGATGATCAGGTTTTGCACCGGATAATCGAAGATGCCCAGATTGCGGTAGTTCGGCTTGATCTCAAGGAACGTACCAGGAGAACGCCAATCGGAAGGGATTTCGTCAAAGGTGAAGTCGGCCATTCTTATTTACCTCCGGTTTTGGCCTTGCTGGCCGTCTCTTCAGTGTTGGTTTCCGGTTCCGTCACGGCAGGCGCGGAAGCTACGGCCTTCGCTCCGATCTCGATCAGATCGCCATCCTTCAGGCGGCGGCGGATATAGTGAGTGACAGGAACCATCGCGCCGTCCTTTGGCCAGTCACGGCCATCTTCCATGGGCACGTTGCGGCCGGGCGCGAGCTTCAGCTTTTTCTCAAGCATGGCTTTCCTCGGTGTTGATGGTGTCGGAAATGACAGGTTCTTCTTCGCCGTTCGTGATCCAGGTGATGCCGAGCGACTTGAGGTCATCGAGCGTCTTGATCTGGAAGGCGGAAAGCGGTGACGTGAAACGCACGTCGAAATCGACCTGCGCAAGAACAGTGGCATCATCGGCCCAGCCATCGGCATAGATGGCTTCGGCGCGTGTAACCGTGCAGGTGCCAATGTCCGGCAGTGTGCAGCCGCTCAAAAGGACGCTCGATACGTCGATCATGGCATCAAGGCCGATATCGAACTTGTCGCCCTTGAACCGGGCATCAAGATTGCTCGACGCCTTCACGACCAGGACAAGCCGCCAGTTGGCTACGCCCGACAGCAAGCGCCCATGGTCGCGATCGGGCTGAAGGCCCATCCATGCGAGACCGATGAATGGCTTCAGACGAACGATGCGCTCAAATTCCTTGACGGTCAGAACGGCTGGAACGCGGGCGATCTGGAATTTCTTTTCCGGGAATGCGAGGCGCAACCGTGCGAGAATGGCGGCTTCCATGACCCGGATCGGCGCTTTGGTGAGTTCAGGTTCAGCCATCTCACCAGCCCTTCATGGATTCATCGGTGAATATGGCGGGACGGCCGGAAAAGCGTGGGCCGTTCGACTTCCCAAAATTACCAGCGGATGCCGCTTCGATGGAGATCAGGCCCTTGGCGATGTTTTCCAGCCAGGTAATGACTTCCTTGCGTTCAAGGCGCATCTGTTCGGTCGGCTCGGTACGCTCGCCTTTTGCCAGATCGTAACGGGCGAGCACACATGCAGCGCGCACGATATCCTTCGGCACCTCTGCGAGTGGCACCTTGTAACGGCCGCGCAGATAGCCGTCGATCAGCGCCGTGGCGTCTGCCAGGGCAACTTCGATCTTGGCCGGATCAAGAGTTTCGGCTTCACGGTCTTCCGGCATGGAAAGCCGAACCATTTCCGTGTTGCCGAAACGCTCGACCATATTTGCGACTGTGGCGTACAAGTGCCGTTCTCCGGTTTAAGGTGGAAGCCGCCTGCCGCGACGGCTTCCGGGTCATGGCCTGTTTCAGCGGCGGCCCGTTATTAGTCTTCGAGTTCGATCAGTTCAGTGACCAGATCGGGATCGCCCAAAATCTGGTTGAGCTGGATCGGCTCAAACATGTCGGTCGGATATTCACTCGTGCCATTGTGGCGACGACCGCCACGGCGGATGCCTTCGACCTTTGCTGTGATGCGTATGCCGTTGCATCCAAACTTGCCGTGCTTGGCGACATAGGCTTCGACAGCAGCTGCGATGAAATCAAAGCCCGCTTCTTTCGCGGCCTGGACGGATGCTGCGACAATCGCATCGATTTCGATCTCGGAACCCGCCGCCGTCGTATCGTTGACGGGACCGACCGGATTGCCGGTCCCGTCATTGGTCGCAGTCGCCGGGCGGGTATTGGTGGTCGAGGCATCGCGCTGGACGGCACCGCTGTTCTGGCCGGTGCTGTCCGGGTTGTTCGGCAGTGGGCCACCAACCGGCTCGGCGGCAGGCACTTTCTTGGTGTCGTCGGTTGGCTTTGCAGCTTTTGCCATGTTCTTGCTCCGTTGTTTCAGGGCTTTTCAAAGGGGTCTTGAGACCCTTTTGAGAAACCCTCCCGCCCGTTATGGCGGGAGTGCTTTTCAGTTCTTCTCGATCGGCTATTCGATGAGCGTTCGGGGAACTGGAAGCGGCAGGCGCATATCCATGGTTTTCGACTTGGAAAGGATGGAAACATCTGCCGGTCGTAACATCGCGACCATGGCCAGACCTGATGCAGGTTCAAGGCGCATGTCCTGACTGACGGTCGCCACCAGTGCCGTGACGGGCACAAGCGCTTCGTGGTTGCCAAGATAGAAATCGACAGGATTGGAGAGGATTTTCTCATAGGCGGGAATATCAACAGCCGATGCCGGGGCAATCGACGTGAAGGCCAGGATGGCCATCATCGCAAACATGCTGCTGAAAAGAATACCCACTTTCCTCATGGTAAAACTCCGGGTTCAAGTGCAGTGACAGGGTAGTCCGGTATGCACCGCCCGCAGTCGGTGCGGGCGGAACTCTTGAAGCGCGCTACATCAGGCCAGCAGCGGGATAACAACCGGCTCGGCTGTGCCCTTCCATTCGTTGCTCTCGCCATTGATCAGCTCGTTGAGCAGCAGCTTGCGGGCGGCACCCTCCAGCGTGGACGGCACGAGCAACTTGCGCGGATTGATGGAGATCACTTCGCCGTTGCGTTTGCGGATGGAGGTCATCGCGGCGCGGGCGGCAGCGTAGTTCTCTCCGTTAAGCGGCAGCTTGGACTTGTAGATCAGCTGCCAGAGGCCATAACCGGCATTGCAACGACCATCGACGCCATAGACCGCCTTGCCACCGAAGAAGACGGTATCGTCGGTCGCCTGATCCTTGCGGATAAGCTGGAAGCTCTTGCGGCTCTGATAGATGATCGGCTTGATGACCTGACTGTCATCGACCAGATACCAGGCCGGAGACGAACCGGCAGCGAAGTTGGAGACCGACGTTTCCTTGCCGTCCTCATCGTAACCGGGATGGTCGGTGTCGAAGAAGTTCTGACCGTCATAGCACTTGGTGGTTTCGCCCTTTTTCAGAAGCGGGAACACCAGCTGGTCGGGGAACTGTGCGGCGTTCTGGCCGAGCTGTGACGCTGTCGAGGACAGGAAACCCAGCTGATCGTCCTCGACCTGACTGATGCGAACGCCGATCGTGCCTTCAAATTCCTTGTTGCGGATCGTGTAGGTCTGCATCGACAAATCGTGCACGACACGGTCGCCGACCCACTCACGAATACCCGGCAGATCGTCCATGCGCGGATATTCATTGGCCGCTGTGGTCGATGGAACGGTCATGGCGACGGTCTGATAATGCGTCGTCGTGGAACCAAGCTGGGTATTGAACGCTGTCGAAAGGGCCGTGTAGAGGCCGCGCATTGTGGATGGAGTGATATCCATGGGTAGTTTTTCCTTATGCGCCGACAGAAACCCACGTGCGGTCATCGCCGAGACCGGCAATGGTGCCGACCTTCAGCTTGCCGCCCGTAGCGTCGAGCGTGAGAGTTGCATCATCGGTGGCGTAGACCGGCTTGCCGATGTCGGCGAAAGCGGCCACAAATTCGAAACCGCGTGTGTCGCGGATGGCGGTAACGGTCTGATCGCCATCAACACCATCGCGGTTGTCGACATGGAATTCCGCCAGCCCGACGATCGCAACCGCGTCGGCATGGGCTGCCGGAACCGCCAGACCGGCGGCGGTGACGGCGACGATCGCCCGACCGAAAAAGCGGATACCCGCCTTAACCGGATAGCCGAACCGGGTACCGTCGCGGCTCGGGATTTCGAGATCGCGAGTAGCAACCATCAGAACATCTCCTTCTGGGACTTCTTGGTTTTGGCGAACTCGGCCTGATCAAGCCCCATCAGTTCGCAAAGGTGGCGATCTTCTGGAGTAAGCGCTGGATCGCCGCCTTCCTTTGGGGTGTAGCCGCGAAGCGTGGTCGAATGCAGCGAAGGGAGAAGCTTGATCTCGTCCTCGACTTCCTGGGCATTCTTCATATGGCGGCTGATGAAATGCTCGCGGAGCGTAGGGACCACCTTGCCCTCTTCAACAGCGCGATTAATGACGGCTTCTGCCGTCTTGCGCGCAGTGTCGTTGGTCAGGATGGTAACCTTCGACTGAAGCTCGGTGACGGTCTTACGCAGCTCGACCTTCTCGGCATCGTCGCCCGACTGGCGGGACTGCAACGAGGTGACGATCTGTTCGCCAGAGGCATCAATGTTGACGCCAGCTGTTTCTACGACCTTGGCAAGCGTTGCCGAATGCAAGGTTTTCTCCGCAACGGCGGCGAGGATCGCAGCCGCGTCGGCGTCTTCTGGAAGGCCAAGCGCCTTCCGCAGTTCTTCTTCCATGTCCGGTTCTCCGGTTAGGTTGGCTGTATGAAGGGAGTTGAGCTTGAGGTTCGGATCGTTGGTGAGCGAAGCCCGGCCGATCTCAATGACGCGGTGCGGCTTGCCTTCGGTCACGAAGAGCGCTGGCGACAGGTAGCCATATTCGCGGTCGCCGATGGCGCTCTTGCCGCGAGCGTTCCATTCGACCTTGCCCCAGATGCCGTCCTCGCGAGCTTCCATGTCCACGATCCAGCCAACCGCAGGGCTTTCAAATCCCTGCGTGCCGAGCTTGTCTGTGGAATGATTGATATCGAGTGGTAGCTTGCGGCCGGAATTGCGGAACTGTGCGACGATCTGCTGGAGATCACCGGCAATGTACGGGCCGCGACCGTCTGCGCCGCTGAAGGTGCCAGCAGGCATCAGGTGCACCCATTCCGGCACAGCGGTTACCGACACGTCATCGACGGTCGGAAGGTTCATCATAAGGGAGGTCAGACGCTTTTTCATGAACGTGAGAAAACCACGTTCGGCAAAAGCTTATCATGCCCGCGACGGCGGGCACCCATGAAAGGGCTTTAAATACGGCGTTGAAGTGCGCTGAAAACCGTCTCGGAGATCATGACCTGGTCATCGTCGGAAATGCCGAGGAATGGACGGGCTTCTATCGTAACCGACTTTGCCAGCAGAATGCCAGATGCCAGACGAAAAACAAGATGTGAAGCACTTTTCGGCTTGATGGTCGCGCCGAGCTGGTGAACGGCGGCATAAATCGTGTTGGTTCCAACCGTCACCTGGTCACGGCCTGCGCGATGATTGATGCTATCGCGCAGACGCCCGCTTTCCGTCAGGATACGGCTATTGCGCTTGGTTTTCTTGTATTCGGAGTTCAGAGCCTTCCAGGCCACGCCATCCGGTGATTTCTGCGAAACGAACCTACGATGTGTCGACCCGACCAGGCCGGTGCCAATTGCGCTCATGATCGGGGTTGTGTCGCCCATTGCGGTAATCAGCCGGGTGAAGGCTTGATGGACGGCCTTGTCCTCGATCTGGACATTGATGGAAACACCGCTCATTGCGCCTCTCCATCAAGCCAGCTCATGCCGGGATTATATTCAAAGCCCGGATCGACGCCCTGGGGAACACGGACGGTGCGCCCGCCCACTTCCTCGGCGCGAAACACCAGATCGGGGGAATGGTCGGGAGCGGATTTTCCCTGACGGCGCAGGCCACCATCAGAAACCGGCGTCACGAAACAACCGCAGCGCCAGCCGTTCGGCGGATAGTTCGTGCGCCAGAAAGTGTCGTCGGCACGAAGCACCATACCGTCCCAGGACAAATGTTCCTTGCGCGGATGAAGCGAACCGGAATGGTTATATTGCCAGTAGGGAAAGGCTTCGAGCGTTTCTGGCTCGGTGAGTTTGGCATAGCGACCGGCAGCATAGGCGGTCCGCAGATTGGTGTCGAAGATTATGCGAGTGCGCCAGTTCCGCTTGCCGCGATAGTCCCAGCCGTGCTTTTCAACGATGCCATCAAACGCCTGGCGGAACTCTTCGATTGTTGTGCCTTCTTCAAGCGCCCTTTGGATCTCGCGACGGAAGTCATGGAGCAGCGCATCCGTGGCGGCTCCGGCGACCATAAAAGCCCGTGAATGGGCCGCTGCATAAACATCGGTCCAGACTTGCGTCTTGACGTTGGCCTTGCCACGGAAAAAGCGGATGGCCTCATCAAAGGGCAGATCGAGTGCTGAAATCGTATCCGTCATGTCCGAGGCTCCGGAAGCATCAAAATTGAAGGCGAATTGAAGGCCACTGGCGCGCGTTTTCTAATTTTTGCGGGCACACTTCACATTGGAAGCGAACGCGCGCCTGTGGGGCGTTATTTTCGACCGACAATGTCATCGATCAAAGCGGCCTGTCCGGCGAGATGTGACAGGGCCATTCCGCGCGCCATGGCCTGTGACAACTCATCTGGTGAGAGCTTCATCCGGGCGAGCTGGTCAGCCGCATCGGCTATTGTTTCCGCTGACATGAGTACCTTACGGATTTCTTCAGCAAGGCCACCTAGTGCTCCGGCAGCATCATCCTGGAGTCGGTCGGTCAGCTTGCCAATGATGCCTTCGGTTGGGGATTGCTGTTCGCGAGCGTTGAGCATCTTGCGAATTGAATTGAGTTCCGGTGCGCGGCCCTCGGCATCAAAAAGACGATCCGTTGCCGATGGCTGGCGACCACCGATCAGTTCTTCACCCTCCTGCGGTGCCGGGACACCAAGACGTTCGCGAATGTATGACGCTCCGGCCGTCAGCCCGTGCTTGGCAAATTTGTCGAAGGCTTCCGAGAACTCCTTCAGCATCACCTCATCAGGACGACCAACCCGCACGATCGGATAATGATCCTGCGGCCCGAAGTTCATCGCAACCAGATTCGGAATAAGCTGGCGAATGATGGTGGCCGTGATCATCATGGCGTCGGAACGTTCGATATCCTCCTGGACGAGGCGATGTTCCTGGGCGACGGCATGACCACCGGAAACAGCGTCGGTCGTTGTGGTCTGGCCAAGGACAGCCTTTGATATCTGCCGGTCCATCCAGTCGGCGCGACGTTCGTAAAGGTCGATTGAAGTGCCCTTTGCGGCCACTTCCTGAAACTCGATCTTCATGCTGTCGGGCATGATCGCGGCCATATCGCCCGCGATCTGTGTCACCGCGCGCCAGAGGACGTCCTTGTCCTCTTCCTTGGCATCACCTTCGTAACGGCCGATACGGATCGGCATGCCGAAGTTCTGCACAAAGATCGCCCAGTCCTTGAGCGTGAAACTCTTGTACATCCATGCCCACGATGCCACACGGGCGATACCCGAACGGATCGTCAGGCCCGACTTTGATGGGTGGCGATGAATGATAAATTTGTTTGCTGGCAACGGTTCTTCAGTCGGATCATCGCGAAGCACGACTGTTTCACCATCGGCACGGGCAAAGGTAAACCACCGCTGCGGCCGATATGTAATCTCGCGCGGCTCCCACCGGCTAAGCCGGGTTTGCCAATCGATCTCCATGACGGAGAATCCTTTGCCGATCGCGTCGAGCATATCGAAAAGGCATGCCCGCAGCACATCATCATTGATCCACGACTGGACGAACTCGGCGTGTTTCTTGTGATCGGCCGCGTCACTGGCAGACTTCACGGTAATCGGGAGCTGCGCCACGGATCGCTTGCGTGTGGACATCACCCCGAAATAATGAAGGTCGCGCTCCTCGATGTCCTCGGCAAGCTCCAGATAGGAGAGCGGATCACCTTCAGCAGCTGCGCGATGAATGGCGGAAAGACGACGCGGGTTAAGCCCCTCGGCCGGATGACCGGATATGACGGGACGAACGCCGCCGGTTGTCGGCCCCGCATAGGGTCTGGTGACTTCCTGCCGCTTCAGCGGATTGCCATACTGATCGACCAACTGTGCCATCAGAGCGAACCTCTCAATTGTGGATTAATCGAACGCTCACGATCATCTGATCGGCTGCGGCCATCGGACGGCACATTGCGGCGTGTTTCGTAGCCGTATTCCATATGCGGTGTACTGGCGGCATGGATGCCAAGGAAAGCAGCCCAGGTCCTGTCGGCGTGATCGTCGTCTCTCTCGGCAACAAATCGCGGCGCGCCGGTTGGCGATGTGACCTTGCGCAGTTTGTGCAGATCGGAGCGAAGCGGAACATCGCCCATCGGTATGCGGACGGTCCGGTCTTCGAAACGCTCTTTGCCGCCGTTTGCCATGATCAGCTTGCTGCCGGTACTAAACAGGACGCCCTCGACACGACGACCGTAGCGGCGCTGTGCGTCCTCGACCACCTTTTCGCCCATGCCGGTCTGGTCGATGCAGGCCCGCGCCACACGGTAGCGCATCATCACATCATCAAAAGCGGCATCCATGTCGGCAAAGGTGGCGCGCTTTTGCTCGATGATCTCGCGACACCACAAGACATCGCCGATCTCTTCCCATACCCAGATCACATGAAGGTCGTTGCGTCGGCCGATATCGCGCCCGACATAGCAAGCGTTGCCCTGATAGCCTTGGGGGCTTCCTGCATCATCGTCTTCGACCGATGAGATCAGTTCGTAGGACAGCCAGGCGCTTGCCTCATCGAGATATTGCAGCTCATATTCCTGTGCCCAGGCATCTTCGTCGGCAATACCGGCACGCAGTTCCTCAATGTTGCGTGGCAAACCGTCTTTGACCGCCTGATAGATATCGACAACATGACGTGACCAGGTATCGTCGTTGGCAGTGTCCAGTTCGAAGAATTTCCCGCTCTTGCCATTCGGTGTCGATGTGACGCGCAGCTTCCAGTTGGCCGAGATTACCGGAAAGAGCGCTTTCCAGATCGCGTTACTGTCTTTGTGAAAAGCGAACTCATCCAAGAATACGTTGGCAGAGAAGCCGCGCGCCGTGTCGGGATTTGCTGGAAGAGCCGTGATGCGGGTGCCATGCGGCAATGTCACTTCCAGCGCCTTGTAGCTGCCGGTATCACCCTGCCAATCAAACTCGTTGGCGTCGAACGCCATGCCGTAAGCCTTGGCGTGAGGGTATATTCCTTCCAACATGGCTTCACGGGCTTGACGTTCACCACGGCTCAATATCACCCACCGTGTACGCTGGCTCTTGATCGCATGCTCAAAACTGTCATCAACGCATTCAAGTGTTGTGGTGAACGTCTTGCCGGTTTGGCGGGCAAATTTGCCAATTTTGAAACGGCTTTTATCTGTGAGCCAGCGGCGCTGATAACCGTAAAGCAAAGGTTGTGTCATCAGGATGTCCCATAAGCTTCACGGATCATGCGCAGGATTTCTTCGCCATCCACCTTGCGACCTGCTTTCTCGACAGCGTCCGTCGCGTCACCGACCGCCTTCGCCAGTTTGGCACTGGCTTCCTGTTCGGCCTTGCGGCGATGCTCAGCAGAATGGCGTTGCGCAACCACGGTTTCCTTATACGCGCGCGCCAGTTCCATGGCGTTTTTAGAATTAAGACCATCGCCGTCGAGCAGCTCATCGATGAGCGTTTTGAGGAACTCACCGAGAACTATATCGGACCGACCGATTTCTTCAGGCGTTAGCTTCTCGGCGATACCAGCATAGATGTAACGGCGCTCTTCCAGTTGATCGGTTCGACGACGAAGACGAGTGGATTTACGATTAAAAGCCGACTTCGATATCGGGCCAATGCCCTTGACCTCCAGACGATCATTCAGCTCAAAAAGAATATCCGCCTGACTGCGGCGGCGTTCGTTGAGCTGACTGATTGCCCAGACAACATCGTCCTGGGCTTCTTCAGGCAACAATTCCATGCTGTCGAGCCGGGAACGGCCGCGCCTGTCGTTTGCCATGGTATGTTACTCCACATCGCCCGGTCGCTGGATGCCTTCGAGGACGAGACGGCGCTCAACATGATCGCGGCCGGTCCTGGTCAACGTGGCGATGAGGGCTGTGCCTGCGGCACTGATACGAACAGCGCCAGCTTCGGATTCGAGCCAGCGCATCTGATTGCGCAGATATTCGCGGGTGCGTTTGTAGCCGAACACCTCCAGCTCGCGTTCAAGCAGGCTGTCGTTCAGACTGGCATTCGTCTCCATCGCGAGCGCCTTCAGGATGATGAGGCGTACATTCTGATCGACAAAATCCTTGTAACCCGCCGTCATTCCTAACGTCCTTTCTGCATCAAAAATTCTTCAACACGGCGCGTCGTCCGTTCGGTTGCCTCCGATGACTTCGCCATAATTCCCATCTGGCCTTTGATCTCCGTGATCGCGAGCTGGAGCTGATGGACGGTTTCGGTATTCGGCATGTGCGACAGATCATTCTCGACCTTTGACAGGCGATGCTCGTGATCCGAAACCCTGGCGGATATCTCCTTCGCGCCCTTGCCGATGTAACCGCTGACCACTCCAAGGAAGGCCGCAGCCGCCAGCAAGAAATTGATGAGCTGCCCGATCTGGGCGAGTGAGATATTCTCCAGCATTAACGACGCCCCCTGGACTGCTCGCGTTCAAGTTTGCTCTGACAATCCACACACCGACGCGCCGATGGCAGAGCTGCAAGCCGCTCCGGTTCGATCTCTTCGCCGCAGCGGACGCAAATGTCTGATCCGTCTCCAATCAATGCAGCTGACGCGGCAGCGATTCCCGCGTCCCGCTCTTGCTCGGCGCGCAGATCGGCAAGCTCATGTGCCCTGTTGCCGGCTTCCATCACTTCGGCCGCTCCGCTGGCACGGGCACCGCGTCGATGGCAGCAATGGCTGCACCGCGCCGTTGTTCGCAGACGGCAAGTGCGGCGCGATCCTTGCCCCAAAGTGGCGTTAGCTCTTTCGCTGACAGCGCGCGATCAGGCAGGGTGACAGGTGGGTCGCATGGCTTGCGCGCTTCAGACGGCACTTGACCCCTGATGAATTCAGTACGGAGGATTGGCTTTTCCTCCAAGGAACTGGTTGTTGAGCAGCCGTGAGCGATCGACATCGATGCCACTACCAGGAGTGTCAGAAAGTGCCGCATTGGCATCCTCCAATTGAGAAACTTGGTTCTTGAGGCGGGAGATTTCCGCTTGCGCCTTTTCGTTCAAGGCGTTCGCAGCTTTCATCTGCTCGATGATGTTCTTTGCAGCCGTTTCATTGGCCGTGGCAATTTGCGCGGACCAATGGGCATCGCGTGCTTTCTCGGCGATGGCGACCGCATCGCCGATCGTATCGCGCAAGGTGCGGACAGCACCGAAAGCCAAAACCGAAGCCGCCAGAAGAACAACGGCGGCGATCATGATCTGCGATGTCCACTTGGCGAACCATGCAGTAAGAGCTGCGATCATGGTCGGCCCCCGCGCGGATCAGGATTTTGCGCCAGCGTCTGGGACCGGAAATCGACCGAACCAAATCCGCGATGGACGCCGAGTACGCCCACGATCAATGCCACCATCGATGGCACGACGATGGGCGCGATCGCCACGGCCTGTTCAGAGCCAATCGAGGCAGCGCCGACGAGGATCAGTATGACCGCCCAGGCGAGATAGAAACTGCCCCAGAGATAGCGGCGGGTCGAGCGGTAGCCCGGTTCTTTGATCGGCTCGCTCATGCCGCAACCTCCGGCATGAAACGCTTCAGCTGTGCGAAGGTCTTTGCACCGACAAGCCCGTCAGCCACCAGTCGATAATCGCGCTGGAATGCAATCACCGCCTGCTCGGTGCCAGGGCCGAAAATACTGTCGATCGATAGATGATAAAAACCGGCACTACGTAGCGCGCGCTGAAGGTCCGCGACAGCAAGGCCGCGCATTCCCCGCCGCAGAACGATATCACCCGGATTTGAGGAAAGGTTGTCGGCCTGAAGCTCGGCAACAATATCCTTTGCCTTGGCAAGGTACGCTGCGCGATCTGCTAGGCCGTTGGTGCCGCCGTTTATGCGCTTCGTAACTCCAACCAAATCATCCTTATCGGCAAGATCGTTGAGGTTCCGAGTTGACCAGAAATAAAAGACAGCCCACGCAGCCCACGGCCAAGTGGCCACTAATTCAGGCTTTGCTTCGAAATCCGGCGCGTCGGGAACGTACCCACGTACCCATTTGGTGAAGGTTCGATAATTGGCGCGGCCGGTCAACTGGATCGGGCTGCGGCCCTTATAGCGCTTGCCGTCTCCAGGCTGTGTATTGCCTAGATCGGCGCGGCCCTCGTAGGCGGCACCACTGGCATATTCCTCGATCGCACAAAAGCCGTCGCTCTCGTGAGCGAGCTGCGCGAGGAAATGAACGATGCGCAGTCCGGTCGTAAGCTGAAAGCGCTTCAGGAAGTCGGGCAGCAACGGGCCGAAAGAGGCAATAATCGACTGCTGGTTTTTAATCTTGCTAACAGCGACACGGGGCGCAAGCGCGGCAAGAACCGTGTGATTGATTTGAGATGCTAGATCGGTCACATCACGCCCTCCGCGAAACAGTGTTCAAGAAACAGGCCCGCTATGATGGGCATGAACAAAGTTTTACACGGCGGCTATAATGGGGTTCACGCCCGCTCTGGCGGGCGGCACTTCTGGACTATTCGGAGGGGAACATTTCTATCTGGCGATCGTCCTTTTTCTTGGGACGATACTTGACCGGAGAGCGGTTGAAAATCTTTTCGACGGCATCCTCACGGATGCCCAACCTACGTGCAATCTGCGCGTTCGACAAGCCCTGGTCACGATCCCGCCTCGCACGCATATCGCGGATCAATGGTACCGTGAAGCCGTCACCGCCATAACGCCGGGAAAGCTTGGTTACAATATCAGACCCGAGACTATCAACCAGCTGCGACCGACTAACGTTGGACGGCGAAGGAACATAAAGTCGGATACCTGCATGTGCATCGGCAAGGCGGATCAATCCTTCTTCTCCAAGAAGGTCGATCAGTTCTGCAATGAGGCTGTTGTTTTCCTCCTTCACTGCGGCCTCTCGATCTGTGCCGATATAGCCAGCTGGCGCGCGGTGACAGTCCGCAGACGGGCTTCCAGCTCGACACGTTTATGGGAATGCGGCCGCATCAGATTGATACGGCGTTGAAGGGTTTCGCGCTCGGACTGAAGGCGATTGATCTCGGCTTGTTCCGGCGCGATAAAAAGAGGCAGGTTAACCAGTGATGCTGAATGCTGAACCATAATCATGCCCTCACCATTGCCAAAGTGCGGGAGCCGCGCTTTATTAGGGGAAATTCGCAGGGGGTTGATATGAAACTGGTACTCGCTGGACTGGCACTCATCGCACTTAGCGCGACCGTTCACGCCGAAGAGTTCAATGCAGAGCTGACGGCGATTAATTTCGGTACTATTCTCGCTGCTGAGGAGCCGTGTGGAATGTCCTATGAACCGGCGGCCATCGAAAAATATGTCGCGGATAATGTTCCTGCAGAGGATGTAGGCTTTCCTGCAACCCTCACACGATGGACGCGAATGCAGAAAAGTAGGGTCGGTGATATGACGCCGTCCGAAAAGGTAGCCTACTGCGCCACCGCTCGCCAAACAGCTGCCAAGCTTGGATTTGTCAAACAGTGACACCAACACGTCAGCCAATAGCTGACGCATGGCTTTAAATCCTATAGTAGGGCAGCTGGAGATCATTACGACTGCACAGCCTTTCTGATCTCGTTGCCAAGCTCATTCATGACAGACTGCCAGTCTTGGCTCGTCATTTCGGTCAGACGGAACGCCTCATTCCCGAAGCCGCACAGATTGCGGACGTAGCGTTCAAGCCCACCTGGCTCTGGCAATCTGCCAAGCTGAGATAGAACGCTCCATTGAGCTGCCGCCACCTTGGCAGCATCCGAGCGCCGCCAAGGTTCCATATCAGCCGTTTCCATCCAGACCGGCCCCACCTTGCGCTCGATCCACTTTTTCAGCCCTTCAATGGCAGAGCGGGCATCACCCGCGTGGTGCACAAAACGAACATCATCGACGCCAGTCTGTCGTTGGACGAAAGCAATCAGTGCTTCGTCGGATCGGTTCTCAAAAACGCCCAGGTTCCATCCAGCAATCCAGAGCGCCTGAAGCTTGCCTGCGAACTTGCCTTCAAGGCGCTTTCGAACGCCCTTTGAAGCTGACTTAAAACCCTGACGGCGAAATTCATCGATCAGCTTCAGGCGTTCGCCTTCGGTCATTGCCGCAGACGAATGCTTGCCGGTGACGCGGATGCAGATGGCGCGATAGGTGTCATCATCTAGACCGAGCTGCTTTTTCGCGACGTGTATGGCGGCGGTGGTCCTCATGCTACACCTGCCTTGCCACGCCTCTTCGACTCAGATGGAAATTGCTGATCTGAAACGGTCAGGGGGAATTCATCGTGCACGAAATCGATCGAGGTTTGCTCGTCACAACTCTTGCTTATCTGGCAATCAATCGCGGCATTCTTGAGCGCTGGCTTGCCACCAAACCATCGCCGGAGGACGTTTCGGATTTGATTGATCAGATAAGAAACGACCTGAAAAATACTCACTCTAATGAATCGCTTGATCCTGAAACTGAACTTCTTCTCGTTGAGAAGGCGCTCGCGATTGTCGATCAGTTCTTTGAGAAAGGCCTTTCTATCGGCACCTGACGGAATGGAATGCCACTCGAGGCCATCAGGCGTGTAAATCACACAGTCTTTCTGCAAGCAGACACCAAAAACATCAGGGAAGTTGGTGATCGGGCGCTTCATTACACACCTGCCTTCGAAGTACGCACAAAGACGCGGCGATGATGATGCTCGCAGAAGCTGGAACCAGTTTTCACGGGGTGGCCGCAAAACAGATGCTGTTCGCCTTTGGCTGCGTTGTTGACAGCAAACCGGCATTGGCGCAGCGAGATATCGGCCAATGGTAAGCCAAGCGGCTCGATGGCCGGATCGAATGCGGGCAATTCCTCACAAACGAAAACCGGCTCCGGCTCGACTGCCGGAACGACTACTGGCGCGGGTTGTGACTGCCGAGCTGAAGACCGACGCGCAGCGGTTTTCATGCGGCCGGGCTTATAGGGCGATGACTCCTTCTTCGGCTGGCGGGCACCACCAAGGCCGATCTCGCTCAGCATCGTGTCGCGGTGGATAATGCCGATAACAGCATTGCGGCTCACACCTAGGCGAGTACCGATCTGTCCGGCCGAGAGACCTTCGTGAAGCAAAGTGGCAACAGAGAGCTTGCGCTCATCGGTCCACAGTCTGTTGGGATGGTTGCTCATTTGGATATGACCTTTCGGCTGAAGAGAACGGAAGCAACAGCGCGAAGCCCAGAATGGATCGCGTGCTGCCATCGGCTTGAGCGGCTGCGTTTTTCAGCTGGCGGAATTGGAATGAACGGGTGGGCGCGGCGATCTACCATCAACTTGCAGAAAGTTGGGCCGTCTACTCCTTCAGGCACGGACAGAAACTCCGTGCCCGCAGGGCTATAAACGACGCATACGTTCGACAGCAGAACGCCGGACACTTCACCTGCACGGCCGGTGCGCTTGTTCATGCCGACACCTCCGGTGCAGCAGGAAGTCGACACCAGTGGGTGAAACTACCGCCAGCTGAGTAAGTGTCATGCTTCAAATAACCAAGCTGATCCCTGTCTGAGAGATCATCCAGATAGATATCGAAAATACCTTCTGGCCAAACGAAATCGGTTTCCTCGTCTGACCAACGAACGATGCATATGCGATCCCATGTGCCGCCATTCGACTGAGGCCGATAGGCGAGAAACCATGTCCCATCCTTCGGTGCACTCTGAAATAGCTGCCAGCTATGAACTGGCAGCTGAATGGTCGGAGTTTGCAGAAGCGGTACAGCAACTGCAATCGCGGCTTCGGCCATCGCCGTGTAAGAGGAACCGGCGTTACGGATAGCCTTCGTTACAGCTTGAAGAGCGGCATTATAGGATTGGGCTGAGTTTTCCATCACGTTACCTCACGCCTTCGCGATATCGACAGTGACAGCGATCCAGTCATCCTGAACCGAAGCGCGTTTGTAAAAGCGCACGTACTGTTTGGAATACTGAACGTCGATGGCGTCCTCGATGGCGCGCATGGCGTCCTTCCAACGCTGATCGGAAATATCGAGCTTGGTCAGCTTCTTGATTTCCTTCAGGTTGATTTTACCTTCCTTGTCCGTATCGAATGCGCGAGTGATGATGGCGCGGATTTCAGCGCGTGCGCCGTCCGTCCATTCGTTCAGGCACTCATCAATGAGGCTTTTCGCAACCTGCAATTCCGGGCCTGCGACCTCGAAATCATTGATGCTGACCTTGACCATCATCAGACCGTCTATGGTCTGATAGGTCCGGTTTCCCTTCACGCCGCCTGGACGGGCGTTGTATTCCTGCTCCAGAACTTCATCCAGGCTGTCGAGGTCGGTCATGCTGTGCTTGCGGAACCGGCTGATTTGCGCCGAGATGTCCTTCGCGTAACCCATCACCTTGCGGACGGTCTCGTCACGAAGCTTGTCGGCGGGCTTCACCAGTTCGAGCGGTACCAGTGCGCCCTTGGCGTTGGCCATGTAGGGCTTGTCTCCAACCATGGTGACGCCCTGATCTGAATTTCCTGCGAATGCAGCGGTGGTCATTACTTCGGTCATTTTAGCTTCCTTAAAGATGGATTGAATGATCAGGCCACATCACCGCCATCGCCCTGGATGACGACGAGCTTCGGGCGCTTGGTTGGCTGAGGTGGGAATGACAGAATGCTGCTGCCTGAATTTCGCTGTCGGACCGACATGGGTTGCAGCCCGAGCTGCTGTTCCATGCCGCTGGCCGCATCTTCGTAGGCGACCAGGGAAACAACGATGCTCTGCATCGTGAGGTTGGAAATCTGAACGCAATCGCCAGCTTCCAGCAGGGCTTCCTGGAACAGTTTGCGCATTTCACGGATACTTTCGGAAAGCATGATTACGATCCTTCCTTCAAGCGGCTGAACCGGCATCCTGACCGGCAAGCCTGATACATGCGGACGCGGTTGGAGTTGGTGGCGGCAAAAGGCTTGCGCTGCCACAGGAGGCATGTGTTGTGGGGGATGTCGCCCATGATCGGGCAACTGACGGTTTCGGCGAGAAGAGCGCCGCGTACGGCACCCTCTACGCGGCTGATGTCGCCATTCTGGTAGCTGTTCGATAGCACCTGGCTAATGGCAGAAGCCGAATAGCCAACTTTGCGGGCAATGGCGGATTGACTGTCACGGTCGCAGGCTTCGGCGAGGATCACGATCCATTCCGGGATGGCTTCGCCCCAGGCTGCACGCGCCTTGTCGATGTTGGAGAGCTTTGCAGCCATCATGGTTGCACCTCTTCCGTCTCGACGGGGCCGACGATCTCATGCCGGTTCTGATCAAAGACAGCTTTCGTGCGCAAGATCATCGGCGGCAACGGGCCGGAGTTCATGTGCGGAGCCAAGCGCCATATGCCAAGCTTGCCTGGAGTACCTTTGACCATCTCGATCAGGTAGCCAGCCTTTGCCAGAACTGCGATGTATGATTTGGCTGTCTCGACGTTGATGCGCACATCGTCGGTCGATGACCACGCAACGATGTCTTGGGCGGTGAAGCTCTGAGCACCGGCATTGGTGCGCATGTAGTTCCACATGGCCCGCTGCTTTGAGACACTTTCGATGACGGTGCCATCACGGCGGACTTTTGGCGTGGCCGTCTGACGGGCAACGATGCGATAAATGATCGCCCGCGTTTCCTTCTGGCCGACACGCTCGATGATGCCTGCCTTCAACAATCGCCGAAGAAAGTCTGAAACGTCGTCACGGTGGGCATTCTTGGAAAATGCCATAATGTCGGGCGCGGAGAAGGTCATGCCGCGCATTTCGTGGTCCATCATCACCGACCAATAATGATCGATGCCGCGCATAGCCGACTTGTTCTTATCAACGGTGAGCTTGAGTGCGATCGACATCATGCGGCCCTCCGATTGCGCGAAGGAACAGCGCCGGTGCAAAAATAGCCTGCACCCTTCTGATACTCGTCCAGGCTGATTTTCGTCAGGCCGAGTTCGTCGGCGGCATTGGCGATGGAATGGAGAGTGTTGCAAATGCGGCGGACACGACCATCGCCTTCCATACGTGCCTGATCCAGCAGCGCGTCATCAATGGCAACGGCGCGGCAGAAAGTCTTAGCCAGTGTGCGTGTATCGTCCAGATCGCATGGCTGCGCATATCCCCATTCCAGCACGAGGTCGCGGAACCGATCGACACGCTCCAGTTTCTTCGGAAACAGCTCTTCGCCAATCAGCAACACCGGAACGTTGCTCTTCTTCGCTATCATGCGGACCAGCTCAATCATGTTGCGATCGACAAGCTTGTCGGATTCATCAATGATGAGCGGGCGCTTAGGATCGCGCGCCAGAATGCCGATGATCTCATCTTCCAGATCGGACAACGTGCCTCTCGCGTCCGGGTGACCAAGTTCGGACAGGATGGAAGTGAGCAGCTTCTTTTTCGTCCAGGTGTCGGAGACCTCGACATAGGCCGCAGCCGTCTTGTTCATGGCATAGAGCGCCGCGACAGACTTGCCGTAGCCCGAAAACCCGGCGAATACGCCGAGGTTTGGCTGAAGCGGATGGCGGTTCTGAAGCGACCTGACCAGATTGAGGCATGCGGCCACATTCTTGATCGGTGCGGTGTCCCCGCCATTGACAATCGGTTCTTTACCAGTCATTTTTTCCTCATTGACTTGGAAATTGAATTTGAAACCCCGCTCCAACGGGGTTTTTTATTTTCAGCGAGCTATCTTCAGCGCTTGCTCCAGTCCAAAATCCTTTGCTGTGTCTTTGATGGTTCGGTATGCGGCCGTGGCCTGAAAACGGACGAGCTGCGCGGCAGTGTCGTCATCCAGTTGGACGCCAGCGGCAATCTTGGTTTCGAGGTCCATGGCCCATTTGAAGCGGCGCGCGTTGGCACTCAGGCCCGCGTCCGGGTCGAGATGAACAACCTTGGATGCCTTGCGGTCCTCGGCCTCACGTATGATGGCTTCGTGCAGCTCCGCCGCCTTTTCGTTCAGCGGCTTTACTGGAACACCCATCTGCGGAAGGGTGGCGGCATCAAGTGCAGCTGCAATGGCAGGCGTGGTGTGCTGCTCTTCCCGCTTTGGCAACTGGATGACATTGGCGGTCTGCCCGGCCTTTTCAGCGACCTTGCGCTTGGCGAGACGTATGGTGCGCTCGATGCCGGATGGGCCTTTCTTCAGCTCGCGGATATCAGCCTTGATCTCGCGTTCACGCTGGCGAACGATATCGGCGGCGATGTCCTTCTGAGCCTTGACGTAATCCTGCGGATTGACGCCCGCCAACTCGGGGCATAGGGCAACATCGAGGAACATTCCGCCATCGGCTGCAAAAACATACATCTTGCCCATATCGAGCGGATCGCGTCGGCAGAACACTTCCGTGCCGACCATGATGGAACCGGCGACATAGTGTAGGCCGTTGTCCTTGATGCCTTGCTTGGTCATCTTGCGGAGGCCGTTCTTCCCGGCAACCGGCATGAGCAACGTGTCGAGCGCGCGTTCATCAACGCGGCGAATGACGGCGTTCGATGCTTGCGCGACCGCATTCGGTGTGCGCTTTTTAAGGCCACCGTGTTCGCGCTCGTGGTATCGATACTCTAACCAGTCATCAATGTGCTGCTGAAGTTGCGCCGCTGTAAGATCGACCTCAAACAATTCCTTTTCGTCGGCACCGAGACGTTGCGCGAAGCTCTTCCGACCTTCGATTGCCTTACGATCAGCAACTGAGTGGCCGATATATCCCGGCAACTGCGGGCATACCTCGTGCTGAAATGTCTTGATGACGCGCTCAACATGGCCTTTTTGTTCCGGTGTATAGGCGTCGGAGATGTCCGGTGTGATATCCAGATTGTCAAACAGCCGCTTGGTGGCAATAGCAACGAAATCGGAGCCGTTATCCGTTTTGATAATCGTTGCTACGCCCCACTTTAGGGTGGATTTGCGGATCAGAAGAGCCACCGCAGATGCGCGAGGCGTTTTCGACAATGTGATGACAAGGCGACGGGTGGCGATGTCGATGCAGGCATACATCGAATGACGACCGTCAACGCAAAGGGCGTCAACCGGCGAAGCGTCGATCATCCAGAGCGCGTTCGGTTCATCAACATGGCGATAGGTGCCGGTGCCAGACAGCTTCATGGTCGAGCGGAACTTGTCCGGGTCCGTAATCTTGGTGAGTACGAGCTTCTCGTCGGCCTTAAGTGCCGAAATGAAATGCTGAAAAGTGCGTAGCGGCGGCAACGGTGTCATCACACCGTGGCGATCAACGAGAAACGAACCGAAATGATCCTCGCAATATCCGCGAATGATGTCGGCAGACAGGTGCGGGTTGGAAGCAATCCAAGCCAGTATGAAGGCGCGGACTTCGCCACCGTTGGCCGTTTCCAACAATCCCTTGCCCTTGCGAGCTTCCGAGCGATCAACGCCGAGAGAATCTTTTGCACCCTTGGCCTTGGTGGACCGCCAACGGAAAACTGACCGCTGAGAAATGCTAGGTAAGGTTTCTTTGACCCACCGATCAACCTGGATCATTCCGGTATTGTAGCGATCACAGAAAATAAACAATGCGCCTTGAACGCTTAGATTAAGGCCCTTCAAGAACAGTTCAAACGCCGCGATAACCGCGAGGCGAGCATCGCGCTCACGCTGTGCACGATCGGTCAGGGAAACCGGGACAATGCTATTTGCCGTGGGTATAAGTGCAAGTGGCTCTACACGGCCAGTAACCATGTAGCGCTGCACGTAGGTCACCTGAGCGAGAGTAGGCAGAAGCCGGTAATTGTACTCAAGGCCGCCACCACGGCCCT
Source organism: Brucella haematophila (assembly GCF_005938105.1). GTDB lineage: Bacteria > Pseudomonadota > Alphaproteobacteria > Rhizobiales > Rhizobiaceae > Brucella > Brucella haematophila. Next base: position 441,471 of record NZ_VCPE01000001.1, on the reverse strand, counting down.
TACGGCGGCGAACGCAGCCAGGATTATTGGTCCAACCTTCCCGTTCTGCATAGATTTGCATGCCGCGCTCACTATCCGGCAAATCGGGAAGCGCTTCGTCCGCGATCTCGCGAGCGGTCAGCCATTCCTTCGGGCGGGTAATTTCAAATGGTGCAACGCGTGTTAGCTCGTTCATCGACGTGCCTTTTTTCGCTGCGCGGACAGCATCTGCCGTCGCGCTTGTAATTCTTCGATGTGATCTTCAAGAAGCCTGTCTTCGATGAGGTCGGCGTATTCGTCCTCAATGACGGTCAGGTTGAACATGTTGGGAATAAAGCCGAGCAGTTCGCGCGCGCCAGTCGCATCAACCAAAGCGATAAATGCATCGAGTGGTATGCGATGTTCGTCGCTGGCTTCAGAAGCCCACTTATCGAGCATTGCCGCAGAGATCGGCCTGCCCAGATAGTGAGACATCTTTGCCGCTATTTCGGTCCGAGCCTTGCCTTCGTCCTTCGCATCACGAAGAGCACGGCCAATAAGACGCGCAATCTGGCTGTCGAGTGACCCGCGACCGGTCACGCCTTCTTCGTAGCGGATTGCCACCTGCGGCGGCTTCCACTCGAAAAGGTCTTTGGTGAGAGGGTCGCGGCGTCGGCTCATTAGTGCTTGACCTTCCGGTCAGCCACCCAACGCAGGATCGCGGCTTCGTGCAGTACGAAAAACGAAATCTGTTCTGCTGGCTTCAGGCGAGCAAACCGATCGGCGATTTTCTCCCAAGCGGCCTGTTCGTTAATGGGTGGCAATTCGTCAATGATCGTTACAGCGTCCGCGACGGTTTGGGCTTTTCCGTCGAGGATCAACTCGACGATGCGTGACGCGCGCTCATAGGGTTCAGCGGCAATGAGAAGCAATGCCTGCTGATTGTTGGCGAGAGGCTGGAAGATCGAGATGCGCTCACGAAGATCGGCGGGAATGCCAGCGATCTTGAATGAGCGGAAAACTTCATTACGGCTGATCGTCAGGAACCGCTGCGCTGCCTCAGAAAAGCTAAGCGAAAACTCGCTGCTGACTTCAAGCAATTCGGTGTCATTCGAATTAAGTTCCAAGTTGGTACTTAATTCGGCTTTGGCCTTGGGACCACGCTTTACCGGATGTGCGGTGCGCCAGATCGTGCACCAATCGGCAACATCTACGCTGCGTTCCAGCGCGGTTAGACTGTGACGGTAGAAATTTTCTGCTATGCCGACTAACCGCGTTTCAGCTTCGTGTTTGAACTCGTCTGGCTGACGAATGATCACCATCACATCGCGTTCGATGAGCTTGGCCGCTGCCAGGCGCTTCGCGCCGAACACAAGCTGAAAACGGTCAGTGGTGGTGGAAATGACTTCGATTGGTTGCCGTTGGCCGATCTGCAAGAAGCTGTCGGCAATCGCACGAGCAGCATCATCTGATACCTTTTTGAAGTCGGACGGAATGTCGATCAACGTGGTGGAAATGATATCTGTCTTCATTTTCAGTCTCGGTAAGTTGTCAGGAAGAAACGGAATGGCTGACGGAACGCCTATGCGGCTGTCTGTGCATCGTCAGCGAGCGGCGGACGTTTTGCCCTTCCGCTGCCATTCTTCTTGCTGCTAGTATCCGAGCCGTCATGACGACCGCGCGTGAACATGTCTGGGAACATCTCGCGGAACGGGACGCCAAGTGCAGTTGCTATCGCTTCTGCTCCAGGGCGACTGGCTCCGATAATTCCTTGACGGCAAGCGGCGGGATACATGCCAGCATCGCGGGCTATACCGGTCAGGGTTTTATTCTGACGCAGTAGCTCTTCTTTGATCGCTGCACGGTCCCACTTTTTGGGGTTGGTCATGATTGCTCCCTGTTTTCTGACCTGTGCAAGAGGTCGGTTGGCGTGGGGGTAGGTGTTCAAACAGTGTTAAAACGTTGTCGTAACGGATATTCGCAATATAGTGCTCAATAGTCAAGCCCTATACGGCGCAATTCCAGTTCGGAGTTGATGTGCCGATTACTTTAGTGCCTGAAGTTGCATTATTGTGTAAAAACAGTGACTTATCAGGAGAATGGCGTTGGCAGTCTAAGTCCGAACCAATTTCGGAGTTCGTACTTTGGTGAATGACACCTTTGCAGATCGCCTTAAAGTGCTTATTGGGAATCAATCGGCCAACGCGTTCGCTCGCGAGGTCGATATTGGCGAAAGCCTGATGCGCAAGTATCTTGCTGGTGCGACGCCTGGTATTGATAAGGTGGCGCAAATTGCCAAAACCAAGGGCGTTGCACTTGATTGGCTAATTAATGGCGAAGGCGGCATGAATTTGCACGAGCCTCCGCGCCTTCCTCAGAGAACACAAGCTGCTGATTTAGAAGCGAATTCCGAGTTTACGCTGGTCCCACGCCTTGATGTCCAGGCTTCAGCTGGCGCTGGTCGCGTTTCTATAGGCGAGGACCCGTTGGAGTACCTCGCTTTTCAGTCTACATGGTTGCGTAGCCGGAACATCAATCCAGCATTTGCCCGGATTTTGACGGCACGTGGGGACAGTATGGAGGAGACGATTCGCGACGGAGATGTCTTGTTGGTTGACACTTCGGTTAATCGCATTAGGGACAATACCATCTACGTGATCGTCTATGGCGACATGGTGCTCGTAAAGCGCGTTCATGGGCGTTTAAATGGCTCTTTACAGCTGATTAGTGACAATCCGCGTTATCCGGCCGAAGAAATCTCGGCAGGCGAAACAGAACAGCTGCACGTCGCAGGGCGAGTAATGTGGTTCGGGCGTTCAATTTAAATTTGATGTCAAAGGCTCGCCCTGCCATTTGATCTTGCGCCGCCTTTTTGTGATTGGCGCACTGCTGATTTCTTGAAAGCCCCGCTTTTCCGGGGTTTTTCCGTTCTAAATCGCGAAATCCCATTTGTTCCCGGATAATCCCGGTCACTGCCATATGATATTGCGGGTTACACGATCCGCTCCATCATTTTATCTCATTGCGCCAACAAAAACCTTCAACTCTTCTCGGCGTGATTTTAACAACCTATTCAATTCACATCTAAGGTTTGACTAAGCCCTTCGTTGGAGCAAAACTGATGTTGCTAATTCATCAGCAGTAGGCTCACCCCTTTTGGTTGGTGCAAATGATGCGGGGGCATCCAATCGGATAGGGAAACACCCCACGCCATTTCACTCGATTTCCGGGCTGGGCGGGGGACAGGCCATGCTCCAGACCGACGTGTCAGAAGACCTAGGCTCTTACAGGATTCATGCCAAGGCGGATCTTGAGCGCAGCGCATCGCTGGACTGGCCCTATCTCTGCGGCATGAGCCTGCTCAAATATGCTGTCGATGAAGCTATCTCCGAACAACTCGCCCTGATGGGCACGGCATCGAACGCCGACCGGGCATGGATGATCGAGTACCGGCCAGACCTGCTTCGGTTTTGTAACACCCATGAATGGTGCCGGGGGCAAACCAAAGCCTATATCTCAGAGCTTCAGGAAACGCCGACCACGCTCATCGCCTGGCTGCACAAATATCTGGTTCTGGGCCATGCGGTGGCGGTCCACGACGTGACAGACCTGCCCCGGACAGCGCGGGCGATTCAGGTGGAGTTTCTCCGACAGAGCAATAAAAGTGTCCTGAGCGTGCCCATATTCTATGACAATAAACTGCGCGGCATCATCGGCTTCGATACGACCGTCGCAAACAAGATATGGTCGGCCAGCGAAGTCAAAGCCCTGTTCCAGTGCGCCAATCTCATCGGACAGGCAAAATATTCGACCGGTCACGCCCTTGAGAAGACAATCGCACCGGAAAACGCGGCCCCCCTCGTCTATCTGAGAAATCGCGGCGTGGTGCGCGGCGTTCATCCCGAAATCATCGTCGGGGTGCGCTCGGCTGGCAATTACAGCGAAATCTGGCTCGAAGATGGATCGATGTTGCTCGATTCGCGCTCGCTCGGCATGTGGTCCAGCCTGCTGCCGTCGAAGGTCTTTCTCCGGATACACAGAACCGCCTTCGTGAATACGCTGCATGTCATCGATGTCGACCGCAGAAAAATCGACAAATGGCAGATCAAGATGCGCTCCATCGACCACGCATGGCCAGTGTCGCGCTCCTACCGGAAGCAACTACGCGAACGCATGGGAATATAGCCGCCTAGTCCATTGTGACCGTTACACTTTTAGCATCATGTCATTCGTCAGACCGGCACGTCGTTTCGTCCTTGAAATATTGTCATTCCCGCAATTTCTTGGATGGTGCTTGCATCAGAACGTTCTCCACGGTTCTTTAAGGGTCTCCACATGTCGTCTCGGATGCTAGCGCATTTTACCGCCCTCTCGCTGGTCACCACCAGCATTCTCCTTGCCAATAACGGTCAGACAAAAGCCGAAGACCTTGCCTTGAAGGATGCCGTCTCCATGGCGGGGATGCAGCTTTTCCTCAATTCCGGTGCACCGGGGCTGATCATCGCCGTGGTGCAGGGCGATAACAGCATCATTCAGGCCTATGGTGAGACTGCCCCCGGCAGCAATGTCGAGCCGGACGCGCATTCGGTTTTCCGTATCGCCTCCGTTTCCAAGGTTTTTGCCGGTGATTTGCTGGCAGCGCTCGCCGCGAAAGGCAAACTCAAGCTGACCGATCCGCTGGAAAAATATGCACCTGAAGGTGCCAAAGTCGAAGTCAACGGACGTCCGATCACCCTGCTCGATCTGGCCACACATTCTGCCGGTCTGCCGCGCGAATTGCCCAATCCCGATACGAAAATCACGGATAACCCCTTTGCCGCTTTCGACCGTGATTATTACTGGAAGTGGATCGGAAGCAACAAGCCGGCTTATGTGCCCGGCACCACCACGATTTATTCAAATCTTGGCTACGGTCTTCTGGGCGATGCGCTCGCCAAAGCTGGTGGTGCGGATTATTCCACCGTCCTCGCCAACGAAGTGCTGAAACCGGCCGGGCTCACCGACACGACCAATGTGTTGAGCGACGAGCAGAAGAAGCGGCTGATGACCGGGCTCGACCCCCTTAACAAGCCGGATGCGAACAGCCCCGTTCCCGACATCATGTATGCCAGCGCCGGGATCTACACCACAGCGGACGACATGGTGCGCTGGATGCGCTGGCATCTCGACGGCGCGGCCCAGTCCCGGGAAGATGCGCTGCTCGATCATACGCTTTGGCTGCCATATGACGGACTGAAACATGTGGTCGGAACCGAAGTGACGGCAGGCGACGGCATGGGGCTTGGCTGGGTCGCCACCCTGCCTCGTGATGAAACGCCGTTTCTGCTCGGCAAAAGTGGTGGCCTTGGCGGCTTCATGAGCTATGCGGTTCTGTCGCCCACCCGCAAGCTTGGCATATTTGTCGTCGCCAGCCGGGTCAATTTTGGCATGTTCGAGAATATCCATTCGCAGGTACGCGAACTGGCGGCTGAACTGGCCCGCTAATCATGCAGAGTTTCGCACTGCTTCGGCAATTCGGCCGGCGACGGAAAGTAATCTTCTCCCGTCGCCTGCTATACAGAACCCTGCTCGGTGCCACAGCATTGCTTGCGTCCGGCATGCCCGACGCATTTGCGCAAGAAAAGCGCGACATTTTCAAAACCGAAATATTCCTGACACCCTATAGCAAGCTCGGCGATGGAGATGCTGCGGGCGATTACCCGAAACTGAACGGCCAGTTGCTGTTCATGACCGGCTATACCGGCTATTTCGGAATCAAGGACAGCAACGGCCAGATTCCGCGTTCACACTGGAACAGCGTACAGCCGACAGCGGAAGCTGCGCTCGTCTGGCAATTGTCACAGCAATTCTCCATCCTATCGAAAATCACCTTCGACTCGTCCGTCGAGGCGACGGAAGACAACGCCTTTTCCGATCTCGGCTTCAATCTGAAAAACCTGTTTGCCTCTTACACCCATGACAATTTTGCGCTCTATGGCGGCAAGATGGATATCGGTTTCGGCGATGGCTGGCACGCCATTGACGGTCTTTATAACGGCTTCACCGACGATTTTCAGTATATTGGTTCAATCGGACTTGGCGGACGCTATACATTCAACACCGAGAGTATAGGCGCGCATTCATTCGCCGGTCTGGTGTTTAAGCGCGACGATACAGTTCTAAGCCGCCGCCTCAGCCTCGACGACGGTTTCATCTCTCCCACCGAAGGTCAGCCGCCTGCCTTCAGCAACGATCTGAATTCGTTCATCCTGTCCTATGATTTCCGCAATGTGCCCGGCTTGAAAAACATATCCGGCGGCGTGGATGTCGGACGGCTGGAAGCGGAACCTGGTTATGGCGAAAGTGCCAACACGATCTCCGCCCGACTACGTTACGATACGGCCCTGACTGACAAATGGAACCTGAGCTGGTTCAACGAAGCCACCTTTTCCAGCGCCTTTCGCGGCACACCGGTTTCCAACGGTAACGGAGTGACATCTCTATCACTGTCTTATGATCGTTGGCAGTTCACGGCGACAACCGCGATGCGCAAATTATCTGGCAGAGATCAAAAACTGGCGCAATACGGGCTTCAGTCCGACTGGGACTGGGGCGTGGCGGGCACTGTCACCTATGTCACGCCCATCGGCGTCATTCTGCAAACAGGACTTGTCCATCAACGTGACCAGACCCTGAACATCAATCAGGGTGTTTTCCGCATCGCTTATCAAACGGGGTTTTAAGGCAAACATGAAGACCAGCATGAGAACCAGAACGTCGTCCATCGTCCTTGCCTGTCTGTTCGCGCTCGGCTGCTCGACAGCGGCCCTGTCACAGTCGGTGTCCATTCAAAGCCAGCCCAATCCGGCTGCCGATGTTGTACAGATTCCGAAAGGAAGCACCGAAAAGGCGCTCAAGGCTCTGCCGCAGATTATTGCCGATATTATGAAACGCAGCCATGTGCCCGGCATGGCGGTTGCTGTGGTCAGCGGCGGCAAGACCGTGTTTGCGAAAGGCTATGGCAAACGGGAAATGGGCAAGGATGCCGCCGTAAATGCCGATACCGTGTTCCAGATCGCTTCAATTTCGAAATCCATATCCGCGACCGTTGCATCCATCGAGGTGACGAAGGGCGCGGTTGCGTGGGACGATCCGGTAGCAAAACATCTGTCCGGTTTCAAACTGAACAACGACTATGTGTCGCAATACGGAACCATCGGGGATTTCTTCGCGCATCGCAGCGGTTTGCCCGGCACGGCAGGCGATGATCTCGAAGACCTCGGTTTCAAGCGCAATGACGTCATCGCCCGCTTGCAACAATTGCCGCTCGATCCGTTCCGCACCTCCTATCACTATGCGAATTTCAGCACGACCATCGGTGCTGAGGCGGTTGCAGCGGCAGCGGGTGAACCATGGGACAAGCTGGCGGACGAACAACTTCTCCAGCCGCTGGGCATGAAATCGACCAGCTATCGCTATGCCGATTATACGGCGCATGACAATCGCGCCTCACTCCATGTCTATCAGAACGGCGCGTTCCTGCCACTTGGACAGCGCAATGCGGATGAACAGGCGCCAGCTGGCGGTGTGTCGTCCACTGTCGTCGATCTGGCGGAATGGCTGAAACTGCTGCTTGCCAATGGCGAGTACAAGGGCAAGCGCCTGATCGCAGAAGATGCGCTTCTGCCGGCGCTTTCGCCGCAATCCTTCAGCGCTCGCGCGCACGACACCGGCGCCCGCTCTGGCTTCTATGGCTATGGCTTCAACGTCAGCACAGAACTCGGCGGTCGCCCGTCCATGGGCCATTCCGGCGCTTTCCTGCTCGGCGCGGGCACAGCGTTCAAGATCGTACCGTCGGCCGGTATCGGCATCATCGTCCTGACCAATGGCGCGCCGGTTGGGGCTGCGGAATCGGTGGTCGCGCAGTTCACCGACATAGCCCTTTACGGCAAATCCTCCCGCGACTGGTTCGCCGCCTATAACGGCGTCATGAAAGGCTTTTTCCAGCCACAGGGCGACCTGTCCTTCAAGGAAAAGCCAGCCGCGCCATTACCATCCAAAGCCTTGCAGGAATATACCGGCAGCTTCGACAATGCCTATTTCGGCAAGACGGAAATCAAGGAAATCAAAGGAACGCTGACACTCGTTCTCGGTCCGAAGGAAATGCAGTTCCCGCTGCAACATTGGGACGGCGATACTTTCGCCTTTGTCCCGGTCGGAGAGGCAGAACTGGTCGGTTCACTCGCATCCGTCGTCTTCAAGGTCGATCAGGGTCAGGTGCAGGGTTTTGACATCGAGTTCTACAATGGCGGCGGCACGGGCCACTGGACCAAGGCCCCGCGTTCGTAATTAGAAAACGTCGGGCTGGCGCGTTTCGTCAGCCCGACGATCTTACCATTTATAGCGCAGCACGCCCTTTCCGGCATAATTGCTGCTCGCTCCCGAAAATTCCGCATCGAAAGCCACGCCCAGCGACAGTCCGTTGTTCCAAAGCATTTCCGCTGAAATGCTGGCAAGGCCCGTATCACGCGATACCGAAGCGCCGTTCACCACAAATCCAGCCCCGGGCAATCCGGTGAGCATTGCCGACATGATGCGATCATTGTTGACGTTTCGCACCCACGCAGCCCTGCCGCGCAGGGTGAAAACTCCGTCGGTGAGTGCGAAGGATCTGTCTGCTCGCAGGCCCATTTCGCCGCGCCCGACCGTTTCGTGCTTCGATGCATATCGCAATGCATAGGTATCCGCACCGCTACCGACGGTTTCCGTATAGGACGGTAGATCGAAGCTGACGAATTGCCCGGCGGCATAGGGTGTAATCCCTATCCATGGCGTGTCGAAACGATAACCGGTTTCCAGACGGCCTGACCAAGCATTGGCGTCATAACCGGCCTGTAGCGTATCGAAACCGTTCAACGCGACGGCGCGTTCTGTCTCGATATCCTGCCAGCCATAAGCCAGGGCCGCACTGAAATAGGCATTGCCGACCGTCTGACGACCATAAAGGCCGAGTTGGAACAGATCCGAATTGCCGCTGCCCAAACCGTCGGAGAGACTGAAACTGCTATGTCCGCCAGCCACGGCAAAGCCGAGCAAGGTATCGGGCGACAGCCGGTAGTCCGCGCCGACGGCCACACCGTTGATCTTGCTGCGCAAATCATGTGAACCGATGACGTTGTTACCATCCAGCGAGCGCGATGAACCAAACCCGGCACCCCACACATTCCAGCGTGCCTTCAAGGGATCACCTTCAACAGAGGCTCCTGTTTTCGCCCCTCCCGCAACCAATGGATCAGTCAGCGTCGCCATGAACTGGCTCATTGCATCCACGGTCGTTTGCTGTACAGCCGTCGCCAATTCGCCCGATGCGACCGTCAGTCCCTCCGCATCCAACCCGCCATAGGCCAGTGGAATCTGTCCTTCACGGTTGAAATAGCCAACCAGCGCCGCCGAAACATTGCGTTGGTTCACGTTGAGACCGATCATGTTCAGGGTCAAATCGAGATAAGCATTGTCAGCATCGTAGCTCAGACTTGAGGTAAAGCTCTGCGGCAGATAGGTTGTCAATTCCGTGCTGAACCGGCTGTCGCCAATTCCGCCTTCCGCATTGAGGATCGCATAGCGACGCATAACATATTTATCAGGCGCGAACGTCGCTGCTACCGTTGCGCCCCCAAGATCGGCCTGACCTGTGACATTGACCCGGTCGGCATCCGATGCCGAGACCTCCACGGCATAGGTCGATGTGCCGGTAAAGCTCAGATCGCCGTTGACGGTGAGGGTACCGATGGAATTGCCCGGCGCAAGAGTACCGCCGTCGATATGGGTCGTGGAAACGATGCCGTTTCCACCAAGTTCGCCGCCTTCATAGACGGTGACCAGCGATGAAGATGTAATCGAGCTGTTGACCGCCAGACGACCGTCATAAACGCCGGTCGCGCCCGAATAGCTGCTGTTGCCGCTAAGAACCGTTGTGCCCTCGCCGATCTGCCAGAATGCGCCGGTCCCGGAGATAGCGCCCGAAAAGCTGTACCTGTCCGAGCGATTGAAGGCGAGCGTACCATTATTGATGATATTGCCAGCAATACTTCCGGTATCACCAAGCCCGACCACCAGCGTACCGGACTGAACCGTCGTGCCGCCGCCATAGCTGTTATTGCCTGCGAGCACCGTCACGCCGCTGCCGGCTTGCTCGAATGAACCGGAACCGGAAATATCGCCTTTCAGCACAACGGTTCCAGAACGATTGACAACGAAATGCCCACTATTCTCGACATTTGCCGCAAGCGTGCCGCTTTCGCCACCTTCGCCCAATTGCAATGTGCCTGAGGATATGCTGACGCCGCCGCCATATTGATTTCTGCCGGTCAGAACGAGCGTACCGGTGCCCGCTTGCTCCAGTTTGCCGTCACCCCACACCATGCCATCGAAGGTAACGGTATCCGACCGGTTGAAAGCCAGCGTGCCGTCATTGAGCACGTGGCCGGTAATGGAACCGGACGTACCACCATCGCCGATTTGCAAACGCCCGGCCGCGATCATCGTCGCGCCGGTATAGCTGTTGCTGCCGGTCAGGATGGTTGTCCCTGTACCGATCTGCTGCACGCTGCCGGAGCCGCTGATCGTGCCTGCATACGCCATTGTGTCGGACCGGTTGAAGGCAAGGATACCGTCATTGTCGACATTGCCTGTTATCGCGCCGGATGTTCCGCCATTGCCGATGACCAGCGCGCCGGACAGAATGTTCGTGCCACCGGTATAGGTGTTGTCGCCAGCAAGAACGGTAGTACCAGCGCCGATCTGGTTCACCGCTCCATTGCCTGTGATATCGCCGGAGAAAAGCACCGCGTCCGAGCGATTGAAGACCAGCGTGCCATTGTTCAGGACATCGCCTTCGATCCAGCCGGAATTGCCGCCTGCTCCCAATTCCAGCGTGCCGTTGGCAATGGTCGTCCCGCCGTAATAAGCGTTGTCGGCAGTGAGAATGGTTGTGCCGGATCCCGCCTGCACGAAGGAGCCGGTACCGACGATCAGACCGTCGAGGCTGTAACTGTCCGACCGGTCGACGGCCAGAGTGCCTTCGTTCAAAACGCCACCGATGATGGAGCCTGTGGTTCCGCCATCACCGATCTGCAATGTACCGCCAGCGATAAACGTGTTGCCGGTATAGCTGTTTTCGCCAGTGAGGACCGTGGTGCCCGCACCTGCCTGGATCAGCGCGCCAGCGCCTGAAACCACACCGGAATAGGTGTAGCTATTCTGCCGGTTGAAGACGAGACCGCCATTATTGACGATATTACCGGCAATCGAACCCGTGGTGCCGCCATTGCCGATTTGCAGAAAACCGTTGGCAATCGTGGTGCCGCCGCTATGGCTGGCGTCACCGCTTAAAATAAGCGAACCTGCCCCCTCCTTGTACAATGCACCGCTTCCCGACACATCAGACGACAGCTCGAGCGCCGTCGCAAGCAATGTGTCAATGGTAGCCGTACCAGACAATTCAACACCACGTGCCAGCGTGATATTGCCAAGCGTCGCCAGGGTTGCATCGCTGATTGAAATGGCCGCCGCACCGGTGCCGATATTCTGTGCTTCATATATTGCCAGCGTGCCGCCCAGAATACTGGTCTGCCCCTGAAAACTGTTATTGCCGGTCAGGACGAGAATACCATCGCCGTCTTTGGTCAGGCTGCTGCTTGCGCTGGCGCCAGTGATATCTCCCGCAAAAACCGTGTCCGTATCCTGATTGACTGTAAGGTTGGCACTGTCGATGGAGATCGTGCCGCCGCTGCCCCACAATGACCCCATGGTCAAGGCATTGCCATTGAGATCGAGTGTGCCGCCGATCATCACATAATCGGTCATGTTCGGCAGCGCACCGGCGCTACCTGCCGCCATGCGCAATGTGCCCGCCTCGATCAGCGTGCCGCCAGACCAGCTATTGGCTGTATTTTCGACGAGCAATGAGCCTTCGCCCTGCTTGGTCAATGAACCGGAACCGGAAATAACTCCGGTCAATTGCAGTTCTGTGCCCGATGCGACATCAAATGCCGCTTCACCGCCGAGCGTTACAAGGCTGCCAAGCGATATGGTGCCAGTCGTCTGTAATGTGCCGTTGTTGATGGTAAGGCCATTGGATATCTGCCCAAGATTATTCGCCGCGGAAATTTGTAGCGTTCCCGCGCTGATTATCGTTTGGCCGGAATAGCTGTTGGAACCGGACAGAACGAGCAAGCCGTCACCAGTTTTCTCCAACCCGTCGTTGCCAGTAATGGTCGACGCAATGGTCGCTGTTTCACCCGCCAGTACCCGCAATTCCGGCACGGCAATGGTGATGCCATTGCCCGAATAGCCGACAAGGTTCAAAGCCGTACCGCCGGTGATGGTATAATCGCCGCTCACGAATTGAAGACCGACAGCTGTTTGCGTTCCATCCAGCGTGACGGTACCGCCAATGCCGCGGAACACTGCGTAACCTTGTCCCCATGTCGATCCCAGTGTGCTGCTGCCGCCCAGCGGATCGAGCCAGTTCTGATCCGATGCCGACCATGTTCCATCGCCACCGTCGAGCGTCAACGCATTGCCGCCCCAAACCTGAAGAAGGTCAAGGCCGTTTGGCAGTACCAGAAGATCCACGACATTCGGCGCATAATCGATGGCATATGAATAGGCGATGGGATTGGTAATCGGCGTTTCGCCCACCATCAAACCGGCATTGGCCGTCGTCAGCGTTCCGCTATAGGAAATCAGGCGATGATAGCCGATCAGCGTGCTGTCCGAATTGCCACTGACGTTTACCGTCGCGCCATTCAGCGTCAGATCGCCATCGACCTGAATAGATGCCGCCTTCTGGGCGCTGGATGTACCCAGACCATAATTAAAGGTCGCACCGCTTTGCAGCGTCAGGTCGCCATCGACCGTAAGCTGCGACTGCAAACCGGCAACAATCGTGCCGCCGCTATTGACCGTGGTACTGCCCAATATGCCGGAACCACCCAGTGTACCGCCAGCGTTGACGGCGACCGTGCCACCGACCACAGCCGAACTCGTCAGTACGACACTGCTGTTGCCAATATTCGACTGGCCGGAAAACTGGGCCAGTCCCTGCCCGGAGATTGTCGTCGTTCCACCGCGGAAATTGATCGTGCCGTTGCCTTGCACCGTCGTATCGAAGCGGTAACCGGTCGTATCATGATTGAGGTTGAGCGTACCCTGACTGCCGAGCACTACAGTGCTGTGAATTGTTCCGGCTGCAGCCGCTGTCTCGCCCGCAGCCGCGCCAATATTCACGATACCTTGCGCGCCGTTCTGTCCGACCTGCAAGACGCTGCCGCCTGCCGCCAGTCCAACGCTTGCGCCATTCGATACCGTCAGCGAACCGTTACCGACGGAACCGACATCAATTTCAGCAACATTCAGGAGCGAACCGGCTCCATCCACAGTGACCTGCGCCGCATCGCTGCCCGGATCACCGGCGCCGATCTGCAACTGCCCCCCTTGAACCGCACCGCCATCTGCCACTGAAAGAAGAGCGCCTATATCGGCCGTGCCGCCGAAATGCAGTGTGGAACCCTTCCCGCTGACCGTCAGCGCGTTTCGCGAACCTGCGATTACGGATGCTGTACTTCCAACCGAAAGATCCCCGCCGACATTAACCCGCCCACCATTTGCGACGGTCAGTGAATCGTCGCCATAGCCAGCGACACTCAATGTGCCGCTTATATTGAGGCTTGTGCCGGCGCCCGTCACCTCCAGCAAGGCGCTTTCGCCCTGCACCGAACCAATGATCACATCCGCCGTATTAAGCTGCGCAGCGGAGGTCAGAACCAGCGTTCCGCCATGCACACCGAGATCGCCGCTGAAAGTTTCCGGCGAGCCAGTCAAAGTCCATGTACTGCTGTCGCGCTTTTCCAGCGCATCGAACCCCTGAAATCTTTTTTCAAAACCGGTCAGATCGAACTGGGCCGTACCGGTTCCGCCGAAGACCAGCGTGTTCTGGCCGCTCGGATCTGCGACAACCTTGCCATTGAAGGCATAACCAGCTCCAAGAACCAGCGTGTTATTGCTGCCGGAAAACACCACCGCAGCCGCGCGCGAACCGTCCTGATTGAGACCACCAGAAATCGTACCGGCGTTGACCAATGTCGCATCGCCGGACGCGAAATAGACGCCGACGCCCGCCGTTCCGTTCTGCCCGTCCGTGCCCCTGTACCACCAGGATGGCGGATTGAAGGGAGCCGAAGGCGCTTTGCCGCCCGCGCCCGCATTGCCACCCGTTATACTTGCACCGGCTACGTTGGTCAGCGTGGCACCGGCCGCCATGGATACACCGATGCCGCCGTCGCCGCCTTTCCCGCCATTGCCGCCCGTATCCGCACCGCCACCGCCGCGCCCGCCATTGCCGCCATCGCCGCCGCTAACGGCACCAGCGTTAGTGATCGTTGCAGCCGTACCGGTCGACGTGATGCCGTTGCCGCCACGCCCGCCATCGCCACCATCGGATGCCGTATTGCCGCCCGGCAGACTTACACCGCCCTGCCCACCATCCCCACCGCGCACCGTGACACCGGCTTCAATCGCGATAGCAGACTGACCCGAACTGCCGATACCGTCTCCGCCGCTGCCGCCATCGCCACTGCGTCCGCCACCTGTTGTGAGTGTGTCATAGGGTGCAGACGGAAGCGAAATCGGGCTGGAACATTCGATCTCACCCTCATCGTCTTCGCAGACCATGATGCTGCCATCGTTGTTTTCATCCGCGTGCATGCCCGATATACCACCGGCACCACCCGCACCGCCTGCGCCACCCAGAATGCTACTCCCGCTGCTGACAGTCAGGTCGTAAGCCGTGGATATGCCGATGCCGCCACCGCCACCTCCGCCGCCGCCGCCACCGCTGCCACCCTCCCCCGGGGAAACGGTGAAGACGTTCCATACGGTAACGCCGTCGCCACCCTTTCCGCCAGCACCGCCATTGCCACCTGCACCACCGATGATCATCTGGTCGGTTAGCGTCGTCACAGAACCGGTGAAGATTGCGCCGGTGCCACCGCCACCACCACCGCCGCCGCCACCACCGGAAGCGCCATTGCCGGTTGCAAATGCACTTTGCCCCTTTTTCCCGACATCGCCCGGTTTGCCACTGTCGCCGTTAAAACCGCGTACCAATGTAACATCGGGCGCCACATCCCCTGTATAACCGATGATGCCGCTGATGCCTGCCGCGCCGCCATGCGCGCTTCTTGCGCCTTCACCACCAGCGCCACCGTTTCCTGCAGAAGCGCTATTGCCGTCGTGATCCCCACCTGCGGCACCGCCTGCTCCACCTCCGCCACCACCACCGCCGGATATGGCGGAGGCACCGGAGCCCTGTCCTCCCGGATTTCCCTTGGCGTCGAAATGCGATGGGGGCGTGCCTTCCGCACCGCCCGCACCACCAGAGCCAGATTGTTGCTGTGCACCGGCTTGCCCTATCAATGAGGGTGTACTGATGATGGCGGCGGGAACCATGAGCGCGCACAGAATGCGGCCCAGCGCAGTCGAATTTGCGAAGCGCCGTTTCCACCGGTTCCATTGCCTGCTGTTCGCCGATGCCCCATCCGCGCTATCGACATCCTGCTTGCCGAGAGGCAAGTCCCGCCAGCCCAAATTGCTCATTCGCAATCGCCCGCCAAATGTTATTCGTCACATCCGAGGATTTGCTAAACTATTGAATCCGGCAAGAGTTTTGGGACCAACCAACATTCCGGTTTGTTGAATCAACGCAGACACGAGCAACTCGACTGCAGACGGAAAGCTCGCGCGGTCAAGATTCCGTCTCGAAAGTCCAAATCAGTCTGCTTTTGAGATGGCTCATCTGTTCGGCTTACTGCGGAACTGGCAAGCCGCGCCAGCTTGCGCTGACCGAGCGGTTTAATCTCCGGACTCGTTACGAGGCATCATTCGACAAGGATGACATATGACAAGATTCACATTTTGCCATATGTGAAAACTCGACAGATTTGAGCATTCATTGGAGAACATATTCCAAGCCAGACACTCCACTAAAATGCCTGCGGCTCCGCCATCGAACGGGCAGCAAGTACAACGGATTTTCGTTGTATGTTCAACGTTCGTGCAACAGCCCATCATCGCCCAGGCGCGGCAAACCAAAGCCCATCGTTTCCGGCAATGGCACCGAGATGACGAGCATGGAAGGAGGACTATAACTGAAACAGACCACACCCATCCCTCCCAGCGAGTTTGCAATGAAAATGGCTATGGAAAAACAGGCCGCGTAAGGCCAGATTGATAATCCGAGGCTCTCCTGAATACTGGAGGAGAAATGGGTCTCAGCTCACACTCACCATATACTTGTAGACGTAAACCTTCTTAACGTAGCTGTAGCGCGGCGCTGCCTCTGGAAAAAATTGATGTTTTCAATCGGTACGCTCGAATATAAATAACTATATGCAACAAACAAAACCAATCAGAAAGCAAGACTGGTGTCTCTCTGCGATTCTATCGTTGATCTTCGGAACCGCAACGGCCTTTGTCTTCTATTACATCGTTCTCATTGGGGTTGGTGATGATGGATATGCTGTGATTTTCTGCATTTTCCCGGCACTGGCTGGCACCATCTTTGGCCTATGGGGGCTATTTTACTGGCGAAGCACCATCGCCCTTGTCGGCCTGATCTTAAGTTTATCGCCAGTCTTTTATTTGCGTTTCTTCTGACAAATGCGGTGCGTCACAGCACCTGCCCGGAAAACAAACCGTTCGATTTCAGTTCACGCGAATGTTCCTTGCTGACGCGCGTTAATTGGCGCTCTGATATAGTCAGAGGAGAAAACCAATGCCATTTCGTAGCGAAGCTTACCGTGGCATATTCAGCCAGGCAGAATTGTCGTTGTTGCAACAGGCTTATAACCGCAGTTGCGAACTTTTGGGCAGGTCTCCATCGGCTCACGATGACAAAGACCAGCTTGCACGGGTCGTCATACGAACCTTCGAAGACAGTGATCACGACCCGGAACTCACAGCGCAGCGCGCCTCGGAGCTGGCGCGGGTATTTGAATAGTGCTGATCAACCACGTTCCGTTTCAGCCCCATGTGGCGCTGAATTTTGCGTAACAGAATTTCCGCCTCTCTTTGCCATGGCCAACGGGCGAATGTGCACTAGTTTAGAGACGGCAATCCCATTTGCAGTTTGCTGAATTCATCTGAAGCTCAAGCGGAGGAAATCCCCATGCAGCATAGAATTCACGAGAACATGGAAGTGATCGGCGCCGACGGCGTGCATGTCGGCACGGTTGATCACCTGGAGGGCAACCGGATAAAGCTCAAGAAGACCGATAATTCCGGGCAACACAGCGACCATCATCATTACATCGAGCTAGGCTTTGTCGCCGATATCGAAAGTGACAAGGTCAGGCTTTCAGCCAATGCAGATGTGGCCATCACGCTTGAGGAAGAAGCCTCGGGGCGTCCGGTCGATCTGTAAACTCGACACAGTAAAAGCTTACATGCGCGGCAGCCCGCAACTGCCGCGCTGAAGACAGCAAATGTTGCGCCCCTTATTAGCTTTGATCAATTGACAAAACCCTAGACAGAACAGCAATCTAACGCATGGAATCGTTGGGGGCGAGGAAATGCGCGATCTAGATTATTTGTTGACGGCGGATTTATTTTTAGCACCAGTATTGGTGCCCCCCAAACATGAGCTCTGGGTATGAACCGCGTTAGGCCGTTATCCGAATACCGGCTTCCGTTCCCGCTTCAATCAACAAACAATACAAGCAGACCCACTCATCATGACACTTGATCCGGCAATTCACCTGCGTCCGAAAAACCTCGGAGGCGCACCCCTTTGCATCGTGGAACGAAATTCCTGTTTTCAGGGGGCAATACATCTTTCCGGCTTCGTTATTGCAGACAACAACAAAGTGCTGGGTCTGAATCTCAAGCTACCCGATGGGCGCGAATTGCCGATCTCGCAGTATGGCCTACCCAGCCCGGACCTCAGTCGCATATACGGACGCGCCGCAGCGGCATGTCGTTTCGATGAGCGAATTTTTACCGGCCTTGAAACAGCGCAGATGTTGAATGCTTCGATAGAAGTCTGTCTCGCAAGCGGCACCAGAATGGAACAGCCGCTTTCTGCATCAGACCCGAATGATCCAGTGCTGGCGCTGACCAACCACTTTTTCGATGAGATTCACCAGCGCCCAAACGGGCACATGCTCGAAATTGGATCCCGCAACCGAACCGGTGCCATGTGGCGTGATCGCCTGCCCACGAGCTGGCAATATACCGGCTTCGACATTCTGGAGGGAGAGAATGTCGACGTCGTTGGCGACGCCCACGAAGCGAGCAGCTTTCTGCCTAGAAATCAGTTTGACGCCGTCATGTCATTCGCGGTGTTTGAACACCTGCTGATGCCTTGGAAAGCAGCAATCGAAATGAACCGGGTAATGAAGCAGGGCGCAATTGGCATCATACTCGCGCCGCAGACATGGCCGCTACATGAAGAGCCTTGTGATTACTTCCGTTTCTCACGTCATTCGTGGAAAGCGCTGCTCAACCGGGTAACAGGTTTTGAAATCATCAAAGCCGTGGACGGTTGCGAAGCCTATATCGTGGCCAAAGTTCACAATCTGGCGACAAGCTTCGGTGAACATTATACGGGCGCTTTGATGTCGGCGGTTCTTTTCAAAAAGACAGGCGAAACGAACCTGGATTGGTCCGTTTCGCTTTCCGCTCTCGGCGATGATCTTTATCCGATGTGATTGGCTCGGTGTTTCAGGAGTGGTCTAGTGGATTGAATTTGACGTTTGAATCCCGGCTGACACATATGCTGCTTCAAACGTCAAATTCGAAAAATCCACTCGATACATATACTTGCTTGTGGTCTTTATGATTCCAACATTTGCTCAGCGCTTGAACCGAGGGATGCAAATGTTGGAATCAGACCACCAGATCACCCGATCTCGAACGCATGGCCAGGATCGACAAGGATGGGCCGTGCTCGGCATTGGGTGTGTCATGCCCGATGATGATCTCATCGAAGCCAAGTTGCTTCAGCAGCCACAGCAAATCTTCCCGGTCGATCCAACGCGGTTCGGGCTCCATGCCGCCGCAAAAGGTCTTTTCCTTGTGTTCCAGATAAGGCCGTTTGTGGAGCTTGATCGGATGCCCATTCCAATCGCGGATTTCGGTTTCACCGAGTGCCGCGAGCCGTGGATCACCGGGACGCAGCGCAACCGGATCGACAACATGTGTCCAGAGATATAGCCGGTCCGTGCGGCTGGATAGAAGCTCAAGTGCACGGACAGGGTCCGACATATGATAAAGCACGCCGCTGGCCACAATCAGCGGCCATTGTCTGTCCACCTCTTCCAGGTAGGGTAGGAAACTCCCCAGCAGGAAGGATGCGCCTTTCAACTGCATGACTTCTTTTGTTACCAGGCAGCGAAGATAGGCATCTCGTTTCGCCTCAACAGCAGTCACGGATGCAGCCCCTTCTGAGAGCAAGGTTGCCGTGTGGGCACCTTCCAAAGGCCCCAGTTCAAGAACATCTTGTCCTTCGAGCCACCCCTTCAACTGTTCTGTGAGCCAGAGGATTCTGGCATCTGCGAACAGAGATCTGCTTCCGGCCTGTAGCCCCATCTCTGAAGGAAACGCCGACACCCATCCATCCTTGAATATATTGATGGCATTTTGTGCCGAAGGCGCCGCACTTTCATAGCCTGAGGCAATGTCCACTTGCGAGCCAGTCGCTGGCACTGTCGGGAGTGCCTCAGGACCTGCTTCCGTAATCGCATTCAATGCAAGGGTCAGCCTGTCCGGCTGAACTGTCACAGAGGGGTTGCGGCTCATGACCACAAAGAACTCGCACCCAAAGCTCGGGTAAAACAGCTCTTCTTTAAGCCCCAGAACGCCTGCACTGTATAAATCCTGCATTGCAAGGCGGAAACTCGACGGCGTGAAGACCCAAGCATGACAATCCACATACTCGTCACTCTTGCTTGTCGCGCTTGCATAGCCCGATGATGGAATACCTGCAAAAGCGAAATCGCCCTTATGCCCTTCCATCCAGACTTGTATCCCTCCTCGCGTCGCATGAGAGGCATGGTGATCAAAGAGTGCTGCCGTTCCATGCCGCTTTTGTTCTGCAAGATATGCCGCCAGCATATGTCCCGCAGTGGTGCTCGGGCGCAGATAGTCAAACGTATATCGTCGGTCAGGCAGGAGAAGATAAACCTTACCGCCCGGCTTGAGCGCCCGCTCACAACGCTGAAGAAAATGGATCGGATCGGTCAGGTGCTCGAAAACGTGGCTGGCAACGATAAAATCGAACCCTTCCCCGGTCAGATCGAGTTCGCTGAACTCGCCGCCATCGTCAATCGCATCGACGGCCTCCAACCTGGAAGTATCGACGCCGATATTGTTATACTTGAGACGCAGGGATTGCGTATCGGTATGATCGATAACAAGCGTCTTGAACCCCTCTCTCTTTGGTAAAATCGGAGAATAAGACGCGCCTATTTCTATGCCGCGCGCGTTTTTCCCCACTTCATTTCTTATCAAGCCCCGAAAGTCCATCGATTACCCGCCCCCTTAAATAGTTCTTTTTTAAATATCTCATTAGGACCATTTATTTTAGCGAGACCCGGTGTTATTCACAAAGAAATTGGGCCGAGGGGGCAAGAATGGGCATTGGGAAAGCAATGAACTGGTTGGCTGTGCGCGCGTATATACGCAGTGCCAAGCTTGTTCAGATGCCGCATATTTTCGCGCAGAAAAAGCCGACTTTCCTGGCTGATGAAGTCATTCGTCAGCCGAATGGGGATCTATATGCAGTCGTTGTAAAGTATAACAAGTTTGGTGTTACACCTGATTTTCTGCATCTCTTGAACGAACTGCGCAATCACAATATAAATACCATTGTCATCTGTAATGGCAGAATGACACAGCCGGAATATGATGCAATCAAGTCCAGTGCTCAGCGCATTCTTGTTCGGCAGAACATCGGTCGTGATTTCGGCGCCTACCGCGCAGCTACATTGTTACTGAATGCTGAAGGTCTGAAGCCTCGGCGGCTGCTCTATTTTAACGACAGCGTCATGTATGTTCCCGGAGATGGTCTTCGAGACATGATCGTTTCGCTTGTCGACAGCAAGTATGACGTCGTCGGCACCAACGAAAATCACGAGTTCGTCCACCACGTCGGCAGTTACGCCTTTAGCGTGTCCGGTGGAGTGTTTAGTGACGCTGCTGTGCAACGTTTCTGGTCGCAATATCGCCCTTACGATATCAGACCTCACGCCATCAGGAAGGGCGAGGTTGCATTATCAGAGTGCTTCGCGCGCTGTGGCTACAGCATGGATGTGCTTTACTCAACCGATAAGCTGGCCCTCAAACTCGACAAAATGGCAATGCCGGACATTGTGTCGAGCCTTCGCTATCTGCCGCATGGTGCTTTCCGCAGCTATGAACTTCAACCGCTTCTGGCAGGCGCGATCTACACCGGGAGAATGCTGTCCAAACGCTCCAAGCGGCATGCAGCTCCCGCGAACATCAGCACTGCTGGCCTGACGCCAACCATCAGCCAATACTCAAAGGCGATGCAGGGGCTAAACCAAAAGCCACCTGCGGATGACCGTGCTCGGCTTGTCGGCGAACAAGTGAGACAAGAGGTTCTGGTCAACCATATGATCGGGATCATCATGAACGGCAGCCAGGTTCACTACGGCTTTGGACTGTTTCACAGGATCATGGGCAGCCCGCTGATCAAGCGCGATCTGCTTCTTCGCGGCCTCCTCTACGAGCATGACTGTGCACGCATTCTGGATTATATGCCAGAGCAGCAGCGCGAACCCATTATGCGCGAATTGCTCAATCGAGGCCGAAGCGTCAATGTTGGTGGTCTCCGGGGCTTCAAACTGCGCAATGGGCTGCTTTGAGCGCGGTCTGCACCGACAATGTTTGTGGCCGAGCGCCTTCGATCATGTAGTGCTTGATCGAAGGCGTTCCAGACCATTTTTTCCTTATCCTGCTTCTAGCTCAACACGATACCGCCATCGACGTTGAGGCTCTGGCCAGTCACGAAGCCCGCGTCATCTGAAGCGAGAAATGCGACCGGTCCGACGACATCTTCCGGGTCGCCAATGCGGCGCATGGCTGTCTTTTCCTGCCAGGACTGGCGCACGGCAACATCATCCAGATTGACCCGCCCCATATCGGTCAGGATAATCCCCGGGCAGATGCAGTTGGCTGTAATCCCATAGGTGCCAACCTCCTGCGCGAGAACGCGGGTAAAACCCATGACGGCAGCTTTCGATGCGGAATAATGGGCCTGTTCAGGCGCGCCGTGCTTGCCGCCGATGGAAGCGATATTGACGATGCGACCGTATTTCTGCTGCTTCATATAAGGCAGCACAGCCTGCACAACGAGAAACGTTCCCTTCGCATTGACATCGAGGACGCTATCCCAGTGCTCTTCCTTAAGGTGTTCGACATCGCTGGCGATCAAAATACCCGCATTGT
Organism: Brucella haematophila; assembly: GCF_005938105.1. Lineage (GTDB taxonomy): Bacteria > Pseudomonadota > Alphaproteobacteria > Rhizobiales > Rhizobiaceae > Brucella > Brucella haematophila. The sequence continues at coordinate 419,007 of NZ_VCPE01000001.1, read as the reverse complement.
TGACGATTGCATCGATACGACCAAATGCATCAGCCGTCTTCTTGACCATCGCCTCGACGTCAGCCTTATTGCTCACATCGGCATAGACGATTAATGCGCGGCGACCGGTGGCCTCGATTTCCTGCGCCACTTCCTGCAATGCATCTTTCTGACGCTCGATATCGTTGATCGCCACATCGAAGCCACGCTTGGCCATGCCAATTGCGATGGCTCGGCCAATACCGCGACTTGCGCCGGTGACGAGAGCAATTTTTGCCTGTTCAGTCATTTCATTCTCCCAAAATCAAAGCGCGGTGTAACCGCCGTCTACGGCAAGTACTGTTCCCGTCACGAAACTTGCGGCGTCGGATGCCAGAAAAAGAACGGCATTCGCGATCTCACGCGGCTCTCCCAGCCGCCCCTGTGGCGTCATGCGCATCCAGGTTGAAAACCATTCTTCGTTGCTGCGGCCAGCGAGCGTCAGTTCCGTTGCGGTGTAACCTGGCGCGACCGCATTGACCCGCACGCCTTGCTTTGCCCATTCAACAGCCAAAGACTTGGTGATGAGGTTTACCCCGGCCTTGGCGGCGTTATAGGCAACCTGCGGCTGCGGATAGACGACGATCTCGCCGCACATGGAAGAGATGTTGACGATAGCGCCGCGCCCGACAGCAGCCATGCGTTTGCCAAAGGCCTGAGCACAATAAAAGACGCCGTTAAGATTGACGTCGATCACCGCGCACCAGTCTGCTTCAGAGGTTTCGCTCGCCGGGCCGTTGCGAACAATGCCCGCATTGTTGACCAGAATGTCGGGAACGCCGACCTCGGCAGCAATCGCTTCGGCTGTTCGCTCCGCTGCATCGCGATCCGTGACATCCAGAATGTAGAGGCTTGCAGATGACGGACGGCGCGCATTGAGTTCCGCGACCGTCTGCTTGCCCGCCGCTTCATCGCGGTCCGTGATAATGACCGTTGCGCCGGCTTCAACGAAAAGCTCGGCAATGGCTCGCCCGATACCCCTTGCGCCGCCGGTTATGACAGCGCGCTTACCGGTTAGTTGAAAATCTTTGAGCATTCTGCCCTCCCGCTACTATGCCTCAGGCAGCCTGCACGGCCTTCAATGCCGGATAGAGCGCTCGATATTGCTGATAGATTTCATTGTAGAGCGCGGTCTCGCGCGGGCGTGGCTCGATGCGTTTGCCCGGCCTCACCATGGCGGCAATGCCATCATCTATGCTCGCAAAATGACCAGCCCCATGCGCAGCAAGAACCGCAGCCCCGACAGAAGGCGCATCGCGCGATTGCGGCACGCAGACCGGCAGCCCAGCCGTGTCCGCATGGATTTGCAGCCAGAGCGGCGATGCGCTGGCGCCACCGCCAACGGTGATTTCCTGCCCGCGATAACCGGCCTCGGCCATTGCATCGAGAATGGCGCGCGTGCCGAAACTGATACCTTCCATGATCGCACGGAAGATGTGGTGCGGTTCATGCGCCAACGTCAGACCGACAATTGCGCCGCGAGACAAGGCATCGGTATAGGGCGTGCGGTTACCCTGAAAATGATCCTGCACCAGAAGGCCTTCTGCGCCCGGCTCCAGCGCCGCCGCCTTGGCGTTCAACGCTTCCATATCCATGGTGCCGTTCATCATGCGCCCAAGCCATGCGATAATCGACCCGGTTGAAGTTTGGCCGCCCTCGATAATATAGCGGTCCGGATAGACCATATTGGGATAGCTGCCCCAGATGCCCGGTGCGTGCAGAGGCTTGTCTGCAACACCAAATTGCAAGTGAGATGAACCGGTTATCAGCGCAAGCTGACCCGGTTTGGCAACACCGAGACCGATCATGCCGATGAGTGCATCGGCCCCGCCCTGTACCACCTTCACGCTCTGCGAAAGGCCAAGTTCGGAAGCAGCCGATGCGCAAAGTCCGCCGATAATCTCCCCGGGCGCGACTACGCGGGACGGCCATTTCTGTAGCAAGGCAGCTAGGCCGAGTTTCTCCAGAAGCGTGACCGGAAAGCCGCCGCGATCCGTCGAATAGTGCCAGCGAAGCGAGACGTTGTTGAGGCTCGCCGCCTTTTCACCGGTCAGGCGCAGGGTCATGAAATCCTGATATTCGCAGATTGTATCTGCCTTTTCGAAGATCTCCGGCTCATTGCGCGCGATCCACAGCGCCTTCGGGATCATCCATTCCGCTGAAACCGGCCCTCGCCCGCCGCCATTGGCCTGCAAGGCCTGATCGCCGGTGGCAAGCACGGCATCCGCCTCGGCACTTGCGCGAACATCCATCCAGATGATCGACGGACGCAGTGGCTTGCCGTCGGCATCCAGAGCCACGACGGTACAGCTTGTCGTCGCCAGCGTGATGGCTTCAATTGCCGATGGGTCGACAGCCGATTCCGCGATCGCCTTGCGTGCGGCCTGGACAAAGCATGACCACCAGTCTTCCGGATTTTGCTCCGCGCGCGCGCCGCTGGAAAACTTCGTCTCATAGGGAACCGCTGCGCTTGCAAGGCAAGTGCCCGACAAGTCGTAAACCCGCGCCCGGATACTTTCCGTTCCTCCGTCGGCGGTGAGAAAATAAGCCATTCAATTCCTCCCGAGGCGGCTGCGAAAACTCCTCCAGTCTTCGCATGCCTCATCGCGCAATTTTCAACTCAGTCCGCGAAATGCTTCCAGCGCCTTGCCCGCATACATAACTGCCGGGCCGCCCCCCATTTCAACCGCGACTTCAAGCGCTTCGATCAGTTCCTTTTCGGTTGCGCCGTGCCGGATGGCCGCGTCCACGTGGTAGAGAATGCAGTCTTCACATCCCTTCACCACGGCAATGCTGACCGCGATCAATTCGCGCTGCGCCGATGAAAACGCGCCAACCGCCGTTGCGGTCTTGCTGACCTTGGCAAAGCCGCTCATCAGTTCGGGTGCAGATTTTGCAAATGCACCAAGCCGTGCTTGCGCTTCTTTCAGACGAAGCCTGACATCGTCAGTCATGGGAGCCTCCCGTGGAATTTATAATCAGATCAAGCACTTCTTTGGACTGGTCCCATTGCGGCATATGGCCGGACTGGCCGAGAAAATGCACGGCAATCGACGATGGCAATGCGGTCGCCTGTTGCCATGGGATGATGCGATCTAACAGACCAACCAGAACACGAACCGGCTTTACACGGGAAAGCTTTTCCAGCGCCGGAACGATGTCGGAGGTTTGCCCCGAAGGGCCGACAATCGCTGCGGAAAGCGCCTTGAGACGCCCCTTGGCCATGGTTTTCGCAAATTCAGCCGCCAGTTCCGGCGAAAGCTCGACTGGCTTGGCCGCGATACGGCGCAACAGATGGCTGACTTCGCCAGCCGTCGTTGCATTGGCCATACCGGATATAAAGCCGGCATCGACTTCGGAACCAAGTCCCGCAGGCGCGATAAGCGTCAGGCTCGAAATGCGGTCTGCATGGGCATCAGCAAATTGCGTTGCAGCAACGGCACCAAGAGAATGCGCGACGACATCAACCTCGGCAACTCCCAGAGCATCAAGGAACGCAGGCAGGAAGGCGCTGAGTTCAGCCGCGTTCGTAGCATCGATTGTCGTCAGTCCGTGGGCAGGCAGATCAGGCACGATAACGCGGCAATTCGCGCGTCGCAGACCCGCTGCAATGCCACTCCAGGTCGTCCGGTCGCCAGAGAAACCGTGCAGCAAGAGGATTGTACGACCGTTCTTCGGCCCCTGATCCAGATAGGCCACACGACCATTTGCAAGATCGACAAAATGCGCAGCACTATTGGATTTCGAACCGCTGGAAGCCGCAAGCACGTCTTCCTTCTCGATCCGTCCCCGACGCCCGCTGCCCGAAAGCGAATTGATGTCGATGCCATTCTGGCGAGCAACCTTGCGAGCAAGCGGCGTTGCGCGAACACGCTCGCCGCTGTTTGGCGAAGCCGCAGGTTTGGCAACGGAAGTTTCCACCAAATCCTGAACTGCTTCAGCGTCTTGAGCGGTCGCCGCTTGGGCTTCCGGCGCTTCATCTTCACCGTCGCTGGTCCAATCGGGTCCAGTGCCGATGTCGATGCGGGCCAGAGGCGCACCGACAACCACATGATCGCCAATAGCGCCGATCCACTCATTGAGCGTGCCGTCACCCAATGCCGGAAACTCGGCTACGGTCTTGTCGGTTTCGATTTCAATGATCGAATCCCCGCGCTTGAAACTGTCACCCGGCTTGACGAGGAAGCCGACAATCTTGCCCTCCTCCATCGTCTCGCCAAGGCGTGGCATTTTCAGAATCCGTTCACTCATGACAACATTCTCTCGGCAACGGAGCGGATGAAATCGGTCGTCGGAACGCTACCGGTTTCAAGCTCCTGCGAAACTGAAATCGGAATGTCCTCACCGGCAACACGCACCACCGGCTGTTCGAGGTAGTCGAAGCATTCCTCGGTAATGCGAGCGGCAAGCTCTGCCGCAACACCGGCAGTCATCACGCCTTCCGAGACAACCATCGCCTTGCCGACGCGTTCGACATGTTCGCGCACGGTGTCGAAATCCAGCGGATTGAGCGTGCGCAGGTCGATGACCGTCGCTTCAATGCCCTTGGCGGACAGCTTCTCGGCGGCGTCGAGTGCGTAATGCAGCTGGCGCGAATAGGTGACGATGACGAGGTCCTTGCCGGTACGGCGCACAGCGGCCTTGCCCCATGCCAGCGGCTCGGCGTCGAGATCGACCTCTTCCTTGCGGGTGTAGAGCGCCTTGTGCTCGATAAAGACCACAGGGTCGGGCTTCGTCAGGCTCTGGCGCAGCAGATGGTAAGCGTCCTGAACCGTGGCTGGCATGGCAAGACGCAGACCCGGCGTATGCATGATCCAGGCTTCGAGGCTCTGCGAGTGCTGGGCACCAGCGGAACGTCCGGTGCCGCCCTGGGTGCGCAGAACCATCGGCACGCCAATTTGACCGCCAAACATATAGCGGATCTTGGCTGCCTGATTGGCAAGCTGATCCATCGTCATGCCGAGAAAATCGATATACATCAGCTCGGCAACCGGACGCAGCCCGGTCATGGCAGCGCCAACCGCGGCACCCACAATGGCCGGTTCGGATATCGGGGTGTCGATCAGGCGTTCAGGGCCGTATTTGCCGATGAGATCCTTCGTAACACCATAAGCGCCACCATAGCGTCCCACCTCTTCGCCGATCACGACGATGGTGTTGTCTTCCGCCATGGCGTCATCCAGCGCTTTGCGCAGCGCGTCGCGGTAAGTCATGGCAACCATTATGCTTCATCCTTGGAAAGTACGCGGTCGATACGGGTGCGAACGGGTTCGGGCTCAGGTTCGCCCACCGCGTAAACATCCTTGAACATGGAGGTGAGCGGCGGCGCCTTGGACTCGACAGTGAAATCGATGGTGGCGTCCATCTCGGCCGTGATGTCGCCATCCATGGCGTCGAGTGCAGCTTCCTGCGCCAATCCGGATGAAACAAGCCGATCGCGGGTGAACTTCACCGGGTCCTTCTTGCGTCCTTCCAGTTCCTCTGCCTCTGCGCGATATGGGCTCTTGTCCATGCGCGCATGACCGAAGAACCGGTAACAGGTGACCGACAGAAAGCCCGGCTTGCCGAGCCGCGCATCGTCAATCAACCCTTGAGCGGTATTTTTGACTTCCTCGACATCGATGCCATCGACAACAGCCCCGTTAAGGCCGAACGCATGCGCGCGCTGATCGAAAGCCGTGTTGGCGGTCGCCTGATCGACCCGCGTTCCCATGCCGTACTGGTTGTTGATGCAGACGAACACCACCGGCAGACCCCACAGAGCCGCCATGTTCATGCTCTCATAGAGAATGCCCTGCTGCATCGCGCCGTCGCCAAAGAAAGCGAGCGAAACGGAATTCTTCTTCAGATATTTGCTCGACAGTCCCGCACCCACGACGGCGGGAATACCGCCACCGACAATGGCGTTGGCACCCAGATGACCGAGCGCCATGTCGGCAATGTGCATGGAACCGCCCTTGCCGTGACAATAGCCGGTTTCCTTGCCGCCGATTTCGGCCATCATCTGCCTCGGATCAGCGCCACGCGCCAGAAAGATACCGTGGCCGCGATGATGGGTTGTGAACGTGTCCTGCGGCTGCATGGCGGCACAAACACCGGCGGCAGCGCCTTCTTCACCGATGGAAAGGTGAAGCATCGAACCTGCCGTCTGGCCGCGCACGAAGAGTTCGCCGACGCGTTCTTCGAAAGTGCGGATGCGACGCATCGTTCTATAGAGTTCGAGAAGATTGGAATTACTCGGATTTTGCACGTGCGCCTCCGACAGACCTGTCTGTTGCAAATTTTTCATGATGTCCGGTTCAGTGCCCTCACAGGAGCTTTAGTTTGGTGGTGCGCGAAACAACCGCGACCGCGACGAGAATGATGAGACCTTTCACGATGCTCTGGATGTAGGTGTCCATGCCAATCAGATTGAGGCCGTTATTGATGACGCCGATGAACAGCGCCCCGAAGAAGGTTCCGGCAACCGTTGCCGTGCCGGGACGAAACATGGTCATGCCAATGAAAACTGTTGCAAGACCGTCGAGGAGATAGCGCTCACCGGCATTGGGCTGGCCGGAGCCGAGACGCGCCGCCAGAAGCGCACCCGCGACCGCCGCAAAGATCGAGCAGACGATGAGTGCAGCCGCACGATAGAAGCGACCATTGACGCCCGAAAGTTCGGCAGCCTTGAGATTGCCGCCAACCGCGTAGATGTAGCGACCGAAGACGGTACGCTCCATGATGAACCAGGCGACAAACACGACGATGACCATTGCATAAGCCAGCACGGGAATACCGAAAAGCTGTCCCTGTCCCAGCCAGAGATAGCTGGCCGGAAGGCCACCATAGATCGCCCGTCCGCCGGTCATCAGAAAGTTGATGCCATAAAGAATGGAGCCTATGGCAAGCGTGGCAATCAGCGAAGGCACTCCGACAAGGGTGACGAGCGCCGCATTGACGGCCCCCACGACAAACCCTGCCCCCAATCCAGCCAGCAAGGCCAATGGCAAAGGTGTACCCGCGACCAGCAGCAGTGGCACCAAAATGCCCGCCATGCCGACCATATAACCGACCGAAAGGTCCATTTCGCGTGCGGCAAAACCGAAGGTCAGGCCCGCACCGACGATGGTGAGCATGGCGATCTGCTGAAGAATATTGAGCAGATTGTTGGCTGTCAGAAAGCGGTCCACTGTCAGCGAAAAGCCCGCGAACAGCAGGAGCAACACGAAGAGCGTTGAATATTTCAGCAGCCATTCGCCCTTGAGCTTCTTGCCGAAGCTCTGCGCATGACGCGACGATTGCGGGGCAACGGCGGGGTTCTGTGTATTCATTGGATGACTCCTGCCATTGCGGCAATAAACTTCGCTTCGGAAAAGGCCTCACGCGGAATTTCCGCGCCCGGAGAGCCATTCACAAAGGGGATGACGCGGTCTGCCACGTCGGCAATTTCCAGAAGGTCGGACGAGGTGACCAGAATGGCCACGCCCTTGTCGGCGAGCCTGCGCATCTGTGCGTGAATTTCACGCTTGGCACCGATATCGACACCCTCGGTCGGCTCGATGAAAATCATCAGCCGGTAGTGATCGTCTGCACCGTAAAGCCACTTGCCGATCGACACCTTTTGCTTGTTACCGCCGCTCAGATCCTTCACGAACTGATTGCGCGAATGCGCCTTCACGTTCAAAAGCTGCATGGTGCGGTCGGCTTCCTGCGCTTCACGGCGCATCGACAGCACGCCTGTGCCGCCCAAGGCCGCAAAGGACGGATGCACCATGGCAAGGTTTTCACGCACATCCCAATCGCCGATCAGCGAATATTCCATGCGGTGATCGGGAACCAGCGCAACACCCTTTTTTTGCATGGTGCGCGCATCGATCCGGGCAATCGTTTCACCCTGAAAACGGCATGTGCCGCTGGTGATACCGCTTGCCGCATAAAGCGAACGGGCAAAGCCAAAATGGCCAGCGCCAGTCAAGCCGATCAGACCGACGATCTCACCTGCACGGATGGAAAAATTGTCAACGTGCAGACCGCCGGCATGCCAATCGCTGACCTCCAGCACAACGGGGCCAAAACTGCGGTTTTGACTGGTCTCCTGCGCCATCGCCGTCTTGCCGCCCGAGCGTTGCAGCATCATGTCGATCAACCCGGCTTCGCTCGCTTCCGTAGCCTGAAGCGTCGCAATGTGACGGCCATCGCGCAGAACTGTAATTCTATCGCTCAACGCCTTGATTTCAGAAAGGAAATGGCTGATCAAAACGATGCCAACCCCTTGCTGCGGCAGGGTCTTGATGATCTCCCAAAGGCTCTCTTTTTCGCGTGCAGGCAATGTCGCCGTGGGTTCATCGAGAATGAGCAGACGAACATTGCCACGCAGTGCGCGGACAATTTCGATGATCTTCTGATCTGCCATAGGCAGCATATCGACCTGCTCGTCGAGGTCGATGGAAACCTGCGGGAACCAGCGCTTGAGCAAGTCATTGGCGCGCGACAGCAGCTTGCGCTTGTCGATCACACCAAGGCCCATGCGAGGCTCGTCGCCCAGCAGAATATTCTGCGCACCGGTCAGCCCGGGAACGAGACTGCCCTCCTGCGACACATGCGCGATACCCTTGCGCAGCGCATCACCGGCACTTGCAAGCTTCACTTCAGTGCCATCAATGGTGATCGTGCCCGAAGTCTGGCTTTTGCTGCCGCCAAGAATACTGACCAGAGTGGTCTTTCCGGCGCCGTTTTCTCCGATCAGTCCATGCACCTCATCAAACCGAAACTCGGCGCTCACCTGATCCAGCGCCAGCGTTCCGGGATAGGACATAACGATCTGCGACAGGCTTACCGCCATCGGAGAACTCCCATGAATTCAATCTACTTTAAAGGGGCCGGAGCGCGGAACGTTCACGCTCCGGCCAGATGCAGGCAACTTTGGGGGCTTGCCTACTTCTTCGGGAGGAAATCCTTGCAGTTCTGCTTGGTGACGAGCGGCGCATCGAGATAAACAGTCTTCGACGGAATGACCTTTGCAGCGTCTTCCTTCTTGACCACAATGCTCTCGATCCATTCGCCGGTCTGTGCGCCCATCTTTTCAAATGGCTGCGAAACCGTTGCGATCATCAGGCTGTCAGGCTTGCAGACCTCTTCGATCGCCTGCGGATGGCCGTCGATGCCGATGACTTTGACATTCTTCAACCCGGCGGCGTTCAGCGCGTTGATGGCTGCCTGTGCAGGCTCATCCCAAGGCGCCCAGACGGCATTGATGTCTTCGCCAAAGCGCGATGCATAGTCCTGCATGGTCTTGGTCGTGTCTTCGAAGAAGGCCGTGTAATCGATATTGTGCTCGGCGATGACCTTCACTTCCGGATATTCCTTCAGCACGGTTTCCATCACATCGCCGCGCTTGCGGGTGCCGTGGTGCTCTGCCATGCGCAGGAAGATCAGATTGCCCTTGCCGCCCATTTCATTGAGCAGATAGGGCGACACATCAGCCGACATGGCCCAGTTATTGGTCGTGACATCGACCACAACGCCGTCAACCTGACCGCTATCGATGGCGAATACCGGGATTTTGGCCGCAACAGCGGAATCGATGGCGGCACGCGAGGCGCGCAGATCCGACATGCTGACGATGATCGCGTCTACACCGCGCGAGGCAGCATCCTGAATGTTCGACGCCGTGCGTTCGCCCGAGCCGCCACTATCCAGAACGCTAATGCTCCAATCCTTGTTGGTTTCCTTGAGCCAGGCATCAAAGCCAGCTTTTGCACGCTGCTCGGACTGCGCCGCAGCGTTGGAATGCACCCAGGCCACATTGGTGGCCGACGCGCTTGCCGTGCCCATGAGCATGGCCAGAGCCGCGACAGCCATGGTTTTCCTGAAAAGTCCCGAACCCATTTTTTCCTCCCACAAGCCATGTGGTTGGCTCCACAACTGGCTTTGAATTACTGTTTCCCGGCACACATGCAGTTCAGTTCGAGCTGGTCAGTGCCTGTTACGGATGGCGCCATCGCCTTCCGCACTCCTCCACACCCGATGCACTGGCGAATGTCGGTCTCTGCTCCTCCAGAAACGCCATTCGGTTGCCTGTGCTTCAGGTTCCATTCCGATTGACCTGCCCGCTCTTTCGCGCTCTTGTCCGCCGGAACGATTGGTATTAAGCGTCGGCAAATTACAAATGTCAAACAGAAATACATTTGTAATTTGTCGTGCAGAAATTGAACGAGGGACAGATGAGTGAATCCGAAGACAGCCTCATGGTGCGCGTGGCGTGGCTCTATTACGTTGGCGGATTCAACCAGGAGGCGACTGCATCCCGACTGGGTCTGACCCGGGCGCGCGTGAACAAGATATTGGGCGAGGCCCGCGAAAGCGGCCTTGTCAGCATTTCCATTGACCACCAGAACGCAGGCACATTGCCCGTGGAAAACGAGCTGATGCACCGCCATGGATTGGATTTTTGTATTTCAACACCGCCATTTGGCTTTCATGCCGATGAAGATACGGCATCGGAAATCCGCAAGCAGGTTTCATTCCGGGCCGTCGGTGTTGCTGCCGCCACCTATCTGAAAAGCTTTCTGGCCGACAATGAGGAAGCCACCATCGGCACCGGCTGGGGCCGAACCATCGAGCAGATGACATTGCAACTTGCAGGTGTACGCGCGCCACAGGCGCGCTTCATCTCCGTCATGGGATCGCTGACCGCGAACTCCGCCTATAATCCATTTGAAGTTGTGCACATGCTGGCGCGGCGGACGGGCGGGCAAGGCTTTTTCCTGCCGGTTCCGTTCATCGCTGATTCCGCAGAAGACCGAAAAGTGCTCATTTCGCAGCGCTCTGTGGCGCGTGCGCTCGAGATTGCCCGCACGGCTTCTGTTTGCTTCATCAGCGCTGGCGAGTTGACGGAGGATTCCTTGTTGCGCCGCCAGAACATGCTTAGCAGATCAGAACTGGAAAGCCTGCGTGCCGCCGGTGCAATCGGCGACACCAACGGCATTTTCTTCGACAAGGACGGACAGCAGGTCGAGCACGAGATGAACCAGCGCACCATCGCACTCAGCTTTGCCGAGCTGAAGAAGGTTCAGGTCGTGCTGCTCATCGCCGGACAGGAGAAAGCAGCGGCGGCCAAGGCGCTTCTGAAAAGCGGCATCGTCAACGGCCTCATCATCGATGGCGACGCCGCTGACACGCTGCTGGCGCTTTCATAACGCGTGTCTTATCCGCGCGGAAAGCGCTGGTTGTCCTCCAGCACATTCAGGTCCATGTGGTTTCGCATATAGCGTTCCGACGCCTTTTGCAGCGGCTGGTAGTCCCACGGATAATATGCCCCGTTGCGCAAAGCCGGATAGACCACATGGCGGCGGGCCTGACTGGCGCGAACATGCGCATCGTAGAGATCGAGGTTCCAGCGCCCCAGCGCCTTTTCCATCAGTTGTTCAAGTATCACGCGATGTTCCGGGCTTTCCGCCAGATTGTGCAGTTCATCCGGATCATCCGCGAGATTGAACAATTGCGGTGGGTCAACATGGCAGAGATTGATCTTCCATTGTCCGTCACGCAACGAAACCATCGGCGCAACCGTGCCTTCAGCCGCATATTCGCATGGCACCGCACCGCGTTCCTTCGTGCCGGTCGCAACCTCCAGCAACGAAACGCCGTCCGTCCATGGCATGATACCGTTGAGGTCGATCCCTGCCAGATCGGCCAGTGTCGGCAACACGTCCAGCGTTGAGGCGGGCGTATCGATCAGGCCCACGGGCATTTGTGGCGCGGCGATCATCAAGGGCACACGTGCGGAGCCTTCGAAAAAGCTCATCTTGAACCACATGCCGCGTTCACCCAGCATATCGCCGTGGTCGGAGGTGAAGATGACAATCGTATCGTCTGCCATGTTGCAACGCTCGATCACATCCAGCAGACCGCCGATCTTCTCATCGACATAGGAAATATTGGCGAAATAGGCCTGCCGCGCTGCCCTGATCTGCTCACGGGTCAGTTCGTAATCCTCAGCCTTGGAAGCGCGAAGCAACCGCTCGCTATGCGGATCGATTTCGTTTTCCGGCAGCAGTCCGATCTTCGGGTCAAGTTCGGGAATATCCGCATAAAGGTCGAAGAAGCGCTTGCGTGCCACGTAAGGATCATGCGGATGGGTGAAGCTGACGGTCAGGCACCACGGACGCTCATCATGGCCTCGCGCCAGATCGTAGAGCTTTGCCTCAGCCTGATAGGCGACTTCATCATCATATTCGAGCTGATTGGTGATTTCCGCAGAACCGGCCCCGGTGATGGAACCCAGATTGTGATACCACCAGTCGATGCGCTCTCCCGGTTTGCGATAATCCGGCGTCCAGCCAAAATCGGCAGGATAGATATCCGTCGTCAGACGCTGCTCGAAGCCGTGCAACTGGTCGGGACCAACAAAATGCATCTTGCCGGAAAGCGCTGTCTGATAGCCGGCATTGCGCAAGTGGTGTGCATAGGTTGGTATCTCGGATGAGAATTCGGCTGCATTGTCATAAACGCCGGTGCGAAACGGCAATTGACCCGACATCAGAGAAGCACGCGCCGGAGCGCAAAGCGGGCTCGCCGTGTAGCAATTGCCAAAACGGGTGGAGCGCTCGGCAAGCTTGCGCAAATGCGGAACATGCAGAAAGTCGGCTGGGCCATCCGGGAAAAACGTCCCGTTCAACTGGTCGACCATGAGAATGAGGATATTCGGCTTTTTCATCTGTGCGGAACCATCTGGCATAAGTGAAACGCGAAATGGCGGGCATCGAAATGCCCGCCTTGCAATCTTTACGTTTGACGATCAGAGACCGAGGCTTGCCTTGACGGCGGCAGCGCCGGGTTCGCCCTTCAGCGTGGTCACGCCAGCCAGCCATTTGTCGATCTGTTCCGGATGGGCTTTCAGCCATTCCTTCGCAGCCGCTGGACCTTCCGCACCTTCGTCCAGAATCTTGCCCATCAGCTCGTTTTCAATATCGACGGTGAAGGTAAGGTTCTTGAAGAAGGTTGCAGCATTCGGGCAGTTCGCCGGCCAGCCGGTGCGGGCCAGCGTGTAGACTTCCGCGCCGCCATAGTTGGGGCCGAAATAATCATCGCCACCCGACAGATATTCAATCTTCAGCTTGGTGTTCATAGGATGCGGAGCCCAGGCGAGAAACACGACCCAACCCTTGTCCTTGTTCTTGCGGTCCACCTGCGCAAGCATGGCCTGCTCGCTGGACTCCACGATCTTCCAGCCGTTCAGCTTGAATTTCGGATCTTCGATGATCTTCTGGATATTCTGGTTGGCCGGAGCACCCGGCTCGATACCGTAAATCTCCTTGCCGAATTTATCGCCATGGGCAGCAAGGTCGGCAAAATCCTTGATCCCTTCGCTCGCGACATAATCCGGCACTGCAAGCGTGAATTTTGCGCCTTCCAGATTTTTGACAATCACTTCGGCGGCTTTGGCCTTGTCGAGATCATCGCGGAATTTCTGCTGTGCGGGCATCCAGTTACCGAGGAAGACATCGAGATTGCCGGTCTTCAGGGCTTCATAGCCAATCGGCACAGACATTGTCTTCACATCGGGCTTATAGCCAAGGCCGGTCAGCAGCACACTTGCGATGGAATTGGTCGAGGTAATATCGGTCCAGCCTGGATCGGACAGGCGGATGGTTTCGCATGCAGCCGGATCGGCAGCATAAGCCGATCCCGCCAGCCCCGTGAACGCCGTAAACGCCAGTGCAGTCATCTTCAAATAACGCATCGGAGACCCCTCGTTGATGGATGCATTCTGCATCTCGTACAATCAAAAGCCGTTATGGCTTGCATTTCGACTTTCAGGAAAACACCATTTGCGCTAAGGAAAAACCCATTCATTTTTTATCGACGATATAAAGGCTCTTTATGGTTTCTCCATCCTGGGATCTTGGCAGCCTTGGCGTTTTCGAAGCGGTCGGACGTTTGGAAAATCTGACCCTCGCAGCGCGTGAACTCGGCATGACACAACCTGCCGTCAGCTATCAAATAAAACGGATGGAAGACCGTTTGGGCGTCACCCTGTTTGCTAGGCGGGCACGCGGCGTTGAAATTCTGCCCGATGGGCGAATTCTCTATGCGGCTGTGCGGGCTGGTCTGGATGGAATCGAAGACGCCGTGCAGCAGATCAGGCGCAGGCAGCGCTCACCCGGTTTGCGGATTGCAACGGATTACGGCTTTGCGACTTTCTGGCTAATGCCCCGCGTGGCGCAATTCAGGCCGAAACATCCCGAGGTCGACGTGCGTATCACGGCTTCCTCCATGCTCCAGCCGCTCGACTATCGCGAGGCCGATATCGCAATCCTGTTTGGCGGACGCAATGATTTCCCCAAGGGCTCCGTCCCTTTCATCGGCGAAAAAGTAGTGCCAGTCTGCTCACCCGCTTTTCTCGAAAAAAGCGGCGGTTTTCCCAACGGCAAAGGGCTTGGCGCAGCCTCGCTGCTGCATCTCGACACATTGCAGGGGGATCGCTGGTTCACATGGCAGTCTTGGCTGAATGCCATTGGTGAGGAAATCGTCGACGGCAATTATGGCCTCGTTTTCAATACCTATAATCTGGTGATTGAGGCGGCGATTGCCGATCAAGGTGTCGCGCTTGGCTGGTCCGGGCTGATCGACGGCGCGGTGCAGCGCGGACAACTTGTCCATGCCTGCGATATATCCCAGACAAGCGATAACGGCTATTGGCTGGTCTTCAATCCAGACATTTCCGACAGAGCACGGGCACTTGCGATGGAACTCATCGAAACACCTAACGACCGTTGACGCGGCGGATACTCCTATTCCACGAAGCCGACAATCGGGCCAAAACCACCATGCCAGGAGATGTCGTTACGGCCCAGTGCAGGGCTATAAATGCCTGTACCGTTTCCGCCATCGAGAAACAGCGCATTCGGACATTTCAGATGATCCCGGAACATGCGCGCGAAATCATGGAAATTCACCGGGGCTTCGCTGATCGCAAAACGCACGGCACCGTTCTCGCAAACACCGACGCCACTGCGGCGCGTGCGGTCCGTCGAGCCTGCAATGAAAGCCGGGTGCAATTTGTTGCGGATGACCAGCAGGGGCCCGGACTGGGTCGCAAAACTGGCCTTCGGCTTGCGTTTTAAGAACGTGTCGGTGGGGAGAATTCCCGCGCCCTTCTCATCCCAGAAGAAAACGCCATTCGGTTTCTTGTAGAAATTCGGCACAGGACCGCCTGCGCTTTCGCCTTTCTGCCTGTTGGCGGGACGCAGTTCCTGTTCATTCTCGACATAAAGGCCAATCGGCGCAAAATCAGCTCCGTACATTCCGGCATTCATCGCGAAAGCAAGCGTGTGGCCGTCATTGCCGACGGCCTTGGCAACACCGGAGAATGTCCGATAAGGCTGGCCATCAGCCCCTTTCCAGAACAGCCTCAACCCGGCGACGCCGTTATCAGGCTTGCAGATGATATATTTCGTATCTTCGAAACTATCCGCCTCGCAGATCCCCGGCTTGTCTGTTTCCTGCGCTTGAACCGGACAGGACATCGCCGCCACGAGCATCATGGCCACCGTGGATAATCCGCGCTTCAGATAGATCTTCAATGCCGTTGCTTCTTTCTTCATCTCGCCACTATGCAGAAATTGGGAGATTCGAAGAAGCCCCTGCGATCAAGCCATCTCCGACGCCTCGACGCGGGTTGCCTTGCGCGTGGCATAAATGAAGGCCGCCACGAAAATCATTGAAAGCAAAAGCACAATCGTCGGAGCAGGCGCGCTGTCGATGAAGAACGACAGATAGACGCCTGTGAAAGAACCAACCGCAGCAATGACCGACGACAGAACCAGCATGGTGCTGAACTTGCGTGTCAGAAGAAACGCAATGGCGCCCGGCGCGATCAGCATGGCGATGGCAAGGATGATGCCAACGGCCTGCAACGCGCCCACAATCGTCAGCGAGATGAGGCTGAGCAGCCCGTAATGCAGGAGGTTGACCCGAAGGCCCACGGCCCTCGCCTGCGCGGGATCGAAGGCGTGCAAAAGGAAGTCTTTCCATTTGATGCCGATGATCGCCACAGTGAGGAGAGCAATGAGGCCCGCCTGTCCGATATCGAACCGCGAAACACCGAGCATATCGCCAAACAGAATGTGGTCGAGATGGACGTCCGGCCTCACTTTGACATAGAGCACCAGCCCCAGCCCGAACATGCCGGAAAACACCACACCCATGACCGTATCCTGCTTGATGCGGCTGTTATCTTTCAAAAAGCCTGTCGCGATGGCGCAGAACATGCCCGCGACAAACGCGCCGACCGCATAGGGAAAGCCCACGACATAGGCGAGGACGACGCCAGGAAACACCGCGTGACTGATTGCATCGCCCATCAGCGACCAGCCCTTGAGAACCAGAAAACAGGACAGTAGCGCCATGGGGATAGAGACTGTGACCGAGATCACCAGCGCATTGACCATGAACGGAAATTCGAATGGCGAAAGAAGCGTGTCGATAATGCTCATTGTGACGCCTCCAGTGCCTGGGTCTCAGCGGCGCGGCGTCGGCTCGCAAGCATGCCGTGCTTCGGCGCGAAGAAGAATGCGCACAGGAAAATGGCCGTCTGCAACACGACGATGATGCCACCCGTTGCGCCGTCGAGGAAATAGCTTGCATAAGCGCCCAGAAAACTGGTGGCCGCACCGATCATCACGGCGATGACCAGCAGTCGCGGAAAGCGATCCGTCAGCAGATAGGCCGTGGCGCCCGGTGTCACCACCATGCAAATGACGAGGAAAGCGCCAACCGTCTGAAGCGCGGCAACCGTTGATGCCGAGAGAAGCGTGAAGAACATGATCTTCAAGGCTGTCGGATTGAGGCCAATCGAACGCGCGTGGCTTTCATCAAAGAATGTGACCATGAGGTCTTTCCATTTGACGAGCAGAATCGCGAGCGACACGAAGCCGATGATACCAAGCTGAAGCTTGTCGCCTGGCGTGATCGCCAGAATATTGCCGAGCACGATGGTCTGGATGTTGACCGAGGTTGGCGAGATCGACACCATGAACAGGCCCAACCCGAAAAAGCCCGAGAAGATCAGGCCGATAATGGCGTCTTCCTTCAGCTTGGTTCGTTGGTTCAAGAACAGCATGGCTGCCGCCGCCAGCCCGCCGGAAAAGAACGCGCCGATGGAAAACGGCAGTCCCAGCATATAGGCTCCGGCAACACCGGGAACGATGGAATGGGACAAGGCGTCGCCGATCAGCGACCAGCCCTTGAGCATTAGATAGCACGACAGGAAAGCGCAGACCCCGCCGACCAGCGCCGACACCCACATGGCATCAAGCATGTAGCCATAGGTAAATGGCTGGAGAAGCATTTCCATCATTCCTGCCCTCCTTCCGCATCGCCCGTATTGCGAATGGCTGCCTTGCCACCTTGAAGGATCAGCGGGCGTTCATCGTCGGTAATCACGCCAATCGAGGCGGAAGCTCCGCCTTGCGTTTCGTTCAAAACGAAATGGCGCAGAACGCCGCCAAAGGTCTTTTCCAGATTGTTCTGGGTGAACGTGTCCGAGGTCAGCCCATAGGCCAGCACTGTGCCTTTGATCAGGATCGTGCGGTCGCAGAACTCCGGCACGGAACCGAGATTATGCGTTGAAACCAGCATCACGCGGCCTTCGTCGCGCAGTTCGCGCAACAGCGTAATGATCTGTTCTTCGGTCTTGACGTCAACGCCGGTAAACGGCTCATCGAGTAGAATGACGCGACCGTCCTGTGCCAGAGCGCGGGCAAGGAAGACGCGCTTTTTCTGTCCACCGGACAACTCCCCGATCTGGCGCTTGCGAAACTCGCTCATATTCACGCGGGCAAGCGCATTGGCCACGGCTTCATGATCGGCAGCTTTTGGTATCCGCATCATGCCCATATGGCCATAGCGGCCCATCATCACCACATCCTCGACCAGAACCGGAAAATTCCAGTCCACCTCTTCCGATTGCGGTACATAGGCGACGAGGTTCTTGCGCAAGGCTTCCTCAACCGTCATGCCCAGCACCCGGATCGAGCCACGCGCAACACGCACAAAGCCCATGATCGCCTTGAACAAGGTTGACTTGCCCGACCCGTTGACACCGACAAGCGCCGCAATCGTGCCGGTCGGGATGCGAAAACTCGCATCGCGCAAAGCAGTCAGGCCGTTGCGATAGGTGACGGTGGCGCCATCGACGGCAATGCCGCCATCTTCAGAACCGGAACCGAAATGGCTCTGCCAGTCGGGTTGAGCATTCATCGGATAAATCTTTCATAAGGATCGAGTAAGCGCCCGCCACAATGGCGGGCACCGGCATGGGCAATGATCGGATCAGGACTGATTGGTCAGTCCCTTGACGATGGTGTCGGAGGTGACGCGCAAGAGATCGATATAGGTTGGCACCGGGCCGTCCTTGTCAGTCAGGGAGTCCACGTACAGCACGCCGCCATAGCGGGCCCCGGTTTCCCGAGCCACCTGTTCAGCAGGAGCGGACGAAATCGTGCTTTCGGAGAAGACAACGGTGATGCCATTCTTGCGCACCGCATCGATTACCTTGCGCACCTGCTGCGGCGTTCCCTGCTGATCGGCATTGATCGGCCACAGATAAAGTTCCTTCAGACCGAAATCGCGCGCGAGATAGGAGAAAGCCCCTTCGCTCGAAACGAGCCAGCGCTTGTCTTCCGGAACGATGGCAAGCTTTGCCTTGATCGGCTCAATCGCGGCCCGGATCTTCTGCTTGTAGGCTTCGGCATTCGCCTTATAGGTGTCGGCATTTGCCGGATCGTATTTGACGAAAGCATCACGGATATTATCGACATAGATCAGTGCCACGGTCGGCGACATCCAGGCATGTGGGTTCGGCTTGCCGCTATATGGCCCTTCCGTAATGCCAATCGGCGCTACACCATCCGAAACCACCACGCTCGGCACGTCCTTCAGATTGTGAAAGAACTTTTCAAACCAGAGTTCGAGGTTAAGCCCGTTCCATAAGATAAGCTGTGCCCCCTGCGCCCGTTTTATATCGCCCGGTGTGGGCTGATAATTATGGATTTCCGCACCCGGTTTGGTGATCGATTCCACGACCGCAGCGTCGCCTGCAACATTTCGTGCAATATCGGCAATGACTGTGAAGGTTGTGACAGCCGTGAACTTTTCCTGCGCTGCGGAGGGTGCAACGGCCAATACTGCCGCCAGCGTCGCTCCCGCCATTCCGGTCAGGATCAATCGTCTCAGCTTGTTGAACATCTATTCCTCACTCTTGCTATTAAGAATTATTTGCAACTGAAATATAGTATTCCGGCCTGCAAACGGGATCACTTGCACACCGGAATGAATCCTCTTAGCTCTCATATTCTGCAATTGCGAATGAATTGCAATAAGGAATTGCTAAAACGCGGAATTTTTGCCCGCAATGCACGTGCAATCTTCAACAAGCCCCTAAAGCCGCATGCCGCAACTGGCCTAGAGTGGTTCCACGATTCCGTTTTAACCGGAACCACTCTAGGCCAGTTGCGGCATGATTGATGAGCACGCATCCTAAAAGTGTGAAACAGTTCCCGGGTTGCGCGTAAAGACAGAAGCCAAAAGCGCCGCTCTGCTTCAATCAGATCGGCGCTCTTGAAGCTGCGACGCCGCCTATTCCTTCACCGCTCCGGTCATTGACGACACGTAGTAGTCAACGAAGAAGGAATAAAGGATCACCACCGGCAGCGAGCCGAACAAAGCCCCTGCCATCAGCGCGCCCCATTCGAAAATATCGCCGCGCACCAGTTCCGTCAGCACGCCTACTGGAACAGTCTTGTTTTCCGAAGACTGAATGAATGTCAGCGCATAGATGAACTCGTTCCAGGAAAGCGTGAAGGCGAAGATGCCCGCCGAGATCAAGCCCGGCACAGCTAGCGGCAGGATGATCTTGAGCAGGATCTGCCAACGATTGGCGCCATCCACCAGCGCACTTTCCTCCAGCTCGAAAGGAATGGAGCGGAAATATCCCATCAGCAGCCATGTGCAGAACGGAATGAGGAAGGTGGGATAGGTGAAGATCAGCGCCAGACGCGAGTCATAGATGCCGAGCTTGAACACGATGAACGCCAGCGGGATGAACAGGATCGATGGTGGCACCAGATAGGCCAGAAAGATGAACAGGCCGACAGAGCGTGAGCCGGTGAACCGGATTCGTTCAATAGCATAAGCTCCCAAAACCGATGCAATCAGCGACAGGAATGTGGAAGCCGTCGCCACCAGCATCGTGTTCCACAGCCAGCCCGGATAAGAGGTCTCGAACAGCAGATATTTGATATGGTCGAGTGTTGGCCCCACCACCCAGAAGGGACTGAAATTGTCATAATCCGTCAGCTGCGAGTTCGGCTTTACGGCGGTTATCGCCATCCAGTAAAACGGAAACAGCAGCACGAAGACGAACAGCGCTATGGGTATGTAGATCGTCACCACCCGCCTCGGCAGGCGATTGAGATAGGACATGCCTTGGCTATCGTCCTTCAAAGCGGCTTCATTGGAAGGTGCCTTGGACTTCATGGTCATCTCCATTGTCAGTCGCTCCCGCCCTGCTGCCATTTGCGACGTTGCAAGCCGAAGAAAGAAAACATGATGGCGGCAAGCAGGAACGGGATCATCGCGACGGCAATCGCAGCGCCCTCACCCAATTGGCCGCCGGGAATGGCGCGCTGGAAAGACAAGGTCGCCATCAGATGGGTTGCATTGACCGGGCCGCCCTTGGTCAGAACGTAGATCAGCTGGAAATCCGTAAAGGTGAACAGCACGGAGAACGTCATCACAACGGCGATGATCGGCGTCAGCATCGGCAATGTCACATGTCGGAAACGCTGCCAGCTTGAGGCGCCATCAAGCGAAGCCGCTTCCTGCAATGAGGCCGGAATGGTCTGGAGACCAGCGAGAAGCGAGATTGCCACGAAGGGAATGCCGCGCCAGACATTGGCCGCAATCACCGAAAGCCGCGCATTGGTAGGATCGCCAAGAAAGTTGATAGGCTGATCGATGAGACCCATTTTGATCAGCGACCATGAAATGATCGAGAACTGGGAATCGTAGATCCACCAGAATGCCAGCGCTGAAAGCACGGTCGGCACCACCCATGGCAGCAGCACGATGGCGCGGAAGAAGGATTTGCACGGCAGGTTCTCGTTCAGCAGCAGCGCAAGCCAGAGGCCGAGACCAAACTTCAGCACCGACGCAACGGTCGTGTAGAGCACCGTATTGAACACCGACAGCCAGAAGACGCTGTCATCCCACAGGAATTCGTAATTTTCCAAGCCGATGAAAATGCCATCGCGGCCAATCTTCGTGTCGGTAAAGCCGAGCCACACGCCAAGACCGAGCGGATAGGTCAGAAAGCAGACCAGAAAGACCGCTGCGGGCAACATGAACAGAAAGCCCAGCATGTTGTGATTGTTCGCCAGGCGAGACATGAAAGGCCGTTTTATCGCACCGGGGTCTCCGGATAGTCCGCCACCGGTAGAATTGGTCATCGTCATGGATACACATCTCCAGAACCACAAAAGAAACGAGGCGCGGGGTATACCCTCGCGCCTCAGCTCTAGCGACTAGACGCGATAATAGCGGTTGGCGCGCTTTTCTGCGCTCGCGACAGCTTCTTCCGGCGTGGACGCGCCTGTGACGGCGGCAGCGAACATGTCGACCAGAACATAGTCGGCCATGACGGCTGCCGAAGCATAGCCGAGTGGGCCTGCATAGCCGTTCGGGCGCAGCGTTTCCGAAGCGCGGGCATAAGGCGCGTGGATCGGATTGGACTTCCACACCGGATTATCTGCAAACGCCTTGAGCGGCTGGCAGCAATAGGCGCTGGAGCCTTCGAGCCAGGCATTCATCTGGTCGGCTTCCATCATGAACTTGATGTAAGCCTTGGCTGCTTCCGGATATTTCGTGTGCTTGAATAGCAGAAGCGAGCTGGTCTGGTGCAGCTCCACGCTCTTGCCGACCGGACCGACTGGGAAGTTGGTGCTGCGCATGTCAGCCGCAAATTCCGCCAGTTTCGGATCGTTCTTCGCGGCGTAATAGATAGAAACGCCATTGGCCGTCAGCGACACCTGGCCCGCAAGGAAAGCGCGGTTGTTATTGATGTCGAGCCAGCTTTCCGTACCCGGAATGAAGGTCTTGTAAAGCTCCTTGGCATAGTTGATGGCGGCAATCGTTTCCGGCGAATTGATCGTCACCTTACCGCTTTCATCGACCATCTGGGCACCATGGCTCCAGAGCAGCCAATGCGCATAGTTGTTGCCGTCACCGACAGCCTTGCCATGCGGGAAACCGGCAGGCGTTCCCTTGGCCTTCATGGCTTTGCACAGCTCAAGGAAGCCTTTCGTGTCCTGCGGGAACTCGTTGAAACCAGCCGCCTTCATATGGCTGTCGCGATAGACAATCGCATTGCCGATGGCCGTCAGCGGCATGGCAATGAACTTGCCATCACGGGTCGCGTAACCCTTGAGGCCGTCATAGAAGCCGCCATATTTTCCGTCGAGATAGGTGCCAAGCTCGGTCAGATCGACCAGCTTGTCGGGATATTGATGGGCATCGTCGAACCAGCACATAACAATATCGGGGCCGGAGCCCACATTGGCGGCAACCGCAGCCTTCGGACGAATGTCTTCCCAGCTTTCCTTGTCGATACGGACTTCGACGCCGGTGGCTTCGGTGAACTTCTTGGTATTAGCGAGCCAGCTGTCCTCGTCGCCCTTCACGAAAGGCGTCCAGCGCAACACGCGCAGGCTTGCACCAGCTTCCGGCTTATATTCCGGTTCGGCTGCGAAAGATGGACGAATGCCAATGCCCGAAAGACCAGCGGCACCAACAAGACTTGCCGTTCCCGTCAGGAATGTTCTTCTTCTGATAGTCATTATGCTCCTCCTCCAAAAATGGGACTTTGCTACGCCGCATTCGCTGTCCCTACAGGCGAAAACGGGTATCTGGTGAAATGCGCTTTCCCAGAAAAGACACAGCCTCGGGCTCTCCCCTCCTTCGGCGTGTCTTGTGTAAATTCATGCAATAAGACGCATGCCACTCTCTTCGTCGAAAAGGTGAACATTGCCTGGATCGATCGAAATATTGATCGCCTCTCCGGGGCGCACATCGACGCGCTCGCGGAAAACACAGGTGACTTCGGTACCACCGAAATTCACCACCATCTGCGTTTCATAGCCGGTTGGTTCTATCACCACCACGGGCGCAGCCAGCCCGGCACCATCAAGCCGGATATATTCCGGACGCAGGCCGTAAACGAGGTCTCGTCCCGCCGCCTGCGGATAGCTGCGTGACAATGGCAGCCTTGTGCCATCGGTAGCCACGAACACCTGCGGATTTTGCGGATCAAGCTTGCCCTTGATCATGTTCATGGCCGGGGAACCGATAAAGCCAGCTACAAACAGATTGTTGGGATTGTCATAGAGTTCCAGCGGCGAACCGACCTGTTCCACAATGCCGTCATGCATGACGACGATCTTGTCGGCCATAGTCATGGCCTCGATCTGGTCGTGTGTCACGTAAACGGTCGTTGTTTTCAAGCGGTGATGCAGTTCCTTGATCTCGGCACGCATCGCCACGCGCAATTTGGCGTCAAGGTTCGACAAAGGCTCATCGAACAGGAAGACCTGCGGATCGCGAACGATGGCGCGGCCCATGGCCACGCGCTGGCGCTGGCCGCCTGAAAGCTGACGTGGATAACGGTCGAGCAGATTGGTCAGGCCCAGAATGCCCGCGGCATAATTCACGCGCTTGTCGATCTCCGCCTGCGGTGCCGAATTCAGCATCAGCGAGAACGCCATGTTCTTGGCGACTGTCATATGCGGATAGAGCGCATAGTTCTGGAACACCATGGCGATATCGCGTTCCTTGGGCGGCAGGTTATTGACCGGTCGTCCACCGATGCGGATTTCGCCGCCGGAGATATTCTCCAGCCCGGCCAACATGCGCAGCAAGGTCGATTTTCCGCAACCCGAGGGGCCGACGAGAATGACGAACTCGCCGTCTTCAATATCAATATTGACGCCTTTGATGACGGGGAAATTGCCGAAAGACTTTTTCACTTCGGCGAACTGAACAGTGGCCATGCATCTCCTCCCAGACTGCATTCTGTTTTTTCAGAAGATGTGAACAACGGCTCCTCACTTCCGTCATGCCCATCTTCCCTGGTACGCATCTTGTCCGAAAACCGTTTCACACACTCGGGATGCGTACGCGCGAATATTCTCCTTACTTCGGTATTTGCTGCGCCGAATTCCTCTTCCGGCGCCTGTTCTTGTTTCGCAGGTTTTTAACCGCGGCCCACAAAGGGCATCTTGGTTGCCATGACGGTCATGGTCAGCACATTGGCGTCCAGCGGCAGGCTTGCCATATAGACCACCGCATTGGCGACATGCGCCGGATCAATGGTCGGTTCCGCCGCCATGGTTCCATTCGCCTGAATGACACCGGTTGAAATCTTCTGCGTCATATCGCTGGCGGCATTGCCGATATCGATCTGGCCGCAGGCGATATCGAAGTTGCGACCGTCGAGCGCGGTCGATTTGGTGAGCCCCGCAATAGCGTGCTTCGTCGCGGTATAAGGCGCCGAATTGGGGCGCGGTGTGGTCGCAGAGATGGACCCATTATTGATGATGCGGCCCCCACGCGGATTTTGCGCTTTCATCACCCGGAAAGCCTGTTGGGTGCACAGAAATGCGCCCGTCAGATTGGCGCCAACAATCGCACTCCAATCTTCGAATGTGACGTCTTCAAGCGGCACACCTGGAACGAGAACGCCCGCATTGTTGACCAGAAGATCGAGCCGCCCGAACTTTTCAACAATCGCATCGAAAAGTTTGCGCACGGCGACCGGATCACCCACATCGGCTGCGATTGGGTGAAAGCTTCCCCCGGTTTGCGATGCAAGATCGGACGCCGCCTTTTCCAGCACATCGATGCGACGACCGGAAATCACGACATGATAACCTTGTGCTCCGAGGGCCTTGGCGATAGCGCGCCCCACACCTGTACCGCCGCCGGTGACAAGCGCAATGGCCCCACTCTTCGCACCTGTTGCCTCACTCATCGCAGCATTCCTCCGTGTTGCGGCTCCGGCCTCAGAGCGCGTTCAATCTGAATTTTCTATTGAAGCAAGATCCTGTCGATCCTCGTAACCCGGAGGGCGGATATGCTTCGGCCTGCATGCATTATCGAATTTCAATATTAGGTCGATGCTGCGCAGCCGATACTCGGCGCGCTTACTGCGTATGCCGTCAATTCCCTGCCGGTACCGTTCTACCCTTAACTGGTAAGGTGAACGGACCACTTGTCCATTGATGGCGGGTCAAACGCCGTGAGTCAATCTCGTTTTGCCGCAATAGCGAAACATTCGAGCACATCCCGAAAGGTGTGAAACGGTTTTCGGAAAATATGTGCGTGAAAACAGATAGCTAGAGCGCCGATCTGATTCAATCAGATCGAAATGCGCTCTGGCTAAAGAGATTGCGCGACCCGCTGCCATCATCACAAAGCCTTCAACTCCGACAGCCAAGACAGCCCGGCGTCAGTTGTGGTTTTCGGGCGATATTCGGCACCAACCGGCTTTTCATAGCCGAGCGTATCGAGCAAACGCACGATATGCCGGTAATCCAGTTCCCCGTGGTCGGGTTCTGCACGGTCAGGTACAGCGGCAATCTGGACATGGCCGATATGCGGTTGCAACGCTTCCAACCGCTTACTGATATCGCCTTCCATGATCTGAAGGTGGTAGCAATCGAACATCAATTTCAGGTTGCTTGCTGCCACTTGGTTAATGATTACAATGGCTTGTCCCGATGTCTTCAGAAAATATCCCGGCGCATCGCGGTGATTGAGCGGCTCGATCAGGATCGTTATGTCATGTGCAGCGGCCTGTTCGCAGGCATAGGCAAGATTGGCGACAAATGTGCGGTGCGCCGCCTCGCCTTCCGCCTTTCCCGCCATGACATGGATATTGAGGGCGCCAATCGCGACCGCATAATCGACTGCCTGACGAATCGCTGCTTGCGCCTCGTTTTCCCGTCCCGGAATCGCTGCCAGACCATTATCACCGGCCTCGACATTACCGCGACTTGTGTTGAGGCCGAGCATCGTCAGCCCGGTTTCACGCAGCGCTGCCGCAACCGCGCCCGCATCAAAATTATAGGGCCAGTGGCATTCCACGGCATCGAACCCGGCGGCTTTGGCCGCACGAATGGCATCAGGCAGCGGCAATTCCTGCCAGAGAAAGCCGAGATTGGCTGAAAAACTGGCCATATCAATCCCACTCCACATCAAATTTGTCGACGATCTGGCGAATTTGCGCCTCTGTCAGCATGTTCGGTTTCAGGCCGCGCGTGAGCATGGCGAGCTTCGCCGTTTCCTCAAGTTCTTCAACGGCATAGACAGCCGCTTCCAGATCTTTAGCGGCAACGACCGGCCCGTGATTGGCCAGCATTACGGCGCTTCGCTTGCCCGCCAGACCGCGGATCGCATCGCCCATGGCGGGATCGCCGGGGATGAAATAGGGCAGCAGCTTGACCTTGCCGAGCTTCATGATCGAATAGGCCGTCAGCGGTGGCAGCATATTGTCCGGATCTACATCCGGCAGCATGGACAGCGCGACGGAATGGCAGGAATGCAGATGCACCACAGCGCCCGTTTTGGCCGCCCGCGTTTCGTAGAAAGCGGCGTGCAACGGCATTTCCTTGGTCGGCTTGTCGCCACCGACGAAGTTGCCCTGCTGATCGAAAAGCGACAGCCTTGACGGATCGAGATTGCCGAAAGAACTACCGGTCGGGGTGACGAGCAACCGTCCGTCCGACAGGCGCGCCGAAATATTGCCCGACGAGCCACCGGTCAGCCCTCGGTCGAACATGGACTTCGCCATCAAGCATATGCTTTCGCGGAGTTTCGCTTCTTCGCTCATGCGGCCTCCAGCTTGCGCAGCGCCGTTTCAAAGAAGGTCTCGGAACCGAAATTGCCGGATTTGAGCGCAAGCGCGACCGTATCGCCTTCCACCGAGGCGAAAGTCCATGGAACGCCGGGCGCGATCTCCTGCCCCACCATCACGCGGGAAACGCCGAGCGACTGTGCGACTGCGCCGGATGTTTCACCGCCCGCCACCACGAAACGGCGAATGCCGAGGCTGAAAGCCTCACGTGCCAGCGCAGCAAGCGCCTCTTCGACAATCCGGCCTGCGCGCTCCACGCCGAGCTTTTCCTGCGCGGCACGGACCGATGCCGGTTCCGCGCTGGCATAGATCAGCTTCGGCTCCTCCAGCGGACGCTGCCGCAGCCAGGCGACAGCCTCGCCTGCGCCATGCTCTGCCAGTTCCAGTGGATCGAGACGGTAGCTTGCGGCTCTGTCCGCATAATGCGCGACCTGTTTCAGCGTCATCGCCGAACAGCTGCCGGAAAGCACAATCTGGCCTTCGCCAACAACAGGCGCCTGCGCCTCTTGTCTGCTTTGCCGCAATTGTCCTGCTTTAGCGAGAAGGCCGGGCAACGGCATGGCAAGCGCGCTGCCGCCGGTGAGCAAAGGCAGATCCAGCGTCGCCTCGGCAATGGTTCCGAGATCTTCATCGGCAACCGCATCGACAACAACATGCGCCACGCCCTGCCCGGCCAGTTCCGAAAGCCGCGTCTTCAAAGCATCAACGCCGCGCGCCACAACGAGGCGATTGGCCAGCCCAACCGCGCCTTTGACCTGCGGTTGCAGCAACCGTACCAGACTGGAATCCCGCATCGGCGTCAGCGGATGATCCTTCATCGGGCTTTCATCCAGCGGCTGCTCACCGACGAAAAGATGCCCCATGAAAATGCTGCGGCCGTTCTCTGGAAAAGCCGGACAATAGATTGTCTGCGACGTGCCGATATCAGCCATCAGAGCTTCGGCGACCGGCCCTATATTGCCTTCTGCGGTGCTGTCGAAAGTTGAGCAATATTTCCAGTAGAACCGCTGCGCACCGGCTGCTTTCAGCCACGCATAGGCTGCACGCACCTGACTGACGGCCTCATCAACGGGAATTGTCCGGCATTTCAGCGCAATGATCTCGAAAGGCGCGGTCGCTGCCGCATCGGGTGCTTCCGTTTCATCGGGCAATCCGAAGCGGAGCGAAACCGGGAAACCGCTGCGGGCCAACAGCCCGGCGAGGTCCGTGGCTCCCGTGAAGTCATCGGCAATAGCGCCCAATACGATAGCCATACTTATTTCTCCGTGTCCGGCATGCCCGGCAGGACAATGCCGCTACGGGCGGCCAGTATCTTGGCCACGGCGGCATCATCTTCAAGGCCGAAACCGGCTTCGGACGCCTGACTGAACAGCGCCAGTGCGGCTTCACTCAACGGCGTGGAGCCGCCTGCATCGGATGCTTCGCCCGTCACGATGCCCATATCCTTGACGAAAATATTGACCGCAGAGCGCGGCGTGTAATCGCCATCGACGATATGCGGCCCGCGATTTTCAAACATCCATGATGAGCCAGCGGAAACGCGGATAACATCGAACACAGTTTGCAAATCAAGGCCAACCTTGGCGGCAAGCGTCAACGCTTCCGCGGCAGCAGCAATGTGAACACCTGCCAGTAACTGATTGATCATCTTCACTTTTGAGCCAAGGCCCGGCTCTTCGCCAAGCCGAAACACTTTGGCCGCAACGGCGTCAAGAGCAGATGACGCTTTGGCGAAAGCCGCATCCGCACCAGACCCCATAACTGTCATTTCGCCAGTCAGCGCCTTTTGAAAGCCGCCGGAAACCGGCGCATCGATGACCGCCATGCCCGCGGCTTCAAGCTTGGCTGCGATCTCGACCGTGACACTCGGCGCCATCGTTACGCATAGGAGAAACACCGTGCCAGGTGCAGCGGTCTGCACCGCGCCTTTCGGGCCAAACAGCACTTCCTTCGCCTGATCGGAATTGACCACGAAGACAAAGACGACATCGCTTTTGCCCGCATCCACTGGCGCGGAAAAAGCTTCGCCACCTTCCGCCGCAAACCGCTTCAGCACTTCGTCGCGGATATCCACGCCCTTGACGTGAAAACCTGCGCGCAACAGGGACAGGGCAGCGCCCCACCCCATCGAGCCAAGACCAATCACGGTTGCCGTATTGCCCGGCGCCATGCGAAACCTCCCGTTATTTTCTACGTTACCGCCCATGGATATCGAGGCCGTTCAGGCTCTAGGAGAGCTCATCCTCGATATGGATGCGGATGATTTCATCGAAGGACTTGTCGCCCACGAAACCAAGCGCGGTGGCGCGGCTTGCATCGAAATCCTGTGCCCATCCGGACACGATGCTTTCGATCAACGGATCGGACTGGCGACGGATGAGCGCAACTGCCTTGTCGCCAGCGACACGGCGCAGGGCTTCAATCTGCTCGCCAACGGTGGCAGACAAACCCGGCATGTTCAGAACGCAGCGATGACCGACTTTAGCCAGATCGATGGTCGCAGCGTGCAGCAGGAAGCCAACCGCGCGGCGCGGGCTTACATGCCAATGCCGCACCGATTCATCGACCGGCAGGATCGCTTCCTGCCCGACCAGAGGTTCGCGAAGAATATTCGAGAAGAAGCCTGATGCCGCCTTGTTTGGCTTGCCGGGACGAATGCAGACCGTTGGCAGACGAATGCCGATGCCATCCAGAAAGCCTTTGCGGGCATAATCTGCGAGCAGCAGTTCGCCGATTGCCTTCTGCGCGCCATAGCTGGTGCGCGGCGTCAGGAAGAACTCGTCGTCGATCTTTTCCGGGAACGGCGAACCGAACACGGCAATGGACGATGTGAAGACAACGCGCGGCTTGTACGGCGCTTTTTCGCCTTCCTTGCGGATCGCTTCGAGCAGATAGCGCGTGCCGTCGAGATTGATCGCATAGCCCTTGTCGAAATCGAGCTCCGCTTCCCCGGAAACGATGGCGGCGAGATGAAAGATAAGGTCCGGACGCTTGGCAATCAGCGCGCGTGTGACAGCGGGGTCGGAAATATCCCCGGCGCTTGCATGGACTGTGCCGGTAAAGCCTTCTGGCGGCGTCGGAGCAATCACATCCACCAGCGTCAGTTGTTCGACGGGCTTTCCGTCAATGCCGCCGTCTCGAGCAATTGCTTCGGAAAGCTTGCGGCCAACCATTCCTGCCGCGCCGATAATCAAAACATGCATGCAATTCTGCCTTTCCCATTCACGGATGCTGCCCGCATCCAGCGCCCTCAACCGCGCTTGTCGCGCACCTTGGCAAGCAAGTTTTTCGTTGAAACGTAAATCCGCTCTTCATGTGCGGCGAAGGCCGCCATGGCTGCGTTCCGGTCGCGCTTTTCCAGCGCCTGCAGGATCGCCTGATGGTCGGAAAAACTGCCATCAATCGCGCCAGGCTGCGCGACGGCACGTCGGCGATGCTCAAGCATATAGGTGTATAGATCGGTTACGATGTCGGCGAGCAGCGGATTTCCGCATTCGCGATAGATCGTGACGTGAAACTCTCGGTCACAGATCAAAAAGCGCACGGGGTCGTTCAGACAGTCGATCTGCGCTTTGAGCGAGCTGCGCAATATATCCAGCGCTTCGTCCGAAATGCGCTCGGCGGCATCGCCGACAATCTGCTGCTCAACCAGAAGCCGCGCCGCATGTACGGCATGAACATCATAAAGATCGACATTGAGCCGCGATGTTATGCCAACCGCCATACCGGAAAGATCAGCCTTGGCAACGCGCGTGCGCGATCCGTGCGAGACTTCCAGCACGCCACGCGCAGCAAGCGTTTGGATAGCGCTGCGCACCGTCTGACGGCTGACCGAAAGGGCTGCGGACAGTTCCCGCTCGCCCGGCAGTTCATCACCAACCGCCAGCAAACCGGACGCAATCAGGGCGGCAATCTTGTCGGCGATCACATCCTTGATGGTGCGTCGCTCCAGATTTCGCCCCAGACCCGTATTTTTATCGAGCAGAAGATTATGTGCGACGATCAACGCAGTTCCCACTGACCCACTGGTCTTTCCACTAGTCCAGTTGGAATTTATCGATATCGCAGTTGCTGTCAAGAGCCAGCAAGGCTTCGCGCCGCGATCAATTCTGATCGCAGCGTTTGTATATCATGTTTTGGGGGATATCGCTTAGAGTCTGAATCAAAAAGCGGCATGTGAGTGCGAAAATGGTGATTTTCGAGTACCGGAGCGGAGCGTACTTTTGGGTACGTGAGCACCGGAATGCAGAAAATTGCCATTTGCAGCCCCACAGGACGACTTTTGGAACAGGCTCTTAGACTGCGTCCAAAATCTGCTTCTGCAAATCAATCGCGCGGGCGTCGGCAAGCTCACGTCGAGGACGCTCCAGATCAATGTCGATATCGAGCGCAATGGACCCCTCGCGTAACACGATCACACGATCCGCAAGAGCCACGGCTTCAGCCACATCATGGGTGATCAGCACCGTGGTGAAGCCGCGCTCCCTCCAGATGCGTTCCAGAAGACGGTGCATCTCGATCCGTGTCAGCGCATCAAGCGCGCCGAAAGGTTCGTCCAGCAGCAGAATTTTCGGATCACTGACCAGCGCCCTAGCGAGCGCCACGCGCTGGCGCTGGCCGCCGGACAGAACGGAGGGCCAGTCATTGCCGCGCCCTTCCAGCCCGACATCGGACAAAACCGAAAGTGCGGCCTCACGCCAGTTCTCACCGCGCGCTATGCCCACATTGTCGGTCACACGCTGCCACGGCACGAGCCGCGCTTCCTGAAAGAGCAGACGCACGGACGGGCTGATACCGGTCAACGCCTCTCCGCCAACGGCTACGCGCCCGCCATCAGGCAGATCCAGCCCTGAGATCAGGCGCAGAAGCGTGGACTTGCCACCACCGGAACGCCCGACAACGGCCAGAAACTGCCCGGATGGCACCTCCAGATTGAAGTGCCGCAACACTTTGAGGCTGCCGAATGTACGGTCAACATGGGAAAGCGAAATAGGCGATCCGCCCTTCGCATCCGCGCCATGAGCGACCGCTTCCGCATCATATGTGTCCTGAACCGCGGCCATCAGCTTTTGCCTTTTTCCGGCTGATAGGCCGGATGCCAGACGAGCACACGTTTTTCGATGAGACGGGTTGCCGTGTCGGCCACCTTGCCCAGAAGGGCATAGATGATGATGCCCAGCAGCACCACATCGGTCATCAGAAATTCGCGTGCATTCATGGTCATGTAACCGATGCCGCTGGTGGCGGAGATGGTCTCGGCAACGATCAGCGTCAACCACATGAAGCCCAGAGCATAGCGCAGACCTACAAGGATCGACGGCAGCGCGCCGGGCAAAATAATTCGCTGGATCAGAGCCTTACGATCCAATCCGTAGACATGCGCCATCTCGATCAATTGCGGATCGATGGTTCGCACACCGTAGAACGTGTTGATATAGATCGGGAAGAAAACGCCGATGGAAACCAGAAATATCTTGGCGGTTTCGTCGATGCCAAACCACAGGATGACAAGCGGAACAAGCGCCAGATGCGGTATGTTGCGCAGCATCTGCAAGGTACTGTCGAGCAAGGTTTCGGCGGGCTTCCACAGACCGTTGACGATACCGGCGATAAAGCCCAGCCCACCGCCGATAACCAGACCGATCAGGGCACGTTGCGTCGAAATATAGGTGTGATAGATCAGCGTGCCATCCAGCAGCGATTTCCAGAACGCTGCCGCGACCGTGCTGGGTGCAGGCATCAATCGCGCCGTGATCAAACCCGTGCGCGCGGCAACTTCCCAGAGGATCACAAGAACGATCGGTAGCGCCCATGGTGCGAGCGCCTTGCCGAGTGTCTTGAAACGCAGGCCGTCGGCTGTCCTGCTCTTTCCGGCAAAGCCGGAAATTGTTGAATCCGCCATCAGGCCGCTCCCTTGCGCGTCACCTCGGCAATGGAAATTTCCTTCGGAATGAGGCCGAGTTTGAAGAAAGTGTCTGCAATTGCCTGTTGCTGGGCGATAACCGATGCGTCAAGCGGCTTGACGCCATAGGACTGACGCTCGACGGCGCGGACAAGAACATTCTCCGGAATACCGACCGAAGGCGCAAGCTCGGCTGCGACGGTTGCCGTGTTGTTCTTGATCCAGTCATCGATTTCGGCAATCGCATCGACGACGATATCGATGGCTTCCGGGTTCGCATCCACGAAAGGTTGCGCGCCAAGATAAAACTGGTGGTTGGGCACGAGGCCTTCGCCATTGCGCAATTCGCGCGCTTCAATGGCAATTTCCGCAGCCGCCTGAAACGGATCCCAAATGACCCATGCATCGACTGCACCGCGCTCGAAAGCGGCGCGTGCGTCTGCGGGCGGCAGGAAGGTGGTTTTGATATCGGTATAGGCAAGCCCGGCATCTTCCAGCGCCTTGACCAGAAGATAGTGAACATTCGAGCCTTTATTCAGCGCGACATTCTTGCCCTTCAACTCAGCGACCGACTTGATGGGGCTGTCTTTTGGCACCAGAATTGCCTCGCCGGTGGGTGCTGGAGGTTCATGCGCGATATAAACAAGCGGCGCACCTGCCGCCTGCGCGAAGATTGGCGGCGTTTCGCCAGTGGTGCCAAAATCGACGGCACCAACATTCAGCGCTTCCAGAAGCTGCGGCCCCGCTGGAAACTCGGTCCAACGCACATCAAAGCCAATCTTTTTCAGCTTCTCTTCGAGAATGCCACGCGCCTTGAGCAGAACAAGCGTGCCATATTTCTGGTAGCCGATACGCAGCACTTTTTCCTGCGCGAAAGCAGGCACACTGCCCACCAATGGTAATGCGGCTGCACCGGCGAGAAGACCTGCAAATTTACGTCTTGAAATGCGCATCAATACTGCTCCTGAACACACCGGTTGCCTGTTGTTCTTATGTTAAAGGCAATTGAGCGCAGCCACAGGAACGAACGTCTAACCTCATACCGTCTGGGGAAAATTCTTTACTTCTGCCGTGTCGCTCTGGCGCAAGGAAGTTCGTAAGAGCAATCAGGCAGATATTTTTTCCAAGCGTTGCAATACAACCGCGAGCGGAAAAAACGACCTATCCAAGGACAAAGGGCCGGACCATCAAAGTGATGCCCCGGCCCCTCAATTATGCTTTGCACAGCGTGCAGAAAGTCTGGCTCAGCGTGCTCCGCGCACGAAGCTTTCGCCCAGCGCCTGCGGCAAGCTTGCCTTACGGCCAGCGATCAGCAGCACCAGCATGACCATGGCGAATGGCAACATCTGGATCACGTCTGTTGGCACATTGACACCAGCAACCTGCAATGCCGTTGCCAGCGACAGGCTGACACCAAACAGCAATGCGCCGCCCAATACCCATAGCGGCCTGCCGCGCGCCAGCATGGCAAGCACGATAGCGATAAAGCCGTTGCCATGGCTCATGAACGGAATGAACACGCCCGCAACTGCGACCGACATGAAGGCACCGCCAAGACCGGCCAATGCGCCCGTTATCAGCACCGCGACACTTCGTGTGCGGACAACATCCACACCGGTTGCATCAAGCGCCGCCGGTTTATCGCCAGCTGCCTGCAAGGCAGTACCGAGATGCGTCATCCGGTAAATCCAGGCGAAAACCGCAACCAGAATGACCGCCACATAGACAACCGGATTATGGTTGAACAGGATTGGCCCCAGCACGGGGATTTCGGACAAAGGCCAGACCGGCCATTTCGGAGCACCGTCCAGACGTGGATATGTCTGCGAAAACTGTACGAAATGCAGGAGTGCGGTCAGACCTTGCACGGCGAGCGTCAGGGCAATACCGATGACGATCTGATTGAGGCCGAGCCGCACGCAAAACAGCACCATGAAGGATGCGATAAACGCGCCCGCAGCGATGCCGCCGACAAAGCCCAGCCCCATGCTGCCGGTGGTCCATGCCACCAGAAAACCGGCATAGGCACCGGCCAGCATCATGCCTTCGAGACCGATATTCAGCACACCTGCCTTTTCCGACAATTGCTCGCCAAGCCCGGCCAGTAAAAGTGGCGTACCCGCAGCGATTGCGCCGAGGAACAGGGTGATGATGAAACTTTCCGTAAAAAGCGCCATATTTTCTCGTCCTCAGACCTTCGCCCGGTAACGGCGATTCTTGTCAAAATATTCCGCCAGCGCCAGCGTAATCAGCAACAGCGCCACGATGACGAGCGAGAAGAAGCTTGGGACACCAAGCCGACGCGCTGCGCTTTCCCCACCGATTGTGAGGGCGGAAAACAGGAAGACATAGGCGATGGAGCCAAAGCCGTTAAGCCGCGCAAGGAAAACCAGCGGCACCACCGTCAGGCTGTAGGCCGGGTTCCAGTCCGCGCGGACATTGCCTTGCGTACCCAGAATATCCACGGCGCCGGACAGCCCGGCAAGCCCCGCCGAAATGGCAAAGACGGCGATGGTCAGCTTCGGAACCGACAGACCGGCATGAACAGCAGCGCGCGGATTGGCCCCGACCAGACGCAGCTTCATGCCAAACGAGGTTTTCGTCATCATCAGATGCATGGCGATGATAACGACGAGGCCGATGATCAGGCCCGATGAAATGGTCGTATCGAACAGTTTCGGCAAGCGCGCATCCACCGGAAGCGTGCGCGTTTGCGGGGTCGTGGTCGCCGGATCGAGAAAAGCGAGCTTCACCAGCACATTGGCCAGCGAAACACCAAGGAAGCTCATCATCAAAGTGGTGATGATTTCATTGATCCCGTGCCACGCCTTCAGCATAGCAGGCAACAGGCCCCAGACCGCCCCAACAGCCAGACCAATTACCAGACCGACAGCAAGGTTGAGCCAGATTGGCAATCCGGCCGTGTGCAAAAGCGGTGTGGTAGCCGCGACAATCACCGCAGCCAGAAGAAACTGCCCGTCGCCGCCAAGATTCCAGATGCCAGCACGGAAAGCCACGATCAGGCTTGCCGCGATCAGCAGAAACGGTCCCATACGGGTCAGCGTTGCCGATAGACCGGACGGCGATAAAATCCCCCGCTCGACCACATAGGCATAGTAACTCAGCGGATTGACGCCCATGGCGAGCAGGATCAGCCCGCCCAGTACAAGGGCCGCGACCAGCGGTCCAACGCTGACGGCAAGGATTCTGCCCCACGCGGAAAAAGGCGGACGTGTCATCTGTCCAGCCATCCCAGCCGTGCCGGCTTGCTGATCGCTCATTCTTCTTCTCCGGTACTCATCAGACGGCCGATGGCATCGCGCGCGCCTGCTCCATTTTGGACCGTGCCGAGCACTCTGCCCTGGTCGATCACGGCTATTCTGTCGGCAAGCTCCAGAAGCTCGTCCAGATCGGTGGAAATCAGCAACACCGCCTTGCCAGCATCTGCGGCATCGCGAATACGCTGACGGGTGGCCCGAATGTTTTTCACGTCGAGCCCATAGGTCGGCTTTGCAAAAATCACCGCTTCGGCTGCGCCCGTCAGTTCGCGCGCCAGCAGAACCTTCTGGATATTGCCGCCCGACAAAGTGCCAACCGGCGTCTGGACATCCGGCGTGCGGATATCGAAATTGCGAACATGTTCGGCAGCCTGCGCGCGGATCTGTTGCGGTTTTTCGAGCCCTTTGCGCCAGAATGGCGCAGCGCCGATGTCTTTCAGCAGAAAGTTGGTGGCGACCGCGAAAGCGCCCACCGTTCCCTCGCCAAGACGATCATCCGTCACGTAGCGCAACCCTGCCGTGCGGCGTTCACCCACCGAAAGCGCGCCGATTTCAGTTCCGTGCAAACGAACGCTTCCAACGGATGGAGCCTGACCCGCAAGCGCTTCTGCCAGCTCCTTCTGGCCATTGCCGTCGATCCCGGCAATTCCCAGAACTTCCCGAGCACGGATGGTCAGCGAAACATCGCGAACCGGAATACGCCCCGCGCTGGAATTCAGCTTTTCGACCGTCAGTACCGTCGCCCCCAGATCGCGACTGACACGTGGCGCGGTTTCACCGTCGCCCGTGGCGGCATTACCGAACATGAGCTGGATGATATTGGCTGTGTTTTCCGCGTCGGTATGGGATTTCAGCTCTTCCGGCGCGATAGCACCAGCGTTCTTGCCAAGGCGCAGAACGGAAATGCGGTCGCCATAGGCAAGCGCTTCGTTGAGCTTGTGGGTGATGAATATGACCGCCAGCCCTTCCGCCACGAGCCGCCGCATCAGTTGCCCCAACGATATGGCCTCGTTTGGCGTCAGCATGGCTGTCGCTTCGTCAAGGATCAGGCATCGGCTCCCGCGCATCAAGGCACGCAGAATTTCCACCTGCTGGCGTTCGCCCAGCGACAGGCTGGAGACCAGCGCGAAAGGGTCGACCCGCAGCCCCACGCGGCTTGCCGTTTCGTTGATACGCTTCGCAACGCCGCTGCGATCCGGTTTCCGCCACCAAGCACCACCCAGCGTAAAATTGTCGACGACCGTCAAACTCGGCACCAGCATGGAATGCTGGAACACAGTGCCGATCCCCAACGACAAGGCATGGCGGGGCGATGTGATGTTGACCTGTGCGCCATCCACCTCAATCCAGCCATCATCGGGCTGCTGTAGCCCTGACAGCATGCCGACAAGTGTGGATTTACCTGCGCCGTTTTCGCCAAGGAGAACATGAACCTCTCCAGGCCAGATATCTGTACTGACATTATTATTGGCGACGACACCCGGAAAGCGCTTGGTTATGCCGCGCAGAGCGACAAAGGGCATGCCCGAAGAACTGACCGGAGAATTTATTGCGTGTGATGGAAGAGGGACTACTTTTTCTGTTGTCGCCTGCATCAAACTGTCCTTCATGGAAGTCCGCCTCGTCGCGACCGGATGGATCACGACAATGCCCGGAAGCAACGAGACGGATATTCGAGCGCCGTGCGTCCTTGCGGACGCACAAAATTCGCTCTCACTGCTTTATCCATGCATCCTGCTTTTCAGAAATCGAACCCGATTTCTGTGCCGATGCCTGAGCAAGCCGGTTACTTGGAAGCGACCGTTTTCACCAACGCATGCACGCTGTCGGCATCGAACTTCGGCTCAACCTTGATCTCGCCGGAGACAACCTTGGCCTGAAGATCTTCGATCTCCTTCCATACATTGTCCGGGATGTTCTTGGTCTTCAGAAGACGCAGGCTGCCGTCATCCAGTTTGATATTATAGTTGTGGCTGCCGTACTTGCCGTCTTTCAGGTCCTGAATCATCGCCGCATAAACGGGTTTCAGATCCCAGATAACAGAAGACAGAAGGAAGCCCTTGTCGATCGGGCTCTTGTCGCCGATGACGTCGATGAAATAGGCCTTGCCGCCATCAGTGGCAGGCGTAGTTTCAACGGCCTGCAACATGCCGAAGCTGGAACCGTTGCCCTGCCCGAAGATAACGTCCGCGCCGGAAGCGATAACCGTTTCCGTCACACGCTTGCCGCCTGCGGCGTCCGCATAGGCAGCTGGTCCAATGACAGCGTAACGAACTTCAACCGCCGGATTTTCGGCCTTCACGCCCTGAGCAAAAGCAACCGACATGTTGTTCCACGATGGCGGCTCACCCGAAACGACGATACCGACGACCTTGGTGCGGCTGACCTTGGCGGCGAGACGACCGGCGAGATAAGCACCATCGCTACCGGCAGCGGTATAATCGGCCACTTTGCCTGCGGAAAGCTTGTCCGGGCTGTCGACAATCGCGACAGGAACCTTCATTTCCTCACCGATTTCCGGCGCGGCCGTGTTGTAGCCGGAAGCATGCGCGATCAGCAGACCGGCGCCATCTTCGGCAAGCTCGCGCAGCGTTGGGCGCACGTCGCCATAGCCGAGATTTTCCGCAACCACGACCTTCACACCGGCAGCTTCGCCAGCGGCCTTGGCAGCGGCCACGCCCTGCTGGTTCCAGCCCATGTCGGTTCCCATTTCCGGGGCCAGAATAGCAATTGATTTGATATCTTCCGCCAATGCAGTACTGGCCATCCAGCCGCTTACTGCAAGAGCAAGCACAGCTTTACTTACTGTACTGATTCCCATTTTCTTCATTTTGTCGTTCCCTATTGTAGAATTTTGTTGACTATTTCTTACTCTCCGGTTGAATCTTAAGTACAAACGGGAGCAAAGTTTGAAAATGCGAATTCACCTTACCTTTCTTGCTACAGCACTTCTTGGATTAAACACCGCGCAGGCCGCCATCAGCGGCCAGTCGCTCGACATTACGGTCGAGAACAGTGGAAAGACTTCACTGGCATGTTCGGCTGCTTTTGCGCACTGGTTCTCCGCCGATCTTGGCGAAGTTGCACCCGGCGCGAGCCGTTCATTCAGCTTTGGTGTCGATGTGAAGACAGGCAATGTCTTCCAGTTGAACTCGGTCGGCGACAAGATGGCCGTGCAGCGCATCTGGTGCGGGCACAAGGGCGATGACTGGGCAACACGCGCCGAAATTCCGATGGAGCGCCGCGCAGGCGTGACGCCGGAACCCGTGCATCTGCGCTGCGAGGCAGGCGTCAAGGCAACCCGATGCGCCGCCCCATAGCGGCGCTCGACCAAGCCCTGGATTGGGCGAATTGCCAATCTGTTACAGCCTCGCATCTGACCCCTCCATTTGGAACGAAGCGGGTCCGAAACGCAGATCACCGAAAGATCTCTGCTGCGCATGAACCTCACCCCGATTGACAGTGCGAGAATACGATAGCATGATCATACCGTAATACAATATTGAAAATCGACTAGCGGTGAATTTGCAGAAAGTCCTTGCATCCATTTGGATATAAAGGAAAATTTCAAAAATGCCCGCAGATCAGCATTCATAAGAGAGAGAAAATGCGCACAGCAATTGTTACCGGAGCGAGCCGCGGATTAGGGGAAGCCTTCGCTATCGGACTGGCAAAAGACGGGTTCGCGCTTGGTCTTTGCGCCCGTGATGCGGCAGCTCTGGAAGAGACTGCGGAGGCTGCACGCGCCGCTGGTGCGCCGGAAGTCGTCGTCATTGCCGCCGATCTTTCACAGCTGGGTGCTGCAGAAAAAGTTGTCGCCGATACGCTCGCCGTCACCGGACAGATCGATGCGCTGATCAACAATGCAGGCGCTACCAAGCGCGGCGACTTTCTGTCGCTGAGCGATGATGACTTTCTGGAAGGCTTTGCGCTCAAGTTTCATGCCACCGTGCGCTTTTGCCGAGCGGCATGGCCGGCCCTTGTCGAGAGCAAAGGCAGCATTGTGAATATATCGGGCGTCGGCGCGCATACGCCTGAGCCCGACTTCACGATTGGCGGCTCGGTCAACTCAGCCCTGATCAACTTTACAAAGGCGATTTCAAAGCGCGCCCAAGGCACCGGCATGCGGATCAATACGCTCTGCCCCGGCCATATCGTGACCGACCGGCTGCTGCGTCGTATCGAAGTGCTGGCGAAGGAACGGAGTATTTCTCTGGATGCAGCACGCGATGCGCTGCGTGAAGCGCAAGGCATCCAGCGCTATGGAGAAGCAGAAGAAGTTGCCGACGTCGTGCGCTTTCTTTGCAGCCCTGCGGCTGCCTATGTGCATGGCACGGTCATCAATGTCGACGGTGGTGCGACGCCGGGAATATGACCCCGGCGCCGAACTTCCACTTTAAGAAGCGCTGGCCTCTTCGGCCAGCCGCTCGCGCAGAATGGCGATTGCGACTTTGCCCGCATTCATGACGTGATAAGCCGCCGCCTTGCGGGCTTCCTTGCCGCGTCTGGCTGCCAGATGGCCAACGACCTCTTCCAGCTCGGTGAGGCTTTCGCGCGTTCTGCCCGGCGCGCCGAGCGACGTTGCGCGGAGAACCATGACGCGAGCGTTCAATGACGACAGCGTATGGCCCAGCGCCTCATTATGCGCACCGTAGATCAGGCAGTCATAGAAAGCGTTCTTGGCCGTCAGCCGCTCCAGAGGATCGGTGATCTTGTCGCTGTTCTTCAGCACTTCGAATGCTGCCTTCAGAGCTGCAATGTCATCATCGGTCGCATTTTGGGCGAACAGTTCGCAGGCAAGACCTTCCAGTTCGATACGCACCTGATAGATGCCCTCGGCCTGTTCGGGCTTCAGCCGCGCGACGATGGGACCGCGATGCGGCACCACTTCCACAAGGCCCTCACTCTCCAGCTGACGCAGCGCTTCGCGCACAGCCGTGCGGCTCACGCCAGTCATTTCGCACAGATCACGTTCCGTGATGCGCTGCCCGGCGGTGAAATACCCAATCGCGATAGAGTTACGGATACTTTCCGTAACGCTATGACGGACAGGTGCGGCAGCCTTTATCACTTTGAAATCAATAGGTGGGTTTTTTCCGTTCATCAATATCGCCATAAGTTTGCGCCCCATAAGCGAAAAGCGGGCATATTACCGTATTACTATACGATAACTGCACTTTTTGAAAGCATCCCCTTGTTCTCTCTGCCCGTTTTAGGTGCAGAACGTTAAGCGGGTGCCTCTTCAATCACCGCCATCGCCGCCGCAACGCCTGCGCCAACGTCGATATTCGGCACGCCTGCCGCCTTGAGACCGCCTGCAATGGCAGCAACCGAGACGAGCGAATAGGTCGGACGTGCTGTCGGCCCCATATGTCCGATGCGGGTCAGTTTGCCGAGCGTTTCACCGCGCCCTGACGAAAAGACAACTCCATAACGGTCACGGATCGCCGCCCGCAGCTTGGCTTCATCCACCCCTTCCGGGATCGCCACAGCGGTACAGGTCGGCGACGCGATCTCTTCCCGCGCAGCCCACAGTTTCAGACCGGCTGCCTGAATGCCTGCGCGGCAGGCTTTGGCAGTCCATGCATGACGCGCCCAGACGGCCTGTTCGCCCTCGTCCAGATAGAGATCGAGCGCCGCATCCAGCGCGTTGATTTCGGAAACAGATGGCGTGAAAGGGAAAGGCTTGTGCGCTTCATGGGCACGTTTCCAATCAACGATCGACAGGATGGAAGCCGTCGGCGCATCGGGATTGGCGGCGATTTTCTCCCAGGCCGCATCGCTGACATGCAGGAGCGTTAGCCCTGGCGGGCAGCCGAGACACTTGTTCGGACCGGTCACGAACATGTCGGCATGCGCCGTTTCAGGCAGCACATCCATGCCACCGAATGCCGATACGGAATCGACGATGAACAATTTGCCCGCAGCCTGAACAACCGCGCCGATTTCCGCGACAGGATTGACCGTGCCGGATGGCGTATCGTGGTGGCAGATCGACACAATCGCAACATCAGGACGTTTTTTGAGGAAATCAGCCACTGCTTCGGCGGTCAGCACCTCATTATAGGGCACTTCCAGCTCGACCACTTCCTTCGCATAGCGCGCAGCCCAAAAGCCGAAGCCTTTTCCGTAGACGCCCGAAACGAGATTGAGCACCACATCGTTTCTGGTGATCAGCGAAGCGGCAGCCGCTTCCAGCCCAAGAACAGGCTCTCCATGCAGGATAACCGGCGGTGTTTTGGTGTGAAACACGCGCTGCACCTTGGCATTTACAGCCTCGTAGAACGCAAGAAATGCCGGATCGTAATCATAGAGAACCGGTCGCGACAAGGCCCGCAATACAGCCGGATAGGCATCGACAGGGCCGGTGGTCAGCGTAAAAATCGGGTCGGCAATTTTTCCTGCATTCATTTCGTTCTCCCTTGCTTATGCTTTTATTTCGATGCGCTATCTGGCTCCTGCCAGGCTGAGAAATGACGTGGCGTCGGCGGCATTCTCTATCCCTTCAAGGGTAGCGATCAGCGCCTCGCCGTCGATTGCAATTCCGCGCCAGTCGATCTGCGCCTTGAATTTCTGCGCCAGTTCAGCGTTGCTCATTGGATGAGCCAGCCCGCCCTTGGCGCCATCGATCCTGCGCACCAGTTTGCGCCCATCTTCGAACAGAACGCAAACCTCGACCGCCTCGAAAGAAAACGACGGATCGTCGACGAAGGATAGTTTTTCACCCAGCGCCTTCAGTTCAGGATCGGCGACAGCGGCATCGGAGAAAGCCGCCAGATCGGCCTTGCCCCACAGCAAGCTGACTGCAACGGCGTGTTGGGCGCTGACCTGCGCCAGCCGCCCGGTGGTAACGCCGGGCCTGTCCGTGCGCTGGCGGAGTAGCGGATGGCCGGTCAGTGTTACAGCGGTAATCTTATCGGCCCGCAGATCGCCTTCACCATGCAGTTCAAGGCAGGCTTCAATCACCGGATTGAGCACTACACCGCATGGATAGGGCTTGAATGTGTTCTTCAGGATTTCCCAGTCGCTGCCAAGTCCTCCGGTCAGCGCATCATAGTCCGGCGCATCGGAATGCAGAGCCAGAAAGCCGCGCGCACCCTCCAGCGGCTCCGCCGGACCGGTATATCCATCGGCGGCCAGCAAAGCGGACATAAGGCCTGCTCGTGCCGCCTGCCCTACGGAAAGGCTTTTGGACATGGTGCCCAGTGTTTCGACCGAGCCGGATGCCTGTGCCAAAGCATGGCCCAGCGCATCGACGAGTTGCGACGGAGAAAGCCCCAGCAGTCGACCCGCGGCCAGCGCGGCACCAAATGTCCCGCAGGTAGAGGTAATGTGCCAGCCGCGTGCATAATGAACCGGATGAAGCGCATTGCCCAGCCGGCACGTCACTTCCGCACCAAGCACGAAGGCCTCAATCAGTGCCGCACCCGTTACCGGACGCCCTTCCCCGGCCATGGCTTCGGCCAGCGCCAGAATAGCTGGCGCGACTGGTGCAGATGGATGAATGACTGTCGGCACATGCGTGTCGTCAAAGTCGAAAATGTTCGCGGAAGCCGCATTGATATAGGCTGCCCAAAGCATGTCGGCCCGCTCGGAGCGGCCAATGATGCTCGCTTTCGCCGGTCCAGAAAAGGCTGGCAGCATGGCCACCAGCTTTTGTATCGCCGCTTCGTTCGAGCCGCCAATGGCCGTGCCGACCATATTGAGCAATGAGCGCCGTCCCGCAGCGCGCACTGCTTCCGGCAAAACTGGCGGTGCATGGACAAACGCCGCCAGAGTGAGGCTTATACCCTTCATGTCACGCGCCAGCAGCTTTGCCGCGCACTTCGGCACCCGCCCACTTCTCGAGCGGGCGAATGATTGCGGTCATGTCGGCATCCGCACCGAGATCGGCCTTGGTGATCGAGAAGAGCATGCGCACCGCATTACCCACCATCATCGGCACACCGAGCCGTTCGGCTTCTTCGAGGCACAAACGGATATCCTTGAGCGACAAGCCGATTGCGAAACCGAAATCAAAACCGCGCGGCAGCACGAAGCGCGGGATTTTATCG
Organism: Brucella haematophila; assembly: GCF_005938105.1. Classification (GTDB taxonomy): domain Bacteria; phylum Pseudomonadota; class Alphaproteobacteria; order Rhizobiales; family Rhizobiaceae; genus Brucella; species Brucella haematophila. The sequence goes on along the minus strand of NZ_VCPE01000001.1, from coordinate 374,802 downwards.
GCGCTGGCGGAGGTGCGCCCGGAACCGGCATTCAGGACTTCGATCATGACATCGGCGTCGAGACCAGCCTTGGCACCCATCACCATGGCTTCTGACGTGATCGCCAATGCGGCAGCCGAGCAGATATTGTTGATAAGCTTCATCACTTGCGCCTTGCCCGGCTCTTCGGCAACACGGATCACCTTGCCAAGCGCGAGCAGCATCGGCTCAACGACCGAAAAATGCGCCGAAGGTCCGGCGGCCATAAGCGCAAGTGTGCCCTTCTTGGCACCTGCGACACCGCCCGAAACCGGACTATCAATCAGAGCAATGCCCGCAGCCGACAATATTTCAGCCAGATCCATCTCGGCCTTCGGCCCGGTGGTCGACAGATCGACGACGCGTTTCACCACGCCGGGATTGGCCGCAATGCTGCGCCCGACAGCGATCACCACCTCGGGCGTCGGCAAAGACAGGAAGATCGTCTCTGCGCGCGCGGTCAATTCGCCGATGGTGCCAGCCTCTTCCGCCCCTGCGGCAACCAATGCCGCCACAGCCGCTTCGGCACGGTCATTGACGGCAAGTTTATAGCCTGCGCCGATGATGCGCTCCGCCATGGGGCGGCCCATATTGCCAAGGCCGACAAAACCGACTTCACTCATTCCACTCTCCTGTTATCGCGGTCGCGCCATCAGGCAAACGACCAGCCATTATCCACCGGTATCGCCGCACCGTTGATTCCTTCGCTGGCAGCGCCGCAAAGGAACAGCGCCAAGGCGGTCACCGTCTCCATCGGAATAAATTTGCCACCCGGCTGACGGGTGGAAAGGAAAAGACGCGTCGCCTCTTCAGTGCTGATGCCCTTTTCCGCAGCCAGCACTTCAATGCGGCCAAGGGCGGAATCGGTTGCCATCAGCCCGGGGCAGATCGCGTTGCAGGTGATTGAGGATGAGGCCAGTTCCAGCGCAACCGTCCGCGTCAGGCCAATCATTGCGTGTTTGGTGGTGACATAATCCGCACGACCGGCCAGCGCGATCAGGCTGTAAACCGACGCCATATTGACGATCCGCCCCCAACCCCGGGCCTGCATGCCCGGCAGACAGGCGCGAATCAGCCGGAAAGGAGCAGACAGATTGACCTCCAGCGCCTTGTCCCAATCGGAATCGGCCAACGCCTGCACCGGCGACATTTTGCGAATGACCGCATTGTTGATCAGAATATCGATCCCGCCCAACTGTTCGGTTGCAATAGCTGCAAGGTGATCGGCTGCACCGGTTTCAGACAGATCGATCACTGATGAGCCGACCGGCTGGCCTGTTTCACGGCTCAGCGCCGTCGCGGCATTGCTCACTTCGGGCAGAATATCGGTGAGAAACACACGATCACCGGCCTTTGCAAAGCTGCGGGCCAGTTCCAGCCCGAGACCAAGGGCCGAACCGGTGATCAGAACACCACGTCCTGTTGCAAGCGTCATCGCGCCAGCTCCTCCCACCTCAAACTTGGCGCAACGTCGAGCCGAACGACGATCCCCTCCAGTTCAGCCGAAGGTGCTGAATAGGCCTGCATAACCGCCGGGTCGTGGCCCGGAACAATATGATCGAGGCTTGGTGCCAGTTCGGTCAACCGGGCATAGCCGCGAATGAGAGAAGCTTCATCGTAGAGCACGGGAAACGGATTGCGATGCTCCATATTGGCGTAAAAATGCGTCGCATCGGAAGCCAGCACCACCCAGCCACGCGCGGTATAGACGCGAACCGCCTGCAAACCGGCACTGTGGCCCGGCACAGCATGAAGCCAGAATCCGGGCGAAAGCTCCCGGTCGCCGCGGTGAAACTCAATCCTGCCCGCATAAAGGCTGCGGATATAGGCAACGATGTTTTCAACATCGAAAGGAGCACGCGCTTTCGGGTCGCACATGCAGGGGCCGGTGGCGTGTCCCGCCTCATCAACCTGCAAATGAAAATGCGCTGCCGGAAAATCGCCAAGCGTTCCCGCATGATCGTAGTGGAGATGTGTCAGCACGACCTGGGACACCTTACCTGCATCCACACCGAGAAGCGCCAGCGCATCCACCGGCTTTCGCAGCAAGGTTCTCCCGCGCGCATCGGCGGCGTCCTGCCCGAAGCCGGTATCGATAACGAAAACCTCGTCACCGCGCCGGGCGAGCCAGACGAAATAGTCGAGATCTGCTCCCGACTCATGCGGATCAGAGACATGTAGAAAATTGTCTTTGATCGTTCGCCCGCCATGGGTGGCGTAACGTAAGGCATAAAGCTCGAAGGGTACTATTTCCCCGTCAGATCCCGTTATCGGCTCCGCCATGATCCTCCCGCCCCACAAGCACATTCGACGTCGATGCGCCGAACAATTTCATCTTAGCCTACAGTATGACCGTAATCTTGTCATACAATCTATTGACAGGTCAAGTCCGGCATGTCTAACCTTGGGTCAATAAGAAAGACAAAACCACGGGGACAAGCTGGCACACTGCCACCTTAACGGAGAGATGTATGACTCGTCCTGAATTCAACGGTGAACAATTCCAGAAGGGGTTGAAGGTTCGGCGCGAAGTGCTTGGCGAGGCTTATGTCGCGCCATCGCTGGCCAATGCCGATGACCTGACCGCACCGCTTCAAAAGCTCGTCACCGAATGGTGCTGGGGTGAAATCTGGACCCGCCCCGGTCTCGAGCGCAAGACCCGCAGTTTTCTCAACCTCGCCATGCTGACGGCGCTGAACCGCCCGCATGAAATCAAGATCCACGTTCGCGGCGCATTGAACAATGGCGTGACCGAAAACGAGATCGTTGAGGTCATTCTTCAGGCCGCGATTTATTGCGGTGTGCCTGCCGCGCTCGACGCGATGCGTGTTGCTTCGGATGTGATCCGGCAAATGCGTGAAGAAAAGGCCGAAAGCGCCTGATTTATATAACCGGAAACGCTCCATAAAACCGGGGAACACCGGCGATTCCAATTGCAAATAGGAGGCCCAATGACACAGGGAACAGCTACAAAACCAGCCAGCACGCCGCATCGGCTGAAGACCGGCGCGGAGTATAAGGAATCCCTCAAGGACAACCGCCAGATCTGGGTCGGCGGTTCCAAACTGAACTCCGTCTATGACGAACCCGCGCTGGCCAAGGGCATCGACCTTCTGGCCTCGATGTTCGACGATCAGTTCACCGAAGAACATGCCGACGCCACCACCTATTACGACGAGAAGGCAGGCGCTGTTCTCAGCCGTTCGTGGCAGATTCCGCGCACCAAGGAAGACCTGGCCGCCCGCCGTCGCATGATCGAATATACGTCGCTCAAGACCGCAGGCACCTTCGGACGTCCGCCAGATCTCGCACCATCCATCGTTGTTGGTCTCTACGCCTATCTGCCGACCTTCAAGAAGAAGAAGTCGCTCATCGACGGCATTGATCCGGACTTCGCCGAAAACATCGAACGCTACATGGAATATGGTCAGAACAACAATCTGACCGCGTCGGAAAGCCTCGCCGGACCGCAGGCCGACCGCTCGTCGCCCAAGGCCTCGGAAGCCTCGCTCCTGAAGGCGCGTAAGGTCACGAAGGACGGCGTCTACATCTATGGCGCCAAGACTGTCGGCTCGATTGCCGCTCAGGCCAATGATATTTTCTTCACCAATCTCGGCGGCATTCAGGAAACTCCTGCGGATGCCTGCATCTGGGGTTCGGTGCCAATCGACACGCCCGGCATCAAGATGATCTCGCGTGAAATGGTTTCGCAGCCATTGTCGAGCAAGTTCGACCATCCGGTGTCGAGCCTCGGCGAAGAAGCCGACCAGTTCATCGTGTTCGACAATGTTTTCGTACCGAAGGAACGGCTCTTCAACCTCGGCGATCCGACGGCTATGAGCTATTACGGCCCGGTCTGCGTCTTCGCACATTGGCATGTTCTGACCCGCCTCGCGGTGAAGGCTGAACTGTTCGTCGGTGCAGGCCAGATGGTTCTCGATTATCTCGGCACCGGCAAAATTCCGGCTGTCCAGATGATGCTGGGCCAGCTGGTCGAATATGCGCAGACGCTCCGCGCCTTCGTCACCGCTGCCGAAGCACTGGCTGTCCCGACCGAAGGCGATGTCATGCGCCCCGATGTCGGCATGCTGACCGCCGGTCGCCTCTATTCGATCGAAAACTACCCGAAGATCATCCATATCCTTCAGGAACTGTGTGGTCAGGGTCTGGTGATGCGTTTTGGCAAGAAAGCGTTCGACAATCCGGAAGTCGGTCACTTCCTGCATGAACTGCTGCCCGGACATGGCGTATCGGCCATGGTCAAGGAACAGCTGATGAATTTCATCTGGGACATGACCTCCGGTTCGCTGGCTGGCCGCGTTGCGCTGTTTGAAAACGTCAACGCCACACCGGCTCCGGCCCTGCGCGCCCGACTTTATAATGAGGTCAAGCGCGACGGCTATGTCGCCCAGGTGAAGAAGATCGCCGGGATCGAGTAAAGCTCTGACGACCCCGCCTGATGCCAATCGGGCGGGGTTTCTTCTTTCGCGACATGTTGGAGATTGCGATGGACCAGTCCACGCTTATCGACCGCTTTTATAGCGCATACACTTCGCGCGATGCCGAGGGAGCGGCTTCGCTTTATCACGCCGATGGCTGGCACGAGGAAGTCGCCATGGCGAAACGGCGTCAGGGACGCGCCGCGCTGGCCGAGGGGCTGACCGGTTTCTGGCGCATGCTGCCTGACGTTGCATGGGAACGGCGCGGCTATATCCGTTCTGGCAATCAGGTTGCTGTTCCCTATCACATGACCGGCACCTTCACGCCGCGTGGCGACAATGTTGAACCACGCCAGATCGCGCTTGACGGTCTGCATATATTCGAGTTCCAGGACGGTCTGCTGGTGGGCACCAAGGACATGTGGGACCTCGATCTTTTCAAAGCGCAGATGAGTTGAGACGATGAATGATCTGGCGAAACTCGACGGCATCGCGATTGCCGGTCTGATCTCGAACAAAGAGATCAGCGCAAGCGAAGTCCTTGAAACCACGATTGAACGGATCGAGCGGCTCAACCCGCAGCTCAACGCCGTCGTGCATCCGCATTACGATCTCGCGCGCAAGCAGGTCGCCGACGGCTTGGCCAAAAGCCCGCTTTCGGGCGTTCCGATGTTGTTGAAGAACACCGGCTTCGAAGCGGAAGGCATGCTCCTGTCGAGCGGGTCAGAACTGCTGCGCAATGTCGTCAGCAAACGCGATTCCACCATCACCGCGCGCTATAAAGCGGCAGGCATGGTGATTGTCGGCAAGTCCAACACGCCGGAATTTGCGCTCAGCTTCACAACCGAATCCGATGCCTTCGGCCCGACGCGCAATCCGTGGGATATCAACCGCACGGCGGGCGGCTCGTCCGGCGGCTCGACTGCGGCTGTCGCCAGCGGCATGGTGCCGCTTGCCAACAGTTCGGACGGTGCAGGTTCCACGCGCCTGCCTGCCAGCCATTGCGGTCTTTTCGGGTTCAAGCCGTCGCGGCTGGTCAATCCCGTTGGCCCGGCTGCCGCTGAAGCCATTGGCGGCATGTCCACACCACACGCCGTCACCTGGTCGGTGCGTGACAATGCAGCCATGCTCGACGTGACAGGCGGCAGCGATCTTGGTGACCCATGGGCCTCGCCGGCCACGCCGGGCAGCTATCTGGCAGCGCTCGACAAAACACCGCCTCGCCTCAAGGTCGCGATGATTGTCGCTGCGCCGGACGGCAGTCCTATTGATCCAGAAATGGTCGAAAGCGTGCGCGCCACCGCGCGGTTGCTGGAAGACCTCGGACACAGTGTCGAAGAAGTTGCAGATGCAGGCTATGACGCGGAAGCGCTGAAAGCGGCATGGCGCATCATCGTCGGCGTCAACGTGGCTTTGGGTGTCAGCGGCGGCGATGCAGCCTCTGCCAACATCGCCAAGCTTGAACCCGTCAATCAGCAATGGGTCCGCGAAGCGCTGGCAATACCCGGCACTCGCTATTTGTGGGCCGTCAACCAGCTTCACGCTTCGGCACGAGCGCTAGGGCGGTTCTTCAGCACATATGACGTCATGCTGACCCCGGCTGCGGCAGAACCCGCGCCGCTATTGGGCAAGCTTGCCGGTCAGGGCAAAAACATCGACGAATTCTACGATCTGTTCTGGTCGCATTCGCCGTTCACTGCCGTTTTCAACACATCCGGCTGCCCGGCAATGTCGGTTCCACTCGGCATGAGTTCTCATGGCCTGCCCATCGGCTCACATCTCGGTGCGGCCTTTGGAAACGACGCATTGCTTTTCGCGCTGGCTGCGGAGCTTGAACGCGCCGCTCCGTGGATCGACCGGCGCCCATCCATATTCGGCTGAGGAAATGTTTGATGAACAACTCTGAAATCCTTGCCCTTGATGCTCGTGACATTGCTGCTGCCGTAGCCTCCGGTGCGCTCAGCACCCGTGCGGTCACGGAAGCCTATCTTGAACGCATTGCGGACAGAGACGGCCCGGTCATGGCGTGGCAGCATCTTGATGCCGCGCAGGCGCGCGCCGCTGCCGATGCGATGGATGCATCTGGAGCCAAGGGACCGCTGGCTGGCGTCCCGATTGGCGTTAAGGACGTCATCGACACCGCCGACATGCCCACGGGCTATGGCACGAGCATCTATGAGGGCTTTCAGCCGCCATGGGATGCGCCGGCCGTGCAGATCACCCGCAATGCAGGCGGTTTGATCCTGGGCAAAACGGTGAGCACGGAACTTGCCATGGCAAGCCCGAACAAGACCCGCAACCCGCACAATCCGGCCCATACGCCGGGCGGATCGTCATCCGGTTCCTGTGCTGCTGTTGCCGCTGGCATGGTGCCTCTGGCCTATGGCACGCAAACTTCCGGTTCGGTTATCCGCCCCGCAAGCTTTTGCGGTGTGACAGCCTTCAAGCCGACCTTCGGTGCGATCAACACGGTCGGGATCAAGGTGCTCTGCCATGGGCTGGATACGCTCGGCATTCTCAGCCGCAACATTGGCGATGCCGCCCATTGCGCCGCAGTGCTGACCGGTAAATCCGAACTCGCCGCCCTTACACCGCCAGCGCGCCCTCGCATCGGTGTCCTGCTCGGCACGCGACTTGAAAAGGCAGAAGCCTATGCGATCGACATCGTCAACCGGCTGGCTTCGCTTGCGGAAGCATCCGGTGCAGACGTAACCGTGCTGGCCGCTCCGTCCTGGTTTGACGGCATTTTCGACCTGCATGAAGCCGTCATGGGCTGGGAAGTCACCCAGTCGCTCGTCTCAGAGACCAGCCGCCATTGGGATCGGCTGACACCCGTTACCCGGGCCATGATGGAAGATCAGGGGCGCGTCGATGAAGCCCGCTATCGTGCCGCCATGGGTGAGATTCCGGGCATTCGCCTGATGATGGACGCGATCCTGTCGCGTTTCGATGCGGTGTTGACGCTTGCCGCTCCGGGCGAAGCGCCGGAAGGAACGCCAACTGGCGACCCGATTTTCAACCGGCTGTGGAGTGTCCTGCAAGTGCCGCTCATCTGCCTCCCCGCAGGCAAAGGCCCGAAGGGATTGCCAGTCGGTGTCCAGCTTGTCGGCGCGCGCGGCGCCGACCACCGGCTCGCCTCAGCGGCACTCTTTCTTGAAACCGTGCTTGCTGCAAAAGGAGGCACCCTATGATCCAGCCAGCCACCGATCAGCTGACCGATGATTTTCGCTCCGCCATGCGCCAGCTTGCGGCGACGGTGAACATCATCACCGCCGGTGAAGGGGATCAGCGGCGCGGCCTGACGGCAACTGCCGTCTGCTCCATGTCGCTGACGCCGCCTTCCATGCTTGTCTGCGTCAATCGCTTCGGCGAGGCGCACAAGGCGATCACCTCGGCGGGCAGCTTCTGCGTCAATATTCTCGCCGACCGCCAGCGTGAAGTCGCCATGCGTTTCGCAGGCCAGATCGGCCAGATGGGTGAAGACAAATTTGCGCCCTATCGCTGGACAAGCCTTGCGACAGGTGCTCCGGCTCTCGATGACGCCATGGCCAATCTCGATTGCGAGATCGCCACGGTTTCCGAGACGGATAGCCATTCGATTTTCATCGGTAATGTAAAGGCCATTCGCTTCGGACCCGAAACATCGCCGCTGCTGCACTACAACCGCAACTTTTTCACACTGGCAAACCAAAATGCACTTTAGAGCGGTCTCAGCAGAGGTTGAATCGTAATAACCGCTCTAGCCTTTTGTTTTGTCGCACATCTTATCCGAAAACCGCTTCGCACTTTTCGGGATGTGCTCTAGCAATCCGACAGAGTGGGAACCGGCTGCACCAGAATAAACACAATAACAAATAGATAGAGCACTTTCTTCATCGGGACTGGCCGACGTGCTCTCTGGTGCAGCCACAATGTCAAACGGGCAGACGCCCAATGGAGGTATCATATCATGTCAATCAGCGACGCTCAGTTCCTGAAGGGCTGGAGACAGGTGCTCGAAATGTGCAACCTGAAAGCTGGCGAACAGGTCACCATTCTGACGAGTGACGACAGCAACAAGCAGATCGCCTATATCGCCAAGCTTGCAGCTTCCGATCTTGGTGCGGTTGTTACCGAACTGAACCTTGCTCCGGTCAATGCTGAAAAAGCGATCTCGCCGGACAAGTCTGGCTATATCGGCAAGACGCCACTCGACGGCAATTCGGCAGCGCTGGCCTGCCTCATGGCGTCCGACATGGTCATCGACACATTGCAGCTTCTGTTTTCCAAGGAACAGGAAGAGGTATTGAAGACCGGCACGCGCATGCTGTTGGCGGTGGAACCACCGGCAATCATGATGCGCCAGATTCCACGCCCGGAAGACAAGCTGCGCGTTCTCGCTGCCGCCAAGAAGATCGGTGCGGCCAAGGAAATGCACGTGACCTCGAAAGCCGGTACGGATTTCCGCTGCCGCCTCGGGCAATATCCGGTTCTCACGCAATATGGTTTGGCCGATGAGCCGGGCCGCTGGGACCACTGGCCGAGCTGCTTTTCGGCTCGCTGGCCGGATGAAGGGAGTGCCGAAGGCACCATCGTCATCGACGAAGGCGACATCCTGCTGCCGTTCAAGAAATACGCACGCGCGCCGATTACGGTCACCATCGAAAAGGGCTTTATCGTCGATATCAAAGGCGGTTACGACGCCGAGTTCATGCGCAAGTTCATGGACAGCTTCAATGATCCCCGCGCCTATGCGATGGCCCATGTCGGCTGGGGCCTGGAAAACCGCGCCAACTGGACGGTGCTCGGCCTTTACAACCCTGAGGCCCAGCTCGGCATGGATGCGCGTTCCTTCGCAGGCAATTTCCTGTGGTCGTCGGGTCCGAATACCGAAGCAGGCGGTGATCGCGATACGCCGTGCCATCTCGATATTCCGCTGCGCAATTGCTCTGTCTCCCTCGATGGCGAAGTCATGACACTGGAAGGCGTCGTGGTTCCTGCGGATCAGAAGTAAGGCCATGGCACAATACGACGTGGCAATCATCGGCGCCGGCTCTGCTGGCGCCCTTCTCGCCGCACGGCTGAGCGAAGATTCGGCACGGCAAGTCGTGCTGATCGAGGCCGGTGGCGAGCCGACAGACCCCGATATCTGGAAACCGGCCATGTGGCCCGCGATCCAGCATCGCCCCTACGACTGGGACTATAATACCGTCCCGCAGCCAGGTGCTGCCGGTCGCAGTTTTGCTTGGGCGCGCGGCAAGGCGTTGGGCGGCTCCAGCCTGCTGCATGCCATGGGTTACATGCGCGGCCACCCCGCCGACTTTGCTGCATGGGCGGAAGCGACGGGCGATGAACGCTGGAGTTGGGAAGGCTTGCAGAAAGCCTTCATGGCAAATGAAGACCACGCACTGGGCGGCGATGGTATCCACGGCAGGGGCGGCCCGATGCCGGTATGGATACCGCACGAGGAGGTCAGCCCCCTGACCCGCGCCTTTATAGAAGCGGGTGCTGCACTTGGCCTGCCCCGCATTCCCGGTCACAGCAGCGGCCAGATGATTGGCGTCACGCCGAACTCGCTGATGATCCGCGATGGCCGACGCGTAACGGTCGCCGAAGCATGGCTGACACCAAGCGTACGCGCGCGTCCCAACCTGACGATACTGACAGGCACAAAGACCCGACATCTCAGTTTCTACAATGCTCGTGCCGCCGGTTTTGAGGTTATCGGCCCGCAAGGGCCTGCCACAATCACCGCTGACCAAATCATCCTTTCGGCGGGTTCGCTGGAAGGCCCCGCCCTTCTCATGCGTTCCGGCATTGGACCGGAAGACGTGTTGCATGAGGCTGGCGTGGCCTGCCGCATCAAAGCACCTGAACTGGGTCGCAATCTGATGGATCACCTGCTTGGCGCAGGCAATCTCTATGCTGCCAGACAAAAGCTGGCGCCATCCCGTCTGCAACATTCGGAGAGCATGGCCTATATGCGTGCCGATGGCACCGCGACGGACGGCCAGCCCGAAATCGTCGTCGGATGCGGTGTTGCGCCCATTGTGTCGGAACTTTTCACGGCGCCAGCACCGGGCAGCGCCTATTCCTTCCTGTTCGGCGTCACGCATCCCACAAGCCGTGGGGAAATACGCATAACTGGCGCAGGTCTGGACGATCCCCTTAGGATCGACCCGCAATATCTCCAGACCGAGAACGACCGGCGATTGTTTCGGGCGGCCCTCGCGGCAGCACGGGAGATCGGGCACCGCCCCGAACTGGATGAGTGGCGCGACCATGAAATTCTTCCCGGAGCTGTGGAAACCGAGGATGATATCGACGCCTTTATCGCCAAGGCTGCCATCACGCATCATCACCCATCGGGAACCTGTCGCACGGGCAAGGACGATGCCGCAGTGGTCGATCCCGATCTGCGGCTGAATGGGTTGGATAATGTCTATGTCGTGGATGGCTCTGTTCTGCCGAGCCTGACGGCTGGCCCCATTCATGCGGCCATTCAGGCCATCGCCGAACGCTTTGCCAGCGACTTCATCGGCAAGGCAAACTGATGGATTGGGCGCGCATGCGGCACCAGCCCGGCGCGCCTGTTCACGGCCCTCAAAATTACCGGCTCTGGTCCATCATGAATGACAATGAAACGCCCTGAAAAATAGGGGCGTTACTCGCCAGCAGCTTCCAGTTGCTGGCGCTTCTTTTTGCGGGATGACAGAACGGAATCACTTTGCCTGATCACGAGGTCAGCGCCGACGAGAACCTTAACCGCAGGCTGCTTGTCGGCCGCATTGATCAGATCGTCCAGTATCGACACCGCGACATTGCCGATCTTGCGCTTGGAAACGTCAACCGTGGTCAGCATCGGCTCCATGGTCGCGCTTTGCGGCAGATTGTCAAACCCGATCACCGAAACATCTTCCGGAATGCGGACGCCGCTTTCCTTCAACGCCCGGATGAAGCCATAGGCAATGATGTCATTGGTGCAGAAATAGCATTCAGCGAGATCGTGCCCGGATTTCAGCAATTCTCGCGTATCGCGATAGGCGCCTTCATAGGTCGATTCGACCGACAGGATATCCTCGGGCTGAACCTTGAGGTTGAGCCGCTGCATGTTCTTCACATAAGCTTCGCGGCGCAGACGGAAGTTCATCGTCTCGGTGGGGCTGGCGACAAAGCCGATCCGGGAAAAGCCGGACTGTTTGAAGTGCGACAGGACTTTAAAGACGGCGTCTTCATTGTTCATGTCCACGAAATTGGCCTCGACGACATCATAGAATGTGTCGATGAAAACCGTGGGCAGGCCCATGCCCTGTATCATGTGGATATCGACTGCCGACAATTCGGTGCCGAGCGCAATGACGCCACGAACCGGCGCGCCTGCGAGTGATTCCGCCACAGCGCTGACCGGCTGCCCTTCGAAGCTGGCAACCTCCAGCGTATAATTGCGGCGGGATGCTTCCGACGACATGCCGTCGATATAGTCCGAAACGAAGACGCTGTGATCACGATTGACCGTGCCGCCATGTTTGGAAATCTTCAGGAACCGGATGGTTTCGCCGGGTCCGCTGGTGCCATTGCCGGTTTTGGCGACGCGCGGCACATAGTTCAACCGCGATACAGCCTCAAGAACGCGTGCTCGTGTCTCACCTGAAATCTCGCCCTTGCCGTTGAGCACAAGCGAAACCGTGGCCGGAGAAACACCCGCATTCTCGGCAATATCCCTGATCGTAAAAGATTTCTTCTTTTTCATACGCTCCGCACGGCTGCCGTCATCAGCACGTCATTCCCCTTTTTGGCCGCTTCAGGCCTCACCCGCCCGACTGGCCCGCTTTGGCAGCGCCAGAATGACAGGCTGGATTCCTCTTCAATGCGTATCTTATTCGGAAATCTGCATCACGCCACTCAGAAAGCACGGCGATAAAACACTATTTGTTTAGTAAACACAACTGCCGTGTTTTAAAACGATTAAGCTGAAAACCTGCGCAAATCAACCAAAAATTAGGCAGGCTCCGCTTGACATCGCCGTTAGCAAGGCAATAGGTTTAGTGAAATAAATTTTTGTTTAGTAAACGCTGTAGGAGGAGACCATGCAGAGGACAAGCAACCCGCTTGCCATGCTTGTTGTCATTAATGTGGGATTGCTCGCTCTTGGCGCGTACATCTCCGGCGGGTCTTTTCTCTCCCTGTTCAACTTGCAGTCCATGGCTGGCCAGGTTCCTGAAATCGGCCTTCTTGCCATCGGCGTAATGCTGGCCATGTGCGCCGGCAACGGCGGCATCGACCTGTCGGGCATCGCGCTTGCCAATCTGGCAGGCGTGGTAGCAGCGGTTATCGCTTCGTCCTTCGTGTCCGCCTCCGTGAACCCGCTCGCCTTCAGCGTCGCATTCATCGTGCTTGCGCTGATCATCGGCCTTGCAGGCGGCATCATCAACGGCATCCTGATTGCGCGTTTCAACATAACGCCCATTCTCTGCACGCTTGGCACGCAGATGGCCTTCATGGGTCTTGCTGTCGTGGTTTCGGAAGGCCGCGCCGTCATGGTCGGCAGCCCCGACCTTCTGTCGCGCATCGGCAATGACATGTTCCTCGCTGTGCCGATCAGCTTCCTGATTTTCCTGGCGGTCGCCATTCTGATCGGCGCTGTGGTTCGCTTCACGCCTTTCGGCGCATGGCTGATGCTGATGGGCACCAATCCGAAGGCGGCTGTCTTCGCCGGGTTCCCCCGCGCCCGCGTTCTGATCGCAACCTACGCAACCAGTGGCCTTTTGGCTGGCATTGCAGGCGTGATCATCGCCGCACGCAACGTCAACGTGAAATATGATTATGGCAGCTCCTATCTGCTGGTCGCCATTCTCATCGTCGTTATGGCGGGTGTGAAGCCTGAAGGTGGTTACGGTCGCATCATCTGCGTGGTGCTGAGTGCCATCGCCTTGCAGCTCATGTCGAGCCTGCTGAATTTCGGTGGACTGTCCAACTTTGTCCGCGACTTCGCCTGGGGCCTGCTGCTGCTCGCATTCCTCGCTGTCGGACGATACGACGTCGCCAGTTTCTTTAACTTGGGCAATCGCACCAAGGCACCAATTGGTGCTCAACCCTCAAGCACCAAACCGTAATACTGAGGGACTCTTACTGAGGAGGAAGTCATGAAAGCTAAGACGAAGAAGCTGCTCGCTGGAACGCTCATTGCTGCCACTGCACTTGCAGGCGGCGCAGGCACGCTGGCCGCGCAGGACAAGCCGGTCATCGCAACCGTTGTCAAGATCAGCGGTATTCCGTGGTTCGACCGCATGAACACCGGCGTTGAAGCCTACCAGAAGGCCAACCCGGATGTGGTTGCAACCCAGAGCGGCCCGGCAACTGCCGACGCAGCACAGCAGCTTCAGATCGTTCAGGATCTGGTCGCCAAGGGCGTCAACGCGCTTGCCGTCGTTCCGATGGATCCGGCTGTTCTCGAAGGCACGTTCAAGCGCGCCATCGAACGCGGCATCGTTGTCGTGACCCACGAAGCCGACAACCAGATCAACACCATGGCCGACGTCGAAGCTTTCGACAACGCCGACTACGGCAAAGCCCTGAACGAACGCCTGGCACAGTGCATGGGCAAGAGCGGCAAGTGGACGACCTTCGTCGGCTCGCTCGGCAGCCGTACGCATATGCAGTGGGTTGGCTCGGCTGAAGAAAACGCCAAGCAGTATCCGGACATGCAGCTTGTCGATCCGAACAACGAATCCTTCGACGATGCCAACGGCACCTACGAAAAGGCCAAGGAAATCCTGCGTAAGCATCCTGACCTGAAGGGCTTCCAGAGCTCGGCTGGCAACGACGTTCTCGGCATTGGCCGCGCGATCGATGAAGCCGGTCTGAGCGGCAAGGTCTGCCTCGTCGGCACCGGCCTTCCGAACCCTTCGGCTGACCTTCTGGAATCCGGCGCCATCACGGCTATCGGCTTCTGGGATCCGCAGAAGGCTGGCATGGCGATGAATGCTGTTGCCAAGCTTCTTCTGGAAAAGAAGGAAGTCAAGGACGGTATCGACCTCGGCGTTGAAGGCTACAACAAGGTTTCGGTGAAGAAGGGTGCAGGCGAAGGCCTCCTCGTCATCGGCAACGGCATGGTTATTGCCGACAAGGATTCCTACAAGGAACACCTGTTCTAAGAAGCCTTAGAAGATCCGACTGCTAGTGGTGTGGATTCCGTTCACCCCCGCCATATAGCGTCAAAGCCTGGATGCTTTCCGCGAATGGAAAGCATCCGGGCAACCAACCCCGGTTGATTTTAGTGCTTTAATGCCGCCAACCAGCCGACAGCGGAACCGTTGCGCGCAAGCGCGATGATGCGTTGTGGCAGAGGAATTAACGTGTCAACTACGATGAACAATAAGACGGAAAACGGCCGGACACCGGAGCGTTTTCTCGAATTGCGCAACATCCACAAGCGGTTCGGCGGCGTGCATGCATTGCGCGGCATCGACCTCACGCTCAATCTCGGAGAGGCCTATCACCTTCTCGGCGAGAATGGATGCGGCAAGAGCACCGTCATCAAGATCATGTCCGGCGCGCATGGTCCGAGCGAGGGTGAAATTGTTCTCAATGGCAAGACCTATAAAGAACTCGATCCGATCCAGTCGCTGGCTGCGGGCATCGAGACTGTCTATCAGGACCTTTCGCTGATCCCCAACCTCACGGTTGCCGAAAACGTCGCGCTTAATCAGCAGCTCGTCGAAGGCAATGGCAAGCTGTTGCGCCGCTTCGACCGCACCAAGCTGCGTCAGACGGCGGAACGTGCGCTGAGCACTGTCGGTCTGCCGACGGACCGCGCATTCCTGAACACCATCGTTTCCGAACTGCCGCTTGCCATGCGCCAGCTGGTCGCCATTTCCCGTGCGATCGCGACGAGCGCCAAGCTTGTCATCATGGATGAGCCGACCACGTCGCTGACGCGCCGCGAAGTCGATAACCTCATCGAAGTCGTCAATCGCCTGCGTGCAGACAATGTCGCCGTCCTCTTCGTGACCCACAAGCTCGATGAATGCTACCGCATCGGCGGCAACGCCGTCGTCTTCCGCGATGGCCAATGCGTGGCGCAGGGGCCGATTGAAAACTACACCAAGAAGCAGCTTTCCGAGCTGATGATCGGCCGCGAAATCGACGCCGAGCGCTATCGCACCGGTACGCCGGGCGATGCGGAACTACTGAAGCTGGACGGCCTGTCGTCGCCGGACTTCAAGAATATCAACCTGTCACTCCGCAAGGGTGAAGTGCTCGGCATTACAGGTCTGGCCGATTCAGGCCGCAACGAGCTGGCGATGGCGATCACTGGCGTTGATCCGGCATCCAATGGCGCGATCACGCTCGAAGGCCGCAAGATCAACGTCAAGAGCCCTGCCGAAGCCATTGAACTCGGTATTGGTTACGTGCCGGAAGATCGTCTCGCAGAGGGACTGTTCCTCGACAAATCGATTTTCGAAAACGAAGTTGCGCTGATCCTGACCCGCCTCAGCAACAGCCTCGGCGTCATCAACCAGAAGAAGGGCCGCGAAATCGCCGCCTCGCTGATGGAGCAGATGCGCCTCAACACCAAGAACCTGGATCTGCCGGTCGGCGCCCTTTCGGGCGGCAATCAGCAGCGCGTTCTCATCGGTCGCTGGCTCAGCATCGGTCCGAAGCTCCTCGTGCTGCACGGCCCGACTGTGGGCGTCGATGTCGGATCGAAGGATACGATCTACCGTGCCATCCAGACACTGGCCGAAGCGGGCATGGGCCTCATTATCGTCAGCGATGACCTGCCGGAACTGCTGCAAAACGCCGACCGCATTCTCGTCATGAATGCGGGAAGCATCGTCAAGGAATTTGACGCCGCCGAGGCGACGGAAGACCAGCTCTACCAAGCCATGATGTCGTCCCAAAAAGAAAAATTCCCAGAGGAACTACCGCAATGAGCGCGTCGCAATATCAGCAGGAACTGGGCCAGACCCGATCCTTCAAGCTGGGTGACTTCATTCGCAGGCGCCCTGAATCCATCACCTTCTTTCTTCTGGTCGCGATCTGTGTGATCGTGTCGATCATCAATCCTGCATTCCTGCAGGCTTCGACACTGATCGATATCGGTCGCGCCAGTGTCGTGATGGGCCTTTTCGCGCTTGGCGTCTTCATCATTCTCGCCGCTGGCGGCATCGACGTATCGTTTACGGCCATTGCCGCCTGTACGGTCTATTCGCTGACCTTGCTGGTGCAGGCCTATATGCCGACGCTTCCCATCGTCTTCGTCATCCTGATGGCGATTGCCGGCGGTGTCTTTCTCGGCCTGATCAACGGCGTTCTGGTGCATAGTCTGAAAGTTCCGTCGCTGATCGTCACCATCGGCACGCAATATCTGTTCCGTGGCTTCCTGCTGGCTTTTGTCGGCACGGTCTGGATCATGTCGCTGCCGCCAACGATGGGCGCTTTTGGCCGCCTGCCCCTGTTCCAGTTCGAATCCGCCAACGGCGCAACCATCACCATGCCGTTCTACTTCCTGATCCTGCCAGCCGCAGCGATCCTGACCTGGTGGATATTGAACCGCACATTGATGGGCCGCGCCATTTTCGCCATGGGTGGCAACAGCCAGATCGCAAGCCGCCTTGGTTATAATCTGCGCACCATTCATCTGTTCCTGTTCGGATATGCCGGTGGTCTCGCCGGTCTTGCAGGCATCATCCATGTTTGCGCCAACCGTCAGTCGAGCCCATTCGACTTTGTCGGAACCGAAATCAGCGTCATTGCTGCTGTGGTTCTGGGCGGCGCACGTATTACCGGCGGCACGGGCAGCGTTTTCGGTACCATTCTGGGTGTTCTGCTCATCACCGTCATCAACAGCGTTCTGGTCCTGGTCGGTATTCCCAGCACGTGGCAGCGTCTCGTCGTCGGCTGCTTCATTCTTCTGGCCGCCGCCTTCTTCGTCACCCAGCAACGCAAGAAATAACCCGATAATCTCAAGAGGAAATCATGAAGAAGTTCCTGAACGATCCAGTCAATTTCGTTGATGAGATGCTGGAAGGCATCTATCGGGCCCATCCCGAACTGACCTTTGTCAACGACGACAAGCGCTGCATGGTCACTGCCAAGCCGAAGGCTGGCAAGGTCGGCATCGCAACCGGCGGCGGCTCGGGCCACCTGCCGACATTCCTCGGCTATATCGGCGAGAACATGATCGACGGCGCAGCCGTCGGCGGTGTGTTCCAGTCGCCAAGTGCTGAACAAATGTATCAGGTCACCAAGGCTATCGATCAGGGCGCAGGCGTGCTCTACATCTATGGCAACTACACGGGCGACATCATCAATTTCGACATGGCTGCCGAACTGGCCGATCTCGACGGCATCACCGTCAAGCAGGTTGTCGGCAATGACGACGTCGCCTCGTCGGTTGTTGGTGAAGAACACAAGCGCCGCGGCGTTGCAGGCATTTTCTTCATCTACAAGGCAGCCGGTGCAGCAGCAGCCAACGGCCTGTCGCTCGACGAAGTGACCCGTCTCGCCGACAAGGCTCGCCTGCGCACCCGCACGATGGGCGTTGCCCTGTCGAGCTGCGTTGTGCCGGAAATCGGCCATGCAACCTTCTCCATCGGCGACGATGAAATGGAAATCGGCATGGGCATCCATGGCGAGCCGGGCATCAGCCGCACCAAGCTTGCTCCGGCAGACTCCGTTGTCGATCAGCTTCTGGGCCGCATCTTCGCCGAACAGGATTATGCCAAGGGCGATGAAGTTGCCATTCTGCTGAATGGTCTCGGCGGCACGCCGCTGGAAGAACTTTATATCATGTTCCGCCGCGTGGCGCAGCTCTTCGACGAGCGTGGCGTCAAGGTAAAGCATATCTGGATCGGCGAATTCGCCACCGCCATGGAAATGGCCGGTGCTTCGATCTCCGTGCTGCATCTCGACGACGAACTGGAGCCGCTTATCGCTGCTTCGGCGAACACGCCGTTCTTCAAGCATATTGCCGGTTGAGGTGACGCCATGAACACCATCAAGGCTTCCGATCTCATCAATCTGTTCGACAGCTGGAAACAGCTCTTCGCAGAACAGCGCGAATTCCTGATCTCGCTCGACGGCAAGGTTGGCGATAGCGATCTGGGCATCACCATGAGCAAGGCTTTCGCAGCCGCTGCTGAAGCAACCGCCGAAGAAGGCGAAGCTGCTGGTATTGCCAAGCTGCTGCGTCTGGCCGGCGCCACTATGGCCCGCGTCGCTCCGTCCACCATGGGCACGCTGACGGCAACGGGTTTCCTGCGTGCAAGCAAGGCCTGCGAAGGCGTTGACGCGATTGGCACTGCCGAAATGGCGGCCTTCTGGCGCGCCTATCGCGACGGTGTTGCAGAACGTGGCAAGGCCAAGGTTGGCGACAAGACCCTGCTTGACGTCCTCGACCCGATTGCTGTCACGCTTGAAGCTCAGGCTGCTGCGGGTGCTTCCCTGCCCGACGCACTGGCTGCTACAGCCAAGGCTGCCGAAGACGCGCTGGAAGCAACCAAGTCTCTGGTTGCCCAGCATGGCAAGGCTGCAGCCTTCCAGGAAAAGACCATTGGTCTTCAAGACGCTGGCGCCACTGTCGGCACCTTCCTGATCGTCAGAATGTCGGAGTTCGTATCAGCTCATTCCTGATACGTCTCCACACATGTCGAAGGCCGGAAGCCCGCCAGGTTCCGGCCTTCGATGCTTTTTAGAGATAGGCCAGCGCCACAATTTTCGGCGCGCAGCAAAAAACGACCCGGACATTTCTGCCCGTCGTGGTGCGCGCATGGCCGTGCTGAAGATCGACGATGATATCGTCATAGTTCAATATCATGCGGTCCAGCGGATAGACGACCTTATAGACCGCCTCCTTGGCGCAAAACAGAATACGATCTGTATCGCCCGTGCCCTCTGGTAACCGGTCGCCCGGCTGTTTCACCAACGCGGCAATATCCTCCGGCAGCGCAATAGCCGGTTCCACATCAATCCCGACTGAGAGAAAAACGGCGCTGCTTGCCACAGCAGCAACAGCCATATCGTCATCATGAGCGAGGGAGCCGACAATGCCCGATGGCCAGATTGGCTCGCCCGAAGCGCCGCGCAAAATCGCAAAGTCGCCCCTGCCGTGCTCTTTGAGCAATTCCCGCGCTGCAAGGCGTGCCGCGCCGCTGGCGCGACGACGAACCGGATTTCGTGCCGGAAGCGTAGCAGTCTCATCACCCAGTAAGCGGGTTTCATCCCCGTCCTGAATGACCCGGCAAGCGGTTGAAATGCCCTTGGGCGCGATTGCGCGCATGGCTTCGTTCAGCGCCTTTTCCAAAAGCGACGTTTCGGAAAAGCCGGACTGAGGTTCTGCCATATCGGTATTCTCACCCGCGAAGATCAAGATGGGCGATCATCTCACCGTCTTCGTCGAGACCGTCTTCAACAAAGCCCGCCTTGGCATAAAGCTGGCGCGCGCCTTCGTTTTCCGGCTCGTAGCAGATGGAAACGCGGCGAATGTGATCGAGCGCCTTTATCTCGGCCAGGACCAGCTGCAATGCAGCCTTTCCGTAACCGCGCCCCTGAAAAGCGCGGTCAATCATGAAGCGATAAATCTGCGCATTGTCGTCATCGCTCGTCGCATCATACATGAGGAAGCCGACCAACGCGCCGCCTGCAAAAACAGCGCGTGGCCGGGCATCCTCATCTTCATCTGCCTCTTCCAGCGAGCTGGCATTATCCGCGACAAGGTTTTCCTGTCCCGGTGCCAGCTCCAGCGCTGCAATCCGTGACCGCAAGTCATCCGTTACGGATTGCAGCCGGATATCACTGGTGCTGGAAGTCGGATCGGTCAAGCGGAGGCCCCCACCGGACGAAGAGCAGCAGAACCCGCTGCCTGCTTGACATTGGCCAGTACTGTTCCATCTTGCGTCACCGGGACGACAAAACGGTTGAGCTTGGCCGGATTGCCACGCCAGACAGAATAAGGCTCAAGCACCTCGCCCTTCATGACGAAGGAATCGACATCAACGATGGAGCCGTCGCCCATCACCACGCCATAATGCACGAATGCCGATGGTCCGAGTGTGCAGCCATTGCCGATACGGATGAAGTCGGACTTGAAAGCGCCTTCTTCCAGCGAATGCGGCTGGATTACGCAACCTTCATTCAAGGTCGCATCGTCGCCGATTTCGACCAGCGAACGCTCGGTCAGATTGGCGCCGCCATCATAGACGCGGCGACCGACCTTCACGCCAAGGCAACGCAGGATCATCGGACGGAACGGTGTCCCGGCGAAGAGCTGCGTAATCGGCGAATCCGACAGTTTCCAATGGCGCTCATGTCGCCAGAAGGCCTCATCATAGATCGTCGTCATGCGCGGCTTAAGCTTACCGAAGCCCAGCGAAAGCCGTTCGATGAATATATAGAACGGTATCGCAATGCCTGCCGTCAGAACCACGGCCACGAACAGCGCGTTATATTTCCAGTCGTCGTAGTAGTTCAGCGCGCGGTCCCAGATTGCCAGCGTGGCAAACAGCATCAGCCATTGTTCCGCAAGGAACATCAGTCCGGTGCGGAAATTGTGGAAGTTCTTGCGACGCAAACGACGCAGGCGATCATCTTCGTCGATATTGGCAATCAGTTCCTTATCGCGATTGACCATGCGCGGGATTTCAAAGCAAGGCGAACCCAGAAGCCCCACATTCTCACGCACTGGCCCCTCGATCGGAACCATAACCTTGGTGCCCAGCAGGCAGTTTTCCCCGGTTCGTCCATCGGACGGATAGAAGATATTATTGCCGAAATAGTTCCGCTCACCGACCTTCGTGTGTTCCAGCCGGAACGTAGCCGCCGATTTATGCGTGTTGATCATGAACAGACCATCCGACACCATGGTCTGGCTGCCGATTTCGCACAGAAGCGGGTTTTCATGCTGCTGGTTGGTGCCGAAATTGGACCCGGTCTGTACAACCTTGTTCAGGTTCCAGCCGATAGCCCGCATATAGTGCACCACCGCCGAGCTATCGCCGAACAGCAGATTGAGAAGGCGCGAATTGCTGGCCAGCTCCACCATCGACTGAAGCCAGTAATGGAAGCCGTAAAGCGTATAGGTGCGGTTTGGCTTCAGGAACAGGCTGGCCAATCGCGGAACTGCAACCGCGGCGATAAACGCGGCTGCCAACGCGCCGAACAATGTAACAGTCGTGCCGATTGCCACGATGCCGATGGTTTCCTGATAGTCGTCGCTGACATTCTGCCAGTAGCTGTGGAACAGAAACGGGAACGGCGTGACCAGCATGAACAGCCCGACCAGCTGCACGATCTCGAAGATGATGCGGCGGGTTTTGGAAAGCGTGATGCTGCGCACCTTGCAATAGTCCGCCGTGGTCGGCGCGGCAGGCGAGCCATGCCAATGTTCGCCATCCGGGATGCTTTGACCGCGCTGCAACGACGACGCGTGGCCGAGCTGCGCTCCATTACCGATCCGGGTGTCGATATCGATGGTCGAACCGACGCCCACAAAAGCGCCATCGCCAATGGTGATGCTGCCCGTGTGGATATAACCGCTTTCGGCCTTGAACCCGAGAATATTGGATTCCCGGCGCAGAATGGAATTCTCGCCGATGGAAATCAGGTCCGTGCAGACCGGAATTGCCCGGCATTCAATGGCCGTGTTGCGTCCGAGTTTTGCGCCTAGAAGCCGCAGATAGAGGCTATAGAGCGGATTGCCGCGGAACAGGACAACCGGCGCGGTGCGGATCAGCGTCTTGACCACCCAGAAGCGATAGTAACGCAAGCCCCAGATCGGGAAGCTCTCCGTCTTCCAGCGGCCGATCAGCACCCATTTTGCAACGATGGCAAAACCGGTCGTCGCGAAGAAGCTTGCCGCCGCCAGCACAACGCAGCGGAAGTAAAGCTGAAGCGGATTGTCGAGCGCGTCGTAGACCCAGTCTAGACCACCATCGAAGAAAACCAGCGCGATATAAGCATAGACTGCATAGAAGGCGAGCTGTGCAACGCCGCACGCCCAGTAAGCGAAATTGGATGCCTTATGGGTAAGTTGACGCTCGACCATAGCCGCCGTTTTCTGCTGCGGCGCATGCAAATGCGTCGCCAGACTTGCGATTGTCGGATGCAGGTAGATATCCCGCATCGATGCCGTTTCCCAGCCCTGCGCCGTGCGCACACGGGCGCAGAAACGCGCCATGAGCAGGGAATTCGCGCCCAGATCGTCGAAGAAATGATCCTCGACCGAAACTTCGTCCAGATTGAGCACTTCCGCCAACGCATCCGCCATGAAGCGTTGATCGTCATTGCTCGGCGGCACGATTTCCCGTTCCGCTGACAGACGAACATTGGTCGGCTTCGGCAGGCGCTTCAGATCGGCCTTGTTGGAGACCGTCATCGGAATGGCGGCCAGCTCTTCGAGATAGGCCGGAACCATGTAGGATGGCAGACGGCGCTTCAGCTCGCGCGCAATATCGGCGCGCTGCAACGGCGGCACGCCCGATTTCGGCGCATAATAGGCAACCAGTTCCACCCGGCCCGGCTCGATTTCCCAGGTGGTGACGGCGGCCTGTGCAACACCCGGCTGATCGAGCAGAACGGCTTCGATCTCGCCAAGCTCGATGCGATAGCCGCGAATCTTCACCTGCGTGTCGATACGCCCGTGATACTCGATCTCGCCCGCAGCATTGATGCGACCCAGATCGCCCGTGCGGTAGATACGCGCGGACGGGTTGTTGGGCAGGCCGATAAAGTCGGGAATGAACTTCTGGTCGGTCAGATCCTGCCGATTGAGATAACCGACAGCAAGGCCGATACCGGCGATACCAATTTCGCCCAGCTCATCCGGGTCGGTCAGCTTCGATTCCGTCGGCTCGATGATGACAATCGAATAGGTCGGCAGCGGCGCACCAATGGTCACCGGTTTGTCAGGCGTCAGAACACCCATCGTCGCAGTCACGGTCGCTTCCGTCGGACCATAGGTGTTGAGGAGCAGTCGACCCGGCTTTGTCCAGCGCGTTACCAGATTGAGCGGGCAGGCCTCGCCACCCACCATCAGGAGGCGCAGCTTCGGCACATCCGTTTCAATGGAAGACAGCAGCGTAGGGCTGCACGCCATGCAGTTGATGTCATTCGTCCGCAGGAAATCGGCGAGTTCTTCACCCACCAGCGTCATCGGCCCCGGCGCAGGCACGACGGTAGCGCCTGCTGTAAACGGCACCCAATATTCTTCCGCCGAGAAGTCGAAGGCGATGGTCATACCGTGATAAACACGGTCCCCCGGCTTGTAGCCGTAGGACATCGCCGCAACACGCAGGAAATTGCAGAAGCTCTGATGCAGGATCGCGACGCCTTTCGGCCTGCCGGTCGTTCCTGACGTATAGAGAATATAGCAGATCTGGTCAGGGTTGGCGGCTCTGGCGTCCTTGTCCAGCGGTGCGACCGATTGCCTGGAAATTTCCGCGCCCGCGCCATCGATCAGCACATGCGGCACAGGCATCTGTTCGACGCGGGCCGTATAGGCCTCCAGCGAAATGACGAGCCGGACATTGGCATCCTCGATGATGAGGGCCATGCGATCTTCCGGAAAAGCGGTTGCCAGCGGCACATAGGCCGCGCCCGCCTTCATGACAGCGAGCAGCGCAATATAGGTATCGGCGGAGCGGTCGAGCAGCAGGCCGATGCGGTCGCCCGGACGAACGCCGCGTTCGATCAGCAGCCGCGCAAACTGATTGGCGCGGTTGTCGAGTTCCCGATAGGTCCAGTTACGCCCGTCTGAGACAACAGCGACAGAATCCGAAAACCTGTCGGCCAGTTGCTCAAAAAACAGGTCCAGCCGCTCGCCCGGTTTTCCAGGCTCGGCGAAATCGGCACCAGTCAGAATCTGCCCGTGAGCGGAAAGACGATTCGTCCCGCCCTGCGCCCCTTGTGCCTGCGCATCATCGATGGGCAGACCATTATCGCTTGTTGTCGCTGCGGCCTCGCCGTGTCCAGCGCCACGATTTTCATAGTTCATTTTCAACACTCACTGACCAAAGGTCGAGCATCAACGGGCAATTATACGCGTTAGGCGGCACGCTTGCCTGCAATGAGGCATAATCTGTCGTCGAACCGTTCACTGCGGGTGAAGAAGACCGCTATTGGCGCAGGCCACTACTCAAACTGGTGAAAATAAGAAAGTGAATTATTTTTATTTTAGCTGTTCATCTATCAGTGTTGCAAAACTAGCATACAACGCTGGCCAGATCATCCGCTTTTAGTTCCTATCCACCGCTCTTGCAATCCTTTGCCGGCCACGGTTAACTGCCTAAATGGCGTTTACATTAAGGCAGTTACAGTATTTCGTTGCAGTTGCTGAGCAAGGGTCTGTCACCCGTGCGGCGCAAAAGCTGTCGATTTCGCAATCTTCGGTCACGGAAGCGATCAAGGAACTGGAAACCGACCTGAATGTCGAGCTTTTCGAGCGCCATCCCCGTGGTCTGACAGTGACGCATAACGGCCACCAGTTTCTCCGCCATGCCACAAAGATTCTGACCGGCGTATCGGACGCCCGACGCTCCTTCGCCGACCAGCGCATTCAGGAGAAGGGCAAGCTCAATCTGGGTGTCACCTCGCTGGTGGCGGGTTATGTGCTGTCCGACCTGCTCGCCCGCTATCGCCGCGCCTTTCCCGGCGTTGAAATCAGCGCCATCGAAGACAATGGCTCCTATCTGGAACATTTGCTGGTCGGCGGCGAGCTGGACGTGGCGGTGATGGTGATTTCCAACCTGCGCGACCGCATGGCGCTGCACGCGGAAATTCTCGAAACCTCGCCCTATCGGCTGTGGTTACCCCTCGGCCATGAACTCGTCTCCATCGACAGCATTTCAGTGAGCGATATCGCGAAAGAACCGCTGATCATGCTGACCGTGGATGAAATCGAGGAAAACACCGGTAAGCTTCTGGCCGCTCTCGGTGCGCGCCCGCATGTGGCTTTCCGCACGCGTTCAGTGGAAGCCGTGCGCAGCCTCGTCGCCACGGGTGCGGGAATAGCTCTCCTCCCCGATCTCGTCTATCGCCCTTGGTCATTGGAGGGTGACCGGATCGAAAGCCGCGATGTTTCAGGATCGCTGCCCGTCGTGCAGATCGGCATGGCCTGGCGCAAGGGGTCCAGCCTGCCCCAATCCGCGCGGGACTTTATCGGCATTGCCGAGGCTGCCCGCTCTGGCCGACTACGTTAGCACAACAGTTGCATTCTTCGTGATGCCGGGCTGCAACGAGCAATTTTCTGTGCTCCGGTGCTCACGTACCTCTATGTACGCTCCGCTCCGGTGCTCGAAAATCACTCGTTTCGCCTCGACCTGACGAATTTACAACTGTCGTGCTAGGCTCCGGTATCGGAAAAACCGATACCAGCTTTCCGATAAATGAATTTGCGAAAGGCAGGGTTTCAGCACACCATCCGCTCCGGGAACAAAATCACTGAATGTGAATAAAACGGGAGAGGTCGATGAGAAAATTTCTGCAATCCTGTACCGCATTGATGGCCGTCGCGAGCTTTGCCACGCAGGCCATTGCCGCCGAACCGCTGAAAGCGATTGGCGAAGGTGAAGGCGCGCTGAGCATCGTGGCCTGGGCGGGCTATATCGAACGCGGCGAAACCGACAAGAATTACGACTGGGTCACGGATTTCGAAAAGGAAACCGGCTGCAAGGTCAGCGTGAAGACCGCCGCCACCTCCGACGAGATGGTGGCGCTGATGAATGAAGGCGGTTTCGACCTCGTCACCGCTTCCGGCGATGCCTCGCTTCGTCTTGTTGCAGGCAAGCGCGTGCAACCCATCAACACCGACCTCATTCCAAGCTGGAAAACCGTGGACGAGCGGCTGCAAAATGCGCCGTGGTTCACCGTCAAGGACGTGCATTACGGCGTGCCCTATCTCTGGGGCCCGAACGTGCTGATGTACAATACCGACGTCTTCAAGGGCGAAGCGCCGAAGAGCTGGAACGTTGTGTTCGAAGAGCAGAACCTGCCAGACGGCAAATCCAACAAGGGCCGTGTGCAGGCCTATGACGGTCCAATCTATATCGCCGACGCAGCGCTTTATCTCATGAAGCACAAGCCGGAACTCGGCATCAAAAATCCTTACGAACTCAACGAAGACCAGTACAAGGCGGCGCTCGATCTCCTGCGTGGACAGCGCAAGCTCGTCAGCCGTTACTGGCACGACGCCATGATCCAGATCGATGACTTCAAGAATGAAGGCGTCGTGGCTTCCGGCTCGTGGCCCTTCCAGGTCAACCTCCTGAAGTCGGAAAATGCCAAGGTTGGCTCGACCTTCCCGGAGGAAGGCGCGACCGGCTGGGCCGACACCACCATGCTGCATGTGGATAGCGAGCACCCCAATTGCGCCTATAAGTGGTTCGAGCATTCGCTAAAACCGAAAGTGCAAGGTGATGCCGCGGCATGGTTCGGCGCGGTACCATCCGTTCCGGCAGCTTGTAAGGGCAATGCGCTCCTGACCGACGAAGGCTGCGCCACCAACGGCTACGACAATTTTGCCAAGATTAGCTTCTGGCGCACACCGACAGCCAAATGCGAAAGCCAGGGCGAATGCGTGCCCTATCATCGCTGGGTGTCGGATTATATCGGCGTCATTGGCGGTCGCTGACTTCGACTATCGTAAGCACGAAGATTGCCCTTCCTTCAGCTGAAGGAAGGGAACGGACAGACGCGCCCGCACACCAAACAGATGCTGGCGCTCTCCATGATGGGTAGAACCATGACCGCAGCAGTTCGTTTTGAAAATGTGAGTCGGCACTTCGGCGAAGTTCGGGCCGTCGATCACGTCAACCTGACCATCGCGCCCGGCGAATTCTTTGCCATGCTCGGCCCCTCCGGTTCCGGCAAGACGACCTGCCTGCGGTTGATCGCGGGTTTTGAACAGCCGACCGATGGCAGAATAGAGATTTTTGGCGAAAGCGCTGGTGGCGTTCCGCCCTATCGGCGCAACGTCAACACGGTGTTTCAGGATTATGCGCTGTTTCCGCATCTCAGCATTCTGGACAATGTGGCCTATGGGCTGATGGTGCGCGGCACCGGAAAGGCCGAGCGCCACCGCGCCGCCGAAGAAATGCTGGAACTGGTCAAACTGCCCGGCTATGGCGCCCGCAAGCCAAGCCAGCTTTCCGGCGGGCAGCGGCAGCGCGTTGCACTGGCCCGCGCCCTCGTCAACAAGCCGAAAGTGCTGCTGCTCGACGAGCCGCTCGGAGCGCTCGACCTTAAACTGCGCGAGCAGATGCAGGAAGAGCTGAAGAGCCTGCAAAAGGCGCTGGGCATCACCTTCGTTTTCGTGACGCACGATCAGGGCGAAGCGCTTTCCATGGCTGACCGCATCGCGGTCTTCAATAATGGCCGCATCGTTCAGGCCGGAACACCGCAGGAAATCTATAATCGCCCGCAAACCCGCTTCGTTGCGGATTTCGTCGGCTCGTCCAATGTCGTCGCACCCGAAATCATGGCCGCATTTGGCGGTGAGCGGCGCTGGGCCAGCCTCCGGCCGGAATCCATTCGCCTTGCCGACAAGGGCGACAAGATCGGCGTCGCTGCGCGGATCGAAACCGCCAGCTTCCTCGGCTCCTCCACACGTCTCGGTGTGGAAGCCGAAGGCGCCAGACTGCATGTCATGCTGCCCGCTGGCGCAAGCGTTCCCGAGACCGGATCGGATATCCGCATCGTCTGGAATCCGGGTGACGTTCATTACATGGATCAGGCAGCATGAGCGGCGCGCAGGCTTCCACACTCGGAAACTCCGGGGCTAATCCGACCTCCATCCTGCCGCAGCGCGGCGGGATGCTTGGTCGCCTCTCCGATCTGTTCTGGCGTCGTCCGGGGTTGCTCCTGTTTCTCATGCTCACGCCGCCGCTTTTGTGGTTGGGCATTATCTATATCGGCTCGCTGATCGCTCTGCTCTTGCAGAGCTTCTTCTCGGTCGACGATTTCTCCGGGCTGATCGATTATAATTTCACGCTCGCGACCTATGCGCAGCTCTTAAACTCCGCCAATCTCGACATCATCATCCGCACGGTGCTGATGGCGGCGCTTGTGACGATTGCATCTGCTTTCGTCGCCTTCCCCATTGCCTATTACGCCGCCCGCTATGCTCGCGGCCGCTGGAAGGCGCTGTTCTATCTCGGCATCATGCTGCCGCTCTGGTCGAGCTATCTGGTCAAGGTCTATGCCTGGAAACTGATCCTCGCCAAGGAAGGAATCCTGACCTGGATCTTCGCGAAACTGCATTTGTCCTGGTTGCTCGACGGCGTTCTGTCCCTGCCAATCATCGGCGGCAATTCTCTATCGGTCAGCTATCTCGGCACTTTCATCGTCTTCGTCTATATCTGGCTGCCCTATATGATCCTGCCGACACAGGCCGCGCTGGAGCGTGTGCCGGGCAATCTGGTGGAAGCCTCGTCCGACCTCGGCGCAACGCCTGCACAAACTTTCCGAACCGTGCTGATGCCGCTCGCCATGCCGGGCATCATCGCCGGGTCGATCTTCACCTTTTCGCTGACGCTTGGCGATTACATCATTCCGCAGATCATCGGTTCGTCGCGCCTGTTCATCGGACAAGCGGTCTATACCCAGCAGGGAACAGCTGGCAACGTGCCGCTCGCCGCCGCCTTCTCCGTCGTGCCGATCGTCATCATGGCCATCTATCTCTGGCTCGCCAAGAAACAGGGGGCTTTCGATGCGCTCTGATCGCAACAACCGCGCTTCTTTCGGATTAAAACTTGCTGCCGGACTGGGCCTCGCCTTCCTGCATCTGCCGATCGTGCTCATCTTCGTCTATGCCTTCACGACGGAAGAAAAGAGCTATCAATGGCCGCCGCCGGGCTTCACGCTGCAATGGTTCGCCGTCACATGGAACCGCGCCGATGTGTGGTCGTCGCTTGCACTCTCCGTGCAGGTGGCCACGATTGCGACCGTGATTGCGCTCGTGCTGGGAACGCTGTGTGCGGCTGCCGTCAGCCGAACCCACTTCTTCGGACGCGAAAGCATCTCGCTGCTGGTCATCCTGCCCATCGCGCTGCCCGGCGTTGTCACTGGCATCGCCCTGCGCTCGGCTTTCTCGCTGTTCGACATTCCGTTTTCGATGTGGACCATCGTGCTCGGTCACGCAACCTTCTGCGTGGTGGTCGTCTACAACAATGCTGTCGCCCGTTTTCGGCGCACGTCGGGTTCGCTGATCGAAGCCTCGATGGACCTTGGTGCAAACGGGTTCCAGACCTTCCGCTATGTGATCCTGCCAAATATCGGAACAGCCCTGCTCGCAGGCGGCATGCTCGCATTCGCACTGTCTTTTGACGAGGTGATCGTCACTACATTTACCGGCGGCCAGCAGATGACCCTGCCGATCTGGATGCTTCAGGAACTGATCCGGCCACGCCAGCGCCCCGTCACCAATGTGGTGGCCATGGTGGTGGTTCTGGTGACCTTCCTGCCCATCCTCGCCGCCTACTATCTCACCCGCGATGGCGATCAGGTCGCCGGTCACGGGAAATGACACAAGGGAGAACGACATGAACACCGAAATGCTGATTGGCTCACGCTTTGAAGCTGGCACGGAGGTCGAGGAAAACGTCCTCAATCCCAAGACCGGCGAAACCGTTCTCAAACTGCCGGAAGCCTCGCTCGGTCAGATCGACGCCGCCGTGGCCGCTGCCGACAAGGCATTCAAAACCTGGTCGCGCACCACACCCGGCGAGCGCTCCAACTATCTTCTGAAGATTGCGGATGCGATCGAGCGGGACGCAGAAGCCTTCGCCACGCTGGAAGCGCTTAATTGCGGCAAACCGATCAATGCCGTCATCAATGATGAAATTCCGGCCATTGTCGATTGCTATCGCTTCTTTGCAGGCGCAGTGCGCAATCTTCATGGACCGATTGCCGCCGAATATATTCCGAACCACACATCGATGATCCGCCGCGATCCGGTCGGCATTATCGGCTCCATCGCTCCTTGGAACTATCCGCTGATGATGATGGCATGGAAACTCGCGCCAGCCATTGCGGGCGGCAATACGGTGGTTTTCAAACCGTCCGAACAGACGCCGCTGACAGCGCTGAAAATGGCCAAACTGCTGGCGGATATTCTGCCGGAGGGCGTCGTCAATATCGTGCTGGGACGCGGCGAAACCGTGGGCAACGCGTTGATCAATCATCCGCGTATCGACATGGTGTCGATCACCGGCGATGTTGCAACAGGCAAGAAGGTCTTGCAGGCAGCGGCCAAGAGCGTGAAACGCACCCACCTGGAGCTTGGCGGCAAGGCGCCTGTCCTTGTCTTCGACGATGCGGACATTGAAGCCGTCGTCAACGGTATTCGCACTTTCGGCTATTACAATGCTGGACAGGACTGCACCGCCGCCTGCCGCATTTATGCCGATGCGCGCATCTACGACCGTTTCGTCGCGGACTTGTCGTCCGCCGTTTCCAGCATCCGCTACAATCTGGAAGACGACAGCCAGAACGAAATCGGGCCGCTTATCTCCCGCCGCCAGCGTGATCGCGTTGAGAGCTTTGTCGCCCGTGCCCGCGAGCACAAGCATATCGAGATAACGACGGGCGGAAAAACTGCCGGTGCGAACGGTTTCTTCTTTGAGCCGACGGTTATTGCCGGTGCGACACAGGACGATGAAATCGTGCGCCGCGAAGTCTTTGGCCCGGTTGTATCGGTCACGCGCTTCAGCGATGTCGATGAAGCCGTACGATGGGCAAATGACAGCGATTACGGGCTAGCCTCATCGGTCTGGACCAAAGATGTCAGCAAGGGCATGCAGGCCGCAGCCCGCCTGCAATATGGCTGCACCTGGATCAACACCCATTTCATGCTGACCAATGAAATGCCGCATGGCGGATTGAAACAATCCGGCTATGGCAAGGACATGTCGATCTACGCGCTGGAGGACTATACCGCCGTGCGCCATATCATGATCGCGCATTGAGCGGTCACCGAGCCTATAACCGAACGGCGATGGCGGCAGCTTTGCCGCCATTTCCATTTGTTCTCAAGAGCTTATCTTATTGTGTATTGTCGTTCCGATTAATCTTATTACTAGCTAAATTAGCTTGAGCATCCCGCAGACTTCGCCTATTCGATTCTCAAATTCAATCTCAGGGCGAGCGGGATTTTGAGAGTTGACACGTATTAACTGCATTCCCCCATCAGAGCTGACCGGGCCGCATCTTGTTGCGGAATACCGGGAACTGCCACGTATTTTCGCCCTTGTGAAAGCCGCGATCCTGCGCGGCGAGACGCCCACAGATCGCAGAAATCCGCATGCCTACACACTTGGAACCGGCCACGTCCGGTTTTTCTATACGCGACTTGGCTATCTGGCGAAGCGTCAGGCCTCTCTCGTGGCCGAAATGCAGGCCAGAGGTTACGCGCCCCAGTTTACGGCAACCCATGAATTGCTGATCGACATCCCGCCGGAATGGTGCTGCGACTGGGAGCCTTCCGACGAAGCCATGGCGATCAACCGAGCCCGTATTGCCGAACGTTTGCGGAAATAGGCAACGCTCAACAGCGATCAATTAAACAACCATGCATAGACGCAACCTGGAAATACAATTGATTACCGTGGGTTGAAACTCAATCTAAATAGAACAAGGATAGTTATGTAATTTCAAATTCTTCATAAGCTTATATGTTTCTAAATAATAATACTCTATTCTGGAAAATACGGACTAAATTTGATATGATTAAGCAGCAACATCCCCCATGCTGAGACATACCGCATGACCGAAAAAAGAACGGCGCCGGAAAAGAAGCACGCGCTGGAACAACAGACATCGTCCTTTACCGACGCTGTTGAAGAGATTGCGCGGAAGCTGCAAAAGCCCTTGCAGCCCGACCTTGAAGACGATTTCATCCGCTATGCGCTCGACAGCGCCGCCATCGTCGCCCACACGGATGTTCGCGGCACCATCACCTATGTCAACCGCAAGTTCTGCGAGATCAGCGGCTATACTGCCCGCGAGCTGATCGGCGCAAACCACCGCATCTTGCATTCGGGTATCCATAACAAGGACTTCTTTCGCGACATGTATCGCGATATTGCGCATGGCAAGATCTGGCACGGCGAAATTTGCAACCGGCGCAAGGATGGCTCGCGCTACTGGGTGGATACGACCATCGTTCCGCATCTGTCGCCTGCTGGCAAAGTGGATAGCTACACCGCCATTCGGTTCGATATTTCAGCGCGCAAGGAGCTTGAAAGCGCCTTGCGGACCAGCAAGGAACATCTCGACCAGCTTGCCAATCTCGACCCGCTGACCGGACTGCCCAACCGCCGCCGTTTCCAGGAATTTCTGGAAATGCAGGTGCAGGACCACGAGCGCTCCAATGGCATATTTCATCTGGCGCTGCTTGATGTGGACTCCTTCAAGGAGGTCAACGACACGTTCGGCCATCACGCGGGCGATGTTCTGCTCCAGAATATTGGCAAGCGTTTGCGCTCGTTCGAAGATAGCCGGTTGTTCATGTCACGCATGGGCGGCGATGAATTCAGCCTCATCCTCGTCGGCGCGACGGATTACGAAGCCGACATGTTGTTTGAAGAAATTCTGGAGGCCATTCGCCAGCCCATGGTGATAGGCTCTACGCCACGGCGCATATCCTCCAGCCTTGGCATTGCGCGATTTCCGCGTGACGGCAAGGATGTCGGCAATCTGTTCAAGGCGGCAGATCTTGCGCTCTACAAGGCCAAGGCACTGGGACGCGACCGAGTGGAGGTTTTCCAGCCACAATTGCGCGAAGTCGCCCGGCGAAAATCCGCACTCTATGAAGAAATCGAAGGCGGGCTGGAGCACGGCGAATTCGAACTGCATTATCAGCCCATCATTCCACTCATCTCCGGTCAGGCATTTTCGCTTGAAGCGCTCATGCGCTGGCGTCATCCCGAACGGGGATTGTTGACCCCAGCCTATTTCGGAGAGGGTTTTGAAGACCCGGCAATCCGTGCAGCACTCGGCATGTTCATGCTGGAGCGGATTTTTGCCGACGTTCAATCGTTGCTCAAGGCTGAAGCGCCTTTGCACCGCATTGCAATGAACCTGACCAATTCCGATTTCCGCTCGGACATCTTTCTCGACCGCTTCTTTGAACTATGCGCCGAAACCGGGATTGGACCGGAGAGGTTCAGCGCAGAGATGACGGAAGGCATGTTGCTCGGCCTCGCGCAGAAACGTGTGGAACAGGGTCTCAAACGGCTTCATATGGCGGGCGTCGAAGTCGCCCTCGACGATTTTGGCACCGGCTTCGCCTCGCTGACGCATTTGCGCCGCCTGCCGATAGACCGCCTGAAAATCGACCGCAGCTTCGTTGCCAATATCGCCGCTTCGCCGGAAGACCGCGCCATTGTGCGCGGCGTCATTCAGATCGCCCATAGTCTGGGCAAGACAGTCACCGCCGAAGGCGTCGAGACCATCGAACAAATCAACCTTTTGAGCGACATGAAATGCGATCATTTGCAGGGTTGGTATTTCAGCGCGGCATGTGAAGTGCGAGACCTGCCGGAGGTGCTGGCCACGCTCCCCAGACTTGATGCAGAAAAGCTGCACTGATCTCCGCCACATTGTTGCCGTTTTGACATAGTGCGCGTCTTTCTGTCGGGAATGCCTCTTGACAACGTTTACCCGGGCGCGACTCATGCTATTAATCTCGCGTCTCGCCATTGGGGGCTTTGGCGGAGATTCACCGCCCTAGCGCGTTTATTCGCGGCTGGGGCGGTTTAGTTTTAGGGCCTTGCAAAATACGCATATCTCGGTTGCAGGATCGGTCATTGTAACGATCAGCCCACGGCTCTATTTTGCAGTTGTTCGGTTTTACTCCTCCTCCCAAAAACCGAACCTGAAGCGCGATACTCCTCCTCCTCCCAATCGCGCTTTACCAATCCGCCCGCAGCAACTTCTCCTCCTCCCAAATTGCTGCGGGCGTTTTGCTATCCAGATTTCCCTTTTACAGACCGCTCTTCAAAAACTGATCGTTGACGCGAGCCGTTTCAGCCCCCGATCGTTCCGCCGGTCATCGGCGCGGGCACGCCCGTGGTGCTTGGAAAGCTGATCGGCAAACCGCGCAATGCGCGCACAGCGAGAAACGCAAAGCACTCCGCCTCGACGGCATCGCCACGCCAGCCCAGGGTCTCGACCGGCACAAGCTCGACACCCGCACGCTCGACCAGCATTCGCATCATCGTCGGGTTATGACGCCCGCCACCGGACACGGCCAAGCGCTTCGGGCGATGGGGCAGAATGTCGAGCGCCTTTGCCACAGCCGACGTGGTGAAGGCTGTGAGCGTCGCCGCGCCATCCTCGTCGCTGAGACCGTCAGCCATTGCGGCGGTAAAATCAAACCGGTCGAGCGATTTTGGAAAAGGCGCTGTCATATAGGGATGCTCAAGCAGCTTGGCGAGGCGCGCCTCATCCACATGGCCGCGAGCGGCCAGCGCACCGTCACGATCCATCTCGCCCAGACCGCGTGCCTTCATGAAATCATTGATCGGCGCATTGGCCGGGCCGGTATCGAAAGCGACCAGCGTGTCGTCGCCATCCCACCATGTAATATTGCCGACACCGCCGAGATTGAGAATGGCCGTATCGCCGCTGGAATCGGCGCTGCGCAGCAAAGCCGCATGATAGATTGCAGCCAGCGGTGCACCCTGCCCGCCAGCGCGAATGTCGGCGGTTCGAAAATCATAGACGACCTTGGTGCCAAGCAGCTCGCTCATCAGCGCGCCATCGCCAAGTTGGCGCGTATCGCCAAGCCGTCCTTGCTGCGGGGCGCGGTGCAGCACCGTCTGGCCATGAAAGCCGACAACGCCAATATCGGCCATGATGAGACCGCTTTCTTCCACCAGCTCGCGCACGGCGGCAGATTGCGCCCGCGTCAAGGCATCTTCCGCCTCGGCAAAAATCGCGGGTTCCGGGCCTTCGAAATTCCAGACCCGCGCCTCGGCCTGCGCCTGTTGCAAAAGTGCAAGTATACCATCCGGATAAGGCTTCAGCGCGTAAGTACCGAATATATCAACTGTTTCGCCATCGGTTTTCAACAGCGCGACGTCGATATTTCCATCGAGAACAGTGCCGGTCATCAGACCTACGGCCCAGATTGGCTGCATAAAACCCTCCACATTCCTGGATTTCAGAGAAAGTGTTAGTGCAATTCGGCGTTAAAAGGAAATACCAGATAAATGCCCGAACAAAAACAAAGAGCGGCTTCGGCATGTCCGCCAAAACCGCTTTTTGAAACAATGCAGATCACGTGGGTTAGGCGCTGACGCGCATACCCTTCTCCGGCTCGAAAACGTGGCTCGTCGCCGGATCGATCGCAATCGGCAGCACGTCGCCCGGACGCACAGTCAGACGCTCGCGGAACAGGCAGGTGATCGGCTGCGTGCCGAGCTTGCCCATAACCATGATTTCCGAACCCGTCGGCTCGACGATTTCTGCCGTAACCGGAACGCCGCCTTCAGCGATCTTCATATGCTCTGGGCGCACGCCATAGACGGCCTTAGCCGAAAGGCTTGCATAATCACCCTGCCGCAGCGACAGGCGGAAGCCGCCATCGGCCACAAACGAACCTTCCTCGATCTTGCCGTTGATGAAGTTCATGGACGGCGAGCCGATGAAACCCGCAACAAACATATTGGCCGGACGATCATAAAGATCGAGCGGCGCGCCGATCTGCTCCACCAGACCATCGCGCATAACCACAATCTTGTCGGCCATGGTCATGGCTTCGATCTGGTCGTGGGTCACGTAGATGGTCGTGGTTTTCAGGCGCTGATGCAGCCCCTTGATTTCGCCGCGCATCTGTACGCGTAGCTTGGCATCGAGGTTGGAGAGCGGTTCGTCGAACAGGAAGACCTGCGGATCGCGCACAATGGCGCGGCCCATTGCAACGCGCTGGCGCTGACCGCCGGAAAGCTGGCGCGGAAACCGGTCGAGCAGCTTGTTGAGGCCGAGGATTTCGGCCGCGCGGGCGACGCGGTTTTCACGCTCATCCTTCGGCGCATTCTTGAGCATGAGCGCAAAGCCCATATTGTCGGCGACCGTCATATGCGGATAAAGCGCATAGTTCTGGAATACCATGGCGATATCGCGTTCCTTGGCGCGCAGGTCGTTGACCACACGCGGACCAATTGCGATCTCGCCGTCGCTGATTTCCTCAAGCCCTGCGATCATGCGCAGAAGCGTGGACTTTCCGCAGCCCGAAGGACCAACGAGCACGACGAACTCGCCGTCTTCAATGCTGACCGACACGCCGTGCAGAACGCCGACATTGCCATATTTCTTGACTGCATTACGGATGGATACAGATGCCATCTTGAACCCCAACTCTTATTTGACGGCGCCTGCGGTCAGACCTGCAACGATCTGGCGCTGTGCGAAGACGGTAAGCAACAGAACAGGCAGAGTGACCACAAGTGCTGCGGCAGCAAGCGGACCCCAGCTCACCTGTTCGAAGGAAAGCATGTTGTAGACGGCGACCGGCAGCGTGCGCGTTTCGCGGCTTGCGAGCACGATCCCGAACACGAAATTGTTCCACGAGAAGATCACCGCAAGGATAAGCGACACCACGATGCCGGGCTTGGCAATGGGCAGCGCCACCTTGAGAAACACCTGCAACGAGGACGCACCGTCGATTATCGCCGCCTCTTCCAGTTCCATCGGCGTCGTTTCGAAATAGCCGATCATGATCCAGATCACGATAGGTACCGTGACGACCAGATGGATGATGATCTGGGGCCAGAGCGTGCCCAACAGACCCAGCGTCTGGAACAGAAGGAATAGCGGGATCAGATAGGACAGCCCCGGCGTCATACGGGCGATCATGATGACAATCGCCGATTTATGCGCCCGAAGCCGCGCAATGCCATAGCCCGCCGGAACACCGACCAGAAGGGCGAGCAGCGTCGCCATGCCGGTCACCAGAAGGCTATTCCAGAAGTACAGCAGAAAATCATTGGCTTCGAAAATCTGCGTGTAGTTCGACCAGGCGAAACGTTCCGGGATCAGGATCGGCGGATAAGCGCCATTGTCGATTTCATATTTGAGCGAGAGCGACAGCATCCAGATGAAGAAGAAAAGCGCCGGCGAAACGATGATGAAAACAAGAAGCGCAGTGCCGAGCTTCGACAGAATTGACTTGCGTGCCATTAGCCGGTCCTCAAGCGTTCCATTTGGTCCGCTGACGAAGCGCCAGCAGGATCATGGACATGGCGATAATGACGATGAAGAACACCACGGCAATCGCCGAAGCATATCCGATGTCGTAATAAGAAAACGCCACGTTATAGAGATAGATGTTGATGGTTTCCGATGCCGTGCCCGGGCCGCCTTGTGTCATCGCAAAGATGATGTCGAAGCTTTTCAGCGCATCGATCGAGCGGATGATGACGGCCACCATGATGAAAGGCAGGATCATCGGAAGCGTGATGTAGCGAAATTTCTGCCAGCCATTCGCGCCGTCGATTTCAGCGCTTTCAAACGGATCGCGCGGCATGGAGGCAAGGCCACCGAGCACGATCAGCATAACCAGCGGCGTCCATTGCCATGTCTCGACCGCAACCAGCGACGGAATAACCGTGTTCTGGTTGAAAATCCATTCCTGCGGGCCAATGCCGACCAGCGACAGGACATAGTTCAACACACCGAGCTGCGGGTGATACATCATCGTCCAGACCAGCGCGACCGCAACCGGCGTTGCCATCATCGGCATGACGAAGATACCGCGTAACAATCCGCGCATCGGCAGTTTGCTGTCGAAGATGAGAGCGGCAATCGTGCCGAGCACCATGGGCGCCACCACGGACAGGACCGTATAGACAGCCGTGTGCCACATGGAATCCCAGAAGCGGGCATCGCCTGCCAGACGAATATAATTCTCGAAGCCGACAAAGCTGATGCCGCCGCCGAGCTGCCATTGATTAGCGCTCATCCAGAGGGTGAAAAGCCAAGGGAAGACGATCACCGCCCCGACGATGATCAAGGCGGGAAGCACAAATGGCCAATAGCTCGGTTTCAGATGGCTTTTGCCAGCCTTGCCACCAGCTTTCGTTGTGGAAACCGCCTTTGTGGCGGCCTCCCCATTCATGCTCTTTGTTGCTCCTGTCGGGGCGGCAGATGTCATTTTCCTTCGCTCCGTGCGAGGACCGGACGGAATTCTTCCGTCGCGCGCTTCATTTCAGCTTCTGCTTCAGCACCATTCAGTAGATTGGTGAGGCCAACGCCCATGATGTCGCGGAATTCCGTGACAGGAACGATGACTGGCAGGCAGAGCTGGCTGATCGGTGCAGATTTCGACAGGGCTTCGACCCAGCCTTCCGGCATGGTCACGCCCTTGCGCACTTCCGCGTCGTCGATGATCGACTTGCGGAACGGAACGCCCGAACCCGTCTGCAGCAGACGTGCGCCCATTTCCTTCGAAATGGCCCACTGGCAGTAAAGATAAGCGGCTTCCTTCTTGGTCGACGCTTCGGTCACGCCGATACCGTCGCCGGTCGTCGGTGCGGCCTGGGCCTTTGGTCCGGCAGGAATAACGCCATAGCCGACCTTGCCAACAACACGCGACTTGTTCGGGTCTTCGAGCGGCGGCGCAAAGCCGATACCGTCGAGCCACATGCCAACCTTGCCCTGAAGGAAGCTCGACTGGCATTCCGCCCAGTTGAAACCGGCAACACCGGGAGGTGCAGCTTTGGTCATCAGGCGTTGGTAGAGCTTGGCGGCTTCGATGGCTTCTGCCGAATCCGTCTTCAGATTGCCGTCGGCATCGACCGCGCTCTGGCCATAGCCGAGCATCAGGCTCGTCCAGACCGGAACATTGGCATTCTTCATGCCGCGGGCCACAAAGCCGTAGGTATTCGAAGAGGGATCGGTCAGCGCCTCGGCGGCCTTGACCAGCTCTTCGAAGGTCTTCGGATATTCGATGCCCTTGGCCGCGAACAGATCCTTGTTCCAGTAGATGATCCAGTAATCAACCGAGAACGGCAGTGCACCGAAGCGGCCATTGGCATCCTTGGCGAAGGTCAGACCAGCGCTTGCGAAATCGCTTTCAGTCAGCGAGGCGTCGGTCAGCGTCGGGTCTTTCAGGAACGGATTAAGATCGGCGAGCCAGCCGCCCTTTTCGAACTGACGCTTCTGAACGTGATAGCTGATATGAATGACGT
Source organism: Brucella haematophila (assembly GCF_005938105.1). GTDB lineage: Bacteria > Pseudomonadota > Alphaproteobacteria > Rhizobiales > Rhizobiaceae > Brucella > Brucella haematophila. The sequence continues at coordinate 335,180 of NZ_VCPE01000001.1, read as the reverse complement.
CGAAGCTCGGGCGACCGGAGGTCAGCTCGATGACCGCCTTCTGGCGCTGCTGCTGTTCCGGCATCTGTTCGGAATGAACCTTGATGCCCGTCAACTCTTCGAATTCCTTCTGATGCTTCTGAAGGATTTCGCCGCGCGGGCTCTTGATAAGGTTCACCTCGAGCGTGGTGCCCGCATATTTCTTCCAGTCAACCGTGGAAGCGGCGAAAGACGGGCTGATGCCTGTCACGCCCGATGCGGCGATTGCCGCAGAACCCGCCAGAAACTGGCGGCGTGTTGGATGAAATAGTTTCATGCTTCTCCTCCCCTATGTTCCAAACTTGGCAACTCCTCTTGCCAAGCCACTGATTCTATTTGGCTAAATATGCAATGCCAGCGTCCGTGCATTGTTGATGTGAACGGCGATAGCATCCATGGCAATTTGCGGGTCGCGGGTTTCAATCGCCGAGAGAACCGCGAGATGTTCCTGCATGACCGGGATGACGCGTCCGGTGATCCGGAAACGCTCCTGATTGATCAGGCGCATCTTGATCGTATTCGTCTGGTAGGCGCGCCAGATGATTTCATTGTCGAGCGAGGCGACAATGGTGTCGTGCAGGCTCCAGTCGATATTCTGCGCCCGTTCCTCTAGCTCCGGCGTCTCGCCTTCGCTCATGGCCCGGTTCAGCGTGTCTTCATGCTCGGCACGCAGCGAGCGCAGCAATTCATCGGAAGCCGACTGACAGAAAATCGCAACAGACTCCTTCTCAATGAACAAGCGAAACTGAAAAGCCTCGCGGATGAGATTGAGATCGATATGGGCAATCTGGAGCCCGCGCTGTGGCACGGTCTTGATCAGACCTTCCGCCTCAAGACGTGGGATCAGTTCACGGATTGCGCCAAGCGGCAGACCCGTCATGGTCACGAGTTGGCGTTGCGAGACGAACTGGCCCGGATGGAAATCGCGCGCCAGCAAATGCTGGGTAAAGCTCTGATAGGCTTTGTCCCGCAATTTCACCGGCTCGTTCTGATCTTCCGCCAAGGCTTTGTCCTCTCCCAACCGCTTTGGTTATACTGCGGAAACGTCTCCCACTTTTCCGCAGCATGTCTGCATCGCTTATGCCCGGCTCAGGCAGCCTTTGCCATATGCAATCCGTCAAATACACTGCCAATTGCATCGAAATCCGCATCATTCAGCGCAACCAGCGGCGCGCGGACATGACGCCATTCCATATCGCCAGTATGACGCGCCACCAGCGCCTTCACCGCAGGTGTTACCGGATAGTTGAGCAGCTTGCGCACGGCATCGACCAACTCGGCGTCGTCCTGTCCATCATTGACCATGCGCAGAAGACGGTCCGGGAACAGATTGGCCATGCCGGAAATTGCACCCTGCCCGCCCAGACGGACGCCAGCGGCGAGATCGCGCTCGTCACCGATGAGGATAGCAATGTCCTTATGCGCGGCCAGAAGCTTCTCGGTGTAAGCCCAATTGCCCGACGAATCCTTCACGCCAGAGATAATCGCGCCGAAAGCATCGCGCAGACGACCAATCAGGTCGACGGACAGCTCAACAGCCGTCACCGACGGGATGTTGTAAAGGATGATATCGCGCGCATCCGAACCAAGACCTTTCAACACGGCGGAGAACCAGTTGAAGAGGCCGTCGTCGGAGAGATTCTTGAAATAGGAAGGCGGCGCCAGAAGAATGGCCTTACAGCCACGACGCAGCGCATCGCCAGCCTGAAGCACAGCATCGGCAACCGAATTTTCCATCACACCGACAACAATTTTGGATGCCGGAAAGCCCTGCGCAATGAATGCATCAAGAAGAGCTGCGCGTTCCGCATCGGCAATCGACGAACCTTCGCCGGTGGTGCCGAACAAAGTGACGCTGGAACAGCCATGATCGAGGCGCGCACGTGCATGCTTGAGCGCACGGCTGACGTCGATTTTGCCATCAGCATCGAATGGCGTCGTAAGCGCTGCAGAGAGCCCGAAGCGCTCCTGCCCAGAATGATATTGCGGCAAAGCCGTCTCCTCCCAAGATTGAACCGTAAGTTGGCACATACTAACATGTTAGTAAATAGTCAATTCGGGTTCACTGTGTATTTATGCAAATTCTGGGGGATTTGTGTCCTAGGCTGGAAGCAGTCCGCTCTCCATAAACGCCAGGACCTCTGCACGGCTTGGCGAACCGGAACGCCCGCCAAAGCGTGCGCATTTGATGGCGGCGGCGGCATTGGCAAAACGGATAATGTCGTGCATCGCCCCGCCTTCGACGAGGCCAAGCGCGAAGGCGCCGTGGAAAACATCGCCCGCAGCGAGCGTATCGACAGCCTTGACCCGGAAACCGGCGACATGCTGCACCGAATGCCCGGCCCGTTCCGTCCAGTAACATCCGTTCGCACCGGCGGTTACAGCGGTGAAAACATCATATCGGCTGGCCAATATCCCGACGCATTCGCTCAAATCTGCCGTGCCGGTCAGGCTGATGGCGGCGGGTTCGGAAGCAACAATATGCGTTGCAAGCGGCAACAACCGCTCAAGGAGTTCGACCGGGGCCGTATCAGCATCAAGAATCGCCGGAATACCGGCGCGACGGGCGGCCTTAAGACCAGTTTCGGCAGCCCACGCCCAGCGAACATCGGCCATAACCGCCGCAAACGCACCCGCCTCGACGGGCGGCACGATTGAAGCCGGGCTGCCCAGCTGCGGGTCGTAGAACGGTACAATGACGCGCTCGCCCGACGGATCGACCAGAATCGAAGAAAAAGCGGTACGTGCGCCTGCAAGTCTGCGAATAGGAGTGCAGTCGATCCCTTCCGCCCGCAGTTCCGCAATCACACGTTCACCGGTGGCATCATCGCCCGTCGAAGCCCAAAGCGCCACATCCCCGCCGAGACGGGCGATTGCGGCAGCCGCGCTTGAGGCCATACCCGCAGCGATCTGCACAGCTTCGCTGGGCAGAAATTTCCCGGCATGTTCCGGCAAAGCGTCGAGGCGAAGGATTGTGTCGAGCGTCAAAGCGCCCAGGCAGAGAATAGTGCGGCTCATACTATGCGATCCAGAACTTGCAACCAAATGCGTGACTGACAGCGTCCTCCCCGGATCGCCCAGCCTTCGCCATATCACGTTTTCGTTCGTTGCAAACTGGCCGTTACACGGCAGTCCAAAACCTATGCTTCAATGTTACAACTTAAGAAAGCTCGCTATCCAATTGTTTCAAAAAACTTCTGAGACAAAGCTCTTATACGAATCTGCTTAAATGCCTCCGAAACCTTTTCTCCTCAAAAGGTTGCACTGCACAAAAAAGGCATCAGAGAATTTCACTAAAACACAGCGCGGTTTGATCTCGACAATGCCTAAGATGCAAATTACGCTTTTCGCATGAATCAGTCGGTCCAGCGGCGTGCCGTATTCTTCATTGGCGGGTATGATCCAAAAACGCCGGACGCGTTTTTCAAGCGGCTGCGTAAGGAAATTTCTCGTTTCGACACGCTCTGGGGTTACCAGTCGACGGTCTCCACAGTCGATGACACGCCTGATCACGAGATCGGTCTTGCGACCATCGAAACCCGCGCTGCACGCGAAGATTGGTCGACGACAACCCACTTTAATTTCCTCGCCCTCGATTCAATCGTACTGGCAGATTTCGCCCGCCCCCTGCCCGTGCGGCTTGGCAAATATCTGCGTGCCTTTGCCGACTTCGTCTTTTCCGGGACGGCCTTCCATTTCTTTTCCAAAGCGTGGCGCTTCGGGCTTTATTTCCTCTATCCTTTCCTCGCGATCGTTCTGTTTGCGCTTCTGGGACTGGCGGCTGCTCGCCTGACGGCGCATTGGCTGGGAACCCTGAGCTGGATCATCGGGCTGATCGTATTCTCAGTCGCCTTGATGGTGCTCGGCAAACGCTGGTCCACCAACCATCTGATGGATCTCTGGTCGTTTTCGCTGAACTTCTTTCGCGGCAGGCGACCAGACGCCGAAACGCTGATGCAGCGCTTTGCTGAAGGCATTGTCCAGCGCGTCAGCGCGGGCAAATATGACGAGGTCATCCTGATCGGCCACAGCACCGGCGGCATGCTGATGCTGGATGTCGCCGCCCGCTGTTTGGCCCTCGACAGCACGTTTTCAACGCGCGCGCCGAAGGTGACAATTCTGACGCTCGGTTCCACTGCACTCAAGGCCGGATATCATCCCGCTGCAACGAAATTTCGTGAAGCTGTGCAACGGCTTACCGATGATGGTAAGCTCGAATGGGCTGAAATCCAGTGCCTGACCGACGCCATCAATTTCTACAAGACCGACCCGGTGGCGGAAATGAAGCTCAAGCGGGACGAAGGTCGAAGGTTTCCCTTCGTGCGCCAGGTGCGCGTTAAGGATATGCTGCAGGCCGAGACTTACAAGCGGGTGAAGCGCAACCTTTTTCGCGTGCATTATCAATATGTATTCGGCAATACGAAGCCTTATTGGTATGATTTCTTTCAGGTCTGCTGCGGTCCGAACTATCTGTCCGAGCGTGTGAGCGACCATATTGTGGGCGGCTTGTCGCCAGAAAAGGTAGCTTCCGAATGACGCCCACTCTGGCAATGATCGTCTGGGCAATTGGTCTTGTCGCCTGGGTGGTCATCCGGGTGCCGCATCAACGTCGCGCCCGCAAGATCAAAGTTACGACCAACGCCAAGACGCTGCCGGATCGAGCAGCGTTGAGCGCTGCGAGCATCGGCCTGTCGCTCATCCCGATCATCTATGTCGCAACGGGTTTTCCGGCTGCTGCGGATTATACCTTTCAGCCATGGCTCGGCTGGATCGGCCTTGTGGTCGAACTGGCCTTTCTCTGGCTGTTCTATGCAAGCCATCGCCAGCTCGGCAAAAACTGGTCTGTCTCGCTGGAAATCCGCAAGGAACACAAACTCGTGACGGACGGGCTCTATAAATATGTCCGCCATCCGATGTATTTATCGTTCTGGCTTTGGGCGATAGCGCAGTTTTGCCTGCTCCCCAACTGGTTCGCCGGTCTGGCGGGCCTTGTTGGTGTCGGCATTCTCTATTTTTACCGCGTAGGCCATGAAGAAGCGATGATGCGAAAGGCTTTCGGCGCTTCATATGACGAATATGCCAGGCGCACCGGACGTGTCATTCCGAAACCTTGGCCATAACCTTGGTAAATTTACATGACGAAAAAATCAGGCAATTCGGCGAAATATTTTATGAGCCGCCGTTCTCTGCTGCTCTCCGGGCTGGCCTCCGGCCTTGTGCTGGCTGCGATGCCAGTCGCGGCGCTCGCCAAGACTGCAAAGCCCACTGCACAGGCTCCCAATACGAATGATAAGCAAGGAAACGCCGCGAAGGCGGGACGACCAGACGTCTATCTCCTGCGCGGCTTCGCCAATATTTTCTCCGCTGGCATTGATGAAATCGGCGCTGAATTGCAGGCAGCAGGCGTCGACGCCCATGTCGATGGCAATGCGGCGTGGCGTCTTGTCGCCAACCGGATCATTTCTGACCGGCAGAAATACGGCCCGCAGCCGGTTATTCTCGTCGGTCACTCACTGGGCGCGAACGCTATTATTTCCATTGCGGAAGTTCTGGAAAAGCGCGGCATTCGCGTGGATTATATGGCGTCTTTCGCCGCGACAGCACCCGATCCTCTGCCCGGGAACATTCGTCGCGTCGTCAATTTCTATTTCTCGCAGCACGGCTGGGGACTGCCGCTGGTGCCCGGCCCCCGTTTCAAGGGCAAGCTGGAAAATCGCGATTTCTCCGGAGTGAAAGAAGTCGGCCATTTCAATATCGAAAAACAACGCCCGCTACAGGCGGAAGTCGTGCGCGATATTCTCGGCATCCTCAAATAATGGCCCCCCAATTCGCGGGCGACTGCCGCACAGTCAGCCCGCAAATGGTGATTGCGCTAATTATCACGAACTGAACAACTGTCGCTCTCAATCAATTTAATTGCCGCGCGGCTGCTTTGTGCTAGCGTTCGGATAGCCGGTCTTGCGGTGTATCCCTTCGTTGACAGGAGCTTTGAGTGAAGCGTTGGGTTGTTTGGGGTGTCCCAATTTTATTGGTTGCAGGTGCCGCATATGTCGGCTGGCAACATGCCACGAAACAGAACGGCGCCAGCGCTCCGAACACAGTTCAGACAGATAGTCGGAAAGGTGGCAGCCGCTCGGCCAATGCCGAGCACGCTGTCAAGGTGGCTGTTGCAACCGCTGGCTCGCTGCCGATCCAGCGCAGCACCATCGGCACGGTTGTTGCCGTCGCCTCTACGGCGGTCAACAGTCCCGAACCGGGTAATGTGGCCATTCTCAACGTCAAAGACGGGGCTATCGTCAAGAAGGGCGATCTGATCGCCCAACTCGATGACCGGGCTATCCGCGCCACCGTTGTGAAGGATCAGGCCTCCGTCGCCAAATCGCAGGCCACGCTGAACAATGCGCAAATCCTGCTGAAGCGGATGCAGGATCTTGTCACCAAAGGCGTGAGCACGTCGCAGGCTGGCGACGATGCGCTGGCCGCCCTCAAAGTGGCGGAGGCCCAGTTGCAGGTTGATCAGGCGCAGCTGGCCGCCGATCAGGTGACCCTTGACAATACCAAAATTATAGCGCCTTTCGACGGTCAGCTTGGCGTTGTGCTCGTCTCTGTTGGCGCCTATCTCTCCGCCGGTTCACCGGTCGCGACCATTACGCAGATGAAGCCCATTTATGCGGATTTCACACTGCCAGAGACGGATATCGCGCTTATCCGCGAAACGCTTGCCACTGGCGCGCTGAAAGCCACCGCGTCTGCCGTATCGGCTGACGGCAGGGATATTTCGGAAAGTGGTCCCGTCGGCTTCCTCGACAACACAATTGATGCCGCCAGCGGCACCGTCCGTCTGCGCGCCACGCTGGACAATCAATCCGGCAATTTCTGGCCCGGACAGTCGCTGCGTGTGCTGGTGGAAGCCGGACAAGCAGACAATCTGGTGCTTGTGCCCAGCGTTGCCGTGCAGCCGCAGGAAAATGGTTCGATCAGCTATGTCGTGAAGACCGACAACAGCATCGAGGTGCGCCCCGTCACGGTCGCGCTCCGCGCCAATGGCATGGCCGGTCTGAGTGCCGGCCTGCAACCCGGTGAAAAAGTGGTGACGGAAGGTCAGGCCTCGCTTGCCAATGGCAGCAAGGTGAAGCTGAGCAGCAACGATGCAGAGACAAAAGTCTCTTCCAACTGAATCAAGGCATCAAGCCGATGAACATTTCCGAAGTCTTCATTCGCCGCCCGGTTGCAACGATCCTCCTTGTTATCGGCGGATTGATCGGCGGCATTGCGGCTTATATCCAGCTTCCCGTCGCGGCCCTGCCGGAAGCGGATTTTCCAACCATCAACGTATCCGCGCAGCTGGCGGGCGCGTCGCCTGATACGATGGCATCGTCTGTCGCGACCCCGCTCATCAAGCAATTCGAGACGATTGCGGGTATTGATACGATCAGCGCCACCTCATCGCTCGGCAACACGTCGATCACGCTCCAGTTCAACTTGTCCCGCAATATTGACGCGGCTGCGGCAGATGTGCAGGCGGCAATTACACGCGCCCAGCGTCAATTGCCCGACAATCTGACCACCCCGCCCAGCTATCGCAAGGCCAATCCCGCCGATGCGCCGGTCATAATTCTGGCACTCACCGGCGATGGCGCGCGCCTGACGCAGATGGACGACATTGCGCAGAACATCATATCGCCAGCGCTTTCCACCATTTCGGGTGTGGCGCAGGCGCAGGTCTATGGCTCCAAAACCTATGCCGTGCGCGTCGAGGTCGATCCCGACAAGCTCGACAGTCGTAACCTCTCCTTGTCAGGCCTGGGCGACACCATCGCCGCCGCAAACAGCCAGACGCCTGTCGGCACATTGCAGAACGGATCGCAGGCCCTCACCGTCAACGCCAAGACCCAACGCACCAATGCCGATGAGTTCAAAAGCCTTATCGTGTCGGGCAGCGGTAACCGTGTGGTACGATTATCGGATGTCGCCACGGTTCTCGACAGCGTGGAAAACGTCAATCAGGGTAGCTGGCTCGATGGCAAACAGTCTATCGCGCTTGCCGTTCAACGCCAGCCGGGTTCGAACACGGTTGCCGTGGTCGACGCCATCAAAGCCAAGCTACCGGAGATCGAAGCGGCCCTGCCCGCACAGATGCATATTTCTGTTGTCAACGACGTATCCCGGTCGATCCGCGATGCCGTAGCCGATGTTCAAAAGACGCTGGGCATTACGATTGCGCTTGTCGTGCTGGTTATCTTTCTGTTTCTCGGCCAATTCTGGGCGACGATGATCCCGGGCCTCGCCGTGCCGCTTTCGCTGGTCGCGACATTTGCCGCCATGTATGCGTTCGGCTTTTCCATCGACAATATTTCGCTTCTGGCACTCACACTGGCGGTCGGCCTCGTGGTGGACGATGCCATCGTGATGCTCGAAAATATCGTGCGCTATACTGAACAGGGGATGCCGCCATTTGAAGCTGCAATCAAGGGCAGCCAGGAAGTGACCGGCACGATCATCTCCATGTCGTTGTCGCTGGTGGCGGTGTTCCTGCCCATTCTTCTGATGGGCGGCATCGTCGGGCGCGTGCTGAACGAATTCGGCATGGTGGTAACACTCGCCATCCTCTCCTCGGCCCTCGTCTCGCTGACCGTGACGCCGATGCTGGCCGCACGCCTGCCACACAAGGAAGTCAAACCCGGTCGAATCGCCCGCCTGTTCGATCAAGTCACCGAAGCCTATGGACGCGCTGTCGGCTGGTGCCTCAAGCATCGGGCGCTTGTGCTGTTGGTCTTCGGCCTCAGTTTCCTCGGTTCGATCTGGTCATTCACGACCTTGCCGCGCAGCTTCTTTCCGCAGGAAGATATTGGCCTTCTCACCATTTCCACACAGGCGCGGCAGGACATTTCCTATCAGGCGATGCGCACCCTGCAACAGCAGGCAGCTTCCATTGTTTCCGATAACGCCGCCGTTCAGCACGTCACGGCCTCGCTCGGTAGCGGGCCCGGCGGCTCAACCTTCAACACAGGTTCGCTTCTGGTACAGCTTAAAGCTCGCGACCAGCGCCCGCCGCTAGACCAGACCCTGAGTGCACTGCGCAAATCCCTCGCCGCCCTTCCCGGCATCACCGCCTATATAACGCCGGTGCAGAATCTGCGCTTTGGCGGGCGCAGCACCCAGAGCCAGTATCAGATTGTGCTGCAATCGCTCGATGCCGATGAAGCCCGATCCTGGTCGGTGAAACTGGCCGATGCCATGAAAGCCGAGCCGCAAACCTTTGTAGATGTGGCTTCCGATCTGCAAAACAACGCACTGCAAGCCAGTATCGACATTGACAGGGACAAAGCCGGAAGCCTCGGCATCAGCTCGCAAGCCATCCGCAGTACGCTGGAGGCGGCCTATGGAACGCTGACGGTTTCGCAAATCCAGACCACTGGCAACAGCTATGACGTCATTCTGGAACTCGATCAAAGCCGTCAGTGGGATGAAACCCAGCTTGGCGCCCTGCGTGTGCCCTCATCGTCGGGTACTCTGGTTCCGCTCGCCAGCTTTGCAACAATCAAGCGAACCAACGGGCCGGTGACCGTCAATCAGTCCGGACAGCTCGCATCGGTTACGTTGTCGTTCAACCTGCCCGCAGGTGTTTCGCTCGGCACCGCCACCGACCGCGTGACGGCGCTGCGCACCGATATCGGAATGCCAGCATCCGTATCGGCACAACCGTCAGGCGCGGCGCAGATCTTCGCCCAATCGACCGGCAATATGGGCCTGCTGATCCTCGCCGCCGTTGCGACAATCTATATCGTGCTCGGCGTTCTCTATGAAAGCTTCGCGCATCCCCTGACCATTCTCTCCGGCCTGCCTTCAGCAGCTTTCGGCGCGCTGATCACGCTGCAGCTATCGGGTTTCGACCTGTCGATCATTGCGCTGATCGGACTGCTGATGCTGATCGGCATCGTCAAGAAGAATGCGATTATGATGGTCGACGTGGCGCTGTTTCTGAAACGCGATGAAAACCATGCGCCGGAAGAAGCAATCCATCAGGCCGCCATTCGCCGCTTCCGACCGATCATGATGACAACGTTCTGCGCGCTTCTCGCAGCTGTTCCTGTTGCCCTTGGCAGCGGCCAGGGGTCGGAACTGCGCCAGCCTCTTGGCGTGGCAGTAGTGGGCGGTCTTCTGCTCAGTCAGGTGCTGACACTGTTCATTACGCCGGTGATCTTTGTCGAGATCGACCGTCTGGCCAGCGCCCGCTGGTTCCGCAGGCGGAAAGTCGAACCTCATACGGCCTGACAGCCGATGCAATAAACCTCCCGCGCGGATGTTCAACCACGCGGGAGGCTTTGTTTTATCGGGAGATCTTACTTGGCTAGGACAGAAATGTCCTGAGAGGCTTTGATCTCGTCGGCGGATGCGCAGAAGCCAGCTTTGCTGTCATCGCTGCCTTCGGCCAGAAACAGACCAAAACGCGCACCAAAAGCCACGAGAACGGCTGCTTCACGCAAGTCGGCCTGCTCGTCGCTGAGCTTTTTATCGGTATCGTTGATGACGTCTTCGATTTTATCGCGGAAGGCGTCATGGTCAAGCTCATGTCCGTCGCAGATTCTCACGATGGCCGCCTGATATGCGAGGTTGTTCAGGCTCGCGAATTGCTTCGATGTGAGAAATTCGCCCTCGCCCTTGGCCAATGCATCCCATGCGGCATGAAGACGAGGATTGGACGCGTCTTCGGCGAAAGCTACTTTTGGAAAGGCTGCAAGCAATGCTGCACCCAGCAAGAAGTGGTGAAATTTCATAATAGTCGTATGTCCTAATTGCCGAACTGCGTATGGGTCGTGATGCCCGCATAATGGCCGTTTGGAAGGTAACAAGCCCGCTGCGCCGGGTAGCAGGTGTTGCCATTACTCAAACGATAAGGCGGTGGTGGCGCATAATAAGGTTGCGGGGGCGCATAGACGTCTTGATGACGGTTGCTGCCATTGTCGGCAATGGCCGCAGCAACCGCTAGACCGAGAATCCCCGCTGCTACGGCAGCACCTGCATGGTCATGATGGTGATGAAAATCATGATCGTGCCCGAAAGGAGGGAAATCGTGGTCGTGATGATCCCAGTGGTCATGGCCCCAGTCATGACCAAACGCCAGTTGCACCGGCGAGGCAAGCGCCAGCGCCACCATGCAAGCAAGCAACTGCCTTTTTCGCTTTATGATCATTATCGATCCTTTCTGATAAAGCGGTTTAATGCAAAAGCGGCCTCATCCGAGCAAAGCTCTTTCGTCTCACGAGCTTGCTCCTATTCGCAGAACACCAGCAGCGCCTTTACTGGTTAGCCGGCATCAAGTTTTTGCAGGGGATAATCTCAACAGCGGACATGTAAAAAGCGACTTCTTTTGTCGTAAATAGAACGATATTTTGACAATCCAGGATTGCATCCAATGTATAAAATCACCCCATCTGCATGCAAAATTCTTCAAATATAAGAACAATTCTCTCTTTAAATTCAATAATCACTGTATATCTATCCCGAATATCATATTTCTACCAGAAATTACTGGCTACAAAAATTCGATTTTTACCTAATTTTATTTTTAGAAATCGAGATTTTATAAAGAACTAATAATAGATATCTCAAATACGTAGAAATATCCTACAGAAGCCCGCTGGCAATACATTAGAATCCCCAATCTAGAGCGACTTTGTCCCATATTGCGTTTTGGGGTGCAAATTTGATAGATTCGGGAATAACTCGGGAGTAATACGACACAGCTTGAAGCCTGCCGACTGCATGGGAGTACCCGCATGCAGCGCTATCGGCTGATAATTGTCGCGGGTGGGGGCAGATGAAGAGCGGCCATTATATATCGGCGGATATGGTTGACGAGAAAAACCGCAATGATTTCTGGCGGGATACGTCGTCCATCATTTATGAGGTGACGCCGACCCTTGAAAACGACGAAAAGGTCATGAGCGGTTCTGTCCGTTCGCGACTGTTCGGCGATATGGTGGTTGGCAATACCACATTCAGCAATCAGTTCTGCAATAGGACGCCTAAAATTATCGCGAGAACCGACCTCGACCTCTATCTGTTGCAGCTCGTTCTGGCTGGCGATTACCGGGGAGATTTCAACGGCAAGAATGTCGACGTTAAGCCGGGCGACATATTCCTTCTCGATCTGACCCAGGTCATGACCAGCAAAAAGGAAGCTGGCGCACGTGTGACACTGGCCATTCCACGCAAGGAACTCAACAAAGCCTTTCCGGGCAAGAACCTGCACGGCTTGGTGCTCCCTTCCAATGTTGCAACCAACAAAATCCTGTTCAACTTCATTCTCACGCTCGACCGGATCATCGATACGATCGACCAGAATGATTATCCTGAGATACAGGAATCCCTGATGGTGCTGCTCAAAGCCGCCATCAACCGGCAGGCTTTCACATTGGAAGAATATCTCGCTGTCAGCTTACCGCTGCGCCAGCGTGTGCTCGACCATATTGACGCGAATCTGGCCGACCCGAACCTGTCGCCCAAGAGCATTATGCAGCAGTTCAAACTGTCGCATTCACATCTTTATCGCGCATTTGAACCTGACAGCGGTGTCACCAAGCTGATCCGCAACAAGCGGCTCGATCTTGCCTATCGACGCCTGATCAATGATGGTGGACGACGCCTCAGCATGAAGGAAGTCGCCTATGCCTGCGGCTTCTCCGACCGCGCGCAGTTCACCAAATTCTTCAAGGAACGGTTTGGCATTGCCCCGCAGGACCTCAAGGGCTTTCCAAAATCACCGGATCACAACCCGGCAACGTCCTTCACACTGCATACCTTTGTTTCCGAGCGCATTCAGCAACGCCAGCCGGAAGAACAATCCTGACAATCTGAAACGACTGGCGGTTATGCGCCGCTCAGCAGCTTCCAAGCGATTGCCCACATTACAAATGCAATAACGCCTTCCAGTACGCGCCAGGACGATGGTCTGGCAAAGACAGGGCGCAGCCAACGCGCGCCAAAGCCCAGCGAAAAGAAAAAGACGAACGAAGCGGTAATCGCGCCCAAAGCGAACGAGTTTTCCAGGCCGGGGAACTGGGTGGATATGGTGCCCAGCAGAACAACCGTATCCAGATAGACATGCGGATTGAGCCATGTGAGAGCAAGACAGGTGGCAATAGTCTTCCCTAAGCCGGTCGCGCTTCCATTACCGGTCGAAAGTGCAGAAGAAGAGGTTATTGCCGAATAGAGGCTCCGCGCACCATACCAAATCAGGAAAGCGGCACCGCCATAACGCATGATCGGATCAATGGCGGGCAGTGCGGCCGCGATTTTCTGAAAACTGGTGATCCCAAGCGTGATCAGCAATGCATCCGACACGGCGCAGACGAGACTAACGGCGAAAACGTGCTCGTCGCGCAGCCCCTGACGAAGAACAAAAGCGTTCTGTGCACCGATGGCTACAATCAGGCTAAAGCCCATGGTCAGGCCTGTCAGATAGATGGAAAAATTCATTTCGGCTCGCTGTGGAAGCATGGCTCAGATCCGCTGAACACCACGCAATCTGTGATGGTTGGTAGCGCTTGGATATATGCCTCCATTGGATTAGTATAGTTAAAGATACTAATCCAAATTAAGATAGACTAATGATCGATTATTCCGCACTGCGCGCCGTGGCCATGGTCGTACAAACCGGCAGTTTCGAGAAAGCGGCCCGCGCCCTGAATGTCACGCCATCAGCCATATCCCAGCGGGTGAAACATCTGGAAGAGCGGCTCGGCACGGTGCTTATTTCGCGCGGCACACCCTGTACGGCGACGGAAAAAGGCGACTGGCTTTGCCGCCATATCGAACAGGTTGGCATGCTGGAACGCGAATTGCTTGAAGAACTGCCCGCCCTTGCCGGTGCGGATGATCTCAAGCAGCGCGTTACACTGAACATCGCCACCAATGCGGACAGTCTCGGCACCTGGTTTCTGAAAGCCATCTCGGCCTTTAGCAAGCAGTCCGATCACCTTCTCAACATTGCCGTGGACGATCAGGACCATACAGCCGAATGGCTTCAGCGCGGACGTGTGCTGGCCGCGGTGACATCTCACGCAAAGCTGGTGCAAGGCTGCCGGATCGTTCCGCTCGGTACGCTGCGATATCACGCGACGGCGTCACCGGATTTTATTGAGCGATATTTCAAGGACGGGGTAACGGGCCAAGCGCTGGCCACCGCGCCTGCCCTGACCTTCAACCAGAAAGACCGGCTACAGGATCGCTGGGTCAAGGAAAACCTGAAGGCGGACATCAATTGTCCAACCCACTGGTTGCCGTCCACACAAGGGTTTGTCGAAGCGAGTCTTGACGGCATGGGCTGGGGCGTGAACCCGATCGTGCTGGTGAAGGACCACCTTGCATCCGGCAAGCTGGTCGAGCTTGTACCCGATACACCGCTCGACGTGCCGCTCTACTGGCAGGTCAATCGCCTTGCCGCAGACCGGCTCTCTGATTTGACACAGCAGGTTGTAGCAACAGCGCGGCGTGAATTGCTCCAGAACGCCGCCTGATCAGTCATTTAAGCACCCGCCCTTTGATCACCATCAGTTTTATTGAACGTGAGCGGAGATTGAGCGAATGCTATTTTATGAAAATCCTGGCTCTCATAGCGGCTGCGGTCGTCCTTCTGCTTCTCGGCTGCTATTTGCAGACGCACTTTGCCGTGCCGTAAAAGGCGCATGAGCCAAGGAAAAAAGGCAGGATCAATGATCCTGCCCCGTTTGCGCTACGCCTGCCGCCTCCTCGCACACCCTGACATGTTCTGCCAGTGCTTCGAGAGGTAGAAAGGCGCTTACCGTACAGATATCGCGCTTCTGAAACTTAGGCAGTTCCTGAAGCTCTTTCAGACGGATAAGAAGTGTGCCGCGGTTCATGGAAATATTCCTCCATTATCGCCCCCGCACGTTGTATTGAGGCACTACCAGACACAATTTGCCGGAAATGCTTTGAAGATCAGGCTGCCCGCACCTTTTTCTTCAAGGGCAGTTCGATATCGACTTCCAAAGTCGACATCTGATCTCCCCGGTCCATCTTCACGCTGACCTTGTCGCGATCGATCTGGATGTGCTTGGCGATGACCGCCAGGATCTCTTCCCTTAGCACAGCCACGAGGTCGGAATGTCCCTCGGACGCTCGCTCATGCGCCAGCAAAACTTGCAGACGTTCGCGCGCCATGGGCGCGGAAGCCTGCTTGGTGAAGAATCGAAATAGGCTCATGCCGCTCTCCTTCCGAAAATTTTGCCCAGAAGGCTGCGCTTTTCGGATGGGACGGTCATCGGCACTTCTTCGCCCGCCAGACGGCGTGCTGCATCCAGATAGGCCAGAGCCGGCGCACTGCGCTGGTCGGCAAGCGTCACTGGAGAGCCGATATTGGATGCGCGCAGCACATCCTGGCTTTCAGGGATGATGCCCAGAAGCGGGATAGACAGGATTTCAAGAACGTCTTCGACTTTCAGCATGTCGCCACGTTCGGCGCGGATCGGGTCGTAACGGGTCAGCAGAAGGTGCTTTTCAACCCGTTCGCCACGTTCGGCCTTGAGAGTCTTGGCGTCGAGAAGGCCGATGATGCGGTCTGAATCGCGCACCGACGACACTTCCGGATTGGTCACCACAACGGCCATGTCGGCATGGCGCATGGCGAGCGTCGCGCCGCGCTCGATACCAGCCGGGCTGTCGCAGATGATCCAGTCGAATTCCTTCTTGAGGTCTTCGATCACACGGTCGACACCCTCGGTCGTGAGGTTGTCCTTGTCGCGGGTCTGGGAGGCAGGCAGCAGATACAGGGTATCGAGACGCTTGTCGCGAATGAGCGCCTGAGGCAGCTTTGCATCGCCCTGAATTACATTCACCAGATCGAACACCACGCGGCGTTCGGCACCCATCACCAGATCAAGGTTACGCAAACCGACATCGAAGTCGATAACGACAGTCTTTTCGCCGCGCTGCGCAAGAGCGGCGCCGATGGCTGCAGTGGATGTCGTTTTGCCAACGCCACCCTTGCCGGAAGTTACAACAATTACTTTTGCCATATTGGTCTCCTGTAGCTCCCGCACGCCTTATGAGAGTATTGCCCGCCCAACCGGGCATGATTTCTTTTCAACAAATCGATCAGCCGAGCGTTTCGGCCATCATATAATCGCCATCGAGCCACAGCTGCACCGCCTGCCCGCGCAATCTGGGTTCCATGTCTTCAGCCGTCTTGTAGAGGCCGTCGATCGCAACAAGCTCGGCTTCCATCTTGCGGCAGAAAATGCGCGCATTGGAATTGCCCGCCGTACCAGCCATCGCACGACCGCGTAGCGCGCCATAGACATGGATCGAACCGCCCGCGACCACTTCCGCACCCGAAGCCACGGAACCGACAACGGTAACATCGCCGTCCGGGAAATAGATGGACTGGCCGGAGCGCACAGGCTCCGTTACCACCATCGACGGCACGGCCTTGACCAGCTGCACATTGGCAGGTGCTGCAGCTGCAACGGGCTTTGCCGGTGCCACAGGCTCGCTCACCTCGGGATTGAAATCTGCGGCCACCTGCCCGCCGCGCAGCGCTGGCGGCATGCCAGGACCGAGAAGCGAAGGACGCGCATTTTCAAAACCCGTGATCCAGACACCGCGACCTGCAAGATCTTCCAGTAGCTGAACCAGCTGCATCCGTTCGATAACGAGATTCTCAAGATCAAGCACGACCGGACGATTCAGAAAGAACCCCGCCGAGCGCGCGGCAAGATCGTCCAGCCTGTCGAGCCAGCCGTCCAGCGGCAGTTCAGGCGAGAGCACCAGCGCAAGAAAGGAGCGCCCTTTCAAACGGATCGGACGGGATTGTGTTAGCACTTGATTCATCTTGGTTAAAAAACGGTTTACTCGATCTATATGCGGAATGGTTAACAGATGGTTAATTTTTGGCTGGCGTCCTGCCCATGCGCGCCCTCAATAGAGGCGAAGACGCGCAAGCATGAAGCCGGACCCGATGCTGCATGCATTCAAAGCCGTGGTGCGCTTCAAGCGCCAATCGACTCAACTGCTTCAAACGTACCCGAAGAATAGGGCGTCAGCCGGGCTATTCGGCGTCTTCCACAGAAGAAAGCGCTTCAGATTTACGCTTAAATCCCAATCAAATCTGACGCTGCGTTAAGTCTTAAAACGTGACCGTGGTTTTTATCCAAAACCGAGGCCGCGCGCATCGCAACGGCAAAGAGGCGGAACAAAGCCAACTGATTCCGGCAATAGTGCTTAGTTGTATTTTCGGGGAAAAATCAGTGGTTCCTAAACAAGGAACCGCCTCGCGTTTGGGCGGGGGGCTTAGGGGCGCGAGGCGGGCGAGCTCTCAGGAGTGCACGCAGGGAAAAAATGGCGGGTAAAGACCGATTCTAAAACCAACAAAGGGTTCCAGCGTGAAAGATTGCGTGATCAAACCAGATAATTCACCCAATTAATTGGGGTGATTTCCCGACTAAATATCCGAGATCACAGGGGTTTTTTGAAACCCGATCCCAACGGCAGTTTTTTAAAGAGCCGTCTAAAATTCACCTGCAAAGGCATATCGGACGATAGAAATCCGAGCATTGATTCCTTTGGCTCGTGCGACCGCACATAATCACACCTGTTCCAAAATGGAAATGGCAATTGCAAAAAACGGGGCGACCGCGACCGAAATTCACAACTGTCACCCGCCTTGCATAGCCCCGACCATTCCACGCGCCCTCGCAACAATTAGGTAGTCTACAAATTATATCAAATATTAGGCAGGTGTTTTGCTGCGTATGCAGTCATGATCCTGGCGTGAACTTCCGGCAACTCAGTCGAGACAAGGCCAGCCATCCGCAGAACATATGCCATCTGCTCAATTAGCTTCA
This sequence comes from Brucella haematophila, assembly GCF_005938105.1. GTDB lineage: Bacteria > Pseudomonadota > Alphaproteobacteria > Rhizobiales > Rhizobiaceae > Brucella > Brucella haematophila. The sequence goes on along the minus strand of NZ_VCPE01000001.1, from coordinate 317,295 downwards.
TAGATTTCAGTATTTTCTGAAATTTATAGAGTTTTGTTAGGGGCTTGCTTTTGGAAACTCCCTCATTATTGTGTGCTCCACTTGGAGGAGGGAGTGACCGCCCCAGCGCGCTAGACCGCTGCGGGGCGGTTTCTTTTTTTAGCCCTGAATCAAAAAGCGACAGGCCGCGGCGAAAATGGTGATTTCGAGAACCGGAGCGGAGCGTACATTTGGGTACGTGAGCACCGGAAGCGCAGAAATTGCCATTTGCAGACCGGCATGGCGACTTTTGGACCAGGTACTTAGCCCTTCAAAATTTGCATAGCTGCCCTGCAGGATGTTCCCTTGTAAACACCTGACTCCGCACCTATTTTCACATTGTTCGGTTTCACTCCTCCTCCCAGAAACCGGACACGAAGCGCGATACTCCTCCTCCCAATCGCGCTTTACCAATCAGCCCGTTGCGCACTCCTCCTCCCAGCGCGACGGGCTTTTTCGTATCTCAAGACAGAGCTAGAACAGTCGCAGCTTGCGCATATGGAACGCTTCGGCATAGGTCTCCGGCGCGCGACATTCCATGCCGCGCAATCGCGCGAGACCGCGAAAGGTCTCGGGATCGAACCAGTCTTTCGAGCGTTGCGTGCCGAAATGCTTCATCAAAAGCTCGACCTTATGCTCCATGATCGCCGCCGAAAGCGCTGAGTAGGCATTGGGCTGGCCGAGATCGCCATCCCATTTCGGTATTTCATATTCAAGGATCAGTTGGTCGCGGAAAAGATTCCAGGTCAGCTCGTTGAGCGTGCGATGATCCTGATGTGCGTCGCCTTGGCGATGGGTGAATACGATATCCGGCGTCTGGCGACTGCGCTGCTCGATCAGCCATGCCTTGATCTCGCGCATCTGCGCCGGAAAGTAGCTATCCTCGAACATCGCAAGACGGATGCCTGGATTTTCCGTACCGCGCAGAAAATCGCGCGCCGAAGCCTCCGCCTCGACGCGCCGTTCTTCATTGCCGGACAGCACACACCATTCGATGTGCATCGGCGTTCCTGCTTCTATGAGGCTGAGGAGCGTTCCCCCGCAGCCAATTTCGATATCGTCCGAATGCGCACCCAGACACAGGACCTGAAGCGGCCGCCCCGGATTGGCGAGTGAACGCAGGTCGATCATAGCGCTATGGCGATGTTGGCTGCGCGCTGCTCCGCCTTGTGTTTTTTCCAGGGCATATCGCCCTTCTCGACCATGTCTTCCAGCGTCTGCCAGTCGCGCAGTGTGTCCATGGACCGCCAGAAGCCTTCATATTTATACGCCATCAACTGATTGTCGGCGATAAGACGGCTGAACGGCTCCAGCACCAGCTCTTCACCCTCCCGCATGTAATCGAAGATTTCCTTGCGGAAGAGGAAATAGCCGCCATTGATCCAGATATCGGAGGTGTTCGATGTCCGGAAAGCCCGCACAGCCCCACCCTCCGCGATATCCGCCAGATGATAGGTCAGCGGTGGGCGCACGGCGAGGAAGCAGGCTATCTTGCCGCTCGCCTCAAAACGCCGCGTCATATCGTCGAGATCGACGTCGCTCAGACCATCGCTGTAATTGGCTAGAAACATGTCCTCATTCTGGACATGGCTGCGCGCGCTCCACAGACGTTCGCCGATATTGCGCCAGATACCGGTGTCGAGCAGCGTCACGCTCCAGTCGCGGTCCACCTCTTCCAGCAATTCAACATTGCGCCCGCCATTGGAGACCACGCAATCCGCAAAAGTCTGCGGACGGATCGTCAGGAAGAAGTCCTTCACGACATTGGCCTTGTAGCCGAGGCAGAGCACAAAGTCGTTGTGACCGTAATCACTGTAATATTCCATGACATGATGCAGGATCGGCTGATGGCCGAGCGGGATCATCGGCTTTGGTACATTTTCCGAATATTCGCGGATTCTGGTTCCAAGACCGCCGCAAAACAGAACGACTTTCATGACTAACGCTCCTCAGTAATCAGAGCTGGATCGATCAATCGGACATGGGGAATGGGGATGATGAATTTCGCACCCCATTCGACCACGTGCTGCATCTGCCGGATGATCTCATCCTTGAAGTTCCATGGCAGGATGAGGATGTAGTCCGGCTTGTACTTGTCTATCGCCGATACGTCATAGATCGGGATATGCATGCCGGGCGTGTAGCGCCCGTGCTTGTAAGGATTGCGATCTACAGTGAAATCCAGAAAATCCGTGCCGATGCCGCAATAGTTGAGAAGCGTATTGCCCTTGCCCGGCGCGCCGTAACCGCAAATGCTCTTGCCGGAATTCTTGGCTGCGATCAGGAAGGACAGGAGATCGCGCTTGGCATGGCGCGTCTTCTCCGCAAACTGCTCATAGGTCGAGATATCGTTGAGGCCGAAGCTCTCTTCCTTCTTGAGAAGTGCCGCCACCCGGGGCGACGCCTTCCGCTTGCTGCCGGTGCGCGCCAGATAAACCCGCAACGATCCGCCATGGGTTGGCACTTCCTCGACATCGATGATTTTCAGGTGGTGCCTGTGCGCCATGAAGCGGATTGTCAGCAGCGAGAAATACGAAAAATGCTCGTGATAGATGGTGTCAAACTGGTTGAACTCGATCAGATTGGCAAGATGCGGGAACTCCAGAGTGATGACACCTTCGGGCTTGAGCAGAAGCTGCATACCGCGCACAAAGTCATTCAGATCAGGCACTTGCGCCAGAACATTGTTACCGATGATGAGATCGGCGCTTTGGCCCGCGCCGAGCATTTCCAGCGCCAGTTGTGCGCCGAAGAAGTCCACCCGGGTTGGCACGCCCTTGGCGATAGCTGTTTGCGCCACATTGGCGGCAGGTTCTATCCCCAGCACCGGAATGCCCTTCGGCAGGAAATGCTGGAGCAGATAGCCGTCATTGCTGGCAACCTCCACAACGAAACTGTTCTCGTCCAGTTCCAGCCGTTCGGTGATCGCGTCGCAATAAACTCTGGCGTGATCCACCCAACTGGTCGCGAAGGACGAGAAATAGGCATATTCCGTGAAAATCTCGGCAGGAGAAAAATACTCTTTCAGCTGCACGAGATAGCAATGATCGCAGACCAGCGCATAGAGCGGATAATAAGGCTCCATGCGGTCTAGCTGATCGGCGGCAACGAAGCTTTCGCAGGGCGGCGACATGCCCAGATCCACAAATGTGTGTTTGAGCAACTTACCGCACAGGCGACAGCCGGTCCGCTCTTGCGTCATGCTTTTGCTCCGCGAAATATCCGGTGTCTGGATGGTCATACACACCCCCTCGGCTCTGGCCCTTACAATGGCCACGAATACACTGGTCCCAAAACTGGTATCGACTTGGCTGCTTTGAGCAGGCACCGTCGCGGCCAGATACGCGCGCCGCACCGGATGACCCAAACTACTAAGCGGTCTAAAGATTGCCGAGACTGCCATCTGGAGCGCGACGCACATACCATTGGGCGCAGCCATCGCCGTAGGGATATTGCCAATCCTCACCCGCCTTGCGTCATAGGGCGAGCAAGGGCGTAGGCGGATCACCTATCAGGAGGAGGCATCTACCCCGGAAGGTGAAGATCGTCCCTCGAAGAAGGCTCTACCGGGCCCTGACCACGCTGTCAGAATGTTGGCAGGCGGAAACGGGGCAAATAGATGCGGTTTACTTCTTTAAACATCGATGGTGCATGGTCTATCGAGCCGGATCGGATGGAGGATGAACGCGGCTGGTTTACGCGCGTTTATTCCGAAGCGGCTTTTGCCGAACGGCAGATGGAAACGCACTATCCGCAGCACAGTCTTTCCTTCTCGCGGGAGAAAGGCACCTTGCGCGGTTTGCATTACCAAAACGATCCGCATTCTGAAACGAAACTGGTGACCTGCCTGCAAGGCACCGTCTGGGATGTATTGGTGGATATACGCCCCAAATCGCCCACCTATATGCGCTGGGTTGGCCTGGAGCTTTCGGCGGAGAACGGCGTGCAGCTTTATATCCCGGAAGGCTGCGCTCATGGATTTCAGGCGCTTACCGATAATGTCCTCATCCGCTACATGATCTCGCACCCCTACACACCGGACCATGCAACGGGCCTGCGCTATGACGATCCGGCGCTCGGCATACCATGGCCGAACCAGCCCAGTGTCATTTCGGACAAGGATCGCTCCTGGCCCTTAATCTAGGACCGTTACCTTCCCTCGATCAGCAATCCCGCATCGCGCAGTCTGTCCGCAGCACCGGCGAGTGTTGCGAAAGGCAGTTTCGAGCGCTCGGCCATATCGAGAAGTGACGCGCTGCCATCGGCCAGATTGAGAACCCAGAGCATGGCCATGGCTTCCTGTGCGGCACGACCGTCGCCGCCGGTTTTGCCATAGAGCCCACGGCGTCCAAGCTGCGGTTCACCCTTGGGCGACGTGTTGAGCGGAACCCAGTTTCGTTCCGCTATTTCAATGGCCTGCATGACGAGATTGAAGGATTGCTCAAGACATTCCGGCTTGATGAAATCCAGATTGTCCGCTGAGGTGTGATATTCGGGGAAAGTGCCATAAAGGCTGCGCTGGAACATGCCGACCGGGAGGTTGAATCCCGGCGAACAGAACTGCCTTTCGTCATATCCATAGGGCCAGAAGTCGTGCATCGTCGCGCCAGCCAGATTGGACTGCGCGAGCACCTGCCCCATGATCCGGTCGATCGCCGCGTTACCACGACGGCTTCGCTTGTAATTCGGCCCGCCATCGTCGCCGACGCAGGACAGGACAAGGCCATGGGTGACGCGATCAAGATGAGGCTCGTTCTGGCTCAGCCACGCAAGTGCGCCGAATGTCGCCGGACCAAACAGAAAGCGATAAGTCAGCCGCGTGGAGCGAGCTTTCAACGCCGCTCCCAGAAGCGCCAGCAATGCCAGTCCGGAGCAATTATCGTTGGCGAGCGAGGGGTGGCAGAGATGCGCTGACAGGAGAAAAGTCTCGTCCGTTGTTCCGCGATGCTTGAACTCTCCATAGACAAGCGCGCCGTCGCGCCGCTCGGCGTCAATGACCACATCGTATTCGCCCTCGGCCATTGCCAGAAAGTCGGTATGCGCCATGCAGAAACCCCAGTCCTCTGCATGATAACAGGTGCGGTAAGGAATGAGGTCGGGTTGATCGGGCAGTGTGTGAATGTGACTCTTCAAGGCTTCCATAGAAAGCCTTGTTCGCACAGGAATACTGAAGTTCACCACATGAAGATTGTGCCGCGCAAAATCGACAATCCGCTGGCCGTTGCTATCTGCAATATAGGCTTCGCGGATCACCCATTCCTGCGGTGCTTTCCAGTCGAAAAGCGGCGTGCCGGTCGGCACTTCATGGATCTCCAGCGGCAGATATCCGCCGATAGTGGCGAGCGTTTCCCGCACGCCTTCGCCCGTCAGACTGCGACAGATCGGATAAAGTTGCGCGGCCAGATCGTAGATCGCCTGTCCGTCCGGAGACCGGCGCATGTCGACTATACCAGGCCGCGCATCCATCATGCGATTGCTCTTAACGGCTGCTGTATAAGCTCTACGCGCCGCAGATCGCTATCGAGAACGCCCTCCTCCAGAAGCTTTCGAATATGGGCGATGCGCTGGAACCGCGGCCCCTCGAATTCCTCAAGCGTCAAGGTCGAGCGGCTATAGGCCGCGAGCAGTTCTTCCGCACCGGCCGCAGCATCCCATTGCGGCTTTGCATTGGGCAGAACCCGCGCAAGTTTCTCGAAGCTGACACGGTAGGACCGGGTATCCGGCCCGGCATCTTCCGCAAATTCAATCCGGCAATCGGGCACTGTCTCGGCGACAATGCCTGCAATGTCGCGAATGCGGTAATTGTGTTCGGTGGAACCAACATTGAAGGCTTCATTGAAGACCTTCTCGCGTGGTGCTTCCATGGCCGCCATGAAAGCCCGGGAAATATCGCGAATATGCACGATCGGCCGCCATGGCGTGCCATCCGACTTGAGATAGATCAGTCCCTTGGTCACGGCCCAGGCGACGAGATTGTTCAATACAATATCGAAGCGCAGAAAAGGCGACACGCCATAGGCTGTCGCGGGCCGCAAATAGACCGGACAGAAATCTGCATCGGCCAGTTCCCGGATCTCCTGCTCGGCGCGCACCTTCGAGCGACCATAGGCCGTCACCGGCTTCAGCTCGCCGGTCTCATCGATCAGGTCGGCATCGCTGATGCCATAATTGCTGCATGACGATGCGAAAAGAAAACGCCCCACGCCCGCTCGTTTGGCGGCTTTAGCCACCGCCACGCTGGCGCGGTGGTTGATGTCATAGGTCAGTTCTTCATTGAGATTGCCCAACGGGTCATTCGACAGCGCGGCCAGATGAATGACAGCATCGAAACCTTCCAGATCGCGTGGCGACACATCGCGCACATCCTTGCGCAGCGTGGGTACATTCACGACCGCTCCACCTTCTTCGAACAGGCAATGTTCGTAAAGACCGATGTCGTAGCCCGACACCTCGTGGCCCGCATGAACGAGGATCGGCACCATGACCGATCCGATGTAACCCTGACTTCCGGTAACCAGCACTTTCATGTTCGTTTCCTCTGCATCCCCAATAATCCAAGTTAATCACGCACCAGTGGGGGTAGCGATTTGACCGAAGGCATATCCGGTTAAAGACAAGCGGGGTGCACAGCAGCGAAAGGGCGTAGCGCCTACCCCTTTCGGTCAGGGCCAAACTGGCCGGGCTTGCCGATCAGCAATATCCAGTCGCCATCACCGCCAGCATTCTTTTCTGCGGGGGTACGAAAGGTCAGCGTCTGGCCATCCTTCTGCGGTGTGGCCGCTTGAGTTCCCACACCGGAAAAAGGGTCGATCCAGACAACATCATCGCCTGTTTTCACAACAGCCCTGCTGACGGAAAAGCTGCCTCCTTCACCGTAGATCACGGCTCCCGTCCCGCCTGAAAACGATGCGGCATAGAGGTTTCGCGCATTGGTAATCTGTCCGCTGCGGTCGGGCTGAAGATCGGTCCATGGCAGCACTGCAAACAGCTTTCGCAGAACCGTCATCGACCGCGCACCCGGACTGTTCAACTCCTGCCGCCAGTCACGATCAGAGTCGAACACGCCCGGTCCGCTAAAGTGCCAGATCGGACTATTGCCGAAGAACTGCCCAACTGCTCCAGCCAGCAGCGCACCATAGGCATTCTGGCGTATCAATTGCGCCTTTGTGCCGTGCTCGTTTTCATAGAGCGTTTCGATCAGAATGACCGGCAGTCGGTTATCTTTGGTCTGGGCAAGCACCGCGCTATGAACATCGTCATAATCATAGACGGTATCGATGGAGAGCCACTTGGCGTCGGACCAGACCGCGGCGGTATTGGTATTGCGCCGCGTATGCACGGTTTGCAGCGCATTTGGCAAAACCGCCGCGATGCCTTCGGCCAGACTGGACACCAGCCGTTTATCCGGTGCATCAAAATCGCCGCCCAACACCCAGACAATATTGGTATATTTGGCAAAACGTCGCGCAATGGCTTCGCCATAGGCGCGCATCCGTTCCGGCCCCGCGGCTTCGATTTCCAGATACCAGCCCTGCCCGCCGCCATTGGCACCGAGATAGGCTGGGGCCAGCAGAACGACAAAACCAAGCGCCTGCGCCCGTTCGATCACCCATGCGGCGTGGTCAAAATAGCGTGGATTGACTTCGCCAAATGCCGTGTCTTTAAACGGTTTGTCGCCATAGGCGTTGGCAGGCGGATTGCTGGAAAACTGATGTTCCAGAAGATTGACCAACAAGGTGTTGAAGCCGCGTTTGCGACGGTCTTTCAAGTAGAGATCAGCGTCATCGCGTTTGAGCTGGACGATCAGTGACCAGGCCGTATCGCCCTGCATCAAAAATGGCTTGCCCGACGCATCTTCAAAATAGCGGTGATTTGCGCTGACATGGATCGGAAGCCTGGCCTCTGCGGACGCTTGCGCCGCTCCAACCAGCGCCAGGAGTCCAAATAGACCTGCCAGCATTCCTCTCACAGCGTCGCGGGCGGACATGCATTCGCGCTTTCATTGAAGCGGCGATAGACCACCTGCGATGGACGTCCGGTCAGATAGGTCCCGACACCGTCATTCAACGCCCGCGCGTAGATGGCGAGCGCACCGTCAATCGCATCGATCGTCTTCGCAATATCGTCATCGCTATGGGTATAGCTGACCACCAGTGAAGGCATCAGCACGCCGCGCCGGATGGTCTCCTGAAGAAACAGGGAGCGAAATGCCTGTGATGGCGCACCGGTTTCGTCCAGCGTCGCATAGGCGAGGCAACTGCCGCGTCCAACCGTGCTGACATATTTGCATAAGCCATGGCGGGTGATTGCCTGGTTCATACCGCTCGCAAGCTTGGCCCCCTGTCCGTACAGGTGCTCAATGACCGGTTCATCGCGATAAACCGCCATTGTCGCCATGGCAGCGGCCATGGCGTGGGTCTCGGCGCCATGCGTGGTCGACAGCAGAAACACACGTGGAAACTCGGTCTGGCTGAGACCGCCGAGCTGCATATATTCCGCCTTGCCTGCAAGCGCCGAAATGGCAAAACCATTGCCGAGCGCCTTGCCGAAACAGGAAAGATCCGGAACGATATCGTAGAGTTTCTGGGCCCCCTGCCTGTGCCAGCGGAAGCCAGTGATCATTTCATCGAGCACGAAAAGCGCGCCATTTTCATGGGCGATGCGCATCGCTTCATGCAGAAAATTGTCCTTCGGATCATCAACACGGGCCGGTTCCAGAATGATGGCCGCAATACGCCCCGGATAATCCTCAAACAGAGCCTTTACGCTGGCGATGTCGTTATAGCGGAAGGTTGCAGTCAGGGCAGAGACCGATGCCGGAATGCCAGCATTCATTTTCGTCGTGCCAATGAACCAGTCATCGGTGGAGAAGAACGGATGATCCCCGCAGCAGGCAATCATGTCACGCCCGGTATAGGCGCGTGCCAGACGCATTGCGCCGGATGTTGCGTCCGAACCATCCTTGCAGAACTTGACCATTTCGGCAGTGTCGATCAGTTCGAGAAAGCGTTCCGCGCAATCCACCTCGATGGCGCTTGGGCGCGTGAAGTTGCACCCGTCCTCCAGCGCATCGCGCACAGCCTTCAGGACCGGCGGATAGGCATGGCCCAACCCCACCGCCCGGTTGCCCATGCCATATTCGATATATTCATTGCCATCGACATCGACGACATGCGAACCGCAACCGCGCTGGATGAATCCCGGCGCCAGAACCGGGTATTGATCATCGCCCTTGGCATAGGTGTGGCAACCACCGGGAATAAGCGCATGGGCCTTGCTGCCCAGCAATTGGGAATTGCGAAACTGCGATGTGAACAGATTCATGGCGAAATCCTTCAATTGCCAGGGCTTACAGCGCATTGATTACGCGGCGGACCATCCAGCATTTACCCTCTCCCGCACGCGACGCAGCCAGTTCTTGACAGGTTGCGGCAAGTGACTACGCAAATTCTTATGCAGCGCATTCGGCATGGACCATTGCGACAACGCCAATGGTGGCGCAATTTCGGGGCGCTCCCGGTGCAGCTGTTGCAGCAGGTTTACGTAGGCGCCCCCGACAATATCGCTGTCGAAAGTTGACGTGACCTTCTGGACGGCGGCTTCCGCCATGCGGTTGTGGAGATGCGGATCACCAGCTAGCCGGTCGATCTGCGCCGCTGCCCGCCCGCAATCGCCAATGGGAAAAAGCATCCCGTCTTCGCCATCGGTGACGATCATATCCGTCACACCCGTAATGCGCGATACGATGGCAGGACAACCCTGACTCATCGCTTCCATCAGCGTCATCGGGCACCCTTCGTAGCGCGACGGCATGACCAGCGCATCGTGCTGGCTGACCAGCCATGACACATCAGAGGGTGCAACCCAGCCGGTAAAGCTGACCTTGTCGCCAAACGGTTCGAGCTTGTGGCGCAGCGCTTCTAGGTCCGGTCCATCGCCTGCAATCGTCAAATGGTAATTGCAGGTGAGCCGCCGCAGAATGCCCGGCAGCCAGAACACACCCTTGGAACTGTCGTCGATACGGCCAAGATGCAAAAGCCGGATTGGCTTCCCATCCGCGCTACGCGATGGCGCACGTCCGACATGCGGATCGCGGCTCAACCCGTTCGGGATGACCAGCGTGCGCCCGGCGTCAAAGCCATAGCTGCGCACAAGATCATCGCGGCAGCGCCTGGACACGCCGACCGTCGCGTGAACATGATCCCGAATTGCCCGCGCCGCCTCGTAGGTGCCGGGCGTGATGCTGTGGACGATCATGATGCGCAAAATATCGGCGGGCAGATAGCGCACGAGATTGGTTTCGAAGCGCTGCGACAACACGTTGACGAAAACGGCGTCGAAGCAATTATCGCGCAGAAAATCTACAATGCGTTTGGCCCGGGTTTCTTCATCGAGAACACCCATCCGGTCAATGGCATCGCCCTGCCGTTCGGCATCCTCCAGCCCCTGCCCTTCGGGCACGCTGACGGTATCGCCCGCAGCACCCGTCGCAAGCCAGCGCAACTCAATATCCGAGCGCGCAAGCGACGCACGCATCCGCGTGAATACCGAATATGTCCCGCCGATGTGCGGGCGCACGAAGTAGGCACATTTCATCGTAAACACCCCATAGCCCCGGAAACAGACTTCGAGGGAAAATGTCCCTCGAAGCCTTGTTCCGGTATATCGAGGGGGCAAGTTGATATACCGCTGCCAGTGTATCGAATTTGCAGGCAGGCGCATTCTGGCCATGAGGGGTAAGAGAGGTATGCACCATCCTACATTAGACGATGGGCTTCCCCCTTCTGCCAGTTTTCCCGCGCGGTAATCCAAGAGTACCGTGCACATGGCGCTTTGGGGGCGCTTTGGACGCGCTTCTGGAGACACCCGCATGAAAATTGGCCTTTTCGGACAGTTCGGTTCCGGCAATGCAGGCAATGACGGCTCTCTGGAAGCCATGCTGCAATTACTGAAACGCAACTGCCCCGATGCGGATCTCTTATGCATCTGCGCGCGGCCCGATATCATTTCAGAAAAATACAATGTCGCTACAGTGCCGGTGGGAAACCCCGCGCTCGAAAGCGACCTGTTCCGCCTGCTCGACAAGGCGCTGCTGAAGCTGCCGCGACGACTGGCTGGCTTTCTCACCGCCATCTCGGTCGCGCATGGTCTTGACCTCATCATTGTGCCCGGCACCGGCATTCTCGACGATTTCAACGAAGGGCCGTTCGGTTGGCCTTTCGTCATCATGCGCTGGTGTCTGGCCGCACGTCTCGGTCGTGCCAAACTCGCCTTCGTTTCCGTTGGCGCCGGGCCTGCCGACCATCCGGTCAGCCGTTTCTTCTTCCGCAAGGCCGCACTCACGGCGGCATTCCGCTCCTATCGCGATGAAATCTCCCACGACTTCATGAAATCGCTCGGAGTCAATTCAAGCAGCGATGTGGTGAGCGCAGACATAGCCTTTGCGCTGCCCCCCGCCAGCAACGCGGCGCATGACAGCGTTGCCAGACGCGTGGGCCTCGGCGTCATGACCTATCGTGGTTGGAAACGGCATGAGGCCAATGCCTCGAATATCTATGAAACCTATCTCGGCAAAATCGCCGAACTGGCTGACAAGCTTCTGGCCAGCGGGCGCGAAGTGCGGCTGCTCACCGGCGACAAGGGTGATCTTCAGGCCATCAACGATCTGCTGCCGCGGATTCAATCACCGGATGCAGCGAAGATCATCGTCGAGCCCGTCGCGTCCCTGCATGAGTTGATGCAGCAAATCGCGCAAACCGATATTGTGGTGGCAAGCCGCTATCACAACATCGTCTGCGCCCTCGCCATGGGGCGTCCGGCAATCTCGCTCGGCTATGCCGCGAAAAACGAAGCATTGCTGCACGATACGGGCCTGGACGGCTTTGGCCATCATATCGAACGGTTCGATACGCAAACCATTCTGGCCCAAATCGACGACATGTTTGAGCGGCGTGAAGAACTGGCCGAAAAGGTCGAAGCCGGAGTGGCGCAATACCGGCTGAAGCTTGCCCAGCAGGAAGAAACGCTGCGCGCCCAACTTCTCACAAAACGGAAGGGTGTCCTGTTAACGGCGCCCAGCCGCCGCCAGAGGGCGAGCTAGCATCGTATCGACATAGCTGCGCAATCGTCGCTTCGTATCGGGCCGATGCAGGAGATAATTGACTGGCGGGATAAAGGCCGTCTGCGTCCGCTGCGCCACCGCAAATTTCAAAAGCTGCCACCACGCCGGATCACCACGCATCATGTGGGATATGGCGGACCAATAGGCCCGTTCGGCGATGCCCCGACGCGCCATACGATGCAAGGTATCGCAATCGGGCAGAACACGCCCTTCTCGGGCAAAGAAATACTCGCCCGCATCCGCCGTGTGCTGGATATGCAAGAGATGCGTATCGCGCAATTGCTGCGAACGGTTCTGCCCATGCGAGCGCGTTCCGCCCTGAACACAGTCCAGTTCGGCAATCCTCCCCTTCAATCCAAGTCGCAGCCACATGTGATAATCGTCGCTATGCGGCAACGCCTCGACATAGTGTCCCGCAGCTTTCTGCGCCGCAGTACGGACAACCATCGCAGAACCCGGCAACTGAAACACGCCGAGCCGACAAAAGCGCTCGATGAAGGCAGTGCCGGTCTCGACGCGGCAAGGCACATCGTCCGGCTGGGACGGTATGGGAGGGATCGGCGCATCACCATTCACGGCAACGTCGCGTCCATAGGAAAAGGCAATCGTCGGGTCCGGTTCCATGACGGTCAGCGCCCGGCGCAACGCACCGGGAACAATAAAGTCATCAGAACAGAGCAGAACAAAATAGTCGCCGCTCGCCCAATCGATACCGTCGTTAAACGAGGCGTGTTGCCCCTTGTTGACAGGCCTGAGCAACAACTCCACCCGCGCATCTTCGGCAGCAAGAGCACGCGCAATATCGGCACTGTCGTCTGTTGAGGCATTGTCGATGATCAGCACCCGCAGGTTCTCAATATCCTGCGACAGCACGCTGCGAACACAGATGCCGAGATAGCGTCCATAATTGTAATTCGGAATGACAACATCGACACGTGGCGACCCCATCCTCGATCTCCTTATTCAGCTGGCGTGGAGGTGGGAAAACGCCCGCGCCCAAACCGGCCAAGGCGGCTTACAACCCGGCTCAACGCCCATCCGAGAACCGGCGTGATTTCCGATGCGAAAGGATGGCGCGTGATCAACACTGCGCCAAGCCAGCTGGCCATGCCTGCAAGGCCGATGGCGATGCCCATGCCCCAATGAACTTCAAACGTGCCTGCAGCCGCAACCATTGCGAGCGGAATGGCCATGGTGAGAAGCGTGACGAAGCCGCTGCGCAACAGTTCCGCCCCCAACATGCGGTAGGAGAACGGCACGTGCTTGCGCACATAGACCACTGAAATCACCATCTGGAACGGTGTGCTGATGAACAGACTAAGCGCGACCGCCATCAGGCCATGATAGGCGGCGACGCAGAGAATGACTGTGGTCACTACACGCGAAATCAGGTTGGACACGAAGGCATCGCGATTGGCTCCCAGCGCCATCAGCAACGGATAGGTCAGGATGATGGGAATCCAGAACACGCTGGCAAGGCACATGATCACGACAATCGGCGTTGCGTCATACCAGTCAGGCCCCAGCACGATATGCACTGCCGGGTAGGCGAGCAACGCCAGAAGCATCTGCGCAGGCCAGTAAACCACCGAAATATAGGACAGCGCCCGCACATAAGACTGCGCTATATCCACACCCGCCCGCACCTGCGCGGACAACATTGGAAAAGCGACAGTGAAGATCGCCGATAGAAACACCCGGTCGGGCAAACCGCTCAGCGTATTGGCGCGATTATAGATGCCGACGGAGGCAGCAGGCATGAAACGCCCCAGCATAAGCTGCGGAAACGTCTCGCAAATTTTACTTAAGCCCGCACTGCTGCCCAGATACATGCTGAACTGCCAGGCGGTGCCGATGCTGGCAAGTGACGGGCGCAACAGGCGGGCCAATGGGTAGAGCGCTGCCGCGAAAGCAGTGGTGACTGCCGCCGCGGCCAGTGAACCGAAGGCGAAGCACATATGACCGAAACCCCACCAGGCCATTGCGATCGTGACAACTGCGCCGCAAACCGAACCTGCCGTGCGAATGCGCGCCAGAGCGCCGAAGGCCATGTCGCGGCGCAATAACGCGACAACCGGCAATGAAACGCTTTCAATCACTGCCGCGATGATGGTGACTGTGAGAAAGAGTGAAAGCATGGGGTCGTGATAGGTGACGGCGAAATAGTCGCGCGCCAGAAAGAGCGCCACCGCCAGAACCGCCGTAACGCTCATCAAAAACGTGAATGCCGTCTGGATATCGCGATCCTCGACCTTCTCGATCCGGATCAGGAATTCAGCGCTTGCGAATTCGCGCAGCGAAAACACAATTGCCGCAACGCTTAGGCCAACGACGCCCATGCCTGTCTCGCTCGGCCCCAGAAAACGCGAGACCGCAACAACAGTCAGAAAGTTGCACAGTAATCCGGCATATTGCTCAAGCGTGGCAATCACGAAGCCTCTGCGATGATTTTTCATGATCCGCTCCGTGCAATGAAGAACACCGGGAGCGCCGACATTTCCGGCAGACAGTTTTCCAAGATGCGATACCCCCTCGCAACCGTGCAGGGCGGTAAAGTCCGCCCGGCTTCCCGGCGCCTTTCAGAATAGCCTTTCGCCCACAGCGGGAAATGTCACCGTTGGTATTAGCGCCTGACCTGAAAGGGGTATGCCGCTCGCTCTAAAGCCAAGTCGTGGGACCCCATCCGACTGGGTAAAAATTCCAGAACATCCTCAATGGAATCGCGACGCGGTTCGGTTGGGAAAAGCAGCACGGAAATTGAGCGGTAGACTTTGTTTCGCGCCTCGGAGGAGACATGAGCAATCTTTCCTGGATCACGCTTCTGGCCTTCGTCCTCTCGGTCGCCTTTTGCATCGGCTTCCGCGAGCTGGCCCGCGAATGGTATCTGATCGATATTCCAGACGACCGAAAGCGGCACGACGGCGCAGTGCCGCTATGCGGCGGCATTGCGATTTTTCTTGCCTTCGCCATCGCCGCTTCGATTGTGCAGGGCACATCCGATCAGGCAAATATTCTGCAATTGCTTCCCGGTCTGGCGCTGGTTCTTGTCACAGGCGTACTGGATGACCGCTTCAACCTTCCGGTGATGCCGCGTCTTAGCGCACAGTTGCTTGCCGCCGCTCTTATAATCGGAATGGCGGGTATTGAGCGGCTCAGTCTCGGGATGAATATCGCCTTGCCTTCCACCGGCCTGACCGCAGAAAGCGGCACCATCTTTCTGGCCGGTCCACTTTTCCTGTTGCTGGCGCTGACGTTCATTGTCGGCCTCATCAACGCGGTCAATATGAGTGACGGCGTTGACGGGCTGGCAGGCGCGTCGAGTGCCGCCGCCTTTTTCTGGCTTGCCGTGATTGGCTTCGACTTTGGACAGCATCGGCTCGGCCTTCAGACGCTGGCGCTCGCCGCAGCGTGTCTCGGCTTCCTCGTCTTCAACATGCGCCATCGCTGGCGCATGAAGGCCAGCCTCTTCCTAGGCGATGGTGGGAGCACCCTTCTTGGTGCGGCCCTTGCGGGCACATCCCTCATCCTCGCAAGTGGAGAACCCGCCATCGCCTTCCCTGTTTTGCTGTGGGTCGTCGCCGTTCCCGTTATCGATACGTTGAGCCTCATCATCCGCAGGCTCGCCGTGCGACGCAGCCCGTTTTCCGCCGACCGCCAGCATCTGCATCACCTGTTGATGGATGCGGGCCTCAGTTGCGGGCAGACAGCCATGGCCGTGATGGCGCTCAATCTGCTTGCCGGAGCGGTCGCCTATATCGCGATCCGAACCGGTGTTCCCGCATGGATCATGCTGGTCTCGCTGCTGCTGCCAGCGATACTGCACACGCTTTTCGTGCGGCGCATGACCCGAGGCCAGCGTCCCGCTGTCGTGGTTGCCGCGACAATCGCCGAGACGACCAAAACGGCCAAACCCAATCTTACATTTCCAGGGACCACGACATGACCGTTTCTGCACTCATCATGACATTCAACGAGGAAATGAACCTCCCCGCCTGTCTGGAATCGCTCGCCTGGTGCGATGATATCGTCGTTCTCGATTCATTCAGCACCGACCGAACCGTGGAAATTGCCAAGGCTGCGGGCGCCCGCGTCTACAGCCACGCTTATGATACGGAAGACCGCCAGCGCATGTATGGACTGACGGAAATCAAATTCAAGCATGGCTGGGTTTATACGCCCGATGCCGATGAAGTGACGCCGTCGGATCTGCGCGACGAAATGCTGGCGATTGCCGCCGACCCGGACCGGCCGGAAGTGTTCTTCAAGGCGCGCTACAAGAACATGTTCATGGGGCGCTGGATTCGCCATGCCAGCCTTTACCCGACATGGATAACCCGGCTTGTCAGGCCCGATCGTGTCCGCTTCGAACGCTCCGTGCATTCACGCGCCAGCGGCGGGCCGGGCGGCGAATTGCAGGCGCATTTCATCCATTACAGTTTCAACAAGGGGCTGGAAGCCTGGTACGCGAAACACAACCGCTATTCCTCGGTGGAAGCGGATCTATCCGCGGCACGGCTTCTTGAACGGAGCATTGACTGGGGCGGCATTTTCTCCACCCAACCGGAAAGACGGCGGCGCGCCCTGAAATCGCTGTCCTACAATATGCCTTTCCGTCCAAGCCTGCGCTTTTTCTACATGTATGTGCTGCGGCGCGGCTTTCTCGACGGCAAGCCCGGCTATCTCTATTGCCGCCTTCTCGCAGCCTATGAGTTCATGATCGTGGTGAAGATGGAAGAGCAGCGCAGCCGCCAGAATGCGCAGCCTGCCCGCCCTTCAGTGCAACAGCGAACGCTGGACGCCAAAGAACCGGAGCGACGCATGGTATGATGTTGCTCGCCATTCTGCCCTGCGCCGTGTTCTTCGGACTGGCCGCCATGTTCTTTTCCGAACCGTTGCTGGCACTGCCGGATGACGGAAGCCGGGCCGACGTGATCGTCGTGCCGGGCGGCGATGGTCCGCCACGGGCAGAACAGGCAGCCCGTCTTTGGAAGGAAGGGCGCTCGCCCTATATCCTCGTCACGGGCGATGTTGACTGCCTGTTCAACAAGCAGATCATCGTGCGGGAGGGTGTGCCGCCATCGGCCATTTTGGCGGAATGCTATTCGGGCAGCACCTGGCAGAATGCGCTCTATTCGGCCCCTATGATGCGTGAAATCAACGCGAAGAGCGCGCTCATCGTCACCAACTGGTACCACTCGCGCCGCGCCGTCGCGAGTTTTCGCGCCGTTTGCCCGCAGATGCATTTCATGTCAGCGCCTGTCAATGACAGCGACGTCCATATCGGCTTTCCCACCACACGCACAGATGCGGAGGTGATCGCGAAGGAATATGTCAAGCTTGGCTGGTATCTGCTTTCGGGGCGCATCTTCCCGCAGGACCTGACCGGAAACAGCCCCGCGCGCTCCATGTCCGCAATCTGCCAATCAACGGAGGGCGAGCAATGAATCTTTCCCTCACCTGGATATTCGTTCTTCTCGTCGCGGCATTTCTGGCGGTCGGCTTTCTCGGACGTCCGGAACGCATGTATCAGTTTCCGTTTCTGGCCGGTGTGATGACATTCGGCTTTATCTTGCCGCAGGTACCCGCGCTCGTGAACGACCCGTTTCTGCCAGCGGGAGCCTATGCGAAAACGATGGTCATGGGCATATTGGCCTTCCTCGCATTGGCGATGGGCTGGCAGATGGGGAACCGGCCTCTCAAATTCCTCACCATGAGTTTTAGCGAAAGACGGCTCTTATGGGCCGCAGCCGGGCTGTCGGTTTTCGGCGCGTCCTTTTATTTCCTTTTGAGCCGCCTGCCCGGCGAAGTGTCCATCGGCGTGCAGATGACGGGCATGCCGGTGATATGGCTTTTCTTCGCGCAGCTGATGCCCTATGGCCTCGCCATCGCGCTTCTGTGCTTTGCGCGGCGCAGTTCCTGGCTCGCACTGGGCATCATCCTGTTCGATCTGGTGTTCTATCTGGACCGCATTGTGGTCACCGGCAAACGCGCCGAGGCCATCCAGCTTCTGTTGATGTTCTTGCTCGCCTTCTGGTTCTATCGGCGCTGGGTGGTGCCTCGCACATTGATGTTCATCGGCATTCTTGCAGGGACATTCCTGATGACCAGTATGGGCGATTACCGGCAGGTGACACGTGCTGCATCCGGCTTCGTGCTCGACCAGATTCTCGACATCGACTATGCCGCCAATTTCGAGGAAACGCTCGAACGCGGCGGCCCGGAAATGCGCAATGCCGTGTTGCGCATGGATGAGATCGACCGGCGGCTGGAGTTCGATTACGGCAAGTTCCACTGGAACCGGGTTATCTTCACCTATGTTCCCGCGCAGTTCGTCGGTAGCCAGATCAAGGACAGCCTATACCTGTCCACACCCAAGCCCGACCGCAATTACAACCCGCTGACCGGCACCACTGAAACCGGCCTGATCGATGCCTTTTCATCATTCTGGTATTTCGGCGCGCTGAAATTCCTGCTGTTGGCATGGATCATAAGGCGTCTCTGGGAAACGGCCATGGCGGGCGAAATGCTCGGCCAATTGATCTACATGTTCTCCATCGTGCCTGCCATGCACGCCATTTCGCATCAGACGGATTGGGTGATCACAGTCTGGATCCATATGGCCCTGTTTCTCATTCCGATCTTGTCGCTCTGCGTCATTCGCAACCGCTCCGTCCATTTGCCGGTATCGCCGCCACGCCATGCTCCGGCGTCCGGCTCGATACCCCACCCATTGAGGGGATGACCATTATGACCGCCATGCCCAATCCATCCCGCCCCCGGTCGGCAGCACCCATTGCCGGACGCAAAAGCGCCTCGCGACCAATGGAAGGCGGGGCGACATTCACCTTGCAGCATCGGCTGCAACGTCTCGGCTGGCAAATGACGTGGCTGGCGCTCGCCGCCTGGACACCTTCGTTTCTCTGGCGCTGGCGCGGCATGGTGTTGCGGCTGTTCGGCGCCAAGATTCACAGGACAGCCATTGTGCGTGGCAGCGCCCGCATCTGGTGGCCGGGCAATCTTATCATGGGTGCGCATTCCTCGCTTGGCCCCGGCGCACAATGCTACAATGTCGCCAATGTGACGCTGGCACCCTTTGCCATCGTCTCGCAAGGCGCGCATCTCTGCACGGCGGGTCACGACATTGACCGCGCGGATTTTCCGCTCACGGCGTCGCCGATCCATATCGGACCGCATGGCTGGATCGCCGCAGAAGCGTTCGTCGGCCCCGGTGTAAGTGTGGGTGAAGGCGCAGTGCTCGGCGCGCGTGGCGTCAGTTTCCGCGATATGGAACCATGGACCGTCTATGCCGGAAACCCGGCAAAAGCCGTACGGCAAAGGCGGAAAGCAGTGTGATGATTACGGATTAAACCGGACCCATCCGGCGCTCGCGGATGAGGCCATAGCCGTTGCCGCCCATGATCGAGCCTGTCTTGCGCTTCTGATAGGCCTGATAGGCGTCGATGGTTTGCGCTGCAATACGCGGCCAGGTGTAGTTGTCACGCACCAGCTTGTGGCCCGCCTCGCCCATCCAGACCGCCCGCGTGGGATCGTCCAGAATCTGCATCAGCCCTGCCGCGAGGGCTTCGGCATCCACTGCGCAGACCACGCCCGCTTCCGCCTCGGCGACTTCCGGAAAATGACAGGCATCGGTGATCACCACCGGCACACCGCAGGCGAGCGCCTCGGTTATGGCCACGCTGAACCCTTCCTGCCGACTGGGCAGACAAAAACAGGCCGCCCGTTTCAGCGCTGCAATTTTGTCTGGACCATAAAGGCCGCCAACCAGATGCACACGCTGTTCCAGCCCGTATTGCCGGATCTGTTCGCGAAAATCATGTTCGGCGCCGCCATCCGGTCCCGCAACCACGAGATCGACATCCGGCAGGATCGGTGCAACCCGCCGATAAGCATCGGCCAGAATGTCGAGACCCTTCTTGTAGTGCAGCCGCGACAGAAACAGAACAAAGCGCCGGTTCGGCAATTTTGCCAGAGTTGCACTGTTTGCGCCGCTGGCGTCACCTTCAACTTCATTGAGGAAAATGCCATTCGGAATGATCAGGCTTGGCGGCTTCAGGCCCAATGGCCGCATCAGCTCGATTTCATCGCGGTTGAGCGCCTGAATGAAGGCCGCACCATCCAGCATCCGGCGAAATGCCAGAGCGAGCGCCAGCTTTTTCTTCCACGACCGTTGCTGCATGCTCCACACATCGAGCATACCGCAACAACAGATGCAGTAAGGCACGCCGAACCGCCGACACAGCATGGAAGCTCGCAGCAGGTTTGTTTCCCAAACACCGTGCAGATGCACAAAATCCGCCGAGCGGATCAGTTGCGCCATCGCCTTTGCCGCACGGCTTCCCAGCAGCATTTCCCGCAAATCGGGCATGGGCAACAGCAATGTCTGCACCTTGTCAAAATCCGGTATTGTTTCAGCCGCCTTTGCAGCGCGGCGGTTCACGTCTTCGTCGCTATAGCTGACAATCGTCACTGTGTGCCCCAGCGCGGCCTGCGCCGCTGCAAGCCTGACAATGACGGCCTGCGGACCACCTTTGGCGGGATCGTAGGAACCGATGACGTGAACGATCTTCATGCCGCCAATCTCCGTGTGTGCTGCGAAAGTGCTGCAACAAGCCGCTCGCCATAGCGCGCAACCGTATAATCGGCGGCGCGCTCGCGTGCGCTGTCGCTCATCCGGGCCAGCATGGCCGGATTGCCCGCCAGTTGTTTGAGAATATCCGCCGTCTCAACCACATCGCGTATCGGCACGATGTAGCCATCGACACCATGCCGCACGACGCTGCCGGTATTGTCCGTACAAATAACCGGCAAGCCCGCAGCCAGCGCTTCGTAGACGGCGGTGGCTGATCCTTCGCAAAGCGACGGCAACAGAAACACATCCGCCCACTCAAATTGCGCCTGCATTTCACTGCGCGGGATCGGGCCGGTCAGCTCCACGCTGGCCGACAGGGTCGCAACCGCTTCTGGCTGCACGTCAATCGGCCCGACCATGCGAAACTGCGCGATATCCCGCACCGCCTTGGCAACCGCGCCGACATAAGGCGAGCCTTTGCGCAGCCCCACCGCGCCAACCGTCAGCACCCGCAGCGGTCCCGGCAAGCGTGGCGACCGATCGAGCGGAAAGCGCTTGTCCACTCCATAGGGCACGACCACCACCTTATCCGGCTGACATCCGGCCTCGATCACATGGCGCGCCACAAATTCCGAAGGACAGACCACAGCGTCGGCAATGGCCCATTCGGCCCTTTCGCGTGCTGCAAAGTCATCGGCATGCACATCGTCTGCAACGGACAAATGCCAGCCGGGATTGAGCACTTCCTCCTCGCAAGCCAACTGATCAACGACGGTACGCGGCGCAATCATCTGTTCCACGGCGGTCCACAGCCCGGCCTGTCGCGCTGCGGTCAGCTGTTCCAGCGCCTCACCGCTGAAGGCATAAACCCCGCTCGCACCATGGAACCCGCTGCCCGCCACGAGTTGTCCGAATCTTTGCCCCGCCCAGATGGCATTGGCTGTCGATTTCGGTCCGGTCTGGTTGGCGAGCCTGCGCACAGCCGAATGCAGGCCGAAGCCCGGAAAAGTCGTCATCTGCTCCTGCGGGATGCCTTGTGGCGCGCGTCCGATCAGTCGCCGCACGGCGGTTGGAAGCATCGTCGGCGGCAACCCGTTCAGCAGACGCGGCCAGCCTTGCAGCGCGCATATATCGGTATAGAAATGCGCGAGCCGCTGCCGGTCGGCAAAAATACGCGGTACGGCATAATGCATACGCGCCCCAAGCTGGCTGACGACAACCGAGCCATCCATCATCGAAGCTCTCCCGACTGGAATTTGCGATCCAGAACCGGCATTGCTGCGGGTACGCTTTTCTCTTCCAGCCGCGCGACTGCCGTTTGCCACATGGCTGCACCATATTCACGGGAATAGGCCGTCTCCATCAGATAGCGCGCATTGTTGCCCATGGTCATGCGCCCAACCGCCGAATGGCGCAGGTGCAAGACGGCGTCAACCAGACGATCCACCTCGCCCGGGCGCAGTGCTGCGCCACATTCAAAATCGCGAACAATGGAGCCTATCTCGCCATCGGGATCGCCAATGAAGATTGTCGGACGGCCCGCTGCCAGAACACCGTAGAACTTGCTCGGCACAATGCAGTGTTCCAGTTCCGGCTTGAGCGACACCAGATGAACATTGGCGGCGCCGAGGCTTTCGGAGAGTTTTTCGACAGGCTGAAACGGTTTCATCATCACATTGGTCAAGCCGCGCCGTTTGACTTCGCTTTCGACAAAGCCGCGCTGCTGCCCTTCCCCAATCATCAGGAAGACGATGCTTTTCATATGTTTGAGCCGTTCGGCTGCATCAAGGACAGTCTGGAATTCATGCGCCCGCCCGAAATTGCCGGAATAGCCGATGACGAATTTGCGCCCCAACCCCCAGGCGCAGCGCAGCGGATTTTCCGACGGGGCGACAGGCATGATCTCGTTGCGATCCGCCCAATGATGCACAACGCTTAAATTCTCGCGTGCTATGCCCGTTGAAGACAGATAACGCGACATGCGCTCAATGGGGCAGATCGTCAGCGCCGACTGGCGCATGGACCAGTTGCGCAGCGCCAGCGCCAGCCTTGCCGATGCGCTGCCCGGTTTGACCAGCCCAAGTTCCATGGCGGTTTCCGGGAAAAGATCCATCACCCAGTTGACGAGCTTTGCCCGCCGAAGCCGGATCGGCAGCGCAGCCGAAACCGACAGCAAAGGCGGGTCGGTGCAAATCACGCAGATATCGTCCTTGCGGGCATGGGTTGCGAACCAGGCCGCAGCGGAAAGGTGGAACGTGGCATAGTCGACCGCCCGTCCCGTCAGTTTTCCGCGGCCGAAGCCGGAGGTCCAGATGCGATGCACATCGACACCGTCAACCGTCTCTCGCGCGGGCAAGGTTTCTTTCCGTTTGTCATGAAAACTGCGGCTGGCCAGAACCGCCGTTTCAATGCCCTCGCCCACAAGCGTCTGCGCCAGACTAGTGACCATGCGGCTTGTCGCGGACTGGTCCGGATAGAAATAGCGATTGGCAAGCACAACGCGCATGAGCCCCGTCTCCCGTCTTCTCGACCTTCGTGAAGCCAGCATCGCAACAGCGGGTCGTTTATCGCAAGAAACCCAAAGGCATGGGCGGCACGCCAAGCGGGCGAAGTGCCTACCTCTTTGGGTGCATCGGTGCATATCGGACGCCGTTGCCGCTTCACCCGAAGAGGGTCCGGCACGCCTGTCCTTGCCGTTTTGGAGCCGTTCTGCCGCGACACGAAATCGGTAAACATGCTCTCATGGATATTCTGGACGGAGGGCAGTCCCTTGAACGATAGATTGCACGATAGCTTGCATGATAATCAGCGTGAGAAAGTCGCACTCATCATCGGCGTCACCGGTCAGGATGGCGCCTATCTGAGTGAACTCCTGCTCAAGAAGGGCTATCGCGTTCACGGTCTGAAGCGGCGTTCGTCTTCGTTCAACACCGGACGTATCGATCATCTTTATCAGGACCCGCATGATGAAGACGTGCGTTTTCGCCTGCATTTCGGCGACCTGACCGATGCCACCAATCTGTGCCGCGTCATTCAGGAAGTGCGCCCGGACGAGATCTATAATCTCGGCGCGCAAAGCCATGTGCAGGTGAGTTTCGAAACGCCGGAATATACCGCCAATACCGATGCGCTCGGCACGCTCCGCCTGCTGGAATCCATCCGTATTCTGGGCCTCGGCAAAACCAGCCGTTTCTATCAGGCTTCAACTTCGGAGCTTTTCGGCAATTCCTCGCCGAACGCGCAGAACGAGCATACACCATTCATGCCGCAGAGCCCTTATGCTACAGCGAAGCTCTATGCCTATTGGACCACGGTGAATTATCGCGAGGCCTATGGTTTCCATGCGTCGAACGGCATCCTGTTCAACCATGAAAGCCCGCTGCGCGGCGAGACTTTCGTCACCCGCAAGATCACTCGTGCCGTCGCAGCCATCGAGCGCGGTTTGCAGGACAAGCTGCGCCTTGGCAATCTGAACGCTCGCCGCGACTGGGGCCACGCCCGCGATTATGTGGAGGGTATGTGGCGTATCCTGCAGGAAGAAACGCCCGACGATTATGTGCTCGCCACCGGCGAGACGCATACGGTGCGCGAATTCGTCGAACATGCCTTCAAGGCTGTCGACAAGCAGATCGAATGGAAGGGCGATGGCGTAGAAGAAATCGGCATTGACCGGAAGACCGGCAATTGTCTGATCGAGATTGATCCGCGTTATTTCCGTCCGAATGAGGTGGATTTCCTGTTGGGTGACGCCTCGAAAGCCCATGACCGCCTAGGCTGGCAGCATACGACGGGCTTCGACAGCCTCGTCGCGGAGATGGTGGATTGGGATTTGCGCAATATCATGCGGGAGGCTGGGCGCAATGACTTCTACGGACAATGATGTAACCACAGAACCGGTCTATTCACTGGCTGGCAAAAAGGTCTTTGTTGCGGGTCACACCGGTATGGTCGGTTCAGCCATCCTGCGCCGTTTGCACGGCACGGATTGCGACATCATCACCGCAGCGCATAGCGCGCTGGACCTGACCCGTCAGGGACCGACCGAGAACTTCATCACGGGTCGCAGGCCAGACGTTATCATCATCGCCGCAGCCCATGTCGGCGGTATTCTCGCCAATGCGCAGTCACCCGCCGATTTTCTCTATGACAACCTCGCCATCGGCATGAATGTCATCCACGCGGCGCACCAGACTGGCGTTGAACGCCTGCTCTGGCTGGGGTCAAGCTGCATCTATCCACGCGACGCGGCGCAGCCGCTGACCGAAGACGCCCTGATGACCGGGCCGCTTGAAGCGACCAATGAGGCCTATGCCATCGCCAAGATTGCCGGGCTGAAATATGCCGAAGCTTGCGCGCGCCAGTTCGGCGACCGCTTCATGACGGCGATGCCGACCAATCTTTACGGCCCGAATGACAATTTCGACCCGAAGACTTCGCATGTGCTGCCAGCGCTGCTGCGCAGGATCCATGAAGCCAAGATCATGGGCGCTGAACAGGTGACATTATGGGGCAGCGGCACGCCGCTGCGCGAGTTCCTGCACGTCGATGATCTGGCCGATGCCTGCCTGCATCTCTTGCAGTTTCACGATGGATTCGAGCCCGTCAATATCGGCTCCGGCGAGGAAATCTCGATCCGGGATCTGGCGCTGCTGATAGCCCGTGTTGTGGGCTATGAGGGCCGGTTCGAGCACGATCTGAGCAAGCCGGACGGCACGCCGCGCAAGTTTCTCGACACATCTCGCATGGCCGCACTCGGCTGGAAGCCGCGCATCAGCCTCGAAGACGGCTTGCGCGCTGTCTATTCCGCCTGGGTGGAAGAAAACGCTGAAGCCGTCGCGGCATAGTGACCGCGACCGATCCCCCTTCACTGATGTTGCATCAACACCCCTCATGCTGAGGAGGCGCGCAGCGCCGTCTCGAAGCACGAGGGTTCCAGATGTGAACTGGCTTACGACGGCGACGTGTTGATTTTGCTCATATCGAGTTCGATACGCAGAATGTCGCCCGGTTTGATTTCCGTCCGT
This sequence comes from Brucella haematophila, assembly GCF_005938105.1. Classification (GTDB taxonomy): domain Bacteria; phylum Pseudomonadota; class Alphaproteobacteria; order Rhizobiales; family Rhizobiaceae; genus Brucella; species Brucella haematophila. The sequence goes on along the minus strand of NZ_VCPE01000001.1, from coordinate 291,542 downwards.
TCGTTACCGATAATATCCTGAAACGCGCCGTTTACGTTGCGGCTGATTGTGAAGATCAGTTTCTTTCGCATATCGGCTGACGAGATATTGCCGGACGACTTGGCGATTTCCGCCATGGTTTGTATCTGGGCACCGCTGCGCCGTTCCATCCGCGCCAGATTGAGATCGACTTCCTGCAAGCTGGTTGCCGCATCGCTGCGCCGGACTTCTTCCAGATTGGCGATGCGCTGCTGCATGGCGAGCTGGTTTTGCCGTGCCCGTGCCAGAAACGAAGCCAACTCCAGCGCATCACGGCGTGTCGCCGACAGGTCACGCTCCTGATCACGCAGGTTCGACTTGGCCGCGAGGCCACGATCGACCAGCGACCGGCTGGAATCGACATTTTCCTGCAAGAGCTGGATTTCCGTATCGTGCAGCTTGATGCTTTCCTGCAGGGTGTTGATTTCGTCGCCGTAGCTTGAGACCTGCGCCTCAAGCGCCTGCCGTTCGGCTTTCATATTGTTGCGACGCACATCGAACAGTGTCCGCTCGCCCTCCAGCATATGCTGAACCATCACCTGATCGTCTTTTGATACGTTGGACTGCTGCGATGGCGTGTAGTCAAAATCGGTTCCCTGCAGTTCCGCAGCCAAGCGCGCCCGGCGGATTGTCTGGGCGGAAATCTGCAATTGCAGATCGGAATATTCCTGTTGTGCGGCAATCAATTGCATACCGGCAGTTACGGCAGGCGCTTCGCCCTTGCCTGCGCCACCACCCAGCGCCATCAGCTCCAGCGCAACCATGCCCGGCCGATACTCGTATTTGCCGGGTGCCTTGATATCACCCACGACAAAGACCGGCGCATATTGGTTGATCGTCGCCGTCACCGTCAGGCCCGGAATATGCTGCGACAAAGACGCTGCGATCTTCTCGCTGATTTCAGTTGTCGTGAGACCGCGAACGGGAATGCTGCCGACAACGGGATAGCCGATGTTTCCATCCACATCGACAGGATAAAGCCCGGTCAGCGAAGGCTGGCCGTAGACCGTGACCAGCAAGACATCATTGGAACCGATGCGATAAATCTGCCCGTCGGCCAGCGCCATGCTGCCCGCGCCGAGGAACAGCATCGCGGAAAACACCGATGCATGTAAATGGCGGGCGAAACGACGCTTATATGGAATTTTCGGCATGGCCCCCTCCTAAACTAAACCTGTCTCTGGTTTTGATCCGGCGCCAGATCCGGCGTTCGGCTGCGGCGCTTGAACAGCCCGGAAAACAGGGCGCGGACCGTTGCCAGCGTGCTTGTCACCCGCCCGGCATAGATGGCCGGGGCCTGACTGACGACAGCGAGCGCGGGCTTGCGGCCAAAAGATGCCAGCGTCTGCACCAGCGCATTGGTTGCGCTGGAATCGCGCCGGTCATCGCTGACCACAAGAAGCGCTGTATCCGTAGCGCGCGACATCAAAATCGACCGCTTGTCTTCCTTGAAGGGCGGTAAATCCACCAGGATGATCTTGTGATCGGCGCGCAACTGCGCAATGAGCCCACTCAGCCAGTCGCCTTCCAGCGCTGGCTGGTGCGGTCTGATAATATCGATACCGGAGCCATGGTCGTGGATCAGCGCCGCTCCGCTCAACTTTTTGGCTGTAGCGGGTGGCTGCAAATCCCCGATGGGCAGACCGAAAGCCGCACAAAGGCCTGACTGGCCGTTGGTCGCATCGATCACCGCAATCGATACACCGCTCGCGGCAAACTGTTGGGCGAGCGCGGTGATCACAAGGCTTTTGCTATCGGCATCGGATAGCGAAATCACCGACAAAGCAAGTGAATCACGCCCCCGCGTCAGAACCCGCAAACGATCATGCACAGACTTGATCGCACGACCAAAAGCGCTGGCCGGGTCCAGCCCGCCATTGATCAACAGCGGTACGGTCAAGCGTGGCGTGTTGGGCAACAAGGTGGCAGCCGGAATGCCCGGCAAGGCCAGCGATGAGGTCTGGGCTGGCCTGATCCGGTCGAAGGTTTCCTTCAGCATCGTACCGGCAACGGCGAAAAGCCCACCCAGACCGATGCCCAGCAACAGCCAGTTCATCAGTTTCGGGCTTGCCTTGGCCATGGCCGGTTCTGCACTGGAAATAAGCTGCGCTTCCGCCGAGGCGATACCATCCTGCTCGATCAGCTGCTTGTATCGCGTCAGATAACTTTCATAGACAACGCGGCTGGCATTGGCTTCGCGGTCGAGCTGTGCCGCCGTCACCTGCGCCTGATTGGCGCTGGCAAGGTCAGCTTCTGCGGCCTTCAACGCTTGCTCAAGACTGGTCCGCCTTTGCCGGGCGATCTGGATTTCATTGCCGAGGCTTTGCACGATCTGGTCAACCTGTCCAACAATCTGCTGCCGCAGCGCGTCGCGCTCTGCCGTCAAAACAGGTATCTCGGCGCTCTTCACGGCGCCATTTGTCTGCAATTCACCAAGCTGGCGCTCAACACGCGCCTCTTCATTGCGTAATTGCTGGATCGCCGGAGACGCCAGAACTTCAGCCAAGGCCGGTGCATCGCTGCTTCCTTTCAGCGCCTGTGCGGTCTGCAATCGAGCCTCTGCCGAAGACACAGCCCCGGTTGCCGCGACAATCTCCGTATTCAAAGCCGCAACGCGCTGCGCCTGAAACGTCATCTGCCCCTGATCGCCCGCCAGACCGGATTTCTGCCTGAAATCTTCCGCAGCCCGTTCGGCTGTTTCGAGATCGTTGCGCAATGTGACAAGCTTTTCACCCAGCCACTCGCTGACGCGCTTGGCCGCCGATTGCTGAACATCCACCTGATGGTCGAGATAGGCGTTCGCGAACGCATTGGCGACCTTCGCCGCATAGACCGGATCGGATGCCCGATACGAAATGAAAATCGTGTAGGACCGGCCGTCATTGGTAACCTGCAACCGCGAAAGCAGAAGATCGATCTGATCCCGCTCACGTGCAGCGGCGTCGCTATTCGGTGTGGCTGCGGGGGGCACCGTGACGCCGTCCGCCTGCAAAATATCGATCACCTTGCGCGCCATCATCCGCGAATTGATGATATCCAGCTCTGAACGCAAAACCGGACTATCTTGCGGCAGCGGCGTAATGGCACTTTCGCTTGGAAGCGCCTGCAAGCGCCGCATATCCAGAACAACCACCGCCTCCGAAACATAGGAGACAGGAGCATTCATGTAGCCCAGACAACCAACCCCTATGCCCACCAGAACGGGCACGGTCAGCATCAGTTTTCTGCGCTTAACAGTATCCAGAAGGTCGGCAACCGGCTGCCGCGCGCTTCCTGACGAAACGTCGGAGATAATCACAACAGTGCTCCTTCACGGGAAGATCAGCTAGGACTTAACGTTGCTTACAGTTCGGAAAATGAGGTTTCCGAAGGGAACAGCTCGTTAATGATGCAGGCGACTTCCGTGCGGTTCGTGACCTTGAGCTTCTTCATGATATTCCGAATATGCACTTTCACAGTGCTTTCGCGGAGCTTCAGCTCATATGCGATGATCTTGTTGGCCTTGCCGCGACGCAATGCATTGACGACCTCGGCCTGGCGCTGCGTGAACATGCCGCCCAATGGCTGAATACGCTGCGCACCCGTCTCCGTTGCATGGCGGAGAGCCAGAACACTGCTCGCTGGCACGAAGGTGCCGCCCGCCATGGCGAGACGCAGCGCTTCGATGCAGACATTGAGATTGACCGACGTCGGGATATAGCCCTTCACCCCGTGCTCAAGCGCGCGAACGACTTGCGATATTTCTTCCTTGTCGGCGAGAATGATCACCGGCGCAGGCGCGCATTCGGCGACGAGAGACTTGAGATAATTGCCGACCGCCGGGTCGGATACTTTCTGTCCGCCCACATTGAAGAGCACTGCGGATGCGGTCCGGCTGCGACGCTGATGTTGCCATTGTTCGAATGAACTGAAAGTTGCAATGGCCATATCGGCGCAATTATTGGTCAGTCCATGCGCCAGACACTCGCGATCCAGTGCGCGGCTGTCTATGATGACAACCAGAGACTGTTCCCGTTCCTTGGTATAGTCGCGCTGATCAGCAATGCGGCTCGTATACATGTTGCGAGAGTTGAGGCTCTCTTCCTTATCCTTGAACTGTGCAGAAATATTCATTTTAACGCCCTCTGAATTTTTCAAGAACGCAATCCGTCTCCATGTCTAACCTTCATTAAACATGTGGATTACATGATGTTCTATTTTATGATTGTATTCAGTCGCCCTAAGTTCTTTTATATATCTTATTTTCCTAAATTATTGCCGAACTCCCCCGGGCTGTCATTAACCTAGATTAACGGGCGAATAGAAATATGGTTTAGAGTGTATCCGCTATTCTACCCAATTAGTGGTAGAAAATGCCCCCTTGCCAAATCATTGCCCCTCACGGAAGCTTGTCATCCAATATGACGCGATTTCGTGCAGGATGAGCCGGGCAATCATCCTGATATCCAAACCATGCACCGGGTAACGCCGATGGGGCTGAATAACGAAGACAACACGCTGCTCAATCTTCTCAAGAATCCACCCATCGATGCGACCTTCGAGGCAAATGACCTTAATGTTCTGCGATCGATGCCGGTTTCGACCAGACACTATTCACCGCATACAATCATATCGAGACAAGGTGACTGGACGAATTCGGTGCTCATCATCAATAGCGGGTGGTGCTGCATCTATCGCGATCTGCCCAATGGCGACAGGCAGATTCTCGATTTTCCGATGAAGGGCGACCTTCTGGGTTTCCGCACGGGATTGGGCTTCAACTATTACACGCTGTTTTCCATCACCGATATCTCGGTGCTGGAAATCAATCTCGATACGCTGGTCGAAAACATGCTGAAATCGGCGCGATTGGCCATGGCCTTCATGGAAATGACAGCGCGCCAGCGCACCATCCTGCTGGAGCACCTGATCAGCCTGGGAAGGCGCGCCTCAATCTCGCGTGTTGCGCATCTTCTTCTGGAACTCGGCTATCGTGCCCGGGCCAATGGCACTGGCGACGAGAACGGCTTCTATTGCCCCATCACCCAAAGTGAGCTGGCCGACGCGCTCGGACTGACGCCGATCCACACCAATCGAATGCTGAGGGAACTGCGCGAGGACAATCTGCTGACATTCCGAAATAACGAGGTGAAGTTCCTGAACCGGACGGCACTCATGCAGATTTGCAGTTTCGACGAAAGCTATCTCGCAGCCAATATCTTCGCGAGCATTCACAAATCCAACCGCTGAGCAGCTTCATCCGCCCTTACCCTTACGCTCGATTATCCAACAATATCGGTCCTGTTTATCAAATCTTATCCGGATAGAGGCCAATACTGCGTCTGAGCAATCAGACTAGGAACAACGCATGAGCGGCGCGGAAAGCGAAGAACTCATTCACGTGCTCTATATCACCGCCATCGTCGCTGAAGCGATGACCGCGGCGCTGGCTGCGGGACGCCGCGAGATGGACTGGATTGGTGTTTTCCTGCTCGGCTGCGTTACCGCGCTTGGCGGCGGATCGGTGCGCGATGTTCTGCTCAATCACCATCCACTGTCATGGGTGCAGCATCCAAGCTATCTGGTGATCACAGGTTTTGCGGCTTTGGCCACCATCCTCGTCGCGCGCTATATGCACCGCCTGCGGCAGATGTTTCTTTTTCTTGATGCCATCGGTCTGGTGGTGTTCACGGTGATTGGCTGTGGTGTTGCACTTGGCATGAATATGCCGATCATCATCGTCATTGCAGCGGGCATGATCACCGGCTGCGTCGGCGGTGTTCTGCGCGATGTGCTGTGCAATGATGTCCCGCTGCTGTTCCGTTCGGAACTCTACGCGACCGTATCGGTCGTTACCGGCGGCATTTATCTTGGCGGTCTTTACCTGAATGTCCCGCAAGGCCCCGCCGCCTTCGTGGCGATGGCGGCAGGGCTTGTTCTGCGTCTTCTGGCGCTGCGCTTCAACTGGAGCATGCCCAAATTCGTCTATACGAAAGACCTGCACTAACGTTGTTAGTGCAGACTATCGTTCCTTTTTCTGACTGCGCGCGCGAAGCCAGAAAATGACGAAGAAGCCCAGTACGAAAACAACTGCGAAGATCGCTGCTGCCACATGCGAGCGCGCGCCCAGCGCCAGCATGATGCTCGGCACGAAATAAGCGAGCACACCGAAACCGATCAGGATGACGGCGGCGGCGATGGCCGGATGGCTTTTCTGCGGTTCAGCCAAGATTGCGGAACTCCTCAAACCTTTTTATCTGCTGGCCGTCACTATCAAAGTTTTCCGGTGCAAGCCATGCCTGATAGGCTTTCTTCAGCGCAGGCCATTCGCTGTCGATGATCGAATACCATGCCGTGTCGCGGTTCTTGCCCTTGGCCACCATATGCTGGCGGAAAATTCCCTCGAAGGTGAAACCGAAACGCTCCGCTGCGCGCTTGGAAGGCGCGTTGTCGTTATTGCACTTCCACTCATAGCGACGATAGCCAAGCTCATCGAAGATATATTGCATGAACAGAAACTGTGCTTCCGTCGCTGCCGGCTTGCGCGAAATCAGCGGCCCCCAATAGATATTGCCGATCTCGATCACACCATGGACCGGGTCGATGCGCATCAGGGTCTGGCGACCGGCCACCTTACCGCTGGCCTTGTCGATGACGGCATAAAACAGCGGATCTTCGCTTTTCGAAACCTTCTCCAGCCAAGGCTCGAACTCGGCGCGGGTCGCGGGCGGAAATTCGAACAACCAGGTGAAACGCTGGTCGGCATCGGTCACCGATGACGCCGCGAAAAGCTCGTCGCCATGCTTTTGCGGATCAAGCGGCTCCAGGCGCACATAGCGGCCTTCCAGCACTTTTCGTTCCGGCCTTGGACGTGGGGTCCAGTTCTGCAAATCACTCATGTCATTACCCGGAAGGGCCTCCCATTTCGGGAACGACAGGAGCATAAAAGCCGGGCCGCGCAAACCAGATTATTGTAGCCGTTTCATTTTTCTCGAATGGCGGCCCGATCGACCGAGACGGCCTTGACCAGCGCAACCACCCGGTCGCCTGTCCGCAAGCCAAGATCGTCCACCGAACGACGTGTCAGGCGCGCACCCAGATACCGCCCCTGAAAGTCGAGAGAGACATGCGCATTGGGGCCTTCACCTGCCTCGATGCCCGTAATCGTGACCGGCAGCACATTGCGAATGCTGATCGCATCCGGCGCGACACGGGCCAGAGAAACATCCCGCGCCCGCACACGCAGGCGCACATGCATGCCCAGCTTCAGACCCGTATCCGTCAACTGGAACGACGCACCGCCCAGGTCGATCTCGGCCAGCTTATAGTTCTCGTCATAGGATGCGACCGTGCCTTCCAGAAGCACGCCGCTACCCTCGCCGCTCATGGCTGGATCTGCCCCGATGCGCGGAAATATCTCCGCCGCTTCGCCGCTTGCCGTCACCTTGCCGCCGGAAAGCAGCACGATTTCATCAGCAAGCCGCGCCACTTCGTCTATCTCGTGGCTGACATAGACAATCGGCACATGGCTTTCGTCACGCAGCCGTTCGATAAAGGGCAATATTTCCTGTCGGCGCGCATGGTCCAGCGAGGAAAGCGGCTCATCGAGCAGCAGCAGCGCCGGATCGGACAATAGTGCACGACCGATGGCGACACGCTGGCGCTCGCCGCCGGAAAGCGTGGGTGGACGACGGTCGAGAAGCGGTTCGATGCCGAGAAGCTTCACCACCTCGTCGAAATTACGCGTGGCCTGCCGGTGGCCTGCCCAGCGTGCATAGGTCAGGTTGCGCTTGACGCTCATATGCGGAAACAAACGGGCTTCCTGAAACACATAGCCGATGCGTCGCTTTTCCGGCGGCAGATTGATGCCCTTATCCGCGTCGAACAGCGCAAAATCGCCAACGGCAATACGTCCGCTTTCGGGGCGCAGCGTTCCGGCAATCATTTTCAAAAGCGTGGTCTTGCCTGCTCCCGAATGACCGAACAGAGCAGTTACACCACCGCCCGCTGCAAAATCGGCTTCAACGGCGAACTTGCCATTGCGGCCCTTTATGGAAACAACAAGCCCGCTCATTTTACATCTCCGGCAAGCCTGCGCTGCAACCATTCGGACAGCACGACGGCTATGATGGAAATCGCGGCGGAAATGGCAATCAGTCGGAATGCTTCGGCATCGCCCGATGGCGTTTGCATCAAAGCATAAATCGCAAGCGAGAGGGTTTGCGTCTCGCCGGGAATATTGGAAACGAAGGTGATGGTCGCGCCGAACTCACCGAGCGCCTTGGCAAAGCCAAGCACAGCCCCGGCCAGAACCCCGGGCAGAAGCGGCGGCAGGATCACAGTGAAGAACGCCACCAACCGGCTGGCACCCAATGTACGCGCCGCTTCTTCAAGCCCGCGATCCAGCCCTTCAATCGACAGGCGGATCGGACGGACGAGCAGCGGAAACGCCATGACACCGGCGGCAAGGGCAGCCCCTGTCCACCGGAAGGAAAAGGACAGGCCGAACCATTCCTGCAAGGGAGCGCCAAAGGCACCTCTTGCACCGAACAGGATCAACAGCAGATAGCCTGTGACCACCGGCGGCAGAACCAGCGGCATGGTCACAAGTGCCTGTGCCAGAGACTTGCCCGGAAAATCAAACCGGGCAAGAATCCATGCGACAAGGAAGGCGACTGGCAGAGCGAAGATGATGGCAATTCCGGCTACCCGGAGTGACAACAGGACAATCGGCCAGACGCCGGCTTCCATCATCACTTGCCCGCCTCCGCAGCGCCGACAAAGCCTTTATCCTTGATGATCGCCTGACCTGCATCGCTTTCAAGGAATGCAAGGAAGGCCTTCGCGGCATCGCTTTCATTCTTTTCAATGAGAGCAGCCGGATAGAGGATCGGCGCATGGCTGGTTGCCGGGAAACGATAGGCTTCGACCAGATCCGGCGCGGCAGCGCGGTCAGATGCATAGACGATGGCGGCTTTCACTTCGCCACGGCTGACATATTGCAGGGCAACACGCACATTCTCGGCGAATACGCCGTTCTTCTCGACGTCTTTCCAGATATCGAGCTTCTCCAGCGCCGCCTTGCCGTATTTACCGGCCGGTACGTTGGACGGATCGCCCATGGAGAAACGGCCAGCGCTCAACAGCTCCTTGGCATCGGCCTTCGGCGTATCCTTCTGCGTGGCGATAACCAGCGCATTGCCTGCGATCACCTTGCGCGATGCCTTGTCGATGGCATTGGCCTTCTCGACATAATCCATCCAGTCCAGATCGGCGGAAATGAAAATCTGGGCCGGTGCGCCCTGTTCGATCTGCTTGGCCAGCACCGACGAAGATGCAAAGGAAGCAACCACTTCCGTGCCATCCTTGGCCTTGATCTGCTTGGCAGCTTCTTCGATCACATCCTTCATGCTCGCGGCGGCGAATACCGTGACCTTTTCGGCGGCATGCGCGACCGAAGCGGCACCAGCGGCAACTGTGATAAGAAATGCAGCTATAAGTTTTTTCATGACTACCCTCCATATTGCCCGCTTGAACGGACAAACACCATCATCCGCCGGAACGAACCGGCGCGCTTTTTTTGCGATGATGGGCGTGATGGAGGCAAACGCGACCCGGATGCCGTCAGACCCTTACTGCACGGGCGTCCATGCAAAAGCCGCCCAAAATTCTGTAACGAATTCATATCGTTCCAGAATCGAAGCCACCTTAATGCGGTGCAACTTATTTGGCTAGCACTATAGGTGTATTCTTCGTGATGGCGGGCTGCAAAGAGCAATTTTCTGCGCTCCGGTGCTCACGTACCTTTAAGTACGCTCCGCTCCGGTGCTCTAAAATCACTCTTTTCGCCACGGCCTGACGAATTTACAACTATAGTGCCGGTCCGGTTTGTGTGCGATCAACTGCCGATATGCTTGTGCTGACCACGGGCTTTGGCGAGCCCGATCTGTTTCTGGCGCTCGGCAAAACGGGCGCGGTCTTCCGGCGTGCGCTCATCGTAGCAGCCAGCGCAGGAAATGCCTTCCTCGAAGAACTTCGAGAGCTTGTCTTCCGGCGTAATCGGGCGACGGCAGGCGCGGCAAAGCTCCACATCGCTTTCGGTCAGGCCATGGCCAACGGCAACGCGCTCGTCAAAGACGAAGCACTCGCCATTCCACATGCTTTTTTCCTGCGGAACCTCTTCGAGATATTTGAGAATTCCGCCCTTGAGATGAAAGACATCGTCAAAGCCAAGGCCTTTCACAAAAGCTGTTGCCTTTTCGCAGCGGATACCGCCAGTGCAGAACATGGCAATCTTCTTGCCTTCCAGCTTATCTCGGTTCTGCTCGACCCAATCCGGAAACTCGCGGAAAGTCTTCGTCTGCGGATCGATCGCGCCCTCGAAAGTGCCGATGGCATATTCATAATCGTTGCGCGTATCGACAACGACCGTATTTTCGTCGGCAATCAGGGCATTCCAGTCCTGCGCGGCAACATAGGTGCCAACGCTTTTCAGCGGATCGATACCATCGACGCCCATGGTGACGATTTCCCGCTTCAGCCGCACCTTCATGCGATTGAATGGCATTTCGCTTGCATGGGAATATTTCAGCTCAGGCTGGCTGAGGCCCGGAATGGCAGTGATATGCTGGACGAGCTTTTCAATCGCGGCTGGCGAACCGGCAACCGTTCCGTTGATCCCTTCGGCAGCCAGAAGCAGCGTCCCCTTGATGCCGTTGCCGCAGCAAAGCTGGGCCAGCGGCTCACGCAGGCTTTCATATTGCGGCAGAGGCGCAAAGCAATAAAGGGCGGCGACTGTAAAAGGCAAATTGCTCATCGGTTGTGTCTTCTTTGAAAATCTACCCCGCAACTAATCCCCTGACACGGCGAATTCAAGACTACTTTATCCTCTGGGCCTCGGATGCAGCGAAAATCCCCTCGAAGACCACCATCCAAGAGGAGAAATGCATGTTCGACAGACAAACCATCGATGCAATGACCGCCATGGCAAAACAGGCCCAAATCGAGCCTGCCGCCTTGCTGGCAGTTGCGGAAGTGGAAAGCGGCGGTCGCGCGCTTTATGATGTGGATGGGCACAAGGAACCGGCGATCCGCTTTGAAGGGCACTATTTCGACCGCAGGCTTTCGGGGCGCATTCGCGATTATGCCCGCAAAAACGGCCTGTCGGCACCAGAATCAGGCAAGATCGCCAATCCGAAATCGCAAGGTGACCGCTGGCTGCTGCTGGAGCGCGCCATGGGTCTCGACAAAAAGGCCGCACTGGAATCCACCTCATGGGGATTGGGTCAGGTCATGGGTGCGCATTGGGAATGGCTCGGTTTTGCTTCAGTCGATGCACTGGTGGCGGAAGCGCGTGGATCGGTTGCCGGTCAGGTGCGGCTGATGTTGCGCTTTATCGAGAAGGCGGGACTGGCAGATGTCATGCGCATCTGCGACTGGCGCGGCTTTGCAAAGCGCTATAACGGCCCCTCCTACGCCCGCAACAACTACGATACGCGCATGGCCGCCGCTTATGAGCGCTGGCTAAAGCAGATTGGCACACTCAAGACTGCGGCCTGAAAACAAGCTTGTCCCGGCTGTGGACAAGTTCGCCGCATCCATTTAAATCGATTTATCACATTCCGTGCATGTCCATTTTTTCGGAATCGTTGCACATTCCGCAAAAGACGCCGAAATACTCCAACAGCCGAGCGAGCCGATGCCTCAGAAAACCGATCTTCTCGTCCCCGTCATGACAGGCCAGCCGGTGATCCCGGTTCTGCTGATCGACAAGGTAGAACATGCCGTGCCGCTGGCGCGCGCATTGGCCAAGGGCGGCCTGCCTGCCATCGAGATCACCTTGCGCACGACAGCGGCACTGGACGCCATTCGCGCTGTCGCAAATGAAGTGCCGGAAGCCATTGTCGGTGCAGGCACCATCCTCAACGCCAAGCAGTACGAGCAGGCAGCAAAGGCCGGTTCGCGCTTTATCGTCAGCCCTGGCGCGACCAAGCAGATTGTCGACGCGGCCAATGATAGCGACGTCCCGCTTTTGCCAGCCGCCATCACGCCGAGCGAAATGCTTGCGCTGCGTGAGGAAGGCTACACACATCTGAAATTTTTCCCGGCTGAACAGGCAGGCGGCGCGTCTTTCCTGAAGGCGCTCTCCTCTCCGCTGGCCGGAACATTCTTCTGCCCCACCGGCGGCATCAGCCTTGCCAATGCGAAAACCTATCTCTCGCTGCCAAACGTCGTTTGCGTCGGCGGTTCGTGGGTTGCCCCGAAGGAACTGGTGGAAGCGGGCGAATGGGATGCCATCACCAAGCTTGCGAGCGATGCCGCCAGCCTGAAAGGCTGACACTCCGATAACTGACCATTAGAGAGCGTTTCGATCTGCTTCAGTCAGATCGAAACGCTCTCTAACCGTTTGTTTTTACCCACATCTTATCCGATAACCGTTTCACACTTTTCGGGATGTGCACTAAAAAAGGGGCCTTCAAGGCCCCTTTTGTTTGATCTGTTATCGATGATCAATTGGTTGCGGTGAATTTTGCGACGGTCAGGAAGGTCACAGCATTGCCGCTGAACTTGTTGGCGCGTTCGCTTTGCAGGTCGCCCTGCTGGAAGCCCGCCGTATAGACCATTGCTGGCGCGGTACGCATTGCATCGTTGCGCAGAACCGGATTGGTAACCGGGGCTTTCTGCGACATGGATTCCGACGACATTGCCATTTCCGCATTGTGCACGGCTGCTGGCTGTACCACGACACGCGGCTTGGCCGCAGACGCCTTGGCAACGCGACGGGCACCCTTGGCAGTGGTGCGAACGCCGGTATCAACGGCCTTGCCAACTGCGACTGGCTGCTTGGTGCGGGCCACAGCAGGTTCAACCGGCGCCGCGACTGGCGCCAGAGCGGCGGTCTGAACCGGAGCTGGCTTCAACTCCACTTTGGCGACCGGCTCGGAGTCATAGTCGTCGCTTGGCGGCGCGATCAGTTCACCGATCTCATCCTTCCTGGACAACATTGCGAGTTGGGTATTGGCCTCGGCGCGCGGGGCCTGCTTCGGCAGCGGCAAAGCGCCCGCCTCACCAGGATTCGTTGGCGAAGAACCCGCACCAGCGACAGCCACGGCATCGTTCTCATGATTGCTGACCAGCGCAGCTATGGCATCCTGACCGGAAGCGGCAGGCTGTTCACCCGGGCGTTCCGGACGCTGCGACGGGATGACCGAGGCAACGAGCTGTGCCTGCGCATCGTCACCTTCAAGCTGCGGACGTGCTGACGGGATCGGCACGAAGCCGTTCATGAGCGGAGAAGCATCGGCCACCTGCGCGGCGTCGGGATTGGCAGCCGCAAGCGCCACGGCATCCTGCGGCGTCATTTCAGGCTTGCGGGCCGGAATCGGTACATTCATCGCCACAACAGCAGCACCCTGATCGGCTACATTGCCTGTCTGCGCCTGAGATTCGAGCGATTGCGGATTCAAACCAGTTTCAGGACGCGGAGCCTGCATCGGAACCGGCGCTTCACGCGGCGGCAATGCAGCCACCATCGTTTCGGTCGGCTGGGTAGGCGCTTCTTCTTCCGGTGCCGCGGCTGGAGCCTGCTTGGCCGGAGCCGTCGCACGCGCCGGACGCGCCGTTGCCGGAGCGGCCACATCGCCATTATCTTCTTCTTCGTCAGCGCCGCCGCCAAAGAGCGCGCCAAACAGCGTCTTGCTCTTGCGCGTCGACGTGGAATTGCTGGCGACCATGATATCGCCACCACCGCCGGCCTTGCGCTTTTCGATCATGGCCAGAGCCTGCTCATAACCCGGCAACGGCTTACCGTCTGCCGGAAGGTGAGCGGTCTTGCCATCCGGGAACAATGCCAGCAGTTCGCGACGGCTCATGCGCGGCCAGGAGCGGACATTGCCGACATCCATGTGCACGAAAGGCGAGCCGGAGCGCGGATAATAGCCGACGCCGCCGATCTGGTAGCGCATGCCGATGCCGCGCAGCTTGGCCAGATTAACGCCAGGAATGTAATAGTCCATCGCGCGGCCCAGCATATGCTGGCTCTTCTTGGCAACGCCGCGCGTGCTGGAACGCAGCATCGCGTTGGTCGCCGGAGAGCGATAGGCCGATACAACATTGATATATTCGCGCGAGCCGGTGGACTGATAGACCTGCCAGACCAGATCGAACAGGCGCGGGTCCATCTTGGTCGGCTCATTGCGACGCCAGTCGCGCAGGAAGACATTGAGACGCTTCAGCCCTTCGGGCACATAGCGACCATTCTTCTTGAAGACGATTTCCGCCTTTTCGCCGGTATGGACGTAATAAAGCTTGAGGGAGCGGGTTTCAGCCGAAGCCTGCGTTGGGGTACCCACGAGGGCAATTGCCGCCGCAACAAGGGAAAACGAGAGAGACAGACGCGCCTTCGCACCAATCCGGGCTTTTTGCCAGACATTCGCGAAATGCGCTTTCATGGTCGATATGCTGTTCATCGAATCGTATCGCCTTAAAGTTTTGTCCGCCCCCAGAGGCTACAAGTCCGAAACTTGCGGCAACTGTCAGTCACAACAGTTGCAAATCGTCTCGCCCGCAGCTCTCTTTCCAAGTGACCTTTTCTGAGCGCCGCACGAAATCCGCTTCGTTCCGCCATTGATCCAATTGTCGGATTTAATGGTTAATGGACGCTTAGTGAACAACAAATGCGGAAACACCATGGCAAAAAAGACACAGGAGCGCATCTATTTTCGCTATGGTAAAAAAACTATTAACAGTCTTTAATTGGCAACAGTCGACCTGACCTCTAAAGAAAGAGGATTAGAACTTTATAAAATTCAATAAGTTAAGCTAATTTCATTATCCTGCGGTACGCCTGAAAGGGGTGTTATCCCCGTCATGACCGTCATCGAATCCCCTGCCGGAGATGGAGGTCACATCAATGCCATATTCCTTCAGCTTCCGGTAAAGCGTGGTCCTTCCGATGCCCAAACGACGTGCGACTTCACTGATTTGCCCATCGTAATGTGCCAGAGCGAAGCGGATCATCTCTTCTTCGGCAGCAGCAAGTGTGCGCACTTCACCCTCGGCATTCATGCCGCTGATGATGCCGGGCGTCACCTTGCCGGATGCGGCGCCGACAGGCATTGCTGTCCTCGGGCCGGTGTAGGATGCACCTGTCCAGCTGTCTGTATTGCTCACCAGCTCCCCGAAATCCGCCATAGTCAGCTCGCGTGTTTCGCATAGCAGGACAGCACGGAAAACCGCATTCTTCAGCTCGCGCACATTGCCCGGCCAGTCATAGGTCTTCAACCGCTCCAACACATGCGGCGCAACGCCGGTGATATGACCGCGCCGCTCCTCACTGGCAAAGCGCATCGTGAAGTGATGCAGCAGGACCGCAATGTCTTCAGGTCGGTTGCGCAAGGCCGGAACCGGCAGCGTGAACGAACCCAGCAACTGGCCAAGCCCGGGGTGAAACCGCCCCATATGGACAAGATCATTGAGGGGCTGCGTCGTGGAAGCCATGACGCGCGCATTGAATGGGTATTGAACGCCTGCCGCTTCGAATTGTCCCGTCTGCATCGCCGAATAAAGCCGCATCTGGGCATGACGCGGCAGGAAGCCGACTTCATCCAGATAGAGCGTGCCGCCATCGGGGCTCACCAGTTTGCCGAAAACGCCCTCCGGCCCTGCGAGCGCAGGCCCCGGTACACGCGCAGTTTCCGACGCACCGAACAGGATCTGATCCACATTGTCCGATGTCAGCGTGCGGCAATCGACCGTAATGAATGTCTCACGCCATCTTGCGCCGCCGCTGCAAATGGCGCGAGCCAGCGTTTCCTTGCCGCTGCCCGGCTCGCCATCGAGCAGAAGCGGCGCATCCAGCGCGGCAGCGCGCCTTGCGGCAACCATCGCCCGCTCCATGTCCGGGCTTCTGGCAATAATATCGGAGAGCGGAAAATGCGTTCTGAGCGAGCGGTTGCGGCGCACCTCATGTGCAAGTGCATCGAGCTTGAGCACATTGGAAATGGAAAGCTGAACGCGCTCAGGCACGACAGGCGTTGTCACGAAATCGATCGCGCCGAGTTTGATGGCCTGCAAGGCCCTGTTAAGCCCATCGTTCTGGACAAGTACGATCACTGGAGTTGTCACGCCTGCATCACGCATCTTGGCGAGAACACTCAGCCCATCCATATCCGGCATGGCCATGTCGAGCAGGATGAGCGCAATATCCTTGCGTTGCGTCGCGAAGCTGAGCGCGCCGCTGCCCCCGTCGGTCAGGATCGTGCGATACCCCATGCGCTGGACCATCGCCTCAATATTGCGTCGGTGAATCGGATCATCATCCGCTATGAGAATGCGCGTGCCCATTAAAAGCTTTAATCAACCTGTGGAGTTCCCGCGCCCGAACACATTAAACAGTTCAAAAAACCAATAAAAGTTTGATGCTCCAGGCGCGCTATTTGGAGCCAGACCGCTAACAATTGCAAGACCTTAAAACAGTATCTGACGCTACATTCACAAAATTTTCGGCTAAAAAACACTCATTGCTTGAAGCGCCTAAAAAGTAATCGCGGAAGTTACTGGCATTTTATTGGTCGCTTACATCACACCGGTTGTATCGCGTGATTGTGCCTCTTGGCGATCCCGGCCAGACATGCGAGAAGAAGGCCAACAGGAGAATGCTTATGACCCGTTTTTCAGACTCTGTTTCGTTCAACGCAGTTCTTCACGCGCCGGTTTTGGCCCCGTCTGGCGACAGCGCCGCTGCTGAAAAGACCGATCTCGGCAAGCTGCCGGAATGGAACCTGGCCGATCTTTATGCCGCGCCCGACAGCCCGCAGCTCAAGGCCGATATCGAAAAGGCCATGAAGGATTCGGTCTCGTTTGAAGAGCGCTGGAAGGGTAAGCTCGGCACAGAAGCAGCGAAAGCTGACGGCGGCAATTTTGCCGATGCGATCAAGCAGTTTGAAGCACTGGACGAGTTGCTGGGGCGCATCGCCTCCTATGCCGGGCTCTATTATTACGGCGATACGACCGATCCGAAGCGCATGAAGCTTTTTGGCGATGTGCAACAAAAACTGACCGACGCCAGCACGCATCTCATCTTTTTCAGCCTCGAACTGAACCGCATCGAGGACGCAATTCTCGACAAGGCCATGGATGCCAATGCGGCAATCGGACATTACCGTCCGTGGCTCACCGATCTGCGCAAGGACAAGCCCTATCAGCTGGACGACAAGCTGGAACAGCTTTTCCATGAAAAGTCGATCACCGGCTTCGGCGCTTGGAACCGCCTGTTCGACGAGACCATGTCGGGCCTGCGTTTCGAGGTCGACGGTCAGGAACTGGCCATCGAGCCGACATTGAACATGCTTCAGGATGCCGATGGCGCGGTCCGCAAGAAGGCTTCGGAAGCGCTGGCCAAGACATTTGGCGCCAATCTGCGCATTTTCACGCTGATCACCAACACGCTGGCCAAGGACAAGGAAATCTCCGACCGGTGGCGCGGTTTTCAGGATATTGCCGACAGCCGCCACCTCGCAAATCGCGTCGAACGCGAAGTTGTGGATGCGCTGGCCAAAGCAGTCGAAGACGCCTATCCGCGCCTTTCGCACCGCTATTATGCGCTGAAGGCCAAGTGGCTCGGCCTCGACAAACTGGAAAACTGGGATCGCAATGCACCGTTGCCGGAAACCCCGCAGGCCCTGATTTCGTGGGATGAAGCGCGCGACACCGTGCTTTCGGCCTATGGCAATTTTGCGCCGGAAATGGCCGCGATTGCCAAGGATTTCTTCGACAAGAACTGGATCGATGCACCAGTCCGCCCCGGCAAGGCTCCGGGCGCTTTCGCGCATCCGACCGTGCCATCTGCGCATCCTTATGTGCTGCTCAACTATATGGGCAAGCCGCGCGACGTGATGACGCTTGCCCATGAGCTTGGCCATGGCGTGCATCAGGTTCTTGCTGGCGGTCAGGGCGCACTGATGGCGTCGACCCCGCTGACACTGGCCGAAACCGCCTCGGTCTTTGGTGAAATGCTGACCTTCCGCTCGCTGCTGGAGCGGACGAAGGACAAGCGTGAACGCAAGGCCATGCTGGCCCAGAAGGCCGAAGACATGATCAATACGGTCGTGCGCCAGATCGCCTTCTACCAGTTCGAGCGTCGCGTCCACACCGAGCGTCGCGAAGGTGAATTGACGTCAGAGCGCATCGGCGAAATCTGGATGGATGTGCAGCGCGAAAGCCTCGGCGACGCAGTACACCTCAATCCGGGCTATGAGACCTTCTGGACCTATATTCCGCACTTCATCCATTCGCCATTCTATGTCTATGCCTACGCTTTCGGCGATTGTCTGGTGAACTCGCTCTATGCCGTCTATCAGAATTCCGAAAAGGGCTTTCAGCAGAAATATTTCGACATGCTGAAAGCGGGCGGTACCAAGCATCACACGGAATTGCTGGCGCCGTTCGGCCTTGATGCAACGGACCCGAACTTCTGGAGCAAGGGCTTGTCGGTGATCGAAGGCATCATTGACGAACTCGAAGCCATGGAAGACTGAGGCAAAAGTGACCCGAACGGGTAACAAACCGCTGATCCTGTTTCGGGACGACAAGGCGGGCCGCGACGTGCTTTTCGCGGCTCCCTCGACCATCATCCGCGCCGACGAGCCGGGTGAATTCGATGATGCATGGGAAGTGATGCAGCGCGCCCATGCGGACGGGAAATGGCTGGCGGGCTATCTTTCCTATGAGGCCGGATATCTTCTTGAGCCAAAGCTGAAGCCCCTTCTGCCGGAGGGGCGCAAAGCACCCCTTCTGTGCTTCGGCGTCTTCGACGGTCCATCGGACGACGATTTGCATCATCGCGGCAATGATAATGCGACCTATCTGCGCGATCCTGTCGCCGAATGGACGCCAGCCGAATATGAAGCGCGGTTTCAACGCCTGCATCAGCACCTGCGCGAAGGCGATTGCTATCAGGGCAATCTGACCTTTCCGGTTCATGCGGAATGGGGCGGCGATCCGCTGGTGCTGTTCAACGCGCTTGCCGCACGCCAGCCGGTCCGCTACGCGACCTATTGCGATCTCGGCGGCCCGACTGTCCTGTCGCGCTCACCGGAGCTTTTCTTCGAGGTGGATGCGGACGGGTGGATCGAGACCCACCCTATGAAAGGCACCATGCCGCGTGGAGCGACGCCCGAGGAAGATGAAGCGAACCGCACCTTTCTGATGAACGATCCCAAGAACCAGGCGGAAAACCGCATGATCGTCGATCTGCTGCGCAACGACATTTCGCTCATCAGTGAAGTCGGCTCACTCGACGTGCCTGAGCTTTTCCGGGTTGAATCTTACCCAACGGTACACCAAATGATTAGTCGGGTACGAGCAAGGCTGAAAAGCGATATTCCCCTGCGGTCGCTATTTGCAGCCCTTTTCCCCTGCGGTTCGATTACCGGCGCGCCGAAGATCAGCGCCATGGAAATCCTGCGCAAGCTGGAACCCAACCCACGTGACATTTACTGCGGTTCGCTCGGCTGGATTGAGCCAAGCGGACGAATGCGCTTCAATGTCGCCATCCGCACGATCTCGCTTCTCGACGAAAATCGTGCAATCTTCAATGTCGGGGGCGGCGTGGTTTTCGATTCCACGGCGCAAGCGGAGTATGAGGAATGCCTTCTGAAAGCACGGTTCGCGACGGGGCACACACCGTCAGTGCGGAACCAGAGTATCAGCTAATTGAAACCATGCGATGGGAGCCTCTGTCCGGGGTTCTGCGTCTGCAATTGCATCTGGCGCGGCTGGAACAGTCTGCGCGCGAGCTTGGTTTCTCCTGCAATATGGACGCCATCCGCCAGCAGATTGAAGAGGCAGGTTCCGGTGACCGCGCCCTGAAACTGCGGCTCACACTGGCGCCTGACGGCGTTGCCAATGTTGTGGCCTACAGTTATGAGCCGCTGCCGCAGCAAACGACGTGGCGCATAGCGATTGCGCGCACCCGCCTCGATCACAACGACCACCTGCTTCGTTACAAGACGACGCGCCGTCAGGCCTATATCGCCGCCCGCGAAGAATATTCTTCAGCGGAAGTGGACGAGGTTATCCTGCTGAACGACCGCAACGAGGTCTGCGAAGGCACCATCACGTCGCTTTTCCTCGATATTGGCGGCACGACCTGTGTGACGCCTGCTCTATCCTGCGGACTGCTGGATGGCGTTCTGCGCCGCGAGCTTCTGAAGAATGGCGTGGTCTCGGAAGGCACTGTTTCTGTCGACGATCTCAAAAATGCGCGCAACATTCTGGTCGGAAATTCGCTGCGCGGCATGATCCGCGCCAAGCTGATTGAAGGCTAAATTCCTAAAATGCGTTAAACACGTCTGCATGTCATAGGGGTGTGACGTTTCTTTCTTTGTATGAAGTTGTGTTATCGTTGCGGTTTCAAACCTGCCGACGAACGGTAACAGAACGAAACGCCGCAAATTTAAGCGGCTCACACAGAGGAAGAAAATGGCGAAAGCGAAATGGCAAGTCTATAGCGAGATCACCGGCCCCGTAATCATGATCGGCTTTGGGTCGATCGGGCGCGGTACCCTGCCGCTGATAGAACGTCATTTCAAATTCGACAAATCGCGGATGGTCGTGATCGACCCGAGCGAGAAGAACCGCAAGATCCTCGACGACAAGGGCATTCGTTTCGTCAAGCAGGCGATCACCAAGGATAATTACGCGGAAGTGCTGGATCCGTTCCTTAAAGGTGCGGAAGGACAGGCATTTGTCGTCAATCTGTCGGTCGATACCGGATCAGTCGATCTGATGCATTATAGCCGCAAGAACGGCGCACTTTATATCGACACTGTTGTTGAGCCGTGGCTTGGCTTCTATTTCGACGCCAAGGTGGATAATGCCGCACGCACCAATTATGCGCTGCGCGAAACCCTGCTGGCCGAAAAGCGCAAGCACCCCGGCGGTCCGACCGCCGTCGCATGCTGCGGCGCCAATCCGGGCATGGTGTCGTGGTTCGTCAAGAAAGCGCTTGTCGATCTGGCGACGGAACTCAAGCTCGACTTCACCGAACCGGCGGCTGATGACCGTAACGGTTGGGCCAAGCTGATGAAAAAGGCTGGCGTGAAGGGTGTGCATGTTGCCGAGCGCGACACGCAACGCGCCAAGGAACCAAAGCCGTTCAACACGTTCTGGAATACATGGTCCGTGGAAGGCTTCATTTCCGAAGGCTTGCAGCCTGCCGAACTCGGCTGGGGCAGCCACGAAAAGTGGAAGCCGAAAAATGCACGCAAGCAGAAGAAGGGCACGAAGGCTGCGATTTTCCTTGAGCAGCCCGGTGGCAATACGCGCATCCGCACCTGGTGCCCGACGCTTGGCGCGCAATACGGCCTGCTCGTTACCCACAATGAAGCGATTTCGATCTCCGATTACTTCACGGTGCGGGACAAGAAGGGCAAGCTCGATTACCGTCCGACCTGCCATTATGCCTATCATCCGAGCAATGACGCCATTCTCTCGCTGGACGAAATGTTCGGCGCGAGCGGCAAAGCCCAACCCGTCCAACATGTGCTCGAAGAAGCGGAAATCCTCGACGGCTCGGACGAGCTGGGCGTTCTGCTCTATGGTCATGACAAGAACGCCTACTGGTACGGCTCGCAGCTGACCGTCGCAGAAGCACGCAAGCTCGCGCCCTATCAAAATGCAACGGGTCTGCAGGTTTCCTCCGCCGTTCTCGCCGGCATGGTCTGGGCACTGGAAAACCCGAACAGCGGCATCGTGGAAACCGACGAGATCGACTATCGCCGCTGCCTCGAAGTCCAGATGCAATATCTCGGACCCGTCAAAGGCTATTACACCGACTGGACGCCGCTTGAGGGTCGCGGACATCTGTTCGATGAAGACCTCGACACCAAAGACCCATGGCAGTTCCGCAACGTTCTGGTGCGTTGATAAAACAGAGCAAGGCCCGGCATCGACCGGGCCTTTGCATCTGAGCCGTCCGAATGAAATCGATGTGATTTTCCCAGAATGTCCGGTCAATTAAGGCGCATAGCGGCCAACCGCTTTCCCGATCTCGTGGCTTTGCTCAGCGGGCTGCTGATCCTGCCGTGGATTCTGGGTGTGCCGGGCCATCCAAGCCAGCCTGTGCAGATTGGATGGACGATTGGCCTTGTCTCTATGGTCGTCCATCTGGCCATCTATCAGGCGGCGAAGTCCCTCGCCTCTTATGGAGCCATCCAGAATAATCCGGCACGCAGCACCTTCATCAGCCGCGCGACCAAATGGTCGGCGAGCCTGCTTATCGTCCTGATGCTCATATCTTTTGGGCTAATATTCATGGCGTAACGCCGCTGTCCACGGTGATCTGCGCGGCGATTTTGCATCATTACCAATAAATTAACAGATCCGGCGGCCAATCCTCACATTGGGGACTTGTTTTCGTGTAAATTTCGATTCATCACAAGTCATTATCCCCATTGGAGAGAGAATGGACATGAAAAGCTTCCGCATCGTTGCCCCACTTGCCGTCATGTCGCTTGTGCTGGCGGCTTGCGAAACGACCGGACCGGTCGGCGGCAATGTCCCAACTGTCTCCCGCGCACCAAGCGGTATCGAGGGCAGCTGGGTCGATCCGAACGGCATCGTTTCGTCGTTCAACGGCGGCATTTTCGAAACCCGCACCACCGACACCAACGAACGGCTGGCAGAAGGCAACTATCGCTATCAGTCGCCGCAGCTCGTTGAAATCGACATGCGCTCGATCGTGCGTGGCACCTCGTCCAAGGTCAATTGCGCTCTGGTTTCGCAAAACCAGCTGAACTGCACCTCTTCGGCAGGCTCGCGCTTCTCGCTGAACCGCCGCGCAACCAGCTAAAAGCGACATTAGAGCGGTTCCGATTAAAACGGAATCATGGAACCGCTCTATCTATTTGTTTTTACGCATTACCCTACGCATCGAAGCGGGATCAGAAATCAGTCCAGTGGACTGATTTCCCCGCGTAGGCGCTACGCACCTTTGCTGGAAATGCTCTAACATCCATTCCAATTCAAGCGGCGCGGGCTATGCTCGCGCCGCTTGAATTTTTTGTTGTCTGCAATTGTCAGGATTGTAATTTGTCGCTTTTTCTGGCCTTTGCTTACTACGCATTTCCCGCGTAAAACCGTTTCACACTTTTGCTGGAAATGCTCTATTTTCCAGCGGGATAGGAGTCGGCTCATGAGCAAGATTGATACAGTACACCAGAACCCAGATCAGTCCGCGCACGCGAAACTGCCCAAAGTCGGGGTTCTGCTGGTCAATCTGGGGACGCCGGATGGCACGAGTTACGCCCCGATGCGGCGCTATCTTGCCGAGTTTCTGTCCGACCGCCGCGTGATCGAGTGGTCGCGCCTGTTCTGGTATCCGATTCTCTATGGCATCGTGCTCAACACGCGCCCCAAGCGTTCCGGCAAGCTGTACGACCGCATCTGGAACCGCGAGAAGAATGAATCGCCGCTGCGCACCTATACGCGCGCTCAAGGCGAAAAGCTTGGCACCGCACTCGCAGACATTCCTAACGTGGTCGTGGACTGGGCGATGCGCTATGGCCAGCCGTCCATCGAAAGCGTGACTGACCGACTGCTGCAACAGGGCTGCGAGCGCATAGTCGTGTTCCCGCTCTACCCGCAATATTCGGCCACCACGACCGCGACGGTGAATGACAAGTTTTTCGAAGCGCTGATGAAAAAGCGTTTCATGCCCGCAAGCCGCACCATTCCGTCTTACGAGACGGAGCCGGTCTATATCGAAGCGCTGGCACGCTCCATTGAAAGCCATCTCGCAACGCTGTCCTTCAAGCCTGAAGTGATCCTCGCTTCCTATCACGGCATTCCGAAAAGCTATTCCGACAAGGGCGATCCTTATCGCGAACAATGTCTGGAAACCTCGCGCCTTCTGCGCATCCGGCTCGGTATGGACGAAAACCAGTTCCGCTCCACCTTCCAGTCCCGCTTCGGACCGGAGGAATGGCTCCAGCCCTACACAGACGAAACCGTGGAAAATCTGGCGAAACAGGGTGTCAAATCCGTGGCGGTGCTCAATCCGGGATTTGTCGTGGACTGCCTGGAAACGGTTGACGAGATCGGTAATGAAGCCGCCCATCTTTTCCATGAAAACGGCGGCGAGAATTTCAGCCACATCCCTTGCCTCAACGACAGTGAAGAAGGCATGAAGGTCATCGAAACGATGGTACGGCGCGAATTGCTGGGATGGGTGTAATATAAGGGAATAGGGGATTAAGGCAGTAAGGGAATAGGTTTTCATACTCCCTTATTCCCCTACTCACCTACTCCCCTAACGGATGAGGTTTAGACAATGACAGGTTTCGACATCACGCTGCTTATTCTGGCTGCGCTGGTTCTGGCGACACTCTTTGCGGGCATCAAGACGGTGCCGCAGGGTTTCAACTATACGGTGGAACGTTTCGGCCGCTATACGCGCACGCTCAATCCGGGCTTGAATCTCATCGTCCCGTTCTTCGACCGCATCGGCGCGCGGCTCAACATGATGGAACAGGTGCTGGATGTCCCGACGCAGGAAGTCATCACCCGCGATAACGCCATTGTCGGTGTCGACGGCGTTGCCTTCTATCAGGTGCTGAACGCCGCGCAGGCAGCCTATCAAGTCGCCAACCTGCAATATGCGATCCTCAATCTCACCATGACCAATATCCGCACGGTCATGGGTTCGATGGACCTCGACGAATTGCTCTCCAACCGCGATGCGATCAACGATCGCCTGCTGCGTGTGGTTGACGAAGCAGCCCACCCGTGGGGCATCAAAATGACCCGCGTGGAGATCAAGGATATCAATCCGCCGGCAGATATCGTCACCTCGATGGCCCGCCAGATGAAGGCGGAGCGCGATAAGCGCGCACAGGTTCTGGAAGCCGAAGGCGACCGCAATGCGCAAATTCTGCGCGCCGAAGGCCAGAAGCAGTCGCAGATTCTCGAAGCCGAGGGCAAGCTGGAAGCCGCAAAGCGCGAAGCAGAAGCCCGCGAGCGTCTGGCCGAGGCCGAAGCCAAGGCCACGACACTGGTGTCGGATGCCGTTTCCAACGGCAATGTGCAGGCACTCAATTACTTCGTGGCGCAGAAATACACCGAAGCGCTTAGCAATATCGCCAGCGCCAAGAACCAGAAAGTCGTGCTGATGCCGCTGGAGGCAAGCTCGCTTATCGGTTCGCTCGGCGGAATCGGCGCCATCGCGCGGGAAGTGTTCGGCGACGGCAACAAGCCTGTCGATCCGACACCACCATCACCGGGTCTGTCGCGTCCGCGTAGTGTTCCGCCGACCAACCGCAGCTAAAGCAAGGACGGAGCGCCATGATTATCGAACTTCTGTCCGGACTTGGCATCTATAGCTGGCTGGTTCTTGGACTGGTCCTGCTCATTCTGGAAATTCTGGCGCCCGGCATTTTCTTCATCTGGTTCGGCCTCGCAGCACTGGTGACCGGAGGCCTAGCCTTCCTCTTGTCATCAGCTACCGGCTTCGGCTGGCAGTTCCAACTGGTTGTCTTTCTTGTTTTGTCTGTCGTTTTCGCACTGGCGGGTCGCCGTTTCTTCGGCTCGAAGAGCGACAATCTGGACGAACCTCTGCTTAACCGGCGCGGCGAACAGCTCGTCGGTCAGCGCACCACGCTGACCGAGCCTATTATCAATGGGCGCGGACGCATTCGCATCAACGATACGACATGGCGTGTGAAAGGACCGGACCTGCCCGCAGGAACAGAAGTTCGCGTCGTGGCCTTCGATCCGGTTTCGCTGGAGATAGAAGTGGCGGTTTAGGGGAATAGGGGAATAGGGGAATAGGGGAATAGGGGAATAGGGGAATAGGGTGCACGGCATCCGTTTCAAGTAAACTGAAACATACTCCCTTACTGCCTTATTCCCCTACTCCCTTAATCAGGCAGCCCCAATCCGCAACAGATCGTGGAAATGCACGAGGCCGACAGGGCGGTTGTCCTCGACCACGATCAATGCGCCAATATGGTTTTCGTTGATTGCGTTGAGTGCGGCAGTCGCCAGCATATTCTGGTCCACCGTCTTGGGCTTGCGGGTCATGATGTCATCAACCGCCAGCTCCGCAAGACTGCGATGCAGATTGCGCGAAATATCGCCGTCTGTGACGATACCGGCCAATGCGCCGCCTTCATCAACCACGACCACGCAGCCGAAACTCTTTTGCGCCAGCACCTTCATTGCGTCCACCATCGCGGTGCCAACCCGCACCAGCGGAATGCGGTCGCCGCGATGCATGATATCGCGGATATGGATAAGGCTCGCGCCCAGCGAACCGCCGGGATGGAAAGTCTTGAAATCGCTCGGCGTAAAGCCGCGAGCTTCCAGAAGCGCTATCGCCAGCGCATCGCCGATGGCAAGCTGCAACATGGTCGACGTCGTGGGTGCCAGACCATGCGGACATGCTTCCGCCGTCTTGGGCAGTATAAGCGCGATATTGGCCGCGCGACCGAGTGCCGAATCTTCGCGTGAGGTTATCGCAATCAACGGAATGCCGAAGCGCTGCGAATAATTGACGACGCCCTTCAGCTCTGCCGTTTCACCAGACCAGGAAATCGCCAGAATCACATCGTCGCGGTCGATCATGCCAAGATCGCCGTGATTGGCTTCCGCCGAATGAACGAAGAATGCAGCCGTTCCCGTCGAGGCAAAAGTTGCTGCGAGCTTCGCGCCGATATGGCCGCTCTTGCCGACGCCGGTAACGACCAGACGCCCCTTGGCGGCAATGATCTGATTCACAGCCTCCGTGAAGGGGCCGGACAAGCCGTTGCCAAGCGCTTCTTCAAGCGCGGCGAGGCCTTCGTTTTCAGTTCTAATGGTCCGGAGCGCCGAAGCGATGGCCGCTTCCGCACCCGTCGAAATCTGGGTCTGATCGAGCTTTTCCATGGCCGAAAGCGTTAGCCTCTTCGCTGTCCGTTGTCCAAGCTTTTATTGCCGATAAATAATTGCTTTCGCTCGGCAACACCGGC
This sequence comes from Brucella haematophila, assembly GCF_005938105.1. GTDB lineage: Bacteria > Pseudomonadota > Alphaproteobacteria > Rhizobiales > Rhizobiaceae > Brucella > Brucella haematophila. Next base: position 264,540 of record NZ_VCPE01000001.1, on the reverse strand, counting down.
AATGGCAACCAAGAATTAACCATGTGCCTTTACCGTTCATCTACCACGTTGCAACGGTTTGAAATCACATATGCCATTTGCCATGCCCCTATCCGGCGGTTCGACGCCCATTGCCCGCAGGCTGAGAAGCCTGTTTCTGGCGGGTGCGGCGATGGCTATCATCCCTTCCCTTTCGCATGCTCAGGACGCCTATTTGCGCGGTAGTGTCCCCGAAGACGTGCTTTCCGCCTCTTCGCCGGATACGCTCGCCACGCGGGGGCTGGCCGCGCCTGGCCGTTCCGACAGTACTGCCACCACCAGCAGCGATGACGGTTCCGACGCATTTTATGCACCGACACAAGACAATGCCGCTGCGGCCGATAGTCAGCAGCAAGCGGCCCCGGTTGCGCGGGCACAGGATCAGCAGGCCCTGCAACCCGACACCATGCGCGTCGGTGCGATAACCAACGAAGCGGATAGTGATAGCGGGCGAGCACAGCGTGAAAACACGCGTCAGGCGCCGGAACAGGGTCGCGGCCCGGCACAAGAGGCTGATCCCTTTGCGCCGGTCGGCATGCGTGCCGGGTCGTTTGTGTTGCGCCCATCACTCGAACAAGGCATCCGTGCAACGTCGAACGGCGACAACAGCCCAACCGGCTCCAGCTCGGTGCTGTCGGAAACCACGCTGCGCCTCAATGCGCAGTCCGACTGGGCGCGGCATCAGGCGACGCTCGATGCATCGGGCACGTTGAGCAAATCGATTTCCGGTCAGGATGTGAGCGAACCGCAGATCGACATTCAGGGCAATCTGCGCCTCGACCTGACGGATCAGACCACGGTCAATACTGGCGCGGGTTACCGGTTGCGGCGTGAAAGCGCTTCTAACCCGAACGGCGTTGTCGGCGCATTGAAGCGTCCGCTCGTTCACACACTCAATGGCAGCCTTGGCGTTGAACACGATACCGGGCTTGTTTTCGGTCGCGCAACCGCCCGCGTCGAACACGATATGTATGGCGACGCAGAAATGGCTTCTGGCGGCACTGTCAGCCAGAAGGACCGTGACAACACCTATGCCAGCATCACGCTGCGCGGCGGTTTTTCCATGTCACAGGCCATCAAGCCGTTTGCTGAAGTCGAACTTGGCAAACGCATTTTCGATGAGCGCGTGGATAGCAACGGCTATGAACGCAGCGGTTCGCAATTTGCGCTGCGCGGCGGTCTGATGGTGGATATGGGCGAAAAACTGAACGGCGAATTCGCCGCCGGCTACATGCGCGCCACCAGCGATGACGACAGGCTTGGCGCGGTGAGCGGACCGTCGATCAACGCCGCGCTCAACTGGTCACCATTGCGCGGCACCGATGTGCGGCTCTATTCACAAACCACCGTGGATATGTCCACCACGCCAGGCATTGCCGGATCGTTGCTGCAATTTGCGAGCCTTGACGTCACGCATCGCATCCGGTCAGACCTGAGCCTCAATGGCAGGCTCGACGCACTGGTTCGCGCCAACAAGGATGGCACCGGCACGGATTATACGCTGGGCGCACAAATCGGCGCGACATACTGGATCAACCGTTTCGTGGGGATTGATACGCGCCTGCGTCATGAATTCCTGACGAGCCAGATCTCGGAGCGCGAGTATAAATCCAACAGCATTTATCTCGGCGTGAAAGTGCAGCGCTAAACGCTATTTGCATTTACGCAGTGTCCTACGCATCGCAGCGGGATCAGAAATCAGTCCAATGGATTGATTTCCCCGCGTAGGCGTTACGCACTTTTGCTGGAAATGCAGTCTTGTTTCGTACCGCATTATCCAACGCAAAAACGCTTCGTACTTTTGCTGGGAATGCTCTGGATCCAAAAAAAACCGCCCTCATCACTGAAGGCGGTTTTTGATTTTCAGCTGGCGATCTCAGGCAGGCTTGATCGTTTCCAGCAATTCGCTGATCGAGACTTCCACCGACGGCCGGATATCCTTGCGCCAGAGGGCAAAAGCGACATTGGCCTCGATAAAGCCAGCCTTGGAACCGCAGTCGAAAGTGCGGCCCTGATAGTCGAAGCCGTAGAATTTCTGCGCATCAGCCAGCTTCAGCATGGCGTCGGTGAGCTGGATTTCGTTGCCAGCGCCCTTTTCCTGCTTGCTGAGAAGCTCGAAGATTTCCGGTTGCAGAATATAGCGACCGTTGATGTAGAGATTGGACGGAGCGGTGCCCTTGGCGGGCTTTTCGACCATCTGGGTGATCTCAAAGCCGGAGCCGATCGCATTGCCCTTGCCGACGATGCCGTATTTATGCGCCTCTTCCGGGTCGCATTCCTGCACCGCGATGACATTGCCGCCGGTCTTTTCGTAAAGCTCGACCATTTCGGCCAGACAGCCCTTCTTCGACTGCATCACCATGTCCGGCAACAGAAGCGCAAACGGCTCGTCACCGACCAGCTCGCGGGCACACCAGACGGCATGACCGAGGCCCAGCGGAACCTGCTGGCGGGTAAAGCTCGTCGTGCCCGGCTGCGGCTGCAAATCCTGAAGATGATCAAGCTCGGCCTTCTTACCGCGTTCGGCAAGCGTGGCATACAACTCAACCTGCGCATCGAAATAATCTTCGATGACCGCCTTGTTGCGTCCGGTGACGAAAATCAGGTGTTCGATGCCAGCCTCACGCGCCTCATCGACCACATACTGGATGACGGGCTTGTCTACGACCGTCAGCATTTCCTTTGGAATGGATTTGGTGGCGGGAAGGAACCGGGTGCCGAGACCGGCAACAGGAAAAACGGCTTTGCGGATTTTGCGGATCGAACTCATTCGTCTCCTCGATTTTCACTAACGCTACTTTGCTATCAAAGCATTGAAGCAACTGAATTTCAAATAAGGCTATTTCATTAAAGAACGACGAAATTACACAAGTCATACCATCACATTAAATGACCCATTCTTAATGTTGCTTGATTCAAAAATTTTTCCAATTTTCGGGCAATTTTTCCCTCCCCCTCTCCATGGTAAACCAAATGCTAACCGACATGGCTTAATTTGAACGTTCAACTGGTCGATGCCCAATTTTACACTGCCAAATTTCAACGGTGGATGGTATTAGTGAGCATATGCAATCTGAACCGAGCGGCATCGACATTCTTAAGACACGCGCCGGAAGAGAAGACATTCCGGCATGAAGACGATTGCAGAAGGGAAACACAGAATGCTGCGATTTCCATTCACACTGGGACAGACGCTGAAGCTCAAGGCAACCGCGACGGTTGCTGTTGCGGTGCTGGCATCCGCCCTCTCGACCGGTTCGGCTTTTGCCGACGCGAAATTTCGCCAGTGGGTGGCGAGCTTCCGTCCGGTCGCCATCAACGCCGGTGTTTCACCGTCGACCTTCGACCGCGCGTTTCGCGGTGTCGACGCGCCTGATCCTGTCGTGCTGGAGAAGGCCCGTTATCAGCCGGAATTCACCGAGCCTGTCTGGAACTACATCGACAACCGTGTGAACGAAGATTCCACCGGTGTCGGCCAGAACATGGCCCGCAAATGGGGCCCGTGGCTGCAGCGCATTGAACAGCGCTTCTCGGTTGACCGGAATATTCTGCTGGCCATCTGGTCGATGGAAAGCAATTACGGCGAGATTCTCAAGCGTGACGACGTGATGCGCGATGCGGTTCGTTCGCTCGCGACGCTGGCTTATGCCGATCCGAAGCGGGCCAAATATGGGCGCACGCAGCTGATCGCCGCGATGAAAATTCTCCAGACTGGCGATATCGATCGCGGGCATCTATCCGGCTCGTGGGCAGGCGCCCTTGGCCATACGCAGTTCATCCCGACCAGCTATCAGGCTTATGCGGTCGATATGGACGGCAATGGCAAGCGCGACATCTGGAATTCCATTCCCGATGCGCTCGGCACTGCTGCCAATCTCCTGCATCGCAACGGCTGGCAGCCGGGCCGAACATGGGGTTATGAAGTCGTGCTTCCGGCTGGCGGCAAATTCCCGTCCGGTTCGCTGAGCGTCGCCGAATGGCAGAAGCGCGGTGTTGTGCGCGCCAATGGACGCGCATTCCCCGACCCAAGCGAAAAGGTAACGCTGAAGGTGCCGGATGGACGTCAGGGTCCGGCATTCCTGATGACCAAGAACTTCTTCGTCATCAAGCGCTATAACAATGCCGACAAATACGCGCTGGCTGTTGGCCTCCTGGCAGACCGCATCAGCGGTTATCAGGGCCTTCGTCAGGACTGGAACCGTCCCTTTACGCCGATCACAATGAATGAGCGTCAGGAATTGCAGACGCATCTCAAGGCGCTCGGCTATTATGACGGCAATATCGACGGCAAGATCGGTTCGACGTCTCGCAAGGCTATCGAAGCGTTCCAGCAGCGCAACGGCTTGCAGCCGGATGGGCACCCGAGCAAGGAAGTGCTGTCTGTTCTGCGCCGCCGTTAAGACAACAGGCTGATGTATCGGAGCGCGTTTCCTTTGAAGCGCGCTCCATTTCATTTTGCGGCCGACCGGGTTACTGTGGCTTTGCAACGAAAGCGGAATGGATGCGCAAACCTCGGATTGCAGGCAATATGTTGAAAACTGCCAGTGTCATGCTGGCGGCATTTGCGCTGCTGATTTCCGGTCTGGCCAGCGCTTCGGCACAGGATCGCCCACGCACACTGCTCGACTTGCTGTTCGGTTCGCGGCAACCCCAGCGCCAATATGAGCAACCCCAGCCCCAGCAAAGCCGGCCAAAGCCAAAGCGCACACCGAAGGCAACATCGCCTGTCTCGCGCAAACCCGCTCCCGAACCAGCCGTGCCCGCAGTGCCTGTGGTGGAGAAAAACCCTGACGCGAAGAAGGTTCTGGTCGTCGGCGACTTCATCGGCAGCGGACTGGCCGAAGGCCTCAATATTGCCTTCGCATCCGACCCGGACCTGACAGTGGCGAGCCGTATCAACGGTTCGTCAGGTTTCGTGCGCGACGATCATTTCAACTGGCCGGACAATATCGGCAAGATACTCGATGAGGAAAAACCTGCCGCAGTTGTCGTGATGATCGGTTCCAACGACCGCCAGGCGATCACGACCAATGGTGCCAGCCTCGTCGCCCGCTCGCCGGAATGGACCGCCGAATATCAGAAGCGCGTGACGCAGTTCGTCAAGGTGATCAGCGACCGCCACTATCCGCTCGTCTGGGTGGGGCAGCCGTCGTTCCGCCCGAAAGGCATGTCACAGGATATGCTGGCGCTGAATGAAATCTACCGCAACACCACGGAGAAGGCTGGCGGCAAGTTTGCCGATGTCTGGGATGGTTTCATCGACGAGGACGGCAATTTCACCCAGACCGGCTTCGACATTAACGGTCAGACCGCACGCCTGCGCGGGAATGATGGCATCAACATCACTTCGGCTGGCAAACGCAAGCTCGCCTTCTATGCCGAAAAGCCGCTGCGCGCCTATCTGGGCGGCGGCAAGGAAGAGGGGCAGCCCCTGCCTGCTGCCGGGGCACAAGACCCATCCAGGCCGGTGGACCGGGTAGCGCCTGTCAGCCTGCGCGACATCAACAAGGACGATAGCGGCGTTCTGCTCGGCGGAAATCTTGGCGTTCGACCGCAAACACCACGTCCGGCACCGGTCGAGAAAAAACCCGCACCCGGTCGGGCCGACGATTTTTCATGGCCCCGCCCAAGTGCAACTCCCTAACTAATAGCTCGCTACTAGATATATCAATCTTATTTTAGCGCCTTGATTAGCGGTTTCCCCGTCAAATCTTAGCCTAATTATTATATTCCGCGCTGTTCCCATCCCCGTTCTCATCGTTTATCAGAAAGCACCGTTCGCCCAATTGGGCGCACAATTGCGGATGCGGTCTATCTGGCATCTGCCAGATAAAAAGAGGCGTTTGAATGAACATCGCATCCAAACCTTCTGTCGATTCCGATCGGGAGGAGGATACCCACCTTGCGCGCAATCTATCCAACAGACACCTGCAACTGATCGCCATTGGCGGCGCCATCGGCACCGGCCTTTTCATGGGCTCGGGCAAGACCATTTCGCTGGCTGGCCCATCGATCCTGCTCGTCTATGCGGTGATCGGCTTTATGCTGTTCTTCGTGATGCGCGCGCTTGGCGAAATTCTGCTCTCCAACCTCGAATATCGTTCCTTCGCGGATTTCGCGGGCGACTATCTCGGCCCATGGGCGCAGTTCTTCACCGGCTGGACGTACTGGCTCTGCTGGATAGTGACGGGCGTGGCTGACGTGGTGGCCGTGTCGGGCTATGTGTCGTTCTGGTTTCCGGAACTGGCGCTCTGGATCCCCGCGCTGGGGCTGATCTTCACGCTTCTGGCACTCAATCTGCCCACCGTGCGCAATTTCGGTGAAATCGAATTCTGGTTCGCACTCATCAAGATCGTCGCCATTGTCGGGCTGATCATTGCCGGTGTGTATATGCTCTCGACCGGCTTCACCCTGCCAAACGGCAGCCAGGCATCGGTCGCGCATTTGTGGAACCACGGCGGTTTCTTCCCGAATGGCTTCCTCGGCTTTGTGGCCGGTTTCCAGATCGCGGTCTTCGCTTTTGTCGGCATTGAGCTGGTCGGCACCGCCGCTGCCGAAACCAAGGACCCGGTGCGTAATCTGCCAAAGGCAATCAACTCGATCCCGATCCGCGTGGTGCTGTTCTATCTCGGCGCATTGTTTGTGATCATCACCGTGATCCCATGGGATCAGGTCGATCCAAGCTCCAGCCCGTTCGTCGCCATGTTCTCGCTGGCCGGTCTCGGCATTGCCGCCCATGTCGTGAATTTCGTCGTGCTCACCTCGGCAACGTCGAGCGCAAATTCCGGCATCTACTCGACCTCGCGCATGATCTACGGCCTTGCCACTTCGAAGCTGGCGCCGAAGACGCTTGGCAAGCTGAATAACCGCAAGGTGCCGGTCAACGCGCTGTTCTTCTCGTGCATTTTCCTGCTGGCAGGTGTGGTTCTGCTTTATGCGGGCCAGAGCATCATTGAAGCCTTCACGATTGTCACGACGATCTCGGCGCTGCTTTTCATCTTCATCTGGTCGATCATTCTGGCGTCTTATCTGCAATATCGCCGCAAGCGCCCCGATCTGCATGAACAGTCCACGTTCAAAATGCCGGGCGGACGAGCTGCCGTCGTGATGGTCTTCGCCTTCTTCGCCTTCATTCTGTGGGCACTGGCGCAAGAACCCGACACCGCAGCGGCCCTGAAGGTCACGCCATTCTGGTTCGTGTTCCTCGCCATCGCCTATCTGGTGATGAAGGCCCGGCGCAGCGAAAGCTAAACCGCCAACAGACACAAAAAAGCCCGGAGGAAACTCCGGGCTTTTTCAGTTTTAATCTCTTATCTCTTAACGGGGCAAAACAGAGCTACCCATCAAATCGGCATCGATGGCATGCGCTGCCTGGCGGCCTTCGCGGATTGCCCAGACGACCAGCGACTGACCACGGCGCACATCGCCTGCGGCATAGAGCTTTTCGACATTGGTGCGATAGTCCTGCTCATTGGCCTTGACCGACTTGGAGCCGCGACGATCGGTTGCGACGTCGAGCTTGTCGCCCAGTTCCTTGACCACGCTGTCTTCACCCGGACCGGCGAAGCCAATGGCGATGAATGCAAGGTCAGCCTTGATGAAGAATTCCGAACCGGCTATCGGCTTGCGCTTTTCATCGACCTGACAGCACTTCACATGGGTCAGCCGGCCTTCTTCGCCGATGAATTCCAGCGTTGCGACCTGAAACTCACGTGCTGCACCCTCAGCCTGACTGGAAGACGTGCGCATCTTGGTGGCCCAGTAAGGCCAGACGCTCAGCTTGTCTTCCTTTTCCGGCGGCTGCGGACGAATGTCGAGCTGCGTGACATTAACCGCGCCCTGACGGAAGGCAGTGCCCACGCAGTCCGATGCGGTGTCGCCACCGCCGACCACGACGACATGTTTGCCGCCAGCGAGGATCGGAGCCGAAGCCCAGGCGACGGATTCGATGTTCTCGCGACCGACGCGGCGGTTCTGCTGCACCAGATAAGGCATGGCGTCGAAAACGCCTTCCAGATCGGCGCCGGGAATGCCTGCCGGGCGCGGGCTTTCGGAGCCGCCGCTGTAAAGCACGGCATCATAGGTATCGAGAAGACCGCGCAGCGGCTTGTCAACGCCGATATTCACGCCGCACAGGAAGCGGACGCCCTCACCTTCCATCTGTGCCACGCGGCGGTCGATGTGGTGCTTTTCCATCTTGAAGTCAGGAATGCCGTAACGCAGCAAACCGCCGGGACGGCTTTCGCGCTCATAGACATCAACCATGTGACCAGCGCGCGCCAGCTGCTGTGCCGCGGCAAGGCCAGCCGGGCCGGAACCGATGATCGCAACCGACTTGCCGGTCTTGTTGGCGGCTGGCTGCGGCACGATATAGCCCAGCTCATAGGCCTTGTCGCCCAGAGCCTGCTCGACTGTCTTGATCGCAACCGGCGTATCTTCGAGGTTCAGCGTGCAGGCTTCTTCGCAAGGCGCCGGGCAGACGCGACCCGTGAATTCCGGGAAATTATTGGTCAGATGCAGGTTGCGGATCGCCTGATCCCAGTTGTTGTTATAGACCAGATCGTTCCAGTCCGGGATCTGGTTGTGCACCGGACAGCCCGTCGGCCCATGGCAGAACGGAATGCCGCAATCCATGCAGCGCGCAGCCTGCTTCTGCACTTCACCATCCGTCATCGGAATGGTGAACTCACGGAAGTGACGGATACGATCCGACGCAGGCTGGTACTTTGCTACCTGCCGGTCGATCTCTAGAAAACCAGTTACCTTACCCATTCTTCTACTCCCCTCGGCCTGAGACCAGCGCATGGCCTGCTTTGCCGGAAGTTGCCCTGTCCGCCGCGTCATTCTTGAACGCGCAGGCATGTCAGAGCGTTGTTATCTCTTCATGTGGCGAAGGGCGCCCGACCCGAAGGTCGGGCTCCACTTGTCAGGATCACTCAGCCGCGACACCGATCTGCATGCGCTCCATCTCTTCCAGAGCGCGACGGTATTCGACCGGCATGACCTTCACGAATTTGGGACGATAGCTCTCCCAGTTGTCGAGAATATCCTTCGCCCGTGTCGAGCCTGTGTAATGCAGGTGGTTGGCGATCAACTGCACCAGACGTTCCTCATCATGATGGGTCATATTGGCCGAAACGTCCACACGGCCCTTATGCATGAGGTCACCGCCATGGTGATGCAGCTTTTCGAGAATGTCGTCTTCTTCCGGAACCGGTTCCAGTTCGACCATTGCCATGTTGCAGCGCTGGGCGAAATCGCCTTCCTCGTCAAGCACATAGGCGACACCGCCCGACATGCCCGCCGCGAAATTGCGACCCGTCTGACCGATAACCACGACGACACCGCCGGTCATGTATTCGCAACCGTGATCGCCCACGCCTTCGACAACCGTGACTGCGCCGGAGTTACGGACGGCGAAACGCTCGCCTGCAACGCCGCGGAAGTAGCACTCGCCTTCAAGCGCACCATAGAGCACCGTATTGCCGACGATGATGGAATCTTCGGCGACGATACGCGTATCTTCCGGCGGGCGGATAACGATGCGGCCACCCGAAAGACCCTTGCCGACATAGTCGTTGCCATCGCCGATCAGCTCGAACGAAATGCCGCGCGCCAGGAATGCGCCGAAGGACTGGCCAGCCGTGCCGCGAAGCGTAACGGCGATGGTTTCATCCGGCAGGCCCTTGTGACGGAACCGCTTGGCAACTTCACCCGACAGCATGGCACCGGCAGAACGGTCGACATTCTTGATGCCGATGTCGATCTTGACGGGCTTGCGTTCTTCGAGCGCAGGCATGGCTTCCGCGATCAGCTTACGGTCCAGAACGTCCTCAATCGGATGATGCTGACGCTCGGTCCAGTAGATCTCGTGCTTTTCGGCCTCAGGCTTGTAGAAGATGCGGCTGAAATCGAGACCCTTGGCCTTCCAATGGTCGATCATCGTCTGCTTTTCCAGAAACTCGGTTTCGCCGATGATCTGTTCCAGCTTGGTGAAGCCCATTGAAGCCAGCAGCGCACGCACTTCTTCCGCCAGATAGAAGAAGAAGTTGATGACGTGTTCCGGCGTGCCCTTGAAGCGCTTGCGCAGAACCGGGTCCTGCGTCGCCACGCCCACCGGGCAGGTGTTCAGATGGCACTTGCGCATCATGATGCAGCCAGCAGCAATCAGCGGAGCCGTCGAGAAACCGAACTCGTCAGCCCCCAGCAGCGCACCAATCACCACGTCACGACCGGTCCGCAGACCACCATCGACCTGCAAGGCCACGCGGGAGCGAAGCCCGTTCAGCACCAGCGTCTGGTGCGTTTCGGCAAGGCCGATTTCCCATGGGCTACCGGCATGCTTCAGCGAGGTAAGCGGCGAAGCGCCCGTGCCGCCATCATAACCCGATACGGTGATGTGGTCGGCGCGTGCCTTGGCAACACCGGCGGCAACCGTGCCGACACCCACTTCCGACACCAGCTTGACCGAAATATCGGCAGCCGGATTAACGTTCTTCAGGTCGTAGATCAGCTGTGCCAGATCTTCGATCGAATAGATGTCATGGTGTGGCGGCGGCGAAATGAGGCCAACGCCCGGGGTCGAGTGACGGGTCTTCGCGATGGTCGCATCGACCTTGTGACCCGGCAGCTGGCCGCCTTCGCCGGGCTTTGCACCCTGCGCAACCTTGATCTGGATCAGATCGGAGTTGACCAGATATTCGGTCGTCACACCGAAACGGCCCGACGCAACCTGCTTGATCGCGGAGCGTTCCGGGTTCGGCGTGCCGTCCGGCAGCGGATAGAAACGATCCGGCTCTTCGCCACCTTCGCCCGTGTTCGACTTGCCGCCAATGGCGTTCATCGCCCGTGCCAGCGTGGTATGCGCTTCACGGCTGATCGAGCCGAAGGACATGGCACCGGTCGAGAAGCGCTTGACGATATCGACCGCCGGTTCAACCTCATCGATGGAAACTGGCTTGAGACCGCGATCTTCGGCAAAGCGAATATCGAACAGGCCGCGAATGGTCTTGGCCTGCGCCGACTTTGAGTCGAGCATGCTTGTATATTCGGTGAATGTATCCGGGTTCGAGGTGCGCACGGCATGTTGCAGCTTGGCGACCGCGTCCGGCGACCAAAGATGTGCTTCACCACGCATGCGGTAGGCATATTCGCCACCGACTTCCAGCGAGGTCAGCAGAACCGGGTCGTTACCGAAGGCATCGGTGTGACGGCGCACGGTTTCTTCCGCGATTTCGTCCAGACCAACACCTTCGATGCTGGTGGCCGTACCGAAGAAGAACTTGTCGACGAAGCTCGACTGCAAGCCGACCGCATCGAAAATCTGCGCGCCGCAATAGGACTGGTAGGTCGAGATGCCCATCTTGGACATGACCTTGAGAATGCCCTTGCCGATCGACTTGATGTAGCGCTTGACCACTTCATATTCATCGACTTCCGGCGGAAACTCGCGGCGGCGATGCATGTCGAGCAGCGTATCGAAGGCGAGATACGGGTTGATCGCTTCGGCGCCATAGCCTGCAAGGCAAGCGAAATGGTGCACTTCGCGCGGCTCGCCCGATTCGACCACGAGGCCGACCGAAGTCCGCAGACCCTTGCGGATCAGATGGTGATGCACGGCAGCCGTCGCCAGCAGAGCCGGGATCGGAATGCGGTCCGGACCAACCTGACGGTCAGACAGGATGACGATGTTATAGCCGCCATGAACAGCCGCTTCGGCACGGTCGCACAGCCGCTCGATAGCGCCATGCATACCGGCTGCGCCCTCACCCGTATTATAGGTAATGTCGAGCGTCTTGGTGTCGAAACGATCTTCCGTGTGACCGATGGAGCGGATCTTTTCCAGATCGCCATTGGTCAGGATCGGCTGGCGCACTTCCAGACGCTTGCGGCGCGAATTGCCGATAAGGTCGAAAATGTTCGGGCGCGGACCGATGAAGGAGACAAGGCTCATCACCAGTTCTTCACGGATCGGATCAATCGGCGGGTTGGTGACCTGCGCGAAGTTCTGCTTGAAATAGGTGAACAGCATCTTCGACTTGTCGGACATGGCCGAAATCGGCGTATCCGTACCCATCGAACCGATAGCTTCCTGACCGGTGGTCGCCATCGGGGACATCAGAAGCTTGGTGTCTTCCTGGCTGTAACCGAAGGCCTGCTGGCGGTCGAGCAGGCTCACATCCTTGCGCAGCGCACGCGGTTCGACCGGGTTGAGGTCTTCCAGAATGAGCTGTGTGTTGCCAAGCCACTGCTTGTAGGGATGGTTCTGCGCGATCTGCGACTTGATTTCCTCGTCGGAAACGATGCGCCCCTCTTCCATATCGATGAGCAGCATGCGGCCCGGCTGAAGACGCCACTTCTTGACGACCTTCTTTTCTTCCACCGGCAGAACACCGGCTTCCGAAGCCAGGATGACGAAATCATCGTCAGTCACAATGTAGCGGGCCGGACGCAGACCGTTGCGGTCCAGCGTGGCGCCGATCTGGCGACCGTCGGTGAAGGCCACAGCGGCAGGACCGTCCCATGGCTCCATCAGGGCAGCGTGATATTCGTAGAATGCGCGGCGATCATCCGACATCAGCTTGTTGCCGGACCATGCTTCAGGGATCAGCATCATCATCGCATGAGCGAGGCTGTATCCGCCCTGATGCAGGAATTCCAGCGCATTGTCGAAGCAGGCCGTATCCGACTGGCCTTCGTAGGAAATAGGCCACAGCTTGGAAATGTCGTTGCCGAACAGTTCCGAGTCGACCGAAGCCTGACGCGCCGCCATCCAGTTCACATTGCCGCGCAGCGTGTTGATTTCGCCGTTATGCGCGACCATGCGGTAAGGGTGAGCCAGACGCCAGGACGGGAAGGTGTTGGTCGAAAAACGCTGGTGAACCAGCGCCACCGCGCTTTCGAAGCGCGGATCGCGCAGATCCTGATAATAAGCACCAACCTGATAAGCCAGGAACATGCCCTTATAGACGACCGTGCGCGCCGACATGGAAACGACGTAGAAGCCGTTATCGTCGCCATCGTTTTCCTGATAGATGCGGTTGGAAATGACCTTGCGCAGCACGAACAGGCGGCGCTCGAACTCATCGTCGGTTTCCAGCATCGGGTTGCGGCCGATAAAGACCTGAACATGGAAAGGTTCGGTCGCGGCGATATCCGGAGCCTTCGACAGAGACGCGTTGTCGACCGGCACTTCACGGAAGCCGATGAACTGCTGGCCTTCGGCAGCGATCACTTCCTTGACGATTTCTTCGGCATGGGCGCGCAACTGGGCGTCGCGCGGCATGAACAGATAGCCAACGCCGTAGTGGCCCGGCTGCGGCAGGTCGATGCCCTGACGCGCCATTTCCTCGCGGAAAAAGCGATCTGGAATCTGTACAAGAATGCCTGCACCGTCGCCCATCAGCGGATCAGCGCCAACGGCGCCGCGATGGGTGAGGTTTTCCAGCATCTTGAGGCCGTTTTCCACGACCTCATGCGACTTCTTGCCCTTCATATGGGCAATGAAGCCAACGCCGCACGCATCATGTTCGTTGCGCGGATCGTAGAGACCTTGAGCTGGCGGGACACCCGCCGCCTTAGTTTTTCGCGTCGTTCGGGTGGAAGCGGTCGTCGCAGCTTTGACCGTTCCGTTCTGTACGTTGTGAGAAACCACATTCGATACAGATGGCGTCAAATGCGTCATCGTCATTCCCTCCGTTTGGCCCTCTTCATGAGGTGCGCGATCAGTATATACCGAGATAGTGACAACCATCTCGCTGGTGTATTCATTCTATGGAAAGCCTTATCGACAAGGCGTTGGACGAGGTTCCGGGCAAATGGCAGAGCCAAGCGGGCAAAGCCGGTGCGAGGAACGATGTTTAGCGCCTTATTCTCATCAGGCTCGGACAGACAACACTCAGCCCGCCAGATGAAGGCGCACTCGAATCTCCCCTGTCACAGTCGGAGCGCCGGTGACCGTCAAGCCATGGGCCTGCCAGCACAGCGCTTTTATTTCTGAAACCGACGGCACGGTTCTATGCGTGTTTTCCGCCTGCATCAGCTTTTAATTGGACAGCATTGCTGTCCTAATTACGTATGACAGAATTCAAATTGCCTCACAAGATGGAAACGCAATTTTTCTCAGCCACTTCCGTAATAAAATGTCGCATGTGCATATCATTGAGACTTTTAATTGCGTATGGTGCCGATTGCGTCAGTTTGGCGCGGCTCCAAGACAACGCACAAAGCATAGAAAAGTGACAGGCGGCGTCCGTTTTTTCACCACTTTCAGTATTATCGCCTTCCTCAACTCCGGTTATACACAACCCACAGCAGCGATCGCTGCACATACCGGAATCGTTGCGAGTGGAGACAGCCGTGCATTTTGCTTCAGACAACTGGGCGGGCGCCCATCCGAAAATTGCCGAAAGCCTTTCGCTGCATGCAGCCGGTTTTGCCGCCGCCTATGGCGCAAGCGAACTCGACAAGCGTGTCGAACAGCGTTTCAACGAAGTATTCGAGCGCGAAGTGGCCGTCTTCTTCGTCGGCACCGGAACGGCTGCCAACTCGCTGGCGCTGGCCAGCGTCAACCGTCCGGGCGGCGTTTCGCTGGTGCACCGCGAAGCACATGTCATAGAGGATGAGTGCGGCGCGCCCGAATATTTCACCGGCGGCGCACGTCTTCACCCCATTGATGGCGCGCTCGGTCGTATCGACCCTGAACTGCTCAAGCGGGAATTGAAGCGCTTCAACCCGGCTTTCGTCCATGCCGGACAGCCAATGGCCGTCAGCATCACGCAGGCTACGGAAGTCGGTACGCTCTATCAACCGCAACAAATCGCCACTATTTCCGAAATCTGCCGCGATGCCGGTCTGCCGTTACATATGGATGGTGCACGTTTTGCCAATGCTCTGGTCACGCTCGGCCTGACGCCAGCCGAAATGACATGGAAGCAAGGCGTCGATATCGTCTCGTTCGGCGGCACCAAGAATGGCTGCTGGTGCGCGGAAGCGCTGGTGTTCATGGACCCGGCGCGCGCAAAGGATCTGCCGTTCATTCGCAAGCGCGCAGCACAGCTTTTTTCCAAGACCCGCTTTGTGGCAGCCCAGTTCGACGCCTATCTGCAAGACGGTCTGTGGCTGGAACTGGCACGTCATTCCAATGCACTGGCAACCCGCCTTGCAGGCCACGTCAACGCGTCCAGCCAAATGCGCCTTGCCTGGAAGCCGGAAGCCAATGAAGTCTTCGCCATCATGAAACAGTCGGTCTATGACCGCCTGCGCAATGCCGGAGCGATCTTCTACGACTGGAACCCGCCGCATTCGGAAGAAAACCGCATCGGTGAGGGCGAGATTTTCGCACGCTTCGTGACCAGCTTCGCCAACACGGAAGAGGATGTGGACCGGTTCGGCGATATGATCGCTTGAGTGTCTGATCCAAACGTCGCCATGCCGGTCTGCAAATGGCAATTTCTGTGCTTCCGGTGCTCACGTACCCAAAAGTACGCTGCGCTCCGGTTCTCGAAACCACCATTTTCGCCACGGCCTGTCGCTTTTTGATTCAGACACCAACACTCCGGTTGGCATAAAGAAAAGGCGGCGCTTTGCAGCGCCGCCTTTCTTATTTCTACAGGCTTATCCGCACTTAGTGCGCGGTTTTGGCTTCGATCTGCTGAGCGCTATCGGAACCAGCTTTGGCGACTTCGATCTTGCGCGGTTTCATCTGTTCAGGAATCTCGCGCTTGAGGTCGATGTGCAGGAGGCCATTCTTGAGGCTTGCACCGGCGACTTCGACAAAATCGGCAAGCTGGAAGCGGCGCTCGAAAGCACGCGAAGCAATACCGCGATAAAGCACTTCACCGATATCGGATGCATTTTCGTCAGCCTTCTGACCCTTCACGGTCAACTGGTTGCGATGGGCTTCGATTTCGAGTTCGCTTTCGGAAAAGCCCGCAACGGCCATGGTGATGCGATAGGTGTTCTCACCCGTGCGCTCGATATTATACGGCGGATAGGACTGGGTGCCCTCCGGCGAAGCGAGCGAATCAAGCATGGTGAAAAGCCGGTCGAAACCAACCGTGGAACGATAAAGCGGGGAAAAATCTACGTGACGCATGTGTTAGCCCTCCTTCAGAGCGACATGATGCATGGTTCGGCATGACCGATTTCGAAAACCGCTCTGCGGTTTCACGGTCATGCATGGCGGCGAAACTCCCTTAATGGCGAATTCCTTGGTGCCGGCGGCCCCTTTTTGGCGACCGCAAAACTCATTTGGGAATGGCTGTTTTGCTTTTCAAGGCCGTTCTCAAACAACAATCTCTCTCACCTTGCCTACACGGCATGTCACTTCACGTAACAACTCCTGATCCATAGGAGCCTACATTTTTGGGAGCAACCGCACAGTGAACCCAAAATGAACATCATCTTCCGCGAGCGTTCATCTGCTTGGGGCTAATAAATGTCCCGTCATGCCTGTCGCTCGACAGGTTTTATTAAGGATCACGGTTATGAAAAAAGCTGTTCTCGCTTTTGCCGCACTTGCCACCGTCGCTACCGGCTTTGCGACCCCTTCCCTCGCTGACAGCTCGGGTTTGCGCGTCCAGGTTCAGTATTACGACAACAATGATGGTTATCGCCCACGCCCGCCGCGCCCGGATGCTCCGCCTCCGCCGCCCGGTTATGGTCGCCCGGATCGCCGCCCTGATTGGGGCAATCGCGATACGCTGCGCCCGCGCGACGTAACCCGCATGCTGGAACGCCGCGGCTATGCAGTCGGCGACATGCGCCGGGATCGCGACACCTATATGGTCCGCGCCACACGTCCGAATGGTCGTCGCGTCATCGTTATGGTCGATGCCTTCTCCGGTCGTATCGTCGGCGAACGCCGCCCCGGCGGTTACTAAAAGTTTGAGAAGTCGGAACGTCTGGCCGCAACGTCCCTTGCACCTGACGATCCTTTGGCCGGAAGTTCGGAAGCGAACTTCCGGTTACTTTTTGTCATCATTTCGCGCATAATACTCGAGATGATCAGGGCATTATCATTCGGGAAAGGCTGCGCAACGGATGTCGGAACTACTGTTCGAAACCGATGCGAATCCGATTCCGCATGGCATAAAGTCGGGCTTTTTCACGAGTCATTCCGATTATCCTGACAGAACGCTGCGTTATGGCATTCTGAAGCCGGAATCAGGCCCGGTGCGCGGCACGGTCATTGTGCTGCAAGGCCGAAACGAATTCATCGAAAAATATTTCGAGACGATGAGCGAGCTGACGGCACGCGGCTTTGTCGCTGCCACCTTCGACTGGCGCGGCCAGGGCGGCTCGCACCGGTTGCTGCGGGACAGGCTTCGCGGCTATGTCCGCAGTTTCGACGACTATCAGGAAGATCTCGATCACTTTCTGACCGATATTGTTCTGCCCGATTGTCCGCCGCCCTTCTACATTCTCGGCCATTCTTCCGGCGCCATGGTGGCATTGGCCTCGATGGGCAGTCTCTCGTCCCGTATCACACGCATGGTGTTGTGTGCGCCTTTCATGGGGCTTGCCACACAGAAACTGAGTGACGACGTCGTCCGCCGCCTGGCTGCCACACTACGGCGCGTCGGGCTTGGAACGCTCTACGCCTCGGGCGGAAAAAGGCTGACCGCACGCCCCTTTGCCGGAAACCCGCTGACCAGCGACCCTGCGCGTTTTATGCGCAATACGGAAATCACGCGTCTCTTTCCAGATCTGGCGCTAGGCGGACCGACAGTGCGCTGGGTGTGGGGTGCACTCGAAACGGCGCGCCGCATCAATCAGCCGGATTTTTATGAAGAAAGTCCCAGCGTGCCTGTGCTGATCATTGCAGCGGGCGACGAACGCGTTGTCTCAACGCCGGTGCTTGAACGCTTTGCTGCGCGCACCCGCAATGTTTCACTGATTACGATCGACGGCGGACGCCACGAATTGTTGCAGGAAGCCGATTTTTATCGCGAGCAGCTCTGGGCCGCCTTCGACGCCTTCATTCCCGGATCGTCGGACGTCGAAACCATGCCGGAAACCATCGAGCCGGAGTTCTCCGGCGTCTGACAGGCAGGAACGGGGAATCAGCCTGTCAGACCGATTCCCCGAAGTGTTTTAACCGTTCAGCAAATCGAGCGCGGCCTTGTGCAGTTCCGGCGTTGCGGCTGCAACAATATCACCAGCCTCTTCGGCAGGCCCGCCATCGCGACGAGTGACCACGCCACCTGCCTGCTCAATGATCGGGATCAGCGCCACAATATCATAAGGCTGCAAGCCGGCCTCAACGACGATATCGACATAGCCGCCTGCAAGCATCGCAAAGGCGTAGCAGTCGACGCCATAACGCGACAGGCGCACGGCGCTTTCAAGCCGATCAAACCCTTTGCGGTTATCTCCTTTGAACATCGCTGGTGTCGTCGTGAACAGCGTCGCATCCGCCAAGGTGGCTCCCTTGCGCACGGAAAGACGGCGCGGCTCATCACCATCGCCTTCGCGCAGCAAATAGGAGCCCTCGCCGTCGCTATAGAACAGCTCTCCTGTAAACGGCTGCGACATCATCCCGGCGCGTGCATCACCATCGACCGTCAGGCCGACCAGCGTGCCCCAGACCGGCAGACCGGAGATAAAGGCGCGAGTGCCATCTATGGGATCGATAACCCAGACATGGCTGCGGTCGGTATTTTCCGGGCCGTATTCCTCGCCCAGAATACCGTGTTCCGGATAACGATGGCCAATAACGGCACGAATCGCCCGTTCCGCAGCCCGGTCCGCTTCGGTAACAGGGTCGAATCCGACACTGTATTTGTTGTCCACCTCGTTCAACTGACGAAAGCGCGACAAAGTTTCAGCCGCTGCTGCCGCTGCCACTTCGGAAAAAAATGCCTTGTCGATGAGCAACCCCATTCTCCTGTTTCCAAGACATGGCTGCAACTTGTGCATCCATGCTAATTTTGCTCAATTATTGAGCAAGAAAAAATTCGCCCAAAAAAGATGCGCATTTTCTTGACGCAACCAGCTTTAGCGCGTAGCTTAAAGACTAGACAGGTCTTCCTGTCGATGCCTTTCGGGGCATTTCCTCCCTAGTCTTTGGCCGCGTTCGTATCGTACGAGCGCGGTTCTTTTTATCTGCATGCTGACTTGGATTGCCTAGACTTACCATAGGCTTGTCGCATTTGTGCGACGCCGTGCCCAACATCTCATTCGGCAGCGAGCGGCGGTGCGATAAACAGATCGTCCGGCAAGGATGTGAGATCACTCAGGAACTGATGCAGATCGCCACATAAAGTATCGAAGCCCGCAAGCTTGTGCAGCGATTGCTCGTTTACATAGAGACTGCGATTAATCTCAATCTGCAAGGCATGGCACGCAACGGCTGGGCGACCGTAATGCTCGGTGATGAAACCACCCGCATAGGGCTTGTTATGCGCAACCGTGTAGCCGAGATCCCGCAACAGCTCGATAGCCGCCTGTGTGAGGCGCTCACTGCAAGAGCGACCAAACCGGTCCCCGATGATGAAATCAGGGCGCGAAGCCACTTCCCCCGGACGCACGCCGCCCGGCATGGAATGGCAATCGATCAGAACCGCATAGCCAAACTGCTGGCGGGTCGATTGCAGCAGGCCTTCAAGCGTGCGGTGATAGGGCTTATAGAGATCTTCAATACGATAGAAAGCTTCAGCAAGCGGGATACGTCCCGAATAGATCATCTGTCCTTCGCCCACCAGACGCGGCACAGTGCCCAGCCCACCGGCAACCCGTGCCGACTGGCTGTTGGTGAAAGGCGGCAGCGTTTCGGTGAACATGCGCGGATCAAGCTCGTAGGCTTCGCGATTCACATCGAGAAATGCGCGCGGGAAATGCGCCTTGAGCAATGGCGCACCGAGTCGGACGGCAGAAGCGAACAACTCATCGACATAACAATCTTCCGAATGGCGGATACTAAGGCTGTCGAGGCGGGATAATTCCAGAAAGGATTGCGGATAATAGCGACCGCTATGCGGCGAGTTGAATACGAACGGAATTCGCTGCTCCGCCGGAGCATTCACCTCGAAAGGCGGTATCAGGCTGAAATCACGCTCCAAACTCATATTTTGATCCGTTTATGCATGTCATCTTCGCGGTGACTGGACACAGCACGCCGCCGGGCTAGTGGATTGAATTTGACGTTTGAATCCCGACTGACACATACGCTGTTTCAAACGTCAAATTCGAAAAATCCACTAGATACACATACTTGCTAGTGGTCTTTTTGATTCCAACATTTGCTCAGCGCTTGAACCAAGGGATGCAAATGTTGGAATCAGACCACTAGGCAAATTACGTCAACCGCTGCGCCGGTGCAAATACCAACAGTTAGTTCCGAATTCGATCATGAACCGAAAACTGCGGCAATCCCGTCACAAATGACAGCTTGTTGCCAAATGCATGCCATAACAATTAACATTCGCGCGAGCATTCATTTCATATTTACCAAAGAAGCGTTTTCTAGAGTGGAAAATTGAATCGTTCACGCTGCCCGAGCACTGGAGCGAACGATGGGAAATTCGGACGGACCAATGAAAAGAATTCTTCTTGCTGAAGACGACAACGATATGCGCCGCTTCCTCGTGAAGGCACTGGAAAAGGCGGGCTATCACGTAACACATTTCGATAATGGCGCCAGCGCCTATGAACGACTGCAGGAAGAGCCGTTCTCACTGCTGCTGACCGACATCGTTATGCCGGAAATGGACGGCATCGAACTCGCGCGCCGTGCAACGGAAATCGATCCCGACCTGAAAATAATGTTCATCACGGGATTCGCTGCCGTTGCTTTGAACCCTGATTCTGACGCCCCGCGCGATGCGAAAGTGCTTTCCAAGCCATTCCACCTGCGTGACCTGGTGAACGAAATCGAAAAAATGTTGATCGCCGCCTAAGGCGATCACCGGCCAAGTCGCGGTTTTCCGGGCTTTTGAAAAGTCTTCAACAAAAAGACGAAAAAACTTCAAAAAAGGCCATTGACGGCCGCAACGCGATATGGTGTATGCGGCACATCGAATGGGCGTATAGCTCAGCGGGAGAGCACTACATTGACATTGTAGGGGTCACAGGTTCAATCCCTGTTACGCCCACCATTCGATCCCCAAACAAATCAATGGCTTACAGACTGGAAGCGTTACACAAAAGTAGTGCTCTTTAGGTTCGTTGAACCTGTCTTGAACATAGCTATTGGTACTTCAATCAGCGATTTCAAGGACGATAGAATCACCCCTTCAAAGAGCGGAAAGCTCTTTGAGCACTACTGCGATGCGAAGGCTGCAAAGCATGGAGATCGTTCGGCTACAAGACCGCTACGGCTCAGCTCTGGTTCTGCCGCGATCATAAACAGGAAGGCGAAGACGCCTTGGCTGGACGCCGCAAATAAGCCGTGACTGATTTTACACGAAAATATAAGTTCCCTCCTCAGTTGGGAGGCGCGATATGAGTGACATTTGGAAAATTCGTTTGCTAGCGGCGGGGTTTATACCGGCTGGCTTGCTTGGCATTATCTTCGTCGATCCAACTCAAAGCAACGCGCCCTTGGGTATTTTGGTCCTCAAGCTGTTTGGCACGACCGGAGCAATCTGGATATTTCGTGTAACTTGCGCGGGATTCATTATACTGCCCATTGCGGTTTATTGGCTGCATCACCGCAGCGAACGCCGCGTCAACGCCTACTTCAAACGCCAATCAATGATTGCGCCAGAATCCGACCACACGACCAGACGCCAACAGTAAGCGCCCTACCTTTTTGCAAACGAGGAGGCGCGGCATATGCGGATGGTTTACCCAGACCTATACGTGGGTCGAAATCCACGCGATGTACAATCTGACGGCGGTAAGCCGAGCACTGCCTTTATAGTATCGTGTAAAACCATATGACTGGCGCTACGATCAGTGCCGCCAACGCGATCCACGCCAGCCGCCAGCCGATGCTCTTTGTTCCAAGAAATGCTGTCACGACTATCGCCACCGCTACCATCACGGTAACCGGCCAATAGATCGACATAATAACGAGAACGGTAACCCACCAAGGAAATGAAATCATGGCGCACTTGTAGCCAGCGGCGCCTACCTCAGCAAGATGATAGCGTGCTCCGCCTCAGACGGAGCATCATTTCTAAGCACCACGGCGGGCGCTTACGTCCCGCCTTTTTCGCTATTCTTCTTCTTTTTATCTTCATCGTAGTGAAACTTGATGGCGAAGAACATGGCCGCGCCCAACACGAGAACCTTGAACGCGATCAAGAATACCGGAATCCATTCCATCTTTTGAATATTTCCATACTGCTATCGATGGTGAGGTGCATTAGCACAATATATCCGCTTCAACAGTTCATTTTATTTGATGATGACACACGAACTGCTTAGCGTGCTACCTATCCATCTTACGTACTGCTGAATGTGTCGTTTTGTTAAGAGAGTTGACCGTCGCGTCAGGAACCGGCGGCTGGGTATCTCGTTCATTATTGCGGCGGGCGCTAAACGAATAATGGATAATTGCCATGTACAGGTTTTCGGCAATCGCAGCAGTCATAGTGACAGCCCTTGTGTCCACCGTCCCGGCACAAGCGCAAAGCATTGAAATCGGACCAAACGGCATTCAGGTCAATCCAGATGATGACCGCAGAATGCATCGTGATCGCCGTGATTACGGCGAAACAATCAGCGAGCGTCGAGCAGCAAGAATTGCGCGCAACGAAGGCATGGATGAGGTGGAAAGCGTTTCCAGACGCCGAAATGTGTACGTGGTCAGAGGCATAGATCGAGACGACAATGACATGCGCGTCGTCATCGATAGCCGGAGCGGAGAGGTACTCGAAGTGCGGTGAATTTGCGCTGCCTTGCAGCCAAACCCACCCAGTATCGCCATATCAAGTAGAATCGAAGAGCCGCCCCTCGCCCTGCAATTGCCGGAGAGGGGCGGAGAACTCTGCCGCAAAGCCTTCAGGCTTGAAATCCGACTTGACTTCACCCGAACCCAGAAGCCCCATTCTGATCAGCTTCGAACCAAATCCGGACTTTTGCGGCTTTACAACAGTCGGACCATCCATCTCTTTCCAGAAAAGCGTTAAGGTCGGCTCGTTCTGGCCTTTCGTTACCTTCGCCAGCAACTGCACATGGCCGCTATCATTGGAAAGCGCCCCATATTTGATCGCATTGGTGGTCAGTTCGTGAATGAGTAGCGACAGTGTGGACGCCCCTTTCGGGCCGATCATAATATCCCTGCCTTCAAGCCGGACCCGGTCGCTGACCGCCAGCGCATTTGTAATGCCGTTCACAATCTCCCGCAGTGAACCTTCCGAACTTTTCCCAAGCCGCAGGACATCATGGGCATTCCCCAGTGCAAAAAGTCGCCTGGTAAATGTATGGATCACATCGTCATCTGCATTGTTGTTGAAGGTCTGGCTCGCAATCGCTGAAACCACACTAAAAGTATTCTTTATCCGATGCGCCAGCTCCGCATTCAGGATCCTGGCATGCTTTTCGGATTCTACCTTGGAGGTGGTCTCGATGACCGTATCGATCATCCCGGCAACACGCCCTTTTTCATCAAAAATCGGGCTGTAGCAGAATGTAAAATAGCATTGTTCGGAGTAACCGTGGCGGTCGATAACCAGCGGAAAGTCTTCAATAAATGTCGCTTCTCCGGCATAAGCGCGCTCAATCATCGGAAGCAACTCGTCCCATACTTCCGCCCAGATATCGCGGAAGGATGCGCCCATGCAGTTCTCTTTCTCGCCGAGAATCTGCCGAAAGCCGTCATTATAGATCGTCGTATACTCAGGCCCCCAGACAATTGCCTTGGGGAAGTGTGAGGCGAGCATCATCTGCACAGCGGTGACGAGCGGTGCTGGCCAGTGATCCGGCTCCCCAATCGGATTTTTGCTCCAATCCAGATTTCTTATCTCATCGGCCGACCGTCCGCGTGCATGCAGGAAAAGCACTGCACTATCCATTATTTTTTCCATATTTATGAGGAAGTTACCGAGGCGGGCATCGATCTTAGATTCGTCGCATCACGTATTAAAAGCTATTCCAGTTGCCTCTAATATGTCAAACGGCACTTCAGATCGAAACAATCAGAACAACCGCTCATGAACTCTGAAAAACTCGTTGCCTCAATCGTTGTGCTCGGAGGCGTTATTCTCCTGACGGCGCTCGGTATACGCCTATACGACACCTATCACGGTATCGACCCCACATGGGGCAACACCCATATCGGCGTTCAACCCAGACTGGACGATTGAACGTAACGGCCCACGCCGCACCTTTCCATGACGCCATGTGATTTGTTGCCCGGAACGAACGCAGGGCAATTTCGTTTAGCTTCCTCGGGGGAGCTACAGCAACTGACACCAGCTCACGATGCGCTGATACTTTTCTCAAACGCTTCGAGCGGGGAAAAAGCAACAGGCTCGAAACGGGCGGCAGCGGTAGTGGCGCGGAGGAATGCCATGATTGAGAATGGTTTTGAGGTCCGGCAAGAAGCCGACAACACCTGGTCCGTTTTCGATAAGTTCAGTGGCGAAGTCGTCGTGATTGACGGACATGTTCAAGCACACTTGACTGAGGCAGAAGCCAGAGACGCGCTTGATTTATTGATCCGCAAATACATGGTTCGCCACCACGAGGATGGCAGCGGGCGACTGCCCTAAACAGCGGAGGAAGGAAAATATGAGCAGCGAACTTGAAAAGCAGTTAGAGATCGAAGAGCTTGCGAAACAACTGTTTGAACACGAAAATCCAGACCCTGACCTGGACTGGGATGCTGCCATTGGCAAAATCGTCAGTGGCGCAAGTGTCGGCGGCGGCGTGCCCGACGAGGTGAAGGAGAAATATCGGACCAGAGCTGCGCAAATTCTTAGAGACCGCGCAGAAGCTAAGGAAAACTAGGCATGAGCATCACGCCGAAGCGTGAGGAAGTGATTGCGTTTTCGTCGCCTTATGCGGCAGCCATCAACTCCTTCGCAGTCATGGATGACAGCGACCTCGCCGATCTGCCGGAAGGCGGCAAGCCGCTGAATGTCGCTTCGATACTGCTATTCAGGCCGCGATTGCCGACGGCACGGTGAAGAAGCTTTCCGAGAAGTGGTTCAAGGTGGAGGTAAGCCCGCAAAACTGAGCCAACACAATCGGGCCTGACTCTCGTCAGGCCCAACCCTGACGACGCTGTGACAACAGATTGAATTTACGAATGCGCAGATTGCCGGACCAAAACATAATCATTATCGGAGCGGGACTGGTGGGCTCTGCCATCGCCTGGGGTCTCGCCCGATCTGGTCTGCGTCCAATGCTTCTCGATGGAGAAGACCTGTCCCTGCGCGCATCCCGCGCCAATTTCGCGCTCATCTGGGTACAGGGCAAAGGCGTAGGGGCACCACACTATGCCCGTTGGACAATGCAATCTGCGCGCCTGTGGCCCGCTTTCGCAGACGAGTTGCGGGATGTGACCGGGCTTGATGTGGCGTTGAAACAGACCGGTGCTTTTACCTTCTGCCTCGACGAGCGCGAGCTTCAAATGTTTGCCGAAGACGTCGCAACAGTAGCACGGGAGCTTGGCAATGACGCCCCGGAACATGTTGTGCTCGACCATCAGGGAACGGCCAGGATGGTCCCCTCCATCGGTCGGGATGTGATCGGCTCGATCTATTCGCCGATGGATGGCGACGTGAATTCACTGCGCCTGTTTCGCGCCTTGCATACGGGCATGATCAAACTCGGCGCGTCCTACGAACCGCACTGTGAAGTCTCGTCCATCACCCCGCAAAACGGTGGCTTTCTGTTAAGCGGTGCATGGGGCGAGGTCTTTGCCGAACGCATCGTTCTGGCTGCGGGCAACGGCAATGCAGAGCTCGCCAAGAGTGTCGGTCTTGAAGCGCCGGTTGTGCGCAGCAAAGGTCAAATTCTTGTAACCGAGAAATGCGCGCCCTTCTTTCCCTATACGGCGGCGACGCTGCGGCAAGCGGATGAAGGCGGCGTCATGATCGGCGACAGTCAGGAAATCCATACGGATCGGATCGCCACCAATCAGGATATCAGTGCAGTTCTCGCCAACCGAGCGGTGCGGACGTTCCCGCATCTGGCCAATGTCAATGTCATTCGCAGTTGGGCCGGGTTTCGGGTCAAGACACCGGACGGCCTGCCTGTCTACGAACAATCCGAAAGCCACAAGGGCGCGTATGTCGTCATGTGCCATTCTGGCGTCACGCTTGCAGCCAACCACGCCCTGATCGTGGCGCAGGAAATAGCAGCCGATGCCAAACAACTTGCTGGTGATGCGTTCTCCGGCCGGAGGTTTCATGTCTCCTAAAATGTTCCTGAAAACTGAGACACCAGAGGAAACCGTGACGATCACATTCGATGCGCGCACCTTGACGGTGCCTGCCAATGTAACTGTCGCCGCAGCGCTGCTTGGAGAGGGCATCACCCGGCTCAGAGACAGTGTCGTTGGCAATCAGCCGCGAGCGCCTTATTGCCTGATGGGTATCTGTTTTGAGTGTCTGGTCACCATTGATGGTGTTCAGAACCGCCAGGCCTGCATGACGCCCGTGGTCGATGGAATGGTCATTTCTTCGCAGACCGGCGCGCGTCGGGTGGAACTGTGACGACCATGCTCAAGAGAATTTCCGATATTCATGCGCTCGACGCGGCCTACGACCTCGCCATTATCGGCGCCGGACCGGCAGGCATGTCGGCAGCCGCAGAGGCAAGCGCCACTGGCGCCAACGTGGTTCTGTTCGACGAAAACCCAGCCGCCGGCGGCCAGATTTACCGTGGCATTGAACACAATACGACTGCCCGCAGACCGTTTCTCGGCACCGACTACTGGCGGGGCAAAGAAGTCCTGAAAGCATTCATCGCCAGCAATGCCACCTATGTGCCGCAGGCCCTCGTTTGGAGCGTGGAACCACAGGATGGCGGCGACAGCGTGGCGCTGCGCGTGTCAGTGGGCGGCAAGAGCGGGATTGTCCCCGCGCGCCGGGCGATCTTCGCGACCGGCGCGATGGAGCGCCCGATGCCTGTCAGGGGCTGGACATTGCCGGGTGTAATGACCGTTGGCGCGGCACAGATTGCACTGAAGACTTCCGGCCTCCTGCCCAGCGGACGTGTGGTTCTGGCAGGAACCGGTCCGCTGCTCTACATGTTCGCCGCGCAGCTGTTACAGGCGGGGGGCAAGGTTGCGGCTCTGCTCGATACGACGCCCGGCGCAAATTACGCGAAAGCTGCGCCAAACCTGCTCTCATTCCTTTTCTCCCCCTATGCCTTGAAGGGGCTTTCCCTGCTTTTGAAGGTGCGCAAGTCGGTACCGGTTTATTCCGGTGTCACCGATATCGTCATTGAAGGAAAAGACGAAGCGGAAGCGATCTGCTTTTCGGCAAAAGGCAAGATGCACAGGCTTGCTGTCGATAGCGTGTTCCTGCATCAGGGTGTGATCCCCAATAACAATCTCGCCAATGCTTCCGGCTGCGCGCTTGTGTGGAACGACAGCCAAAAATGTTTTCAACCACAACTCGACGAGAATGGTCGTTCGTCTGTTCCGTCCATCTATATTGCTGGTGACGGCAGCGGCATTGGCGGTGCATTGGTTGCCGAACAGAGCGGACGTATCGCTGCGCTCGCGGCCTGTCGGGATATCTTTCCGGCATTGGCCACAACGTTGAGTTCGCAAATCGCAAAGCTGCGTGCGCAGGCGCGGCGCTTTGAACGCGGGCGATCCTTTATCGATGCGCTCTACCTGCCTGCACAGGCATTTCGCGCACCGGTAGACAGAGACACGATTGTCTGCCGTTGCGAGGAAGTGACCGCAGGCGCAATCCGCGACGCGGCGACCTGTAACATCGCCGGCCCGAACCAACTGAAAACCATGTTCCGCTGCGGGATGGGGCCTTGTCAGGGTCGCATGTGCAGTTCCACTGTCACGGAAATTCTGGCCGAGGTGCAAAACCGCGCGCCGGAAACGGTCGGCTTCTATCGTCTGCGTGCCCCGGTGAAACCGGTGCCGCTCAGCGAAATCGCAGCACTTCCTCAAACCCCCGATGCTGTTTTCGCCGTTACCGGCGAGCAACCGGAAAATTCCCCAACCATCTGAAAGGATTAAACTATGGCTGAGCGTTTCATTCAGACGCCGATCATGCATCGCGTCGTCGAGCACAACGGCATTGTCTATGTCGGTGGAACCACCTGTGACGACGAAAGCCTGGATATGGCCGGGCAGACCCGCGAAATCCTCGCCAAGCTCGACAGCTATCTGGCGCAGGCTGGCACGGACAAGACCAAGCTTCTGGCAGCCACCATCTTCGTAACGGATCTCAACAAGAAGCCTGAAATGGATAAGGTCTGGAAGGAATGGATCGATCCTTCGCTGTTGCCAACTCGTGCAACCGTTGGCGTTGCCGATCTGGGCGGCGACACGCTGATTGAGATCGTGGTTTCCGCTTACAAATAATCGACCTTAAAAACCTCGTTGGTTTTGAAAA
Source organism: Brucella haematophila (assembly GCF_005938105.1). Lineage (GTDB taxonomy): Bacteria > Pseudomonadota > Alphaproteobacteria > Rhizobiales > Rhizobiaceae > Brucella > Brucella haematophila. Next base: position 236,038 of record NZ_VCPE01000001.1, on the reverse strand, counting down.
AAGAAGCCGCCGACTGGATGAAAGTCGACGGCTTTTCGCTTTTCCGGCCGATCTTGCTGAACGCTCAGGTCACCACTTGTTCTTCATAGGTCTTTTTGACCCGTGGGACACAAAGGCAGATTGGCACAATCAAGACCGCAATCAGCATCATCGCCACAAAGGTCGCGTGCAGCGCATTTTGAAGTGCAAGCCGAAGCGCCTGCTGGTCCATCAACATCTCCGCACCATTCAACAGGTCGCGAAGTTGTTCTGACGTAATCGCCTCACCGTGATTGGCGTTCGCAAGACCGTAGGTCAGCACCGCTCCCAGAACAGTCGCTCCAAGCGTACTGCCCAAATTGCGCGAGAAGACGTTCGATGCCGTGGCACTCCCACGCTCAGACCAGCTCACGCTGTCCTGTGTCAGGATCAGCGCCCCGATGTTGAGCAGCCCCATACCGAACCCCATGATCAAAGAACCGGCCCCAGCGAGTGTGGCTGAACTGGATGGGGTGAGCATGACAAGCAGCGACGTTCCGATCGGAATGCAGATGCTGCCCACAATCATGATTGGACGCAATCCGAAACGCGTAAACTGTCGCGATGCAATCGTCGCTCCGCACGGCCAGCCCAGCAGCAACATGGTCAGGGCAAAGCCCGCGACCACCGGAGAACGGTTGAGAACCGTCTGCACATACATCGGAAGGAATGTTGTCAGTCCCATGATCGACATACTCGCCAGGAAAACCGCAAGATTGGAGAACGCGATGGGACGCTTCAGCCACAAATCAGGCGCAACCATCGGCTCCTTCGCGCGGCGCTCCTGCCAGATGAAGGCGACCAGCGAAACACCGAAAAGCGCTAGCGCAAGAATTCCCTCCAGCGAAACCGCGCTCTCCATGAGCGTGAGTGCAATCATCAGGGAGGAGATGGAGACGGCGAAAAGTGCCGCGCCAAGCACATCAACCGATACGCGACTTGACCGCTTCTCTTCATGCAGGAAAAGGAGAAAGCCGGATGCGGCCAGAATACCGACTGGCACATTGATCCAGAACACCCAAGCCCAGCTCAAATTGTGAATGATCAGACTACCAAGCAACGGACCGACAACGGCTGACAAGGCCCAGACACTGGCAAGATATCCCTGAACCTTGCTGCGTTGCGCTCCCGGAAAAAGATCGGCCACTACGGTCATGGCCGCAGGCTGGATCGCCCCTGCCCCGATGCCCTGCAAAAGCCGAAAAACAATCATCGACGGCATCGACCATGCAAAGCCCGCCAGCACCGAAGCGACCAAGAACAGGGCAATGCCAACGACGAGAACCGGCTTTCGCCCATAGATATCGGCGAGCTTTCCAAACACCACAGTCGTCGCCGTCTGGGTCAAAAGAAATGACGAGAACACCCAGGAATACAGATTAAGCTGGCCAAGTTGCGCTGCGATCTGCGGCATCGCGGTCGACACAATCGTTGCTTCGACGGCGATCATGGCCATGCTTGCCATAATCGCGGCGACAACCAGCCCGCGATGAGAGTGTTTTTCAGTCATGGATTGCTTTCAGACCAGAATTGGCCGCCGTTGTGAAGGAAGCCTCGCGCTCTTGCGCCGCTTCTAGCCCCAGCAAACCACCATCGCAATAGCTTACGCACCGCGTGACTACACATTATCGCGACCTCACACGGGTCAGTCCTTACCAAAGCATGGCAAAAAAGTAATTCGCATGCAGTTTGAGCCATAACAATGCTCTGGCTGCTTGTTTTAACGCGTAACTTATCCGAAAACCGCGTCACAGGATACAGATGCTTGCCAACGATTGGAGAAGGCCATGACAAACAGCACAACGCCCTATTTCCTTGAGGATACGGACGAAAGCGAGATTTCTTCCGATGTCGCAGGCATCGGCAATTTCCTGGTGACCACCCACGTTCCCATCCGGGCAGATGGTTCCATGGAGACCGGCGACATAACCGCTCAAAGCGAATGCACGCTGAATAGCCTCAAAGCATCGCTCGAAAAGGCGGGCAGCAGTCTGGCGAATGTCATTCACCTGACGATCTATCTGACCGACATCAATGAACGCCCGGCTTTTAACGAAGTCTATCTGCGCTTTTTCAAAAAGCCGTTTCCGGTTCGTTGTGCCGTGGGCGTTGCAGGCCTCGCTACCCCGGAAATGCGGGTTGAAGTCACGGCAATGGCCGTGCGCAATCCATAGTCGGCAGCACCGTCGATCATCGCCGCTGCGGTTTATAGCGGCCATTCTTATGCGCGCAGTTTTGGTGCACCAGACGCTGAAAATATGGACAGATCGGCTTCTGTTTGGTCTGTCCCACACAACACGACATCAACCGTAGCCACTTTGACCAATGCGGCATTCAGTGTCTGTCGACAATCGACTTTCCTCCGTTCAGTTCTTCCATTAGCTAGAAGCAATGAACGAGCAGAATTCACTGAATATACCGCTGAAGGCATCTTTCGGCGGATGGAAAGCGCTTCCCTGGATAGCTTGGGGCCATAACAACATCGGGCCGCGGCTAACGCTCCATGATGACCGCATTGAATTCCGGCTTTTTCGCCTACGCTCCAAGCCATATTCCAGCGTGTCACGCGTCGACTATCGCACCATGCGTGGCACAGAAAATATCGTATTGGAGTTCAAAGATTCGCTGACAACGTTCATAGGCAATGCGACGGATCGCACCTCGGCACGCAATGCCGTGCGCTATCTCGGTGAAAAAGGCTGCACCTTATCCGCAAACGCTTCCGCTCTGCTCGAAGATATCGCCGCACTGAAAGCGTCTTAGGCTGGCGAACCGTTTCTCTGAGCGGTTGGATATTCCCTGAGAGGGCTTGACGAACACGGTTCGGATACACAAAACCAAACCGAAATTTCAATTCATGCCTTCTGGCAAACGGGAGTAGTCAACTGTGGCAGTCGGTCGTCAATCCATGCCGCCGCTCAATGCGCTGGTGGTTTTCGACAGCGCGGCCAGACTTGGCAGTTTCTCCCGTGCAGGTCTGGAGCTGGGCCTGACACAGAGCGCTGTCAGCCGACAGATCGGCAAGCTGGAAGCCTTCATCGGCTCCAAGCTCTTCAATCGTCTGCCCGTCGGCGTACAGCTGACCGCCATCGGCGAAAGTTATGCCTCCGAAGTCAGTCGATTGCTTGGCGATCTCAGCGCTGTCACAGATGGCCTTCGGGCGTGGATCGGCCCCCGGCAGATCACCATCGCCTGTTCGCGCGGCATTGCCGACCAATGGTTTCTCTCACGCATAGGCAAGTTGAAGGCAGAGATCTCAGGCATTGAAATCCGGCTGCGCGTGACGGATGACGTCGCCCACCTGCGCCTCGATGAGTTCGATCTTGCATTGTTCTATCGCAAAGAGCGCCCCATCGGCGTCAATCTCACAGTGCTGGGTCGAGAGGAAGTTGTGCCGGTATCGGCACCGGGCGTGCCCAATATCATGGAGCAGGAAGCGCCGGTGCTGCTTGCTATCGAAGATACAATGCGCGAATGGCAGGGATGGCCGGAATGGTGGCACGATGCCAAACTGTCGCCGCCCGCCGGCGCGCTGGAATGGCGGCTTGGCGATTACGGCCTTTGCGTCGCCGCGGCAACGCAAGGCATCGGCATCACGCTCGGCTGGACATGGCTGATCAAGGAACAGCTTGCGAGCGGGACTTTGGTGCCCGTACACAGCCACATGATGCGGTCGGACGCCTATTTCTATCTGATGCGACCTGCCGACCGTCACCAACGCAAAATCGTGCGGGAAGTGGCCGACTGGCTGATTGCAAGCAATGGAACCGATCCGATCACGTAAAGATGATCGGGCCGGCGAAACGCATCATTCCTGCGGGAGTGCGGCGCGGCGGCGCGACACCATGCGGAAGCGGATATACCCGAAAACGGTAATAACCAGCCAGGCTACCTGCGAAATGAAGGAGCCGAGGTTGAAGTTCCAAGCCAGCGAATAGATCAGGGCGACGCCGCCCAGCACATTCAGCAGCGGAATGACCGGATCGTCGACAGTAAAAATACGCAATTGAATCAGCGCATAGCCAAGAAGGTAAAAGAACGCGCCCACCAAGCCGATAACATCCGGCAAACCCATTTTCGATCTCCAGGATCATCCAAATCTGAAAAAGCAGGGACAGCTTCCCTTACGGAAAAGCGCCCCTGCCGGTACTGTTGGACGCTCCTTTATTCCTGTTCGCGCAAATGCCAAGACACACATTTCGCATGGGGGTATGCTTAAAAGTCATACCCAGAAATCCGACATCAACCCTTGAAAATAAGGGCTACAGTAAGCTACCCCACCCGCAAAAGCCGATAAGCTATGACTTAAACACAGGGGTACAGAATGCCTGAGCAAAAAAGCCAGTTTCAATTGACGCGTCGTTCTTTCATGGCGGGCGCAGCCGGCCTCGGTCTGGTGGGCATCACCGGTATGAGCGGCCTGATCACCTCGCCCGCTGCGGCGGCAGGCGAAGGCGCGCCAAAGAAAGGCGGAGTGCTCAAGCTCGGCATCGGCGGCGGCAGCACGACCGACAATTTCGATCCGCGCCTTCTGAAGGACTGGGTTCCGGTCAATCAGGCCTACATGCTGATGAACGGCCTTGTCGAAATCGACGCCAATAACAAGGCTGTGCCTGAGCTGTTCGAAAGCTGGGAACCATCAGCCGACGCCAAGGAATGGACCTTCAAGGTTCGTCAGGGCGTGACCTTCCATAACGGCAAGACGCTTGACGCCGACGACGTCATCTATTCGATCAACCTGCATCGCGGTGAAACCACATCTGGCGCGCGTTCGCTCGCATCGGAATTCACCGATGTCGCCAAGGTCGATGCTGGCACGGTCAAGATCACGCTGAAGAGCGGTAATGCCGATCTGCCTTACATCCTGTCCGATTATCACTTCCTCGTCGTTCCGAAAGACTGGACCGATTTCAACAAGCCGGTCGGCACCGGACCTTTCGTTTTCGAGCGTTTCCAACCGGGTGTGCGTTCGCGTTTCACGCGCAATGAAAGCTATTGGAAGCCGAACACGGCATGGGTTGATGCAGTTGAAGTCATCGTTATCAATGATGTGTCTGCCCGTACCAACGCCATGATGTCCGGTCAGGTGCACGCCATCAACCAGCTCGACTTCAAGACCGTCGATCTGTTGAAGCGCAATCCGAACCTCAACATCGTCCAGTCGTCCGGCGGCCAGCACTTCTCCTTCCTGATGGATTGCACGCAGGCACCGTTCACCGACAACAATGTCCGTCTTGCCGTCAAGCACGCCATCGACCGTGAACAGATGCTCAAGACCGCCTTGCGCGGCTATGGACGTCTGGGCAACGACAACCCGATCCCGAGCACCGACCCGTTCTTTGACGCAGCACTGCCGCAGCGCGCCTATGACCCGGAAAAGGCCAAGTTCTATCTGAAACAGGCCGGCATGGATTCGCTGAAAATCCAGCTGTCTGCTTCCGATGCAGCCTTCACGGGCGCTGTCGATGCCGCTGCGATCTTCCGCACCGCCGCCGCCAAGTCGGGTATCGAGATCGATATCAAGCGTGAACCTGCAGACGGATATTGGGACAATGTCTGGATGAAGGCGCCGTTCTGCATGTCTTATCGTGGTGGTCGCCCGACCGCCGATCAGGCCCTGTCGGTCGCTTATGCATCCAACGCATCGCAAAACGATACGCATTGGAAGAGCGCTGATTTCGACGCCAAGCTGCTTGAGGCCCGTGCGATGCTCGATCAAGCCAAGCGCAAGGAAATCTACGCCGAATTGCAGGCCATGATCAGCAATGATGGTGGCGCGCTTATTCCGATGTTCGGCGACTATCTCGACGCCACCTCCAAGAAGCTCAAGGGCGTGACCACGCATCCGATGTTCAATCTGATGGGTGCGCGCCTTGCCGAAAAAGTCTGGCTGGAAGCATAAATGTTCGTTCTAATCATCAAGCGTGTGGGGCTCGGGCTCCTCACGCTGTTCCTCGTGTCGGCGTTGATTTTCGCCGGCACGCAGATCCTGCCGGGTGACGTGGCGTCCGCCATTCTCGGTCAGAATGCCACGCCGGAAGCGCTTGCGACGCTGCGCGAAAGCCTCGGCCTCAATCAACCGGTCCTCGCACGCTATTTCGCGTGGCTGGCAGGTTTCGTGACCGGCGATCTCGGCACCTCGCTTGCCAATCAGCAACCGGTTGCCGATCTCCTGTGGCCGCGTTTCTGGAATACGATGGCGCTTGCAGCCTTTGCAGCGGTCATCAGCGTCCCGATCGCCATTCTCTTTGGCCTCATCACTGCGGTAAAGCGCGGCGGCATCTTCGACCGCGTTGTGAATATCGTGGCGCTCGCCTTCGTTTCGCTGCCAGAATATTTCCTCGGCCTTTTGCTGATCCTGTTCCTTTCGATCCGCTTCAACCTGTTGCCAAGCCTTGCCGATACCTATGAAGGCATGACATTCCTTGAATGGATTCAGGCCACTGCCCTGCCCGCACTGACGCTGGTTCTGGTGACCGTTGCGCAGATGATGCGCATGACACGCACCGCCGTTTTGTCGGTTATGGATCAGGCCTATGTTGAAACCGCCTATCTGAAAGGTCTGCGCACCAAGCGCGTTGTGACCAAGCACGCTTTGCCCAATGCGGCAGCGCCTATCGTCAATGTGGTGGCGTTCAACATCGCTTACCTCATCACCGGCGTGGTGCTTGTCGAAGCGGTCTTCAACTATAACGGCCTTGGCCGCTTCATGGTTGACGCCGTTTCCAAGCGTGACCTTCCGCTTGTGCAGGCTGCGGCCCTCGTCTTCGGTGCGGCCTATGTCATTCTCAATATCATCGCCGATGTCGCTGCCATCGCGCTCAATCCGCGCCTGAGGCACCCACGGTGAAGACAATGAAGAAATCTATTCCCCTGACGGCGTGGGTCGGTCTCGCCATCGTCACCCTTTGCCTCCTGATGTTCCTGTTTGGCCCGATGATCGCGCCTTATGGTCAGGAAGATATTGTCGGCGCACCATTTGATCCACCATCGGCCCAGTTCTGGTTCGGTCTCGATCAGAATGGCCGCGACATGCTCTCGCGCCTGCTCTTTGGTGCGCAAATGTCGATTGGCGTTTCGCTGGCTGCATCGCTGTTGTCGTTCAGCGTCGGTGTACCGCTCGGTTTCCTTGCCGCCATTTTCGGCGGTTGGGTCGATACGATCCTGTCGCGCATCGTCGATACCGTCATGTGCATTCCGGTGCTCATCTCGGCGCTCGTCATCCTTCAGGCGCTCGGTTCGTCGCTGCCGGTGCTGATCATCACCATCGCATTGCTCGATTCCACCCGCGTGTTCCGTCTGGCGCGCATTGTGGCGCAGGGCGTCAATGTGCTGGAATATGCCGAAACCGCCCGTCTTCGCGGCGAAGGTCTCGGCTGGCTGATCTGGCGTGAAATCCTGCCGAATACGCTGCCGCCGCTGATCGCGGAATTCGGCCTGCGTTTCTGCTTCACCTTCCTCTTCGTGGCCGGTCTGTCGTTCCTTGGCCTCGGCATCCAGCCGCCATTTGCGGATTGGGGCGGCATGGTGAAGGACAACCAGCAGGCTATTCTCTACGGCCTCTACGCACCGCTGTTCCCGGCGGCTGCAATCGCCATTCTCACTGTTGGCGTCAACCTCGTCGTGGACTGGCTTCTGGCCGGACGCACGACCACGCAGGGAGCTGATCGATGAGCAAGGATATCGTTCTTTCAATCTCCGACCTCGTCGTCAAAGCACCCAATGGCGCAACGCTTGTCGATCATGTCGATGTGACGCTAAAGCGTGGTGAAGTGCTGGGCCTCATTGGAGAGTCCGGTGCAGGCAAGTCCACCATTGGTCTGGCCGCAATGGGCTATGGCCGCGGCGGTTGTAGAATCGCGGAAGGCACCGTTGTCGTTGACGATATTTCGTTGATGGACGGCACCCGCGAGACCCGCGAAAAGGCGCGCGGCGCACGCATTGCCTATGTGGCGCAAAGTGCGGCAGCGTCGTTTAACCCGGCGCATCGCATCGGCGATCAGATCATGGAAGGGCCGCTTTATCACGGCCTCATGACCAAAGCCGAAGCAAAGGCATGGATGCTGGAACTGCTGCATGCGCTACAGCTTCCAGACCCGGACAATTTTGGCGACCGCTATCCGCATCAGGTTTCCGGTGGCCAGTTGCAGCGCGCCATGGTCGCCATGGCCATGTCCTGCCGCCCGGATATTCTGGTGCTGGACGAGCCAACCACCGCGCTTGATGTGACGACCCAGATCGAGGTGCTGGCACTCTTGCGCAGCCTGATCCAGCGCTACAACACCGCCGCTCTTTACATCACGCATGACCTTGCAGTGGTAGCGCAGATCGCCGACCGCATCATGGTTCTGCGTCATGGCAAGATGGTCGAGCTTGGTTCTGCGGAAGAAATTCTCGAAGCACCCAAGCAGGACTATACCCAGCGTCTGGTGTCTGAACGTGAAGCCAGCATTTCGGGCGAACAGGCCGAGCACAAGACCGGCGAAATCCTGCTCGAAGTGAAGAACGCAACCGCCTATTACGGCAAGAAGCTCGTTTTGACCGATGTGGGTTGCTATATCCGTCGCGGTGAAACGCTTGCAGTTGTGGGTGAATCCGGTTCCGGCAAGTCGACGCTTGCGCGCATCATTGCCGGCCTGCCGCCGCACTCAAGCGGCATCATCACGCTTGCCGGGCAGCGGCTGGAAGCGAACTACAAAAAGCGTAGCCGTGAAGAACTGCGCCGCATTCAGCTCGTTTACCAGCTGCCCGACGTGGCATTGAACCCGCGCCAGACCGTTGGTGAAATCATCGGTCGTCCGATGAAGTTCTATTTCGGCATGAATGAGGACCAGCGCGAGATTGAGGTCAAGCGCCTGCTTGAACTCATCGGCCTGCCTGCCGATTTCGCAAGCCGCCTGCCGGGCGCGCTTTCGGGCGGACAGAAACAGCGTGTGTGTATCGCCCGTGCGCTGGCCGCCAAGCCTGATCTCATCATCTGCGATGAAGTGACCTCGGCGCTCGACCCGCTTGTCGCGGAGGAAATTCTCAGACTTCTGCGCAAGTTGCAGGACGAATTGCACGTGTCATATCTCTTCATCACCCACGACCTTGGCGTCGTCCGTCGGCTCGCCGACCGCACCATGGTGATGCAGAAGGGCAAGGTGGTCGAAACCGGCACCACGAAGGCAATCTTCGAACCGCCTTATGAGCCCTATACGGAGCAGCTTATCACATCCGTTCCGGAGCTGCGCCGTGACTGGCTGGACGACATCCTGAAAGCACGTGCTGCCAGTTAAACTACCGATGCGGCGCTAATGCCGCACCGGCTGCTCTTTATTGAAATTGGAACCGATCATGACCGTCAACATTACCGAGCATCTGTGGATCACTCTCAAGGATGGCACCCGTCTTGGTGCGCGCCTGTGGCTGCCTGAAGGCGCCGAGGAAAATCCCGTTCCTGCCGTGCTCGAATATATTCCATACCGCAAGCGCGACGGCACACGTGGCCGCGATGAACCAATGCACGGCTATTTCGCGCAGAACGGCTATGCCGCGATCCGCGTTGACATGCGCGGCACGGGCGAATCCGATGGCCATATGGCCGATGAATATATCCAGCAGGAACAGGACGACGCACTCGAAGTCATCGCCTGGATCGCTGAGCAGCCATGGTGCAGTGGCAATGTCGGCATGATGGGCAAGAGCTGGGGCGGTTTCAACGGTCTCCAGGTTGCAGCCTGCCGTCCGCCTGCATTGAAGGCGATCATCACCGCCTATTCGACCGACGACCGTTTCCGCGACGACATCCACTACATGGGCGGCCTGCTGCTCAATGATAATCTGTGGTGGGGCACGATCATGCTCGCCTACCAGTCGCGTCCGCTCGATCCGGCGATTGTGGGTGCTGGCTGGCGTGATGCATGGATTGAACGTCTGGAGCGTCTGCCATTCTTCCCTGCTCTCTGGCTCGAACACCAGCATTACGACGAATATTGGAAGCATGGCTCGGTCTGCGAAGACTGGTCTGCAATCCAGTGCCCGGTTCTCGCCATTGGCGCATGGGCCGACAGCTACACCAATGCCGTTCCGCGCCTGCTTGAAAACCTTCAGGTTCCTGCGCGTGGTATTATCGGCCCATGGGGCCATGTCTATCCGCAGGACGGTCTGCCGGGTCCGGCAATCGGCTTCTTGCAGGAAGCCGTGCGCTGGTGGGACCAGTGGCTCAAGGGCAAAGAGACCGGCATCATGGACGAGCCGAAGCTGCGCGCCTATGTCTGCGATACCATCGAACCAACCGGCTCACGCGATTTCACCAATGGTCGCTGGGTTGGCGAAAAGAACTGGCCGTCGACTGAAATCATGCCGAAGCCTTTCGCGCTCGGCGCTGACTTCACGCTGGGCAAGGCCGATGCTGCCAAGGGCATATTGTCCATCTCTTCGCCAAGCAGCCATGGCAAGGCCGGTGGCGAATGGATGGCAACGGGTTGCCCCGGCGAACACCCGACCGATCAGCGTCTTGACGATGGCGGCTCGCTCAACTTCGACACCGCTGTTCTCGCCGAAGACCTCGAAATTCTGGGCGCGCCCATTGCTCGCCTGACATTCACCGTCGATCAGCCGGTTGCACAGGTTTCGCTGCGTCTGAGCGATGTTCTGCCCGATGGCCGTATCACCCGCGTCAGCTATCAGGTCTTCAACCTCAACCACATCAACGGCCACGACAAGCCGGAAATGCTGGTACCGGGCAAGACCTATGAGATCGCGATCAAGCTCAACGATAGCGGCTACAGCTTCAAGAAGGGACATCGCATCCGTCTTTCGGTTGCGACCGGCTACTGGCCGATGGTCTGGCCATCGCCAAAGCGTGTGACCCTGACGCTCGACACAGCCACGTCGGTTCTCGACCTGCCTGTACGTCAGCCGTCTGCCGACGATGCAAAGGTTTCCTTCCAGAAGCCCGCGCATGGTCCTGCAACACCGATGACCCAGCTTGATCCGGGCAGCGTGCGCCGCTGGACCGAACAGGATCACGTTACCGGCGAAACGCTCTATGTGACGGAAGGCATTGGTGGTCTGTTCGGCGAAGGCATTTTGCGCTTTGACGATCTCGGCACGCAATTGAGCCACAGCCTCAAGCGTGAACTGCGCATCAATGACAATGACCCGCTATCGGCATCTTATGTGCTGACACAGGCCTATCAGATGGGCCGCGAAGGCTGGATGATCGATATCGAAAGCACTACGAAAATGCATTCGGACGCCACAAATTTCTATATTTCCGGCGTGCTGACGGCAAAGGAAAATGGTGAAGCGGTGACGACCCGCGAATGGAACCAGACCATTCCGCGCGATCACCTCTAATAACCGCGAAAAGCGTCAATCCAATTCGTTGGATTGACGCCATCTACACGAATGCAAAATCTGCTGAACCAAGGTTAGCGAGCAATCACTCGCGCAGTGTGTCAGCGACAAGGGCATTGGCATGACCATGGCCCATGCCATGTTCCTGCTTGAGCCATGCGACCAGCTCCATGTGCTTCTTACCGCTTTGGCTGCGGATCAGCTCTTTCCACTCCGCTATCGGACGCCCGTATTTCGCCTCTATAGACGGAAAATAGGACGCAGGGCCTTTTACAGAATTCGTCGCCATTCGCTCCTCCCAGGCAGCAATTTCTTTGCGACAAGTGATAGCACGACCAGACGCGCTGTCACTATCCGCCTTTCAGGCTTTCGAAGGAATTGAGAACGGTCCTTTTTAGCACAAGCGATGTTTTATGCGACCGCGCATAGCAGCCATGTCTTATTGAAGCTTGTCAGCAACATCACCGATAAGTATTTGCGCTGCAATTACTGAACATCGGATAATCCAATGAACCCGAACACTTATGTGGCCACGGTTGTTGTGGCTTGTGCGCTATTCCTGGCTTGGTCCATCGCGGAGCGGTTTCGATACGAAATGGCAAGCACGCAAATCTCTGCCCATTCGACCGGGTGGTGAGCGTTGTTGTTGGGGGCCTTGGCTTCAAATGGTCGAGACGAAACTAATCACGCGATGATGGACGTTTTGCACCTACTGATGCAGAAGCCCGCAGCTTTGAAGGCTCCTGATCCGAAAGACAATTAATCACAACGTCAACGATCTCGGACGACACAAAGTCTGCTTGTATTCTATCCTGAAGCTGCGCGCCTTCCTTGCCACTTTTGGCTGACTCAAGCGACCATATTGCGACGCCAACCAGCGCATCCGGATTAAAACGCTTGAGCCTGCGGATTGAAAATCTGCAGCGTATAGCAGATTCCACATTCAGATAACAAACAACGACAGCCGATGCCCCTGCAATCGCCTCTTTGCTCAACTGGCTTGGCAACAGTCCCGCATGACCAATCACAGTGGCTTGCGCGCCCTGAACCGATAGCGTCTGCTCCACCATTTCAGCAGTTATGTCGTCCAGCGCATCATGCCCACCAATGCTAACGACCACCTTTCCATCACCTGATGGCAATTCAATCTTGGCCTTTTCATCCGAAGCAGTTTCAATGGTGACATCTTCATCATTGTCGAGTTCTTCATTGGCAATCATGCGAAGATTGGCAACCAGCATATTTGCGCTGTTCGTCACATCGTCGAGCTGCTTGTCGTTCAGCGCGCCACGCGCCCTGTCCTGTTCGGCAAGAAGAAGGGCTGGAATTGCAACCGTGCCATAATACTCAACCAGAAACTTCTCTTCGAGTATCTCTTCCGCATTGTCTGTCGCCTCAATAGGGTCTCCAGCAAGCAGGCGTTGATAGAGCCGCTCTTCGGGATCAAGAACCGGTTCGTCACCGAACAAGATCTCGAAGAACTCAAACTGCGGCACATGCCGACCCAGAACAACAAGACAAACCGTCAAAGGGGTGGAGAGCACCAGCCCCACAGGCCCCCACAACCACGCCCAGAAAATGGCAGAAACAATGATTGCCAGTGGAGACAGGCCAGTTCTCGACCCATAGAGCCAAGGCTCGATTACATTGTTGCTGATGAGTTCCACAACAATGAAAAGCGCAATCGTGCAGATGAGCAAGGTCCAGCCGGGAGAAACCGCAAAGGCCAGAAAGATCGGCATCACCGCAGCGATGACTGGTCCGATGTAGGGCACAAACCTCAAGACAATGGCGAGCATGCCCCACAACAGCGCATTGGGTATGCCAAGCAACCACAAGCCGATACCCAATGGAACACCATAAGCGATGTTGACCATAAGCTGCGTCAGCAGATACTGGCCTACACGACTACCAGCTTCCTGAAGGGCTTCGGTGGTTCGGTGCAGGTCGCCATAGCCGACAAGCCGGATGAACCTGTCGCGCAGTTCCTCCCTTTCGAGCAACATGAACACAACGACCACGATGACGAGGCCAGTTGTAGCCAAGGGACTGACCAGTGGTCCTATGATGCTTTCCAGTGTTTCAATGGGGCTTCGACGCGAGAATATCTCGACCAGAACCGGCTTTCTTTCCGGCTCCGGATTGATGCCCGGAACGTCGGGCTTATCTTCCGGACTGTTGATCTCGGCGCCCACCCTTTCGGCAAACCGGTTCAGACGGTCGATAATCCCGCCTTCCGTGCCTGCCTTCTTCAGGTTCCGTATCTTTTCGATGATGTTGTACTGGTAGGTTGCAATATTCTGCCCGACTTCCGTTACCTGAAAGGCCAGAATCGCGCTGAAAACGGCAATGATCAGAAAACCGCCAGCAACGCTGGTGATGATTGCCACCAGCCTCGGCAGCCGCAACCTTCGGAGGAAAGCGACAATCGGCGCGAGCATGAAGGTCAGCAGGATCGCAATGGCCAGCGGCAGAAAAACATCTTTGGCAAAATAGAACACGGCAATGACCCCGGCCATTGCGGCCAGAGTGGGTAATCTCGTTTGCGCTGCATTCAACGGCAGATTTCGATTAGGAACCCCACCATAACGGTCCATAGTGCATCCGGCTAATAATTGCTCACCTTATAAATAGTGCGGCGTCACTTTTGTTCCGTCAAATGAAGAACGAGTGCGGATAATAAGAAAAAAGCGGCCTGACGGCCGCCTTTTTGATTAGAACTTCGCACCAACCCGCAGTGCTATCGCGTGGTCTCGCGCGCCAGAACCACCGAAGCCGGTTCGATACTCGACGCCTGTGGTCCAGGCATTATCAAAGCTGAAATCGAGCGACAGGCCCACATTGGCGCTATCGCTGCTCTCGCCTTCAACATCGAGTGCATAGGGAAGCCCGCCAAGCGCGCTATATCCCATGGCGGCCCGGCTGGAACCCTGGAAATCATGAGCATATTCAGCGCGGACACCGGGGGTCAGACGCCCCCATGTGTAGTCGATGGCGTAATTGGCGCGCAAACCAACCACACCTGTGACAGTGTCCACGGTCTGATCGCCATAGGTCAGCCGGTAGATGCTTTCGCCACCTTCGGAATAGCCATCAAGCCAGGAGCGCGACATTTCCATCCGGCCATAAGGTGAGACCAACCATGCTGCTTGACGGAATTCATAAGCAGCCGTCAGCGATCCGAACAATTGATGGCCATCACGTTTGCCGTCGGTCAAACTGCCATCTGCCGTGATGAAACGGGTGGAGTCAAAGTCGAGAATGCTGCCGCCGACAAGCGCATCGATAAAGAAATTGTCGATCGGTTTGAAGCTACCATAGACCGCAGCGCTGTAGGCATTGGCGCGGCTCTCCGTGCCATTGTCGCCAATATCTGTGCGATCCCGCCCGTATCCGACACCGAAGCCCGCCACGAAGCGTTCCGAGAACCGGTAATCAATGCCGCCACTCACGCCGACAAGCGTATAGTCCAGATCGACCTTACCGCTATCGCGCTGACCGAAGTTCACAAAGCCGCTACTCCAGAATGCGAATGGCCCAAGGTCTGGATCGATAGTCGGCGCAGGCTGCTCCGGCTCTTTCAAGCCAATAGCCTTGCCCGGAAAGCTGTCGCGCTTTTCGGGGGCATAGCCGAGAGGTGAAATCCCTGCCGATGATGCTGACGACGAGGGATTGGCCGGGTCTTCCGGTTGCTGTGCGGTCGATGGACTGCCAAGCCGCACACCGAGGCTAGACCTTCGCCTGTCGCCTTCATCATGTAACTGCTCAAGCCGGTTTTGGAAATTCCGGGTTTGAACCTGTGCAAAGCGTCGTGCGGCACTTGTCTGCGCGTTCAACAAACCGATTACTTCCGGATCGAGCGTCGGGTCGGGGAAAACCATGGCCGCACGGTTGACCACAACCGTGTAGCTGCGGTTAGCCCCACTTGGTGCAGTCACGACAATCGAAACCGTGTTCGCACCAATAGTCAGCCCTATGGGAGCGCTTGAACTTCCCGACGCAACGCTGCCCCCTGCAACGGTTATGCGAGCGGAGGGTTCGGAAACTGTTGGGGCGAAGGTTATGCTCTCGACCGTGTTTTCAACATTGATAGAATAGCTGAGTGTCTCTTTGTCAAATGCCGGGTCCAGCGAGCCAACACTGGGAACGAGGCCAGCAAGCGTTGCATCCGCTGACGCAGCTCTGGTGACATTTACCGTATAGCTGCGCGTTGTTCCATTTTGCGCCGTGACGACAGCCGTCAGGGTCGTGGTACCGATGCCAAGCGGTAGTGCAGTGCTCGCACTACCAGATGGTACGGTTGCTCCATTGACCGCAATGGTGGCCGTTGGATCAGCGGATGTGGGTGTCAGTTGTAACGACGATGTTCCGTTAGGGACCGTCAACGAATAGGCCGTATTGCCGGGTGAAAATGCCGGATCCAAAGTTCCCGCGCTCGGTACCAGACCCACCAGATCGGCATTGCCCGACTGCGCGCGGATAACGTTGACAGTATAAGTCTTCGTGGTGGTTCCATTCTGCGCGGTTACTGTGGTGGTAACCGTATTGCTTCCAACCGCCAGATTAATTGCAGGGGTGGCCGTTCCATTGGGTATTGTTGCCCCGTTGATGACAACCGCACCCCTCGTATCCGAAAGCGTTGGGGTAAAAGTAATTGTCTCGACGTCGTTTGCTACATTCAGCGTATAAGAGATCGTGTTGGGGTCAAAGGCAGGCGCTAACGTCCCCGCGCTGGGAATGAGGTTCTGCAAATTCGCATCGGCTGACTGCATTATCGGTACATTCAAGACATTGGATGCGATATTGCCAATTCCGTCGGCATTTGTAACAGCTCCCGCAGGGAGACTTACCATAACCGATCCGCTACCCGAAACAACAACCTGAAGCAAATAGACCAAACTGCTCCCCATCGGCAACAATGTAGGGGTCGCCCCGACAGTACCCGTTGTTGTCAAAATAAAATCATTTTCTGAAAGCCCCGTCACTCCCTCAGAAAAAGTAACCACGAGCAACTGGACATTATCGAAAGGTGACGACGAATTCGTGATGCTCAATGTGGGCGTGCTTACATTGACAAGTACGCCGTTCGTCGCGCCAACATTAACAAATGTGCGATTGGCTGACAGCCCGCCGATGGCTTGAATGGCGCCGCCATTCAAGTCTATCGCTGAGCCAAGACTAATCCCGTCTGTATCCTTATCACCAGACTCGACAGTATAGGAAAAAGTTAGAACGTTATTTCCAATTGTTGACTTATAAGTCGCACTGCGCGTGGTTGTACCGATAAGGATAGGTACAGATGGAACCCCTGTCACAAACACATTTTGGTCAAATGCTACCGAAAACGTCAACACATCGCCGGTTTTGTAGTAGCCAGACGCAGGGACTGCCACTGACGTTACTTTTGGCTCGTCAATCACATTGAGTGTAACAACGCCCGAAGCAAAACTGGCACCATCTGTTACCTGATAGTTAAAAGTGTCACTTCCAATAAAACCTGGTGCAGGCGTATAGACAAAGAAGCCCGTACTAGTATCTAAGCTTGTAACACTACCATGCTGCGGATCGGGTGTAATTGAGAAAGTTATGCCGTCGCCAGTTGCCGGAAGCCAGCCATTGGCTGGCATATCCTTTCTCACAATCATCGTTAGTGAGCCTGCCGTCGGCGCAGATTGAGCCGCCAATGAGCCGAATATCAAGGCAAAAAGCCCCAGCAACATCGCACAAAAATAACGCCATCCCGACGCGCCAAGCGCCCCCGCCAGTGTCCCCGACCGCACAACGTCCCCCTTGCCCCGAAATTCTTATTTTATTTGTCACTAAAATGTATTTACGACAAGAGGTCATCGAATAGACATACAGAAACATTTAACAAAATACGGCACATGTCGTATTTTACATTGTTTTCAGAAAACAATTTTCAACATTGCATGGAAACCCGAGTATTACCGCACGCATGAGTGGAAAAAACTGCGTGCGCGTCCTGTCAGAAACCCTGATCAATCGATCATTATTTTTGACATGACATTGCTCTGCGCCGGGAGTAACAGCTCGTTGAATAATAACGGGTTTGGCGGGTCATTATGTCAACGGGCATGCAGGAAACGAAGCCGCTGGTCGGAATTGCGCTGGCATCGGCGGGCTATGCATGCTTTGCCTTGCAGGATGCACTGGTAAAGTGGCTTGTCGCCATCTATGCCGTGCCGCAAATCCTCTTCATGCGCAGTCTGGTCATTGTGGTAATTACCGGCGTTCTGGTGCGCCATTATCGCCACCCGTCGATCATGCACAGCCCCTATCGCGGAACACTTGTGCTGCGCCCCGGGCTTATGCTGTTCGCGTGGCTTTTGTTCTATAATGCAGCCAAGTTTCTCGGTCTTGCCGAACTGACCACGCTCTATTTCTCCGCGCCCATAATGGTCATGTTCCTGTCCATTCTTGTTTTGAAGGAGCGGATTGGAACCGGGCGCTGGATCGCCTGTTTCGGCGGCTTCGTCGGCGTTCTCATCGCGGCCAATCCCGGTCATTCGCCAAACCTGATCCCCGCCATCATGTGCGTGGTGGCCGGCTTTTGCTGGGCATGGAGCACGATCCTGATCCGGCTTGTCAGCCGCAGCGAAACAACGCTGACCCAGATGTTCGCCACGAGCCTGATCTTTGGCATCGCCTGCGCGGTTTCCTTTCCGTGGATCTGGCAATGGCCCGACGCCATGGGCTGGGCGCTGATGTTCGGCCTCGGCCTGATCGCCACGCTTGGCCAATATCTTCTTTATGAAGGTTTCCGCCACGCGCCCGCATCGGCACTTGCACCCGTCGAATATACCGGCCTCATCTGGGCCTTTGTCTACGGCTACGCGATCTGGGCAGAAGTCCCCGCAACGAACGTCTTCGTCGGCGCCTTGCTGATCGTCGCTTCCAGCTTTGTGCTTGTCGGGTGGGAACGCTACGAAATCACCATGAAGCGCAGACGCGCGGTCTGACAGGTGTGAGAGCCAACCGGCCCCGCACTAACTGCCGAGAACATAGAGCCAGAAAGACATGGTGACTGCTGAAAGCAGTGTGCCGATGAGGATAGCATTGGCCGCCACACCGGAGGCGCGATTATAATAGGTCGCGAAAATATAGACATTCACCCCGGCTGGCATGGCCGCGAGCAACACACCATAACGCGCGGTTTCCACCGGCACTTTCAGCACCCAGATCATCAGGACATAGGCCAGCGCCGGATGCACCATCAGCTTGATGATCGATGCAATGAGAGCCTGTTTCCAGTTTTCCGAGAGCTTGAATTGTGTCAGCGCGCCACCAATGCCGAACAGCGAGACCGGCACGACCGATTGTGCCATCATCGAGAAAAACGCATCCGCAGGCTCTATCAGTTGGAGGCCAAGGCTAGAGCCGATAATGCCGGTGGCAATGCCCCAGATGAGCGGATTGGAACCAATACGGCGCAGGGCAACAATGATTGTCTTGCTCAAAACCTCACCGTCGCGGCGTACCAGCTCCATCGTCATCATGCCGACCGTCAGCAGGATAGCCCCATGCAGGCCGATGATCGACAAAGTGACCGGCAGCGCCTGATCGCCATAAGCGCGCGTCATGATCGGCAAGCCAATCAGCACAGTGTTGGTGAATGTACCGGTGAAACCGACAGACACGCTTTCGCCGGGACGGTTCGTATAGACTTTGCGGGCAATCGTTATGCCAAGCACAAAGCAGATAATCGCTGCCACATAAAACGGCCCGATGATCTTGAGATCGAAGGCGGAACGAAAGTCGCTCGTCGTAATCGAGTAGAACAGCAAACAGGGCGTTGCAAAATTATTCACGAAGGAGATGAGACTACCAACGCCAGAGGTCGGAAATAAACCCGCCTTCACCGCAAGAAAACCAAATGCCATGAGCGCGAATATCGGCGTAATAACGTATATGATATCGATCATTTCAAGACTTCATGGCCACTCTATTGCGTATTTCTCCTATCTTTACCAAATAATATTATTTTCTCAACAAAGTAATATGAATATTCCCTTCGAAAAATTTAAAGGCGCAGAAAAGAATTTATACGAAACTTTCTCCCAACTTTGGCCTGATCTTGCAGATCAACAGCGGCGGTAACCATCATCAATATTTAACTATATGCGACGCTTTGCACATTTGACCGACAACCGCCCCGTCCTGTCAACATAATATAAAGGCTTCCTGATACTAATATCGCCTCAAGCAGGGGTTGTAGACCTTCAAGAGCTAACATAGGCAAATGGTGCACCGGATGAAGACGCTCCCGTCGATCTGTGCACCAAACGCGGGGAAATGAACCATGAATGAATCTATTCGGGAACTTCTGACCAAAGTTGGCGGATTGCCCATAGCCGTGACCGACATCGCAGACGATGCCGATCTTTATACGGCTGGCCTGTCGTCTTTCGCCTCGGTGCAGCTGATGCTTGGCCTTGAAGACAAGTTCGACATCGAATTTCCGGACCAGTTTCTCAATCGCAAGTCGTTTGCAAGCATCAGCGCGATTGAACAGACGATCACCACCATCCTCAAGGATAATGAGGCCGCGTAATGAATGCAGGCGGGGGGAATAGTCTTTCCGAGCGTGCCGGTCGCGTAGCAGCCATCGCCGGAAAATTTGCCGATAGCGTCGACAAGGAAGGACGCTTTCCGCAGGAAGCCATTGATGCGATGAAGACCGAGCGATTGCTCGGCATTCAGGTGTCACGCGATTTGGGCGGCGAAAGCGCCGAGATCGACCAGATTGCAGAACTGTGCTGCATTCTGGGACAATCCTGTGCTGCAAGCGCGATGATATTCGCCATGCACCACATCAAGCTGTCCAGCCTGGTGGAGCACGGGCAATCGGTCGAATGGCATCGCAACTTCATGCGTGACGTCGCGGATGATCAGTTGCTGCTTGCCTCGGCGACCACGGAAGGCGGCATTGGCGGCGATTTGCGCAATTCCATCTGCGCAATCGAAATCGATGGCGACACCTGCCGTCTGGAAAAGAACGCCACGGTTATTTCCTATGGCGTTTATGCCGATGCCATCCTGATCACGTCGCGTTCACACAAGGATGCGGCCTCGTCCGATCAGGTCATGACCGTTTTCCGGAAAGACCAGTACACGCTGGAAAAGACCAATGAATGGGACACGCTCGGCATGCGTGGCACCTGTTCGGAAGGCTTTGTGTTCCGGGGCGAAGCGGACAAGGTGCAGATCCTGCCGCATCCGTTTGCCGAGATTGCAGCGCAGTCCATGCTGGCACAGTCGCATACATTGTGGAGTTCGCTCTGGTATGGCATCGCCGTCGATGCCGTGAACCGCGCGCAGGCTTTCGTGCGCGCCGCAGCACGCCGCAATCCGGGCGCACCGCAGCCGGGCGCTTTGCGCGTCGCCGAAGCCTCCAACATGCTGCAAATGCTGAAGTCGGAAATCGTCGCCTGCCTCAAGACCTATAAGGACGCGAAGCACGACGCGGACAAACTTGCGTCCATGGGCTTTGCCATCGCGATGAACAATCTGAAGGTCGCTGCCTCGCAGACGATTTTGCAGGTCATCAACCACGCCATGCTGGTGTGCGGCATCATGGGCTACAAGAACGGCACGCCCTACAGCCTTGGCCGTCATTTGCGCGATGCGCATTCGGCCCAGCTCATGATTTCCAACGAGCGCATCCTCGGCAACACGGCCACCATGCTGCTCATTCACAAACAGAACACCAGCCTCTTGGGATAACGCCATGGACGCGCAAAGATCTTTTCTCAACCGGCTTTTCGATGCCGGACTGCTGATTGAAACCGGCGTGGACGGCCTTTACGGGCGCTCCGGCCAGTTTGAAGATGTTATCGTCGCCTTCGAGCGCCTCGTTGACCGCACCGGCGGCGCTGATGGCGCAGAAGCGATCCGCTTCCCGCCCGGCCTCAATCGCGCTTACTTTGAAAAAAGCGGCTATATGAAGAGCTTCCCGCAGCTGGCCGGTACGGTGCACAGTTTCTGCGGTTGCGAGCTGGACCATATCAACCTCATCAAATGCATGGATGCTGGCGAAGACTGGACGCTGGAGCAGAAGGCAACGGACATCGTCCTGACGCCCGCCGCCTGCTATCCGCTCTATCCAACGATTGCCAAGCGCGGTCCGCTGCCGCAAGGCGGCGGCCTCTATGACCTGCAATCCTATTGCTTCCGTCATGAACCTTCGGTGGACCCTGCCCGCCAGCAGTTGTTCCGCATGCGCGAATATGTGCGCATGGGCACGGAAGCCGACGTGATGGAATTCCGCCAGCTCTGGATAGAGCGCGGCACCGACATGATGAAGAAGGTTGGCCTGCCGGTTGAAATCGACGTGGCGAACGATCCCTTCTTCGGACGCGCAGGACGCATGCTGGTCAACAACCAGCGCGACCAGAACCTGAAATTCGAACTGCTGATCCCGATCACCAGCGTCGAAAAGCCAACCGCCTGCATGAGCTTCAACTATCATCAGGACCAGTTCGGTGTGAAGTGGGGCTTGTCGCAGCATGACGGCGAAGTTGCGCACACGGCTTGCGTCGGCTTCGGGCTGGAACGCATCGCGCTGGCGCTGTTCCATCACCATGGTCTCGACGTCAAAGCCTGGCCGGAGAGCGTACGCAACGAATTGTGGGGTTAAAGCATAATCCGACCGGAGTGAACCGAAGGTCGATAAGATTGTGCTTAAAATAGAAGGGATGAGAGCGCAGGTCTGACTCAATCAGATTGGAACGTGCTCTAAAGCGACATGCAGGCAGTCTTTCCGCATATCTCGCCAGAAGGCTACGCGCCGCATGCGCTGCATGCGCAGACACGCATTTGGCCTGAAACCAATTGCTATGTCGATCTCTGGATCGAAGTGCTGGCGTCGCTTCGGGTCGCTCCCGAAGCGATGCTGGGCTTTACCCTGACGCAGGATTTCGAGGGCGACCAGTTCACCTTCTTCAAGGTGCCGCTGGAAGACCTCGAAGCGCTCTATGGCGTGCGGGCGACGGAGCTTGCCATCTTCGACAGTGTGGAAGGCCATATCGCGGAACAGATCGCGCGCGGACGGCTGTGCATGGTCGAGATGGACAGCTATTTCATGCCTGATACGCATGGCGTGAGCTATCGCACCGAGCATGGCAAAACCACCATCGCGATCAACCGCATGGATGTAGAGAACCGTTCGCTCGATTATTTCCATAATGGCGGCTTCTACCATCTGGAGGGCGAGGATTTCGACGGCGTTTTCCAGCGTCATCTGACGGAAGCCGACTTGCCCTTCCTGCCCTATACGGAATTTGCGAAATTCCCGAAGGATGTGCCGACCGAAGCGCATCAGCGGCGCGTGGCGGAAATTCTGTTGCCGCGCCACTTTGCGCGCAGGCCCAAGGACAATCCGATCCGCGCTTTCGCAACTGTTTTTCCGGCACAGGTGGAAGCGATTGCCGAACGTCCCTTCGGCTTCTTCCACAAATATGCCTTCAACACGCTGCGCCAGCTCGGCGCGAATTTCGAACTGGCCGCAAGCCATCTGCAATGGCTGGGCGAAGGCAAGCGTTTTACCGCTGCTGCTGCCGACGCTATCCAGATTGCCGAAACCGCCAAGGCCGTACAGTTCCAGCTTGCCCGCGCGGTGATGCGCAAGAAGTTCGATACGCTGGCAAGCGCATTGGTGCCTGCCGCCGATGCATGGGATCGCATGACAGGAGCGCTTGAAACAGAACTTGGTCGCGATGCTGCCTGAACAAACTGCCACGAGCCGCCCGCTCAATGAGGGCTGGCGGCTTTTCCTGACCGCAGCCAATGAGGCCGCAACGCCGGGCGATGTCTTGCGCAATCGGGCGTATCTCGATGCGCCGGTTCCGGGAACGGTGGCAGAAGCGCTTGAAAAGGCAGGACACTTCAGCCGCACTGCTCCAACACCGCTGAACAATCAGGATGCGTGGTATTTTCTCGACCTCTCCGAGCCGCCCGGTGAGGCAATGCTGCATTTTGCAGGTCTTGCCACGATTTGCGAAATCTATTTGAACGGCGCTTTGGTTTGCACCAGCGACAGCATGTTCCTCGCCCACGACTTGCCGGTCACGCTGACCGGCGCGGATGAGCTGGCGCTCTGCTTCCGTGCTCTTGGTCCCCGGCTGGAGCAGAAGGGCCCGCGTGCGCGCTGGCGCACGCAATTGATGAACACGCAGGGCTTACGCCTCATCCGCATGACAGCGCTTGGTCATATGCCGGGCTGGTGCCCGGAAGTTCATGCTGTCGGCCCCTGGCGTCCGGTGACGATCAGCCGAGCCGACGCGGAAGCTGTTACCGACATTGCCATCCAATCCACGCTTCATGAAAATGGCGACGGAGAAGTTACCGTCAGTTTTACCTACGCGGGCAAGGCTGAAAATCTGGCCCTGCATTGCGCAGGTTCGCAGATCACCTGTGACAGACAAGCAGACGGTCGCTGGCAGGCAAAACTGACCATTCCCGCTGTGGAACCATGGTGGCCGCACACTCATGGCGCGCCGACGCTCCATGATGTGGAACTATCCATCGACGCCAAAAAGCAGCCGCTCGGGCGCACCGGCTTTCGCCGCATCGGCGTTGATCGCGGCTCGGACGGGAAATCATTCGCGCTGGTGATCAACGGCGAGAAAGTCTTTTGTCGCGGCGCGGTCTGGAGTTCTGCCGACATTGTCCGCCTGCCGGGCGCACGCGCCGACTATCAACCATGGTTGCAGCTCGCGCAGGATGCGGGCATGAACATGCTGCGCATCAGCGGCATTACGGCTTATGAAACGCCGGACTTTTATGCCCTTTGCGATGAACTCGGCATCATGGTCTGGCAGGACTTCATGTTTGCCAATTTCGACTACCCGGTGAAAGATGAAGGCTTCGTCGCCAAAGTACAGGATGAAGCACGACAGCTTCTTTGCGCCATTCGCCATGCACCTTCACTGACTGTGTTGTGCGGCGGCAGCGAGATTTACCAGCAGGGTGCCATGATGGGCCTGCCCGAGACAATCTGGAAAGGCGCGCTGACCGAAGAAATTCTGCCTGCCATCGTGCGCGAGTTCTGCCCTGACATTCCTTATGTGCCGAATTCGCCCTGCGATGGGGCACTGCCCTTCATCAGCAATGAAGGCGTCAGCCATTATTACGGCGTCAGCGCCTATTGCCGACCACTGGACGATGCGCGCCGCGCCGAAGTGCGCTTTGCGACCGAAAGTCTGGCTTTCTCCAATGTTCCAGAAGCGCGCACGCTCAAGGCGCATCTTGACGTGCCCGCAGTCCATGATCCGCGCTGGAAAGCGCGTGTTCCGCGTGATCGCGGCGTGTCGTGGGATTTCGAAGACGTGCGCGATGCCTATCTGGAAATGCTCTATGGCTACGACCCTGCCCGCTTGCGGCGGGAGGACATGGAGCAATATCTCCATCTTTCCCGCGCCGTTACGGCGGAAGTGATGGAGGCGACCTTTGCCGAATGGCGGCGACCGGCAAGCACCTGTTTTGGCGCTCTGGTCTGGACATTTCAGGACGTGTTGCCGGGTGCTGGCTGGGGCGTGGTCGATGCGACCTGCGAACCGAAACCCGCATGGCATGGGCTGAAACGCGCGTTTCGTCCGGTTCAGGTTGCCTTGACCGACGAAGGCGTCAACGGGCTGGCCATTCACGTCCTGAATGAACAACCCCATACCGCCGACCTGACACTCGAACTCGCCTGCCTGCGCGCCGGTGCACAGCCGGTCGTGAGCGGTCGCCGCGATCTTTCGCTCTCAGCCCGTTCAGCCGTTACAATACCGGCGACCGAATTGTTCGGCGCATTTTTCGACACAACTTATGCCTATCGCTTCGGCCCTCCGGCCCATGACGTGACGGTTGCCCGGTTGAAACGCGGCGAAGCCACGATTGCGGAGGCTTTTCATTTTCCGCAGGGACGCACCAAAGCTTTCCACGATGCCGCAATTGAATGCAGTGTCGTGGAAGACAGCGGCAACTGGTTTCTCGATCTGAGCACATCCGTGCTGGCGCAATCGGTCAGCATCGACGCGGAAGGCTGGAGAGCGGCGGAAAGCTGGTTCCATCTCGCCCCCGGCGTGACGAAGCGTGTCGCACTTCTCCCCCGCCATGATGGCGAAGGCAAACCGTGCGGCGAAATTCGCATTGCCGGATCGTCGCGAACTGTCTGGTTTTAGAGCATTTCCAGCAAAAGTGCGTAGCGGTTTTGCGTGGGATAATGCGTAAAAACAAATAGATAGAGCGGTTCCACGATTCCGTTTTAACCGGAACCGCTCTAACCAGCGTTCAAAGCCAGCGAGCGGATCGCATCGATATAGACCGTGCGCGCATGTTCCGGCGTCAGATTGTGATCGGCGTCGGGAATGATCGCGACACTCACATTGTCGAAGCGCTGCACCTTGTCGCCCACCTGATCGAAATAATAATTGAAATGCTCGCGACCAGTGTCTTTTTCAGCATAGACCAGCGTCAGCGGCACCTGCCGCAATTTCAATTCATCGAAAGCGGAATAGATCGCCCGGCCTTCAACCGTGCGACTGCGCAAGAGTTTGCGCGCCAGCCCAAGCACCCGCCCGCTAACACCCCGCACAATATTGCGCAGGATGGCGCGAATATCGAGTTCTCCACGGAACAAACGCTTGAACGTATCAAGACGCATGGCACGGCTGCCATAGTCTTCCAGCGTGCGATTGCCCTCGCGCACGACATCGTCGACTGAAAGCTCTGGCGCCCAATAGAATGTCACCGGATTGACCAGCACCGCGCCCGATACCCGCTCGTCCAGCACTGCACAGTGCAGCCCAAGAAATGCACCGCTGCAACGTCCGGCCAACACCGGACGCCCCAGCCCAATCCCGTCCAGATAATCGAGCGCATCGGCCACATCGGCCTCCGGCGCGTGCGTATAAAGCACCTGTTCCGGCATGCCCGGATTGGGCGGGCTGTCACCGGCATTGGAAATGTCGAAGCGGAGCGACGGAACACCGTCTCGCGCCAGCTTGCGCGCCATGTCAACGGTGGTCCGTCCCCATCCGACGCGCCGATCATAAGAAGACGACAGGAACAGGACGGTCTGCCCCTTCCTTTCACCCAAAGGCTCGCACAGAACACCCGACAGACGGTTGTTCGCACCGAATGCCACCGGCGTTTCGACGAAGCCGTCGCCCGCGATCTGCCCACCGAGACCGCTTTCATCGGCACTGTTCCGTGCCGGTCTGGAACCGGCAAGCGCCACCGCCCAATCGACCAGTCGATCCGCAACATTTAAAGGCAATCGCGAAATAACCGGATTGGAAATCAGCTTGTCGTAATCGGTGAAGGCTTCCACGGTGACTTCCGCGCCCAGCGTTTCGAGCTGCGCTGCCAGTTCCGCATCGTTCGGGCGGTCGATCCTTGCGAGCAGAAGGCATTTGTCCGCAGGCTTTTCTGGCAACGAAAGAAGATTGATCTTCTTCACTTCAGTCGCAATTTCCGGCGTCATCGTCAAAGACGCGATGGAAACCGCCCCTTTGATCCGCTGCGCATCGGGAAGGCCCAGATCGGCATCGACCATACTCGACCACACCGCCAGCTCACGCGTGTAAAACCGACCGGAAATCACCGGAGACAACAATGCCAGCGCTTCCAGACCTTCGATACGCGGCCCCGTTTCGGCGGCGACTGCCGCACCAAGGCTCTGCCCAATGATTACCACGCGGCTTGCGCCCGACAAAAGCCGCGCCTTGTCCGCCGCTTCGATCAGCGTCTTTCGCCAGAGTTCCAGCCCGGAAGAAAAGTCGATGTCATCGCGCGCGTCGCCAGTGCCCGGCCAGTCAAAGCGAAGCGACGCAATTCCACGGCTCGCCAACCTGTCGGCAATGATGCGCCAGAATTTCCGCGTGGTGCAAAGTTCTTCCAGCCCCCAGGGGCTTGCAAAGACGACAACCGTATCGAGAAATGGGCCAGCGGCCCGCTGAAACAGCCCCAGAGTGTCGGAAAAGACAATCGGACTGGCCGCCGCCATGCCATCCAGGGGCTTGGAAGATGAAATACTCTCCACGCCGTCGCCCATGTCCGATATCCCCCGTTATATAAACAATATCTGCAATAACGGAATTTAAGCACGGAACCAAGAGGTTCCAGTAATTACCTAAAAGCGATACTACCTATAGATGTAATTCTTATGGTTTTTTTATTAAGCTTCGCAATATCAGAAATGCATAAACAATGTCGCTTCACCGCCAAAAACCCCACAATAGTGGGCTATTTTTCATAACATTCTTGTGAAAATTTTCATTTGCCCACAATCTTGATATTCGCGTTAACCGCTAATCAGTAATTGCTATGCAACCAAAGGAACCATAAATTAGGGCTTGGGTTTCTAGAGGCTATGATGCGTTACACGACAATGATGCGCCGCTGTGCGCTGATACGATCTGAGTATATCGGCCGCTCGGTTTCCATCGAGTCTCTGCATTTGTAATGACCACCTAAACAGCCAGGTTTATCTGTCGCGTCAGAACTGAACGACATTTGCACCAAGCCGATCACTTTGGGCAGTTCAATGCCCTGACCTCGTTTAATAGGGCTATCGGGGCCAATCCACTCCATGATTACCGTTCTCAATTGTATCACCACGCAACATGAAGCATGGCTGACAACGTTGGCAGCCTTGATCTGCCTCATCGGTTCAGCGATCACGCTCAATCTCGTCCGCAAGGCAGCGAAATGCCATGGTGCTGTTCGCTATGGCTGGCATTTTCTTGTAGCGATCGCATCAGGCTCGACCGTCTGGAGCACACATTTCGTGGCCATGCTGGCTTATGAGCCGAGCGCGCCCGTCGTGCTGCTGCCAGACCTGACCATTCTGTCGCTGGTGATTGCCGTTGTCGGCACCGGGATCGGCTTCGTGGTCATGACCGGCAGCTTTCCGCGTTTCGCCCCGGTCATTGGCGGCGCCATGGTCGGCGCTTCGATTGCCGCCATGCACTATATCGGCATGCTGGCTTATCGCGTTGATGGGCTGATCGAATGGAACATGAATTATTTCTACGCGTCCATCGTGCTTGCCATATTTTTCGGTTCGCTGTCCGGTCAGGTTTTGATGCGCTTGCGCTACCCGACCTCTTACCGTCTGGCGGTTCTGACTTTCACGACAGCCATCGTCAGCCTGCACTTTACCGGCATGGCTGCGCTGTCCGTCACCCCTATGAACTATCTGCAAGAGGCCGCGCTGGCCGATAAGTTTACGCTTGCCATTTCGGTTGGCGGTGTTGGCCTGCTCGTGCTTTGCACGGCATTGGCCAGCTATCTGATCGACAGCCACGTCCAGTCGTCCAACTTGCGACAACTGCAACATATCGCCCGCCATGACTCGCTGACCGGATTGCCAAACCGCACCCAGTTTGTCGAGCGCCTGAACCGCGAGAAGATCAATGCCGATAACGGCCATTATCGTATTGCGCTGATCGGCATCGATCTGGACCGCTTCAAGGAAGTCAACGACCTCTATGGTCATGCTGCTGGTGACAGACTGCTCTGCGAGATTTCTACCCGCATGACCGAGCATCTGGAAAGCGGTGAGCTGATCGGTCGCTTTGGCGGCGATGAATTTGCAGCCCTGAAGACATTTGAGGACGAAGACGACCTGCGCAGCTTCATGTCACGCCTCAATACCGCGCTTTGTGACCTTGTCGACCTCGGCAATGCCGTTGTCCGCCCCGGCGCGAGCCTTGGTATCGCGATCTATCCGACCGATGCCGACGATGTGGAAAAGCTGTTGTCCAATGCGGACATGGCGATGTACCGCGCCAAGCAGAGCATTGAAGACAAGATCTGTTACTATGAAAGCAGCATGGATGAAGCGGCACGCAAGCGCGCAGCGCTGGCCCGCGACATCTGGACGGCTATTGACGAAAACCAGTTCTTCCTGAATTTCCAGGTGCAACGCAGCATGAAGGATGGCGGCGTATCGGGATATGAAGTTCTGCTGCGCTGGCGTCATCCCGTGCAGGGTCTGGTTCCGCCAACCGTGTTCATTCCGATAGCCGAGGAATCCGGCGTCATTACTCAGCTTGGCGAATGGGTGTTGCGTGCGGCCTGCCGGGAAGCGGCAAGCTGGCCCGTTGCCCGCAGGATCGCGGTCAATATTTCCCCGCTACAGCTCAGCCATACCGGCCTCGTGGAAACGGTTCAGGATATCCTGACCGAGACCGGTCTGTCGCCGCGACTTCTGGAACTGGAAGTAACCGAAAGCGCGATCATTCGCGATCAGGCCCGCGCCCTGCATATCTTGCGGGAGATCAAGGCGCTTGGGGTCAGCATCGCGATTGACGATTTTGGCACCGGCTATTCGTCGCTGGCGACGCTGCGCTCTTTCCCCTTCGACAAGATCAAGCTCGACCGCAGCTTCGTCACCGATCTGGAACAGAATGTGCAGTCAAAGGCCTTCGTGCGCGCCATTCTGGCGCTCGGCCAAAGCCTCGATATTCCCGTGCTGGCCGAAGGTGTCGAAACGCAGTCGCAGATGGATATTCTGCAAGAAGAAGGCTGCAATCAGGTGCAAGGCTTCCTGCTTGGATACCCTGCACCCGCAATTCAGCTCGGCCTCAACAAAGAGGCTGAAGCTCAGGCGGCCTGACGCTGTTCCACAGCAAACCGCAGGCATCAGTCCTGCGGTTTCAAAGGTTCGGTTCAGAAGCTGCCCGGTGCTATTACCGCGGCCTGCGAATCTGCCTATAATCGCCGCATGCCCATTCGACACTTAAGCGAAACCATCATCAACCAGATCGCGGCAGGCGAGGTCATCGAACGGCCCGCCAGCGTGATCAAGGAACTTGTCGAGAATGCCATCGACGCTGGCGCGACCCGCATCGAGGTTGTGACCGGCGGCGGCGGCAAGACGCTGCTGCGCGTCACCGACAACGGCTCCGGCATTCCCGCTGATGAGCTGCCGCTTGCAGTTTCGCGCCATTGCACATCCAAACTTTCCGACGACGTGCACGATATTCGAGCGCTCGGCTTTCGCGGCGAAGCCCTGCCCTCCATCGGCTCAGTCGCCAAGCTGACGCTGAAATCGCGTCCGCAGGACGCGGATGCCGGTTTCGAGGTTTCCGTTTCTGGCGGGCATCTCGAAGGCCCGCGCCCTGCCGCACTCAATCGCGGCACGATAGCCGAAGTGCGCGACCTGTTTTATGCGACGCCCGCCCGTCTTAAATTCATGAAGACCGACCGCGCCGAAGCTTCCGCCATCACAGATGTGCTGAAGCGCATCGCCATTGCCTTTCCGCATGTGCGCTTTTCGCTGTCAGGCACCGACCGCTCGCCTTTGGAAATGCCTGCGACCGGCACGGGCGCCGATGCCACGCTGGAACGCATCGGGCAGGTTCTGGGTCAGGATTTCGGCGAAAACGCGCTGGCCATTGATGCAGAGCGTGACGGCGTGCGACTCGCTGGATTTGTCGGCATACCGTCCCACAATCGCGGCAATGCGCAGCACCAGTTCGCTTATGTGAATGGTCGCCCGGTGCGCGACAAGCAGATTTTTGGCGCGCTGCGCGGGGCCTATGCCGATGTCATTGCCCGAGACCGCCATCCGGTCGCGGTGCTGTTTCTGACGCTCGATCCGGCACTGGTCGATGTGAATGTGCATCCGGCCAAGGCCGATGTCCGTTTCCGCGATCCCGGTCTGGTGCGTGGTCTCATCGTCGGCGCGATCAAGCAAGCGCTGGCCCAATCCGGCATCCGCCCGGCAACCAGCGGTGCGGAAGCCATGTTGCAAGCCTTTCGCGCAGAAGGGTTTCAACCACAGCCCTCGTCAAGCGCGCACGCCGCATCCAGCAGCTATGCCTCCACGAGCTGGCGAACTGACCGACCCACGCCTCGAAGCGAATGGTCACCCCAGACCGCACATCCGGCGCACCGGCCTCTCGATCTGGGGCCCCTCGATTTCGGCAATGCATCCGCGTTTCACGAAAGCGAGCAGGCGACAATCGACGTCGTAAACATTCCGACAGCCGATGCGCGCGCGACGATGAGCGAAGCCCCGGTCGAGTTGCAGCAAAAGCCGCTGGGCGCTGCCCGAGCACAGATTCATGCCAATTACATCGTCTCGCAAACCGAGGACAGCCTTGTCATCGTGGACCAGCACGCGGCCCATGAACGGCTGGTCTATGAGGCGCTCAAGAACGCGCTGCATTCCCGCCCGATACCGGGACAGATGCTGCTGATCCCGGAAGTCGTTGATTTGCCCGAAGAAGATGCCGAGCGGCTGGCAAGCCATGCCGAAACGCTGGCCCGGTTCGGGTTGGGCGTGGAGCAGTTCGGTCCCGGCGCCATCGCTGTGCGCGAGACGCCAGCCATGCTGGGCGAAATGAATGTGCAGCAGCTGATCCGCGATCTGGCTGACGAGATTGCCGAGCATGAAACCTCTGACGGGTTGAAGGCCATGCTCAACCATGTCGCGGCCACCATGGCCTGCCATGGATCGGTGCGCTCCGGACGCCGCCTCAAGCCGGAAGAAATGAACGCATTGCTGCGCGAAATGGAGGCAACGCCCGGTTCCGGCACGTGCAATCACGGACGCCCGACCTATATCGAACTGAAGCTGAGCGATATCGAGCGGCTTTTCGGAAGGCGTTGATGTCTTTTCTTACAGCTGCTCATCCAGCACCGCTGGACGCCAAGGTTTGCACTTGCTAGAATCCAGCGCAAAGGTTTTACACATATGAACAGATTTGAATCGCCCCGCTCATCCTCCGAAGCTGTCCTGCGTTATCTCGACGGCGACTATGAAATCGTCAAGCACGGTTCCTATGTGCTTTGTGCCGTTACTGGCGCGCAAATTCCGCTGGACGAGCTGAAATACTGGAGCGTTGCGCGGCAGGAAGCCTATGCAACCGGCCACATTTCCTTCGAGCGCGAGCTTGAGTTCAATCCGGAAATGCGCAGCCGCAAGAAGGCCTGAGTTACTTATAACGACCGGCTTTTAAAGCGCTCGATCACCGTATCGAGGATATGATTGAGCGCGTCCGAGCGCTCAAATTTCAGATCGATATCAAGAACCGCCAGTTTCGACAGAAATTCAGCCGGTACACCGACCATGGTCGCCAGACGCACGTGGTCCTTCGCCGTGGTGATCAGGCTCAGACCGCTGCGGCGGGCCGTATCGATCAGATCGCGAATTTCGTCAGGCTCGAAGCTGTGATGGTCAGGAAACGAGCGCGTTTCCGCAATCGTACCGCCTGCCTGGGCAAGACTTGCATAGAACTTGTCCGGATTGCCGATACCGGCAAAGGCCAGCCAGCGTTGGCCCGCCACCGTTGCCGTCGATGATGGAATGAGCTTTGCCTCATAGATCGGTCGTCCGGCTCGGGCCGCCTGACGGATCACGAAATCCGCCGCATCGCCCTTGCCGATCCGCAGCAGCGCATCGGTCTTGCGCATCTGGTCGGTCAGCGGCGCACGCAACGGACCTGCCGGGATAACACGGCCATTGCCGATCCCCCGCCCCGCATCCACCACCAACAGCGCAAAATCGGCATGAAGACGCGCACTTTGGAACCCGTCATCCATGATGATGAAATCGCAGCCGAGCGATTGCAGATACTGCGCCGCTTTCACCCGATCAGGAGAAAGCGCAACCGGCGCATGGCGTGCAAGCAAAAGCGGTTCATCACCGACATAACGGGCGCTGTCGTGCCCCGGGTCCACCACATGCAGGCCCTGATAGCTGCCGCCATAGCCGCGTGAGACGATGCCCGGTTTCAGCCCCCGCGCCTTTGCGCCTTTGGCAAAGGCAATTGCCGTCGGGGTTTTGCCTGCGCCGCCGACCGTGAAATTGCCAATACAGAGAACGGGCAGGCTAATCCGCGGTGGTTCGGAGCGGATCAGGCGTCGCCCGGCGATAGAGCCGTAAATCCACGCTGCCGGGGCCAATGATCTTGCCCGCCAGTCGGGCTTTTCCCACCAGAATGGCGGCGCTTCGCTCGCCATATCAGATGCCGCCGTGGACGTAGGCAACCTCGTTGCGATTGCCGGGGAACTGCGCCTGCAACACAAGCGGCTGGATGAAAGGTTCCAGTGCGACCAGCGTACGGTCAAGCGCACCGCGCATATCCTTGACGGTGTTGACGCCCGCATTGATCATGCCGCGCAGATGCTGCGGATTGTTGAACAGGAAATTGATCGCCCCGGCGAGCATGTTCCGGTCCTTCACGATGCGTGCGCCGCCGTTCTTGATCAGGCGCTGGAAGGACTCGCGGAAATTCTGCACATTCTTGCCAGTCAGGACGGCTGTGCCCATCATGGCCGGTTCCAGCGGATTGTGTCCGCCTTCCTTGGTCAGCGAATTGCCGATGAATGCTATCTCGGTCAGCTGGAGATAAAGCCCCATTTCGCCAATCGTATCGCCCAGCAGAATATCGGTATCCGCTTCTACGGCCAAGCCGCTGCTGCGCTTGGTGACTTTCAGCCCCTTCTCCGCCAGCATCGCCTCGATTGCAGGCGTGCGATCCGGATGACGCGGCACGATGATCGTCACGAGATGCGGATAGCGTACCTTCAGCATCTGGTGCACTTCGGCAGCGATTGCCTCTTCGCCGTCATGGGTGGAGATCGCCGCCCAGCTGCGCCGTCCGGCAATCTGCCGCTGTAATGTGGACAAGGCCTGCGGATCGGCAGGCGGAGGCACGGTATCGACTTTCAGATTGCCCGAGACACTGACCGGGCGCGCACCGAGCGCACGGAAACGGTCACCGTCGAGTTCCGACTGGGCCACGACATGTGCGAAATTTTCAAACAGGGCTTCGGCCAGCGCAGGCCGTTTCTGCCATCTGGCAAAAGAGCGATCCGACATGCGGCCATTGACCAGCACCTGCGGAATATGACGACCACCGAGCGACAGCACCGTTGCGGGCCAGATTTCGGATTCGCAGCCAATGGCGAGGTCCGGCTTCCAGTGATTGAGGAAATTATTGACCGCCGGTTGCAGGTCGAGCGGCGCATATTGATGGATGACCTTGGAGCCCAGCTGATCGGCCACAAGCTTTGCGGACGTCACTGTGCCCGTCGTCATCACGATATGAATGCCGGTTGCGGCAATGCTTTCGATCAGCGGTGTAATGGCGACGCTTTCGCCAACGCTGGCGGCATGGGCCCAGATGACCGGCCCCTGCGGGCGGGCGACAGCTGACTTGCCATAACGCTCACCGCGACGCTGCCGCTCTTCCTTGCCGCGCGATGCGCGATAGGCAATGTAAGGCCCCATGAAGGGATAGGCGGCGGAGCCGAACATACGATAGGCTGACAATAGATTGCGCGCCCAGCGTTCGCTCATTTCGCTTTCTCCAATGCCGCATGGGCGCGCTCCGTGGCATCGTTCAGCAGGCGCGTCAGTTCCATGCGTTTTTCTTCCAGTTGCGTTTCATCGGCGTCGGCATCCACCCAGACATTGTCGGCGCGCACAACAACCGACCGTCCAAAAGGCAGTGGAATCGTCGTCTTGTCCCACGACTTCTCCAAAACATGGTTTCTTGAGAAGGCATAAGCAACCGGAATGATTGGTCGCCCGGACAATTTCGCCAACAAAATGATCCCCTCGCCCGCCTCACGCGGCGTGCCATGGGGAATGTCGGCGATGATCGATGCCGACTGTCCTTTTTTCAGCGCGTTCTTCAAGGTGAGGAGCGCACGCGCACCGCCCTTTTCCGGCTTCGCACGTGAACTGCGTCCGCCGGAACCGCGCACCGTCATCAGCCCCAGCTTTTCCGCCACGCGGGCATTCAGCTCCGCATCGGCGCTGCGCGAGAACATGGCAACGAGTTCGATCCCCTTGGGGCAGATGAATGGCCCCATGAGGTGCTGGCCGTGCCAGAAGGTCACGATGAAAGGATCATCCTTGCCGACCAGCGCCTGCGGGTCGGCCGATCCTTCCAGACGTGTATTGGTGTAATAGACGAGCTTGAAATAGCTCGTAATCAGCCAGACCAATATCGTTTTGACGACAGCCGACTGCGTCAGCGGCCCGCGCACGCGTTTCCAAAGACGCTTCGCAAAGCCGTCTTTTTTCTTGCGCCTGACGGGTTCTACCGCTGACTGGACCGGACGCTCTTCGCCTTCGGTTGTATGTTGGTCTGGACCGGGCAAACTGCTCAGTCCGCCTGCAGCGTCACACCTTCGGGATCGAGCAACCGATGCAGGTGCACGATGAAATAACGCATATGGGCGTTGTCGACGGTCTGCTGGGCCTTGGCCTTCCAGGCGGTCTTTGCGGATTCGTAGTTGGGATAGATGCCGACGATATCGAGGTTTTCGAGATCGCGGAACTGCACGGTCCCGAGCTTCGACAGCTCGCCGCCGAACACCAGATGAAGAAGCTGCTTTTTGTCGCCTTCGACACTCATGACAATAATCCCTGAACAATTTTGGTTCGCGGCATGATTAACCCAACGGTCACTCCGCGACAACACTCAACATTTCACGCAGCAAATTCCCGCTGGCCGCGACAAGAGCCCCATGGCTCCGCGTCGGACCGCCATAAATGAGCGGAAGAGCATCGTTTGTCAGAATAGCCCCGCCCGACTCACTCAAGATGAGATCGGCTGCAGCCAGATCCCAATCATGCGAATTTGGCCGAATGAAGGTGCCAGCGATCTCGCCCCGCGCCACCATCGCAATACGATAGGCGAGCGACGGCACATAGGCGTGCAGCTTGACCCTGTCACGCCATTTTTCCGGCAGCGCGGCGGTCATGTTGCGCGCCGAAGCGATGGTGACCTTCTCGCCTTCCGGCGGCAATTTGACGTGGATCGGCGCATCATTTTGCACCGCGCCAAGTCCGTGCCCGGCCTCGATCAGTTCTTTGCGAACCGGGCATACCAGAACCCCGGCAATCGGCCTGCCATCCTCGACAATCGCGATGCTCACGCACCACTGGTCCTGACCGGCAATATAAGCGCGGGTGCCGTCGATAGGGTCGACGACGAAAGCCCGCCGCCGCTTTGCCTTGGCGCGCTCGTCGCCGGTTTCTTCGGAAATCCAGCCATAATCAGGCCGCGCCGTCAGAAGCACGTCTTTCAGATAGCGATCAACTGCCAGGTCGGCCTCGCTGACCGGCGAATGACCATCCTTCAACCAGACTTCAGGCGAGCGCCCGAAATAGCGCATCGCGATGCGCCCGGCTTCACGGGCTGCATCGCGCAACAGCGCCAGCTCTTCACGCGTTTCGCTGTGTTTGTCAGTTTCCGGCAAGTGTCATGCCTTCGATTACGAGGGTCGGCGCAGTCATCCCGAAATTGCGGTCGATATCCGACGCCGGTGTCAGATTGAGGAACATGTCCTTCAGGTTCGACGCGATGGTGACTTCGCTGACCGGATAGGCAAGTTCGCCATTTTCGATCCAGAAGCCGGAAGCGCCGCGGCTATACTGGCCGGTGATCATATCGACGCCCTGGCCGAAAACTTCCGTCACATAGAAACCCGTGCCAACAGCGCGGATGAGATCTTCCGGCGATTGCGTGCCCGGCTCAATGGCAAAATTGGTCGAGGCAGGCGAAACACCGGAACCGGAGCGCACACCGCGTCCGTTGCCGGTCAGGCCCAGTTCGCGGGCGCTGGAACCGGACAACAGCCAGTGCTTGAGCACGCCGTCTTCAACCATGGTCAATGGCTGCCCCTCAATGCCTTCGCCGTCGAAGGGACGGGACGACGATCCGCGCATACGCAGCGGATTATCTGTCACCGTGATGCCCTGCTTCAATATCTGCTTGCCCAGACTGTCGCGCAGAAAGCTCGTCTTGCGTGCAACCGAAGCGCCATTGATAGCGCTCGCCAGATGCCCGGCGATGCCCCGCGCCAGCCGCGGATCATAAACCACCGTGACCGGTCCGGTCTTCGCCTGCCGTGCGCCGAGCCTGCGCACCGCGCGCTCCCCGGCGCGACGCCCGATGGCGTCTGGCGTATCAAGATCGGCAAAATGCAGCCGCGAGCTGAAATCATAGTCGCGCTCCATCTTTGTGCCTTCGCCCGCAATGGCCGAAACCGACCGTCCGAAACGCGTGGCGGCATAATGACCGGCAAAGCCGGTGGAGGTGACAAGCACCAGCCCGCCCAGACTGCGCGATGCGCCCGCGCCGCCGGAATTCGTCACGCCTTTGACCGCGAGCGCCGCCGCTTCTGCCGCCAGCGCATCCTGCGTCAGACGTTCCGTATCGATTTCGGTCGTGTCGTAAAGATCAAGATCGCGCGGCGACTTCACCAGCAGCGCCGGATCGGCAAGCTGTTCATAGGGATCTTCCGGTGCAACGCGCGCCATGGCGACGGCGCGCTCCGCCAGACGGTCGGGATCGGCGCCCGCATTGGCGGAAACACTGGCGATCCGCCGTCCGACAAAAACGCGCAGCGCAAAATCGTCGCTCTCCGACGATTCGGTTCCCTCAACCTTGCCAAGCCGCACCGAGACGCTGACAGAGCGGGCACGCATCACGACAGCGTCAGCATGATCGGCGCCCGCACGTTCGGCAGCTTTCACCAACTGGGCCGCACGCTCGACCAGCTTTCCCGCCGAATTATCTGAAATCATTGCACAATCCCGCTTTGGCAAGCTCGCCTCCGCCTGACCGGACATTGCAATGTGCAACGGGTCGTGACCGGGACTTGCTAAAAAAATATCGTCAATTTGGTCGACATCGGGCTGATTGCAGCCATATCTTGTTTCTATATTGCCGAAATCGAGGGGCATCAAGGCAGGCCCGTCCACATTTCTCCAAATCCTCAAGTCGCGAGACCCGTCCGTCTCCGAACCACAAGAGCGCGCAGCATGATTCCGACCGGTGGAAATCTCTACCTACAGGCCCTAATGATCCTTGGCGGTGCCATCATCGCCGCGCCGCTGTTCAAGCGTCTGGGGCTTGGCACAGTGCTGGGCTATCTGGCTGCCGGCATCACGATCGGACCCGTTGCGCGCCTCATCGCCGACGGTGAGGAATTCCTGCACTTTTCCGAGCTGGGCGTGGTGTTCCTGCTCTTCATCATCGGCCTCGAACTGAAGCCGTCGCGGCTCTGGGCGCTGCGTCATGCGATCTTCGGGCTGGGCGCGGCGCAGGTTCTCTTGTGCGGCGCGGTTCTGACGGGGCTCGGAATCTATCTGGCAGGCCTAAACCCGGAAGCTGCAATCATTATCGGTTTCGGTCTGGCCCTGTCTTCGACAGCCTTCGCCATGCAGGTGCTGGAAGATCGCGCCGAGACCAACCAGAAGCACGGACAGCGCGCCTTCGCGATCCTCTTGTTTCAGGATCTCGCCATCGTTCCAATTCTGGCGATTATTCCCGCCCTGTCGCCCAATGAGCCTTCGCAGGCAAGCGCGGGCTTTCATCTGGCAACGGCAGTAGCCGCCATTGCTGCACTCGTCATTGCCGGGCGCTATCTGATCAATCCGATGTTCCGGATCATCGCCAATACCGGTGCGCGCGAGGTCATGATTGCTGCTGCCCTGTTCGTCGTGCTGGGATCGGCGGGATTGTTGCAGGCAGCCGGTCTGTCCATGGCCATGGGCGCGTTCATCGCTGGCGTGCTATTGGCCGAGTCCTCCTATCGCCACGAGTTGGAAGCCGATATCGAACCGTTCCGTGGTATTTTCCTCGGCCTGTTCTTTGTCGCTGTGGGCCTGTCGCTCAATCTCAGTGTGATTCTCGAATATTGGAAGACGATCCTTCTGGCCGTGCCGGTTTTCATGGCGGCGAAGATCGCCGTCATCTATGTGCTCTGCCGCATCTTCCGGTCCAGCCATAATGATGCCGTGCGCATCGCCTTCCTGCTGCCGCAGGGCGGCGAGTTCGCCTTCGTGCTGTTTTCGGCTGCTTCCGCCGCCGCAATCATCTCTAGCGCCCTTGGCTCCGAACTGGTGGCGGCTGTCACCGTGTCCATGGCGCTCACCCCGCTTTCCGTGGCCATCGGCTCGAAGCTTCTGATCAAGGACAAGCCCGTCGATGAAATCGAAGAGGATTTCGAAGGTGCGGGTTCCGACGTGTTGATGATCGGCTTTTCCCGTTACGGCCAGATTGCATCGCAGATCCTGCTGGCGGGCGGCATCGACGTGACGGTGATCGACAAGTCGCCCAACCGTGTGCGCGCCGCTGGCAAGTTCGGTTTCCGCATCTATTTCGGCGACGGCACCCGCAAGGACGTGCTCGAAGCTTCCGGCATCCGCAAGGCCAAGATCGTTGCGGTCTGTACCCACAACAAGGAAACGACGAACCATATCGTCAATCTGATCCAGTCGGACTATCCGGATGTGCGCCTGTTTGTGCGCTCCTATGATCGCGAGCATACTTTGCAGCTGCGGGCGCAGGGCGTGGAATACGAGCTGCGCGAAACCTTCGAATCCGGTCTGCTCTTCGGTCAGCGCGCGCTGGAAGGTCTGGGCATGGCGGAAAATAGCGCCTATGCCATCCGCGAGGATGTGCGCCAGCGCGATGAGGATCGCCTGCATGTGCAGGCCTCTGAAGGCATCATGGCCGGACGGCATTTGCTGTTCAACAAGCCGGTCACGCCTGAACCTCTGGTCAAGCCAACGCGCGAAGGCCAGCGTATCGACAAAACGGTCGATGCGCCGTCGCCTGCCGCCAATGATGATACGATGGAAGATGCAATTCCCGCCGAATAAGGTGGCTATCTAAGACAGTGTCGGAAGATTATCGCCCTCGATAATGCGATCGAGGGCCTGTTTCAGCTCTTCGCGAACACCGACGCTCTGGGTGAGTATCTGATCGAATTTCAGGAAATCGAGCAGCCCGATCCGGCCGACATCCGGTCGCAGGAAAATATGCGGTGGCCGAATGCGGAACTTGTTCTCGATGATCGAGCACATGGTGAGCTGATTGCCGCCAATAACTGCTTCGAATGTCGTCGGCATATAATCGTCGTCACCGGGCGGCGCGCCTACAACATCAATGCCGATGACGATATCCGCCTTGTCGAAAAGCAGATCGAACGGCACCGGGTTGAACAGGCCGCCATCGACCAGAATGCGGCCATTGCGGCGCACAGGCGCAAAGACCGGGGGGATGGCACAGGAAGCGGCGATTGCAGAACGCAAATCCCCATCGACGATCTGAACTTCCTTCGCGGCGTGGAAATCTGCCGCAGTGATGCTCATCGGAATCTTGAGATCTTCGACCTTGTCCGGCAGCGATGCGGGCAGAAACACATCGATGATCTTCTCGATGTTGAACTGGCTGACACGAAAGCCGCCCTTTAACAACTCGACCCAGCGGGATGGACGCGTCTGCCACATGCGGCGCGCCACTTCTGAACGGCGATTAAAGATCGCCGCCATATAGTCATGTATTTCCTTGCCGCTCATGCCGTTCGCCATGCCAGCGCCGACAATCGATCCGATGGACGACCCGGCAATGGCGACAGGCTTGATGCCCAGCTCATCGAGAGCTTCGATGATATGCAGATGCGCAATGCCCCGCGCTCCGCCACCGCCGAAAGCGACGGCAATGCGGGGCGTGGATGGCATGGCATTATCCAACATTTTATCCTCTTGAGAGGCGCCTTAGGCTCTGATGAGATCGGGCTATGGAGGGCCGAAAATGGTGAGGTTTGAGAACAGGAGCGGAGTGTACTTAAAGTACATGAGCACCGGAAGTCGTATGATCCCGAAAAGTTGCAGACTTTTCGGACGAGATCATACGCATAAACTCAAACCACGCCATTTGCAGGCCGCCATTGCCCGAATATCGCAGAGCCTCAACTCTTAGCGGGTCCGTAAATCAATATCGCCGGTTCGGCTTCGAGAAGCTTCTTGGCAATGGCCTTGACCTGATCGAGCGTCACGGCATCGATAAGCACCGAACGCTTGTCGATATAATCACGCGGTAGTCCCGCATCCTGCAAGCTGACCAGCGTTTCCGCAATGGCTCCCGAAGAATCGAGATTGTTCACCGCATAGGATCCCTTGAGGAAACTCTTTGCGGCGGCAAGCTCTGCCTCGGTCGGACCGTCACTAGCCATGGCAGCCACCTGCTCGCGAATGATCTTGAGCGAGTCCTGCGCCTTCTCCGGGCGCGTCGCCGTGGAGATCGCCAAAGCGGACACGTGGTCGTGCAACACCAGCTGCGAAGAAACCGAATAGGCGAGACCGCGCTTTTCACGCACTTCGGCATAAAGCCGCGAGGTGAAGCCGCCACCCAGAATGTGGTTCATCAGATAAGCGGCGAAGAAGTCCGGATCCTTGCGCGGGATTGCCGGATAGACAAACCGGATCGACGTCTGGGGCATATCGAAGGAAAGGCTGGTGGTGGTGCCGAGAGCCAGCTTGACATCAGGCACCGGAACCAGTTCCGCCGCTGCGGGCAGATCGCCGAACACCTTGTCGAGCATCACGCCAAGATCCTTGGCGTTGATGGAACCGACCACGCCGACGATCAGCCGGTCGCGGGCAAAATTCTTGCGATGGAACGCCACGAGATCGTCGCGGGTGATCGCCTGAAGCGATTTGACCGTACCTTCATCTGGCCGCGCATAAGGATGGTTGCCATAAAGCACTTCGGCAAAACGGCGCGATGCGATGGTGCCGGGATTGCGCTGCGCCGCCTCAATGCTTGCCACGACCTGGCTGCGAATGCGGTCAACGGCAGGCTGGTCGAAGCGCGGCTTGTTCACCGCCAGCGCCACCAGATCGGTCACCGCATCGCGATTTTCGGCCAGCATGCGAACACCGCCAGCAACAGCATCCTGCGTGGCAGTGAAACTCATTTCCGCGCCCAGATTATCGATCCGCTCCTGAAACGCATCAGAATCGAGATCACCGGCGCCTTCATCGAACAGACCGGTCATCAGATTGGCGAGGCCTTCCTTGCCAGCCGGATCCTGCGACGTGCCACCCTTGAACGAGAAGCGCATGGAAACCAGCGGCACCGAATTGTCCTCCACCAGCCAGGCGCGGATGCCCTTTGGCGAAACGACTTCCTGTATCTCGATGGCGCGCGCCGGCAGCGCGCAAATCATGAGAAGCGCCATGGATGCGACCAGAGCGCTTGCGAGCGAACGCGGACCGCGAGAAGCAAAAACGCGTTTGAAGTTCAGCATGATCATGGTCTTCACTGGATCGCTCCCTCTGCACCATTGCCGCTGGCACCGTTTGCGGGCGCGTTGGGGTTCTCACGGGCATTTTCCGGCTCGGCATTCGGTGGCAGAAGATAACTGGTCACCGACTGGTCCTTGACGAGATATCGCTCCGCCACGTCACGAATCTGATCGACCGTCACGGACTTGATGAGATCCGGCCATTTCTGGATATCTTCAACCGACTGGCCGACCGAAAGCGTCGAACCATAAATCCGCGCCATACCAGCCTGGCTGTCACGGGCAAAAATCACCGCCTTCAGGAAGCGGTTGCGCGCCTGATCCAGTTCGGTCTGGGTCACGCCGTCCTTGACGATCCGCGCCAGTTCGGCTTCCACCGCCTTCTCGGCATCGCCCAGCGTTGCGCCGTCGCGCGGCGCGCCGTAGACGGAGAATGTGCCGTCATCGAGCGCGTCACCGCTATAGGTCGCACCCGTATTGGCGGCGATATTGTTCTTGACGATCAGCGTCTGATAGAGGCGCGAACGGGACGAACCGCCGAGAATTTCACCCAACAGATCAAGTGCCGGCGCATCACCCGGCTTCACATCGGGGAACCGCTTTTCATTGGCATAGGACGGAACCAGCCAGGACATGCGGAACGACGGCGTGCTGATGCGCGCATCATGCAGCGTCACCACGCGGGCCGCATGTTTTTCGGGTTCCTGCGGGCGGTCGCACGGCAGAACTTCAGCGCGCTTCGGCACATTGGCCCAGGTCTTGAGCGTCAGTTCACGCACGCGTTCCGGCGTCACGTCACCGGCGATGACCAGCGTGGCGTTGTTCGGGGTGTAATATTGCTGATAAAAGTCGATGGCGTTCTTGAGGCTCAGCTTTTCCATTTCCTGACGCCAGCCGATAACCGGCTTGCGATAGGGGTGGTTGTAGAAGAGCACGGCATCGGTGTTCTCGCTCAGCAT
Organism: Brucella haematophila; assembly: GCF_005938105.1. Classification (GTDB taxonomy): domain Bacteria; phylum Pseudomonadota; class Alphaproteobacteria; order Rhizobiales; family Rhizobiaceae; genus Brucella; species Brucella haematophila. Next base: position 192,641 of record NZ_VCPE01000001.1, on the reverse strand, counting down.
CGCAGCGGGGTTGGAATCAACGCGCATGCGCCGTTCTTCCAGAATGACCTCGCGCTCGGTCGTCACGGCTTCCTCGTTCAGAACCAGATTTTCCATCCGGTCCGACTCAAAACCCATGATCATTTCCAGCGCTTCTGGCGAAACCCGCTGGTAATAGGCGGTGTAGTCATAAGAGGTGAAAGCGTTTTCCTCGCCGCCGATCGAGGCGACCTTGGACGAAAACTCACCTGCCGGGTGGGTCTTCGTGCCCTTGAACATCAGATGTTCAAGAAAATGCGCAATGCCGGAAACACCCGCCACTTCATCAGCCGAGCCAACGTGATACCAGATCATCTGCGTCACCACCGGCGCGCGATGATCAGGGATGACCACGACTTTCAGGCCATTGGGCAAGGTGAAATTGCTGACACCGTCAGACTGGGTAATTTCAGGCAGAGCGGCCTGATCGCCTTGCGCTTGCGGCGCAGGGGCCGGCTTAGCGGCATCAGTTTGGGTGGCTGGTTGATTTTGAGCTTCAACGGAGCCGGTTGCGAGCGGCAAAGCCAGCGCGAAACCAAGAGCGGTCGATAACAACAGGCGTCGGAGGGAGGTGTTATTCACCAAGCGACATCTCCAATCGGTTTCATTTCCGCCCGGCCTTTCCGGGCGGCATGCTTCAAATCAATATCGGCGACACCGTCGCCGAACAAAAAGAACGCGGCGGCAAACACCGCTGCAAATCATCTCAATCGGCTTTGAGCTGGATGAGCCGAATGATTGTGCCGCCATAGTTGCGCTCGTCAAGCACAACAAATTGTTCGTCTAGCTCAAGCGAAGCTTCAGCTGCCTCTTCAAGCACCAAAAGTGCGTCAGGATTAAGCCAGCCGCCCTGAAGCGCCGACAAAAATGCTTTTTCTCCCATGCGCCGTCCATAAGGCGGATCGGCGAAGATCAGATCGAACGGCTCCATCGTGCCGACAATGCCAAGCTGGCAGGCGTCACGCCGGAGAATCTTCGTATGACCTTGCAGGCCAAGCGCCTCGACATTCTGGCGCAAAAGCCCACGGCCTTCCGCGGATTCCTCCACGAAGGTCGCGTAACGCGCACCGCGCGAAAGGGCTTCAAGACCGAGCGCGCCGGTGCCTGCGAATAGATCAAGCACACGCGCACCTTCCACCTTGTCGGGGAAGCTGTGCGCGAGAACATTAAACAGGCTCTCGCGCGTGCGGTCCGTGGTGGGGCGAATGGCGTTGGTGGACGGTGTTACAAGCGGGCGACCGCGAAACTTACCGCCGACGATCCGCACCGCCGCCTCCCGATCTGCCACCGCCGCCACCTGGCTTCCCGCCGCTAGGCTTGCCACCCGGGCGTCCGCCTGGCTTACCGCCCGATTTACCTGCTGGCTTTCCGCCGTCAGGTCCACGACGTGGACCATCGCTGAAACTGCGTGGACCGGCACCGCTGCGTGCGCCCGAACGCGTATCGCGATCGGAACCGCCGAAGCGACCCTCGCCACGTGCACCGCCCGGCTTGTCGGACTTGTATGGCTTATCGGATTTGAACGTCTTGCGACCCTCAAAACCACCCTGCGAGCGCTCACCGGAAGCGGCATCGCGCAGCTCGGCGCGCTCGCGCTTGCCGGGGCGACGTTCCTTGTGACCGTCTTCACGCTTTTCGCGCGTTTCCGGACGTCCGCCTTCAGAGCGCGAACCTTCAAAACGCGGGCCCTCAGAACGAGCGCCGTAAGAGCGGCCTTCCGCTCCCGGCTTGCCACCAGCACGCGGACCGCTTGAACGCGGGCCTTCCGAACGCTTGTTGTAACGGCGTTCGCCACCCTCGTCGCGACCCTGCTCGGCATCGTCCGAACGACGCGGACGCACCTGCATGTCGCCGCTGAACTTTGCGCCGCGATGCGGCACCTGATGTTCGACGCGCGCAGGCTTGGCAGCGGCCTTTTCACCCTTTGGACGCGCACCGGGCGCCATCCAGACATTGGCGTTGCCGCGACGGCGCGGTTCAACCTTCTCCGTCTTGTCTTCGCGTCCGCGACGACGTTCTGGACGGCTGGAAATCCATTCGCGCTCACGTGGTGCGCGGCGGGTTTCGCCTTCCTGCTCCGGTTGGGCTTCTTCCATCTCGCGACGGGTGCGGCCCTGCACGGCGGCATTGGAGAACTCGTTGAAGATCGGCGCATCGAAATCGGCACCGGAATCCTCAACCAGCTTGTCGCCAAGCTGGTCGCGCAGCGTGCGGCCCTTGATTTCGCGCACAGCGCCTTCTTCAAGATCACCAAGCTGGAACGGGCCAAAGGATACGCGGATCAGGCGGCCGACGGTCAGACCGAGCGCGCCGAGAATGTTCTTCACTTCACGGTTCTTGCCTTCGCGCAGACCGATATTGATCCAGACATTCGCGCCCTGAACGCGTTCAAGCTCGGCTTCGATGCTGCCATAGAACACGCCATCGACAGCGATACCGTTCTTCAGTTCATCGAGCTGTGGCTGCGTAACCTTGCCATGGGCGCGCACGCGATAACGGCGCAGCCAGCCGGTAGACGGCAGTTCCAGAACCCGCGACAGCCCGCCATCATTGGTGAGCAGCAGAAGTCCTTCGGTATTGATGTCGAGACGACCAACCGACAGCACACGCGGCATTTCAGCTGGCAGTGCATCGAACACGGTCGGGCGACCTTCCGGATCGCGATTGGTGGTCACGAGACCGGCAGGCTTGTGGTAAAGCCACAGGCGGGTGCGTTCAGCCTGCTTCAGCGGCTTGCCGTCGACGGTGATGACGTCGGTGCGCTTCACATTGACCGCAGGGCTATCCAGCACCTTGCCGTTTACCGCGATACGCCCAGCAGCGATCATCGTTTCGGCTTCGCGGCGCGAAGCGATGCCGACACGCGCCAGACGCTTGGCAATACGTTCGCTCGTATCCTCTTCGACTTCCACGTCGCGCGGGGCACCCCGGCGCGGACCAGCGCGGCGTGCATCGTCCCGGTCGCCATCATCGCGGCGCGGGCGGCTGTCACGGCCCGGGCGATCGGATCGGTCGGAACGTTCGGGGCGATCAGAACGATCAAATCGTCCCGAACCACCCTTGGAGCCACCCGAGCGCCCGCCGCCGGCGCCACCGGGGCGTCCGTTACGGCCATGAGGCGGCTTGCCGCCCTTATTATCGTCGTCTTTAGTCATCTGGTATTGGCCTCTCAGCAGCGTTTCCGTGTCACCTTGCACCGTCGAAAGCAGGCAAAGGAATGTCTGGAACGAAAACGCCGTATAAATCTGTTCGCAAATCGGTTTCGATTTCGAGAATTATGCAGTAACAAATCGCTCCAGTGCTTGCGAGCGAAATTTCCCGATCCGTGCAATGAAATGGGCGCGCATGAAATGGAGTGCACATGAAAAAGGCGGCCTCCGCAACCGTTACCGACATAGCAACCCCAATGGATGCCGCGCTGGATGAAGCGCGCGCCGCAGGTGCGCGCGGTGAAGTGCCGATTGGTGCCGTTGTTGTGCATGACGGGCAGATCATCGCCCGCGCCGGAAACCGCACGCGGGAACTCAACGACGTGACCGCCCATGCCGAGGTGCTGGTCATCCGGCAGGCCGGTGAAGCCCTGCAATCGGAACGGCTGATCGACTGCGATCTCTATGTGACGCTGGAACCCTGCGCGATGTGTGCTGCCGCGATCTCCTTTGCGCGCATCCGCCGCCTGTATTACGGTGCCTCCGACCCCAAAGGCGGCGGTGTCGAACACGGCCCCCGCTTCTACACCCAGCAGACCTGTCATCATGTGCCGGAGATCTATCCGGGCTTCTCGGAAGGCAAAGCGCAGAAAATCCTCAAGGATTTTTTCCGCGACAAGCGCTAAATCGTTATGTCCGTACCCACAAGAAGCCGCCGACAGAATTTCCTGGTTTTCGCGCTTGTCATGCTGCTCGTCGCCGTGCTGCTTCTCGGCTGGCTGGGCGCAATCATTCTCATCAATAAATATTATCCGGATTCGGCAATCTCGGCGGAAGATATGCTGAATTACATTCTGGTTGGTTTCATCGCGATTATTTACATGCCTTGGATTCAGACCCGAACCTATCGCCGCCAGTTCACAGAGTTTGAAAATCGTCAATCGCAGCCTGTCGCCGTCACGATGAGACGCCTCGGTCTCATTAGCGTTGCGGCCCTCTCGCTGTTGCTGACGTTCGGGCCATTGTCTTTCCAGAGACAAATATACAGCTGGGCTTATGGAACAGGTCTCGTGACCCGATCCATCTATCTCATCGAACTGGTATTTCTGGTTGTGGCCTTGTTGGTCATTGGACTGGCGGCAGCCCTTTCCAAGGTCTTTTCGCGCGCTCGCCCAAAAAAACCGCCCACGCCAATAAACAACGATCAGACCGAACGAGCCAGAATCTGGCTTAGTTGCTTCGGCTTTACCTATTGTCTCTGCGCCGCCTTATGTGTTCTGCCGGGCTTCTTTATCCTCAAATTCCTATAAGGCACGGGAACCGTCAGCCCCTCGGCTTATGACCAGTCATATGACGCAACGTGTCGTCACGCAGTGCGAAATGGTGGAAAAGCGCCATGAATACATGGCAGACGATGGCCGCCAGCAAAGCCCAGCCAAGCGGACCATGCAGTGCGCTGCCAATGCTGTTCAGCGTTTCGTTTTGCACACCAGCCGGATCGAAGATCGGCATGCCGAGGAAGGAAAAGCTTCGCCCGCGACCATAGGCGCGGATCAGCGCGAGGACCGGAATAGCAAACATCAGCGCATAAATGCCCAGATGGCCGAGCGTTGCGGCCTTACCCATCAGGCCGTCCTTATGCGGACGGCGACCCGTATTGAGAAGGCCCCAGACGCCACGCAGCAGAACCAGAACCAGCAATGCAAAGCCGAGCTGTTGGTGTGCCGACCAGAAAAACGTGAAAACCGCACTGCCCCGCGCCAGAACGTGCAGAACAGCCGAAATGAACTGCCATAAAAACAGCAACGCCATCAGCCAGTGAAAGCTGCGGGAGACAACACCATAACCGTTACGGCTGTCCCAGATCGTGTTTGCGCTGCTCATTGAACTATACCTTTGAACCCGATGCCTTATCATGCTCCATACAGACAAGAAGTCTTTGATCGAAATCAAATAGAAGTCATGATGCTCAAGATTACAAAATTGTAATGTATTCTCTGCGGGTACTACCTGCCCACTCAGAAAACCTTCACACTATACTCAAAATAAAACAGCCATAGCGCTTATATCGCCATGGCTGCTTAAACCGATATAGAGAATTTCTGGAACTTAGTTCCAGGGCAGATAATCGCGCCAGCCGTTGGACTTGCCAGCGGCCTTCTTGCGCTCGCGTTCCTTCTGCGCCTCGTCCTGACCCAGTTCGCCGGTAGCGGCGGTGGATGCAGGTTCACGATAGGCCAGCGGCGGCTCGCTCAGATACTTGCGGTTTGTGGCCGAACCCTGCGCCTGCTGCGCACGCTCTGCCTTGATGGCCGCCATCTTCTTTGGATCGACGGTCGGCAGACGGGAGTTATATTCTTCGCGACGGCTGTTACCGCCCGGCAGCGCGGTCTGCAGATTGCTTGCAACCGGACCGTCAGCCTCGACCGGCGACACGAAGTTCGGATTGTCACGGTTGGCGGTGATTTCATCACGCAGACGCTTGCGGCGCTGTTCCGGTGATTCCGGCCAGTTTGCACCGCCAGCGCTTGCGACACTGTCCTGCGGTGCAGGCAACTGACCCTTATCGCCCGGAGAAGGACGCACAAGATCAGGACGCGGCTTGTAGTCGATGCGCTCTTTCTTGTTCTTGCCCTGACCGAAGCTCGCCATATTGGAAACGTCGTCGAAGAGCTGCGCGCCCGACGACTTGTCCGTTCCATAGGTTGGCGAAGACATGCAGCCTGACAGCGAAAGACCCGCTACAGCCGTCATAAGTATCAGAACTCGTCCGTCAATCTTCATTAGCGCCACTTCTTTTACGCCTGTCGATTCTTTGTTCGCGAGGCTTGCTCCAGCGTGCCTTGCCTCAAAAAACCGGCAACTCCAAGGCAGATCGTAAATTTATTCGAGGACTGCCTTGTACATGAGAGGAACTCATGCGGCAATCCGGCATTAACCGCTATTTCACCATGTTCACGCGCGAGACCGCAACCCCTGTCGCACAAACAAACAATCCGCCCCGGATGAAACCGGAGCGGATTGCAATCTCTGTTATCAGGCTTCGAGCTTGCCGAGCGCCTTCAATTCGCGCAGCGCTTCGGCATCGCGCGCCGACACTTCCGGGAATTCCGGGTCGGAACCCACATCCGTGGTGTAGCGCCACGAACGCGCGCATTTTTCGCCTTCGGCACGAGCAGGCACGACGGCCACGCCCTTCACATCACCAAGCGTGAAAGCGCCTTCCGGTGCCGCAGCATCGCTAAACGCAATACCGCTGGTGATGCAGATTTCCGCAAAATCGAGACCATCGAGCGAATCGCTCAGGCTCTTGTCGGAGATATGGACCACCGGCGCTGCTTCCAGCGACGAACCGATGCGCTTGTCTGCGCGTTCCAGCTCCAGCGCGCCGGTCACGACACGGCGAACCGCGCGCACCTTGCGCCACTTTTCGGCCAACACGTCGTCACGCCATGCGGCAGGCGTCGGACGGAATTGCTCGGCATGAACCGAAACCGACTGCGGGTAACGGTCGAGCCATGCCTCTTCCATGGTGAAAGGCAGCATGGGCGCCAGCCAGGTCGTCAGGCGGTCGAAGATTTCACGCACGGTCTGCAACGCAGCCTTGCGGCGAACGCTCGACGGCGCGTCGCAGTAAAGTGCGTCCTTGCGGATGTCGAAATAGAAGGCCGAAAGCTCGACATTCATGAAATCGATCAGCGCGCGGGCGATGCGCTTGAAGTCGAATGTGTCATAGCCGGTGCGCACAACCTCATCCAGCTCCGTCAGACGGTGCAGCATCAGGCGCTCAAGTTCCGGCAGATCGGCATGAGCAACGTTTTCGCCTTCGTCATGCGCCAGCGTGCCCAGCATCCAGCGGATGGTGTTGCGCAGCTTGCGATAGGCGTCGATATTGGTCTGGATGATGCTCTTGCCGAGGCGCTGATCTTCCCAATAATCGGTCGTCATGACCCACAGACGCAGGATATCCGCGCCGGATTCCTTGATGACGTCCTGCGGTGTCACCGTATTGCCGAGCGACTTCGACATTTTCTTGCCGTGCTCGTCCATGGTGAAACCATGGGTTACGACAGCATTATATGGCGCACGACCGCGCGTGCCGCAGCTTTCCAGAAGCGACGAATGGAACCAGCCGCGATGCTGGTCCGAGCCTTCGAGATAGACATCTGCCGGCCATTTCATGTCCGGGCGGTCTTCCAGCGTGAAGGTGTGGGTTGATCCGGAATCGAACCACACGTCCAGAATATCGCGCACCTGAACCCAAGGCTCATTGGCGCGGTTGCCAAGGAAACGCTCGCGCGCGCCTTCGGCAAACCATGCGTCAGCGCCTTCGGCCTCGAAAGCATCGAGTACACGCTTGTTGACCGCATCGTCCTGAAGGATGTTGCCTTCCTCATCCACGAAAACGCAGATCGGCACGCCCCAGGCGCGCTGACGCGACAGCACCCAGTCCGGGCGACCTTCGATCATAGAGCGAAGGCGCGTCTGACCGGCAGCCGGGACGAAACGTGTATCGTCGATGGCCTTCAACGCGCGCGAGCGCAGCGTGGTGCCGTCGCCGAGGTTCTTGTCCATATAGACGAACCATTGCGGCGTGTTGCGGAAGATGACCTGCTTCTTCGAACGCCAGGAATGCGGATAGGAGTGCTTCAGGCGACCACGGGCGAAGAGCTTGTCATTGGCGATGAGCTGATCCATCACCGACTTGTTGGCGTCGCCCTTCTTGCCGTTATCGTCGATAACACGCGCGGCGCCGCCTTCGCGGTCCGGACCGAAGCCCGGCGCGTCCTTGGTATAGTAGCCGTCGTCACCGACCGGGAACGGGATGCTCGGATCGATACCGCGTGCTTCCAGTTCACGCACATTGTTCATCCAGGCTTCAAAGTCTTCACGACCATGGCTTGGCGCAGTGTGGACGAAACCCGTACCAGCATCGTCGGTCACATGATCGCCGTCGAGCATCGGAACCGCGAACTCATAGCCGCCCGCAAAACCCTTCAACGGATGGTCGAGGACGATCTTGCCAAGTTCGTCTGCCGAAACGCCACGCAGGCGCTTGAACTGAAGCTTTGCCTTGGCGAAGCTTTCTTCGGCCAGCTTGTCGGCGAAGATGAGTTTTTCGCCCGGACGCGGACCGAAATCGTTCTCGGCTTCCGTGACTTCGTAAAGCCCGTATTCGATACGCGACGAATAGGACACTGCGCGGTTGCCGGGGATGGTCCAGGGGGTGGTCGTCCAGATCACCACGGCGCTGCCGGAAAGATCATTCTGGCCAGCGACCGGGAACTTGACCCAGATCATATCCGACTCGACATCGTGATATTCGACTTCCGCTTCGGCCAGCGCCGTGCGCTCGACAACCGACCACATCACCGGCTTGGAACCGCGATAAAGCTGACCGGAGGCCGCGAACTTAAGAAGCTCGCCAGCGATGCGCGATTCAGCGTGGAAGTTCATCGTCGTGTAAGGGTTTTCGAAATCGCCGAGGATCGCAAGACGCTTGAACTCATCCGTCTGGACCCTGATCCAGTTGGCGGCGAATTCACGGCATTCCTTGCGGAATTCGTTGATCGGCACTTCGTCCTTGTTCTTGCCTTCGGCACGATATTTTTCCTCGATCTTCCATTCGATCGGCAGGCCATGGCAATCCCAGCCCGGAACGTAGTTCGAGTTATAGCCGCGCATCTGGAACGAGCGGGTGATGACGTCCTTGAGGATCTTGTTCAGAGCATGGCCTATATGAATATTGCCGTTGGCATAGGGCGGGCCATCGTGCAGCACATAAAGCGGGCGGTCTTTCGCCTGCTCGCGCAGCTTCTTGTAAAGGTTCATCCCCTCCCAGCGCTCGACAAACAGCGGTTCGCGCTGCGGCAAGCCCGCGCGCATCGGAAATTCTGTCTGCGGCAGATTGAGGGTTTTAGAGTAATCGATCTTGGTCGTCTCAGTCATGATCGGTATTCGCCTGTGAAGCCTCGGCCAGAAATGGCGGGCATGTGGATCAACGATAACAGGGGGACTGTAAGAGCACAGCCGGTCGTTCCCGGACATCCGCGCCAGATATTGCCTGGCAAAACAGCCATTCAGGCAAAGCGGGAGGCCGGGCCAATAATTCGTATGGCCGTCATGATAAGCCGAAAATCCGTCATCATGGGCACGCTTTTAGCAATGAGCTTGGCAGGAATAAAGAGGCCAGGGGAACAAAGACGCAATAAAACTGCATCCCTGTCCCTGAAAATCTTCACAGTAGCGCGACCCGATGGCGCATCGCCAACCGGATCAGACGCCTCATTGTCTGAATCAAAAAACGGCAGGCCGTGGCGAAAATGGTGATTTTCGAGTACCGGAGCGGAGTGTACTTAATGTACATGAGCACCGGAACGCAGAAAAGCGCCATTTGCAGACCGGCATGGCGACTTTTGGATCAGACAATCAATCGAGCGAGAAGTCGAAACGGTAGGTCGCAGACACGCCAACCATGAACTGGTCGCGTGAGCCGCGCTCCTTGACGATGCTCGAATCCTTGGCCGGGCCTTGCAGGCGGGTATATTCGCCAAACAGGCTGGTATCGATCTTGTCGGTCGCCTTCCAGTTGATGGCGCCGCCGAAACCGGCCGATTTGAAACCGCCGCCCGGATTGTATTCCGACAGGCCGGAGGCCGCCGATTCCTGCGCATCGACGCCGTAATAGGTCTTGAAGTAGTCCTTCGACGCGAAAGTTGCGCGCGGACCCGCCGAAACGCGGATAACCGGCGTCACATCATAAAAAGCGTCGGCAGAAATATCGGCAACAACGCCCTTGTGCGCGCGGATACCCTGACGTACTTCGCCGCGTACACGCAGCCAGTCGGTCGGATAGACCTCGGCAAAGCCACCCACTTCACCGCCGAACTTGGTGTCTTTCAGGCCGTGAATATCATCGTCGCGTTCGAAAAGCAGCTTGCCTGCCAGACCGGCGCGGAAGCGGTTGTTGTCGATCAGCGCGAAGGAAACATTGTCGTTGCGCGAGGAGAACCGCGTCGCTTCGCCCTGACGGCCAAGCGAGATCAGCGGCTGCGCAGAAAAGCGATATTTGTTCGAGCCTTCGAACTTGGGTGCGACCAGACCGGCTGCACCAACCTTGAGGTACCAGTCGCCGGACCAGAAATGCTTGCGGGCCGGCTGAACCGTTTCCGCTGCATAGATATCGGTCTGCTGCACATCGGCGGCATAAGCAATGGAACCGGTGACGGGAATGAAAGTGCCTGCAACGAGGGCCAGTGAGAGAATACGCAAAACAAGATCTCCGACAAACAGCACCTCGAAAATTCGCAAGGTGTTTAACACTCTCTGTCGGAAATACGTAAAATTTGACTTAAATCTTAGGTAGAAAAATAATCCGTTACACTTCATTCAAAGGAAAGGACGCGGTCAAGCTCCGACAATGGGCGAGCACCGGCCAGCAAGGCGCGAGCTTCTTCCTCGTCGCGCTTCATCTGCTCGATCAGCGGGTCCAGCCCGTCGAATTTCACTTCGCCGCGCAGAAAGCCGAAGAACGAAACACAGGCGACTTCGCCGTAAAGATCGCCGGAAAAATCGAACAGGAAGGTTTCGAGAAGCGGCGAGCCATCGCTATCCACCGTGGGGCGGCGGCCAAAACTGGCAACACCGTCATGCAGGCTGCCATCCTGCCTGCGGAAACGAACGGCATAAATGCCATGTTTCAGGCTGGTCTGGGCGCTGACCTTCATATTGGCGGTGGGGAAGCCGAGCGTGCGCCCTAGCTTCTTGCCGTGAATGACCTCGCCGCAGACGGCATAGCGATAGCCAAGCAGTCCTGCCGCTCCGGCAACATCGCCATCGCACAACAGATTGCGAACGCGTGTGGACGAAACGAGGTTGTTGCCTTCATCGGTAAAGGCATCCACCAGCGTCACGTGGAAACCGGCGCCCTCGCCTGCCTGCAGGAGAAACTCCGGCGTGCCGCGTCGACCCTTGCCGAAGTGAAAATCATAGCCGGTCACGACGCGGCTGGCATGCAGCTTTTCGACCAGAATGTGCTGCACAAAATCTTCCGCCGACCGGCTGGAGAATTCGGCGGTAAAAGGCTGCTCGACAACCGCGTGAAAGCCCATGTGCCGCAGTATCGATGCCTTTTCACGCGCGTCGGTAAGCCGGTCGATCGGCTCGTCCGGCTTGAAGAAACTGCGCGGATGCGGCTCGAATGTCAGCACGACCGCAGGCAGATTTTCCTTGGCCGCGATTTCCAGCGCCCGCTCAAGCACGGCCTGATGTCCGCGATGAACGCCATCGAAATTACCAATGGCCACCACGCAATTGCGCAGGCGCTCCGGCAAGGTGTCGGTTCCCGAAAGGCGTTGGAAATCAGAATTCGTCATGGTGTGCCTGAGTCTTGACTTGCTTCAGTCTGTGCTTGTTTGACCTTGCCCGCAATGTGCGAAAATATCAGACGAGTGCGTAAAGCTCGGCGACCGGACGATGCCCGTGCTTCTCCAGAAACGCTTCCATCTTTGCAAGATCAACCGTCCCGTTGTCCGCATAATCGGCAGCGTGCACGCCGCCCGAAATATAGAGCACATCAAGACCAAAACCGGCAGCGCCCTTCACATCGGTCAGCACGCCATCACCAATGCCGAGAATGCGGCTCTTGTCGACAGGGCCGCCGCGAACTTCCTCGGCTGCATGCAGCGCGGCCTCATAAATCGGGCGATGCGGCTTTCCGGCGATCAGCGTGCGACCGCCCAGCTGGCTGTAATCGCGCGCAAGAGCGCCCGCACACCAGACAAGACGTGGACCGCGCTCAACCATGATGTCGGGATTGGCGCAAATGAAAGGCAGATTGCGCGAACGCAGACGCTGAAGCAGGTCGGCGTAATCGGCGGGCGTTTCCACATCATCATCGGCGAGGCCGGTGCAGACGACGCCATCGGCCTCAAATTCTTCCACCAGTTCCACATCCAGCCCGTCATAGATCGACAGTTCGTTGTCGCGGCCGATATGCAGAACCTTGCGCGGACCCTCAACGATCAGATCACGCGTCACGTCGCCGGAGGTGACGATACGGTCATAGGTATCCGCCGGTACGCCCAGCGTTTCCAGCTGCGCTTCGACACCCGGATGCGGACGCGGAGAATTGGTAACGAGAATGACCGTGACGCCCTTGGCGCGGGCGCGCTTCAAGGCAGCGACAGCAGCCGGATGTGCGGCGACGCCATTATGCACCACGCCCCAGACGTCGCAGAAGAACACGTCATACTGGCCGGTCAGGTCGTCGAGGCTTGCAAGCTGCTTCATAGTCTTCCTCTTGATATTCCATTTTCGAGCTGGAACGCCGCCCGCATATGCAAGCCGCATGCGCTCCATCTAACGCAGCCTATCAAAACTGTCACGAGCTTTACCGCCAATAAGCCCAGAAAGCACCGCGTCCAAATACCCCATAAGGAATGACTTAATAAGCCGTCGAGCAGATTCACCGATCATTTACCGCACTTCGTGACCGACTGTTAGAAAGATGCTGCTAGGAACAGCGCACAACCTTTCGGTTTAACAAAAAGCAACACAACCTTTCGGGCGGGCGTGGATTTGAATAATTGGAGCGGACCAGCAAGGCGGCTTTTCGTCGCCTGCACGACAGGCGTTGCGCGCAAGGCCAATTTCGGAAGCCTTTCCGAAAGAGCAAACCGATTCCGCCGCGATGAACGCGGTAATTTCGCGATGATGACGGCGATATTACTGGTGCCGCTGTTGCTTGCAGGCATGGTTGCCATGGACGCCACCAATCTCATGCGCACCCGCAACAATGTGCAGGCCGCGCTCGATGCGGCAGCACTGGCAGTTGGCAAGCGTTTTTCCACCGGTGCAAGCGAAGCCGACATGCAGGACTATGGCAGCAAGGTCTTCAATGTGAACCTGACCGCGCTTGCCGGAAACCGCGTCGCCTTCGCCATCAAGTTTCCGCAAACAGCGAACGATAACCAGCAGATTGAAGCAACTGCGAGCTTCCAATATCAGTCGCTGTTCGGCTCCCTAGCAGCGCAACTGACTAATTCAGCAGATGAGTGGGACAACAAGCAATATGCGATGAGTTCCTTCGTGCGGCTCAAAAACACCGTCGAAGTCGCGCTTGTGCTCGATAATTCAGGCTCCATGAATGACAATGGCGCCGGCTCGAACACGCAGCGTCTGCAACTGCTGAAAGATGCAGCAACACAGCTTGTCGACACCATGGCCGCACAATCGGCGCTGATCACGCGTGTTGAAAAGCCAGTGCAGTTCTCGCTGGTGCCTTTCGCGGGCTCCGTCAACATCGGACCCAGCTATCTCAAAGAGACATGGATGGACCCGAGCGGCACCTCGCCGGTCAATCTCGAGAACTTCACGCTTCCGGTTAAGATCGACAGCACGCGCAGTATTGTCGAGAACCCGACAGGCAGCGGCCTTTACTTTAAATCGGGGACAGGCTGGGGCACAGACAATGGCAAGGCCTTCTCCCGCGCTGTTCTCTATGCCGATCTCGCAAAGCGCTCGTCCGCATCGTGGATTCCATGGAAAGGATGCGTCGAGGCACGCCCGGGAACACTGGCATTGGACGTGACTGCACCATCGACCGGCAAACCCGAAACCCTGTTCGTGCCAATGTTCGGTCCAGCGGAATATTATGATGTCGACTCGAAGGGCAACCCGACAAACCTTACGCTGAACAGCTGGTGGCTCGACGACAGGACCTTAACTGGCGCGGCGCGTCAGAACGACTTGAAGAAATATTATCTAAACAACGGATTAGACAATCCATCCAAGGGTGGCGGGCCAAACTATAGCTGCACCACCACAGCCATCACGCGCCTGACCGACATCTCCACTGATGCAGGCAAGACCGCTATCAAGACGGCCATCAAGGCCATGCAACCGGATGGCGGTACGAATGTGCCTGAAGGCATGGCATGGGGATGGCGGACGCTCGTTCAGGGCGCGCCGTTTACGGAAGGCCGCCCATCGACCGACCGCGGCAACGATAAGGTTGTGATCGTGCTCACCGATGGCGCCAATACGTACTATACGTATAATTCGCTTGCTGGATCGAACAGGGATAAGGCCAGCAATCTGTCCTACTATTCGGCACATGGTTATACGAGCCGCACCACGAAGGGCTACAGCCAGACCCGTCTGTTTCAGGAAAGCGGCGTGTCTGTCTCGCAGGACAACAGCGTCTATACCAAAGCGATGAATGCCCGCTTCAACAAGCTTTGCAACAATGCGAAAGATGCCAACATCATCGTTATGACCGTTGCAGTGGACCTGAACACCAGCAAGACGGACGAAAAAGCCCAAATCGAGCTGCTGAAGACCTGCTCGTCCGACTCTCGTGTCCGTCTCGACGGCGGCAAGCCCGCCAAGCTGTTCTGGAACACGACCGGTGGCAATCTGTCTGAAACGTTCCGTCAGATTGGCGATGAGCTGTCAAACCTGCGTATCTCGGGTTGATCCTGCAAACCGAGCCACCATATGCGGAGCGGGCCACATGGCCCTCCGCATGTCGGGTCGCCTGATCCCTTCGCGAACGGTGCAAATTAACCATCATTCGCCTGTCAAATTTTTCAGGCAATCTTGACATTAAAAGATCCGGCCTCTATCTCAGAGGCACGTTAGCACTCCGGAAGAGAGAGTGCTAACAGCGCGGATCGGCTCGATCCGCATAACAGGGTTCAACGTCTATAACACCAAGGGTTATACCATGGCTGATATCAAGTTCCGCCCGCTTCATGACCGCGTCGTCGTTCGTCGCGTTGAATCGGAAGCAAAGACCGCTGGCGGGATCATTATCCCTGACTCCGCTAAGGAAAAGCCGCAGGAAGGCGAAGTTGTCGCTGCTGGCGCTGGCGCTCGTGACGAAGCTGGCAAGCTCGTTCCGCTGGACGTCAAGGCTGGCGACAAGGTTCTGTTCGGCAAGTGGTCCGGCACGGAAGTCAAGATCAACGGTGAAGACCTGCTGATCATGAAGGAATCCGATATTTTGGGTATCGTCGGCTAATTCAATTAGCCCGGAGCATTTCCAGCAAAAGTGCGAAGCAGTTTTGCGTAGGATAATGCGTAAAAACGAAGAGACAGAGCGGTTTCGCTCTTACCAAAAAACCAATTCACCATACCTGACCGGGATATTCCCAGGAGAGTAAAATGGCTGCAAAAGACGTAAAATTCGGTCGCACTGCGCGCGAAAAGATGCTGCGCGGCGTCGATATCCTCGCTGACGCTGTTAAGGTCACGCTCGGCCCGAAAGGCCGCAACGTTGTGATCGACAAGTCCTTCGGCGCTCCGCGCATCACCAAGGACGGCGTTTCGGTTGCCAAGGAAGTCGAACTAGAAGACAAGTTCGAAAACATGGGCGCACAGATGCTGCGCGAAGTGGCTTCCAAGACCAACGACACTGCCGGTGACGGCACCACCACCGCGACCGTTCTCGGTCAGGCTATCGTTCAGGAAGGCGCCAAGGCTGTTGCCGCTGGCATGAACCCGATGGACCTGAAGCGCGGTATCGACCTCGCAGTTTCGGAAGTTGTTGCAAACCTTCTCGGCAAGGCCAAGAAGATCAACACCTCGGAAGAAGTTGCTCAGGTTGGCACGATCTCCGCTAACGGCGAAGCCGAAATCGGCAAGATGATCGCTGAAGCGATGCAGAAAGTCGGCAACGAAGGCGTCATCACGGTTGAAGAAGCCAAGACCGCCGAAACCGAACTCGAAGTCGTTGAAGGCATGCAGTTCGACCGCGGCTACCTGTCGCCGTACTTCGTCACCAACCCTGAAAAGATGGTTGCTGACCTCGAAGACGCTTACATCCTTCTGCACGAAAAGAAGCTCTCGAACCTCCAGGCTCTTCTGCCGGTTCTCGAAGCTGTCGTTCAGACCTCCAAGCCGCTCCTCATCATCGCTGAAGACGTTGAAGGCGAAGCTCTTGCTACCCTCGTCGTCAACAAGCTGCGTGGCGGCCTGAAGATTGCTGCTGTCAAGGCTCCTGGCTTCGGCGATCGCCGCAAGGCCATGCTCGAAGACATCGCGATCCTCACCGGTGGTCAGGTTATCTCCGAAGATCTCGGCATCAAGCTCGAAAGCGTTACGCTCGACATGCTCGGCCGCGCCAAGAAGGTGTCGATCTCCAAGGAAAACACCACGATCGTCGACGGTGCAGGCCAGAAGGCCGAAATCGACGCTCGCGTTGGCCAGATCAAGCAGCAGATCGAAGAAACCTCTTCGGACTACGACCGTGAAAAGCTTCAGGAACGCCTTGCCAAGCTCGCTGGCGGCGTTGCCGTGATCCGCGTTGGCGGTGCAACGGAAGTTGAAGTCAAGGAAAAGAAGGACCGCGTTGACGACGCCCTGAACGCAACCCGCGCTGCAGTTGAAGAAGGCATCGTTGCTGGCGGCGGCACCGCTCTGCTCCGCGCTTCGGTTCAGATCAAGGCCAAGGGCATCAATGCTGACCAGGAAGCTGGCATCAACATCGTTCGTCGTGCGATCCAGGCTCCGGCCCGTCAGATCACGACCAACGCTGGTGAAGAAGCTTCGGTTATCGTTGGCAAGATCCTCGAAAACGGCGCTGACACCTTTGGCTACAACACTGCCAACGGCGAATACGGCGATCTGATCGCTCTCGGCATCGTTGATCCGGTCAAGGTTGTCCGCACGGCTCTGCAGAACGCAGCTTCGGTTGCTGGCCTGCTGATCACCACGGAAGCCATGATTGCTGAACTGCCGAAGAAGGATGCAGCTCCGGCTGGCATGCCTGGCGGCATGGGCGGCATGGGCGGCATGGACTTCTAAGAAGTCCATAAAGCACTACTTTAAAGAGAACCTCCGGCTTCGGCCGGAGGTTTTTTTATGTCTAAAGTCCCAAAAGCCACCCTTGAATGGCCGGCGCCAAGCCAAACCCACAGCCCAATAATGAACCCGCACATATGCGGGAGAGCGGTTAATCGGCACTTTTCTCATTACGTTACGTAACTATCTGTGATTTATAAAAAATTTACCGTCTAGCCCCTTTGCCGATGTTAAAATTCTATTTTAGAAAGTTCTCATTGACTTGCGACAACCAATCGTGGTCAATCCCGGTTGACATGAGATGGACTTCCAGTTTGCCCCCGCACCCCGGAAGTCCTGTCTCAGGCAACAGGAAAGGCAGGCTTCGGCCTGCCTTTCCACTTTAAGGCGTATTTTCTCAGATTTCTGGCCCGTAGATTTTCAAACAAAGTTCAGCGCATGCTTTCGCTCGATGGCTTCAGCTTGCCTCCCGCTGATTTTGCCCTATCGTTATCGCAACGAGAAAGAGGACGGAAAATCATATGCGTAAAGAACTGCCAATCGACACTGCCCCCAAGGATGGTCGCAAGATTACCGTCGTGTGGACCGACGAAGACGATCAGCGCAATGAATCGATTGCGCAATATCGTTCGCTCGCGCAACTGAACGCTGGCGGCGGGCAGTGGGATGAGACCGATACCGGCTGGTGGACATTCACCGACAGCAAGACGCAGCGCAAAATAGAACCGACCGCGTGGATATCCGAAACCGAAGGCGGTGACGACGAAAACGAAGACAACTGACTGGCGCAGAAATTGACGCTCAAATAAAGTTGAATTTTCTAATCATATTTTGTCAAATAGCTGAATAAGGAACTACCAATTCGTCGGTAGTGCTATATTCATTGCGTGAGAGGCCCGGTTGCGGGCCCAAAGCTAGCCGGAGACATGAAATGACCGCCACGCGTACCGAAACAGATACTTTCGGACCGATTGATGTTCCCGCCGACCGCTATTGGGGCGCACAGACACAGCGCTCCTTGCAGAATTTCAAGATTGGCGGCGAGCGCATGCCTCTGCCACTCGTTCACGCGCTGGGCGTCGTCAAGCGCGCCGCCGCTGAAACCAACATTGCACTTGGCAAGCTCGACCCGGTTCTGGGTCAGGTCGTAGCTGTTGCGGCTTCCGAAGTGATCGAAGGCAAGCTTGACGATCATTTTCCGCTCGTCGTCTGGCAGACGGGTTCCGGCACGCAATCGAACATGAACGCCAATGAAGTGATCTCCAATCGCGCCATCGAACTGCTTGGCGGCGAGAAGGGTTCGAAGAAGCCTGTTCATCCGAACGACCACGTCAATATGAGTCAGTCGTCCAATGACAGCTTCCCGACGGCGATCCACATCGCCACGGCGGTTGAAGCGGTCAATCGCCTCTATCCGGCGCTGGAACACCTGACCAAGGCGCTGAAGGTCAAGGAAGAAGCCTTCAAGGACATCATCAAGATTGGCCGCACGCATACCCAGGATGCGACGCCGGTCACGCTCGGCCAGGAGTTTTCCGGCTATCACGCAGCGCTTGAATATGCGCGTCATCGCATCGAGCAATCCCTCGCTGATGTTTTCCTGCTCGCGCAGGGCGGCACCGCAGTGGGCACCGGCCTCAATGCCCCGATCGGCTTCGATAGCGGCTTTGCCGATGCGGTCAGCGAAATCACCGGCCTGTCGTTCAAAACCGCGCCGAACAAGTTCGAAGCGCTGGCCAGCCATGGCGCAATTCTCAACTTCCATGGCAGCCTGAATGCGCTGGCGGCTGATCTATTCAAGATCGCCAACGATATCCGCTTCCTTGGCTCCGGCCCGCGCTCCGGCCTCGGCGAATTGTCCCTGCCGGAAAACGAGCCCGGCTCGTCGATCATGCCGGGCAAGGTGAACCCGACGCAGGCGGAAGCCATGACCATGGTGGCAACGCAGGTCTTCGGCAACCAGACCACCGTGACCGTTGCCGCCAGCCAGGGCCATTTCGAGCTGAACGTGTTCAAGCCGGTCATCGCTTACAATGTCCTGCAATCGATCCGCTTGCTCAGCGACGCCATGGTTTCCTTCGCCGATCACTGCGTGGACGGCATTGAAGCCAACGAAACCCGCATCAAGGAACTTCTGGATCGTTCACTGATGCTGGTGACCGCGCTGGCACCTGCAATCGGCTACGACGGTGCAGCAAAAATCGCCAAGACTGCGCACAAGAACGGCACGACCCTGCGCGAAGAAGCGCTGGCGAGTGGGCTGGTGAGTGCTGAAGACTACGACCGGCTCGTCCGAGCGGAGCGCATGATTGCGCCTGAGTGATCATGCGTGCATGATCGTCTATATGCAGTGAACAAACTGTCGAGAATTATACGGCTTTTCTTGACAGTCATTAGTCGATAATTGATGGCTCAGTTCAACAGGAGATAACTCCCTCATGTCTTCGATTACCCCACAGTCCAACGGCGCTGTAACGCTCATCGCCCGCGTGTTCCTCTCGATCCTCTTCATCATTGCCGGTTTCGGCAAGCTGACGGCTCTTTCCGGCACGGCTGGCTACTTTGCAGGCCTCGGCCTTCCGCTTCCGATGGTTACGGCTGTGGTTGTCGGCCTCGTTGAATTCGTTGGCGGCATCGCCATTCTGGTTGGTTTCCAGACCCGTATTGCAGCAGCAATCGTCGGCCTGTTCACCATTGGCGCAACGCTCGTTGCACACATGAACTTCGCTGAAGGCATGAATGCCCTGATGGCACAGAAGAACCTGGCAATCGCTGGCGGCCTCTTCCTGCTTGCTCTGCATGGCGCAGGTTCGCTGTCGATCGACGCCAAGCGCGGCTGATTAGAGCGCGTTTCGATCTGATTGGATCAGATCGGCATGAAATGAATAAAGCCGCGCCTGCGTACAATGCCGGGCGCGGCTTTTTTCGTTCGGTTTACCACCACTTTCGCACTGCCACTGCGAACACACAATTTTTATCAGAATTCTCTTTTCAAAACGGGCCACCGGTAGTTGTGTAATATTGGCCTGTCAGATAATGGAGCCGCTTATTTTAGCGTTTAGGAACAACCGCTCCGCGAACGATCAATTGCATTCAAGATTCCTCCCCAAGCATAGATTGTAGAGAAAAATGACTGTTTCCCCCGCAACCAGCAGCCAGTCTCCCACTGGCTCCACCCCTATTGGAAATTTCGGTTTTGCGCTCACCAGCCTGACCGTTCTGTTCTTCATGTGGGGCTTCATCACCAGTCTCAACGACATCCTGATCCCGCATCTGAAGAACGTCTTCCAGCTCAACTATACCCAGTCGATGCTGATCCAGTTCTGCTTCTTCGGTGCATACTTCATCGTTTCGCTGCCCGCCGGAGCGCTGGTCAGGCGGATCTCCTACAAGCGCGCAATCGTCGTCGGCCTTGTGGTCGCCGCCATCGGCTGCGCGCTGTTCATTCCGGCAGCTTCCTACCGGGTCTATGGGCTGTTTCTCGGCGCGCTCTTCGTGCTGGCGTCCGGCGTCACGATCCTGCAAGTGTCTGCCAACCCCTATGTCACGATCCTCGGCAAGCCGGAAACGGCTGCAAGCCGCCTGACGCTGACACAGGCATTCAACTCGCTCGGCACGACGATTGCCCCGCTCTTCGGCGCAATGCTGATCCTGTCTGCCGCAACCGGAGCCGTCAACAGCACGGCGGAAGCCGATGCCGTCAAATTCCCCTATCTCATGCTGGCGCTGGCCTTTGTCGTTCTCGCCATTGTCTTCGCCATCCTGAAGCTGCCGGATGTTGAAGCCGAAGAAAGCACAGTCGCGGATGAAGGTTCAGCCTGGCAATACCGGCATCTGGTGCTGGGTGCCATCGGCATTTTCGTCTATGTGGGCGCGGAAGTCAGCGTCGGCAGCTTCCTCGTCAATTTCCTCAGCGACCCGAGCGTGGTCGGCTTGTCGGAAACCGATGCTGCCCATCACGTCGCCTATTTCTGGGGCGGGGCCATGGTTGGCCGTTTCATCGGCTCGGCAGCCATGCGCTATATCGATGACGGCAAGGCGCTAGCCTTCAACGCCGTGGCTGCCATTCTGCTGCTGCTCCTCACGGTTGCGACAACGGGCAATGCCTCCATGTGGGCGGTTCTGGCAATCGGCCTGTTCAACTCGATCATGTTCCCGACCATCTTCAGTCTGGCATTGCATGGCCTTGGCAAGCACACCAGCCAGGGCTCGGCGATCCTGAATCTGGCCATTGTCGGCGGCGCGATCATCCCGCTGATACAGGGCGCGCTGGCCGATACGGTCGGCATTCATTATGCGTTCCTGATGCCGATCATCTGCTATGTCTATATCGCCTTCTATGGCCTCGTCGGCAGCAGGCCGAAACGCTAAACCTGAAAACGACAAAAGCCGGTCTGACCCCAGACCGGCTTTTTCATTGAATGCCGTACCAGAACCGAAGCGTCAGGCCGCAAGCCCCTGGCGGATACGCTCGGCGATTTCCGCGATACGGGCATTGCCATGGCTGCGACGCGCCGAAACGAGGCAGGCCTGCGAGCGCAGGATGACTCCATCTTCCAGCACCTTGAGGCGATTGGCGCGCAAGGTGGAGCCGGTCGACGTGATATCGACAATCATGTCGGCAGAACCTGCTGCCGGAGCGCCTTCAGTCGCGCCAAGGCTTTCCACGATGCGATAGACCTGAATGCCGTGCTTCTGCGAAAAGAACTGCTGCGTCAGACGCCAATATTTGGTGGCGATGCGCAAGCGACGACCATGACGCTGGCGGAAATCGGCTGCCACATCATCAAGATCGGCCATGCTGGTCACATCGCGCCAGACTTCCGGCACCGCGACGACGACATCGGCGTGGCCGAAGCCCAGTTCCGCCTCGATGGCCACGCGCTCGTCAGCGTGGGCCAGTGTCTCGCGCACGAGGTCTTCCCCCGTAACGCCCATATCGACGCTTCCATAGCCCAGCTCGCGGGCAATCTCCGAAGCCGACAGGAACAGAATATCGAGATCGTCTTCACCTTCGACGCGCGCGCGGTAATTGCGGTCGTCATCCGGCAGGATCACCTTGTATCCGGCCTTTTCGAGAACGGCGAGCGTCTGCTCCTTCAGCCGACCCTTGGACGGCAATGCCAGTGTGACGCTCATTTCGTTGCTCCCGCCAATGCCTGAAGCCGGTCCAGCCAGATGGAGAAGCCGACGCCGGGAATATTTTCGGAAGCACCAAGCATGGTCAAAAGCCGGTCGTAACGGCCACCACCGGCCAGAACTGCATCCTTTTCCACGCCAGCGGCGCGAATTTCATAGACAAGGCCGGTATAGTAATCGAGCGGACGACCGAACGAGGCGTCATAGACGATATCGCTGGTCTTGATACCAGCCGCAGCAATCGCTTCGGCCCGGGCTTCAAACTTCTGAAGGACAGCGCCAAGATCGAGTGCGTTTTCGGATGCGAAAGCGCGCAAAGTGACCGATGCGGAATCCAGCGTGACATGGGTTTCCAGAAACTGCTTGAGCAGATCGAGCGCCGAAGCGGGGAAGCGCGTGGCGGCCAGATCTTCCTTTTCGATCAGACGGCGAGCGATTTCCGCAGGCGAACGGCCAGCACCCGGCGAAATGCCAGCTTCCAGCATTTCGGTTTCCAGCATACGCGCAAGGCCGGTTTCATCGCCTTCGGCAACAAGAACGGCCAGCGTTTCCGGCAGCGGATCACGTCGTTGCGCGCCCGTCAGTTCAGCCAGAGCCAGTTGCATGGAATGCGCATCGCCGAAGGAGCGCAACAGCTTCTTGCGCCAGCCCTGCGGCAGACCGAGCGCCTTGAGCATACCGGCAAACACCGACTGATCGCCCAGAACGATATCGAGCCCGGCTTGCGGGGCGACGGAGCGAACACAGGACAGCGCATCGGCAATCGAGCGTGCATCCGAAGCCGCCTCATCGGCAGCACCCAGATCCTCGATCCCGGCCTGAAGAAACTCAGCCGCGCCATCACGACGCTGCCGGAACACTTCGCCAAGATAGGCGTAACGTTTCGGCGTCGCGGCATTGAGCGCAATATGGTTGCGACAGACGGGAATGGTGAATTCCGGCCGCAGGCACAGGCTATCGCCGTTTTCATTTTCGGTGAGGAAAATACGACGGCGCAAATCCTCGCCTGCCATATCCAGAAATGGATCGGCAGGCTGGATCAGCGGTATTTCCACCAGATCGGCATCGCGCGCATCAAGCTCTGTGCGAAGCGCGTTGAAAACCGGCGATGTGCGCGTTGCGGCCATGGTTCCGATCACTTTGCGGCTTGAGCGCGGTCCTGCGCCTGACTGCTGAGAATTTCCCGAACCGCTTCGACCAGAGCGTCTTCCTTGACGGTGATCTGCGCCGGACGGCTCTCGCGCCAGGTCACATTATCCTCGATCTCGGCAGAAAGACGCTTGCCTTCAACCAGATCCTTGATCTGCACTTCACCGGCTTCGCGCTCCTGCGAGCCCTGAATGATCACGCATGGCGCTTCGCGACGGTCGGCATATTTCATCTGCGCCTTCATGCCGGAACCACCGACATACATTTCAGCGCGGATGCCCTGCTGGCGGAGATCGGAGACCATTTTCTGATAGCGACCGAGGCTTTCCGTATCCCTGTCCATCACCAGCACGACAACCGGGCCAACGACATCGGACACATCCAGCTTGCCGAGATTTTTCAGCGCCGTCATCAGGCGCGAAACGCCGATGGAGAAGCCCGTCGCCGGAACCGGCTCGCCACGGAAACGCGACACGAGGCCGTCATAACGACCACCGCCGCCAACCGAACCGAACACGACCTTCTGGCCGTCTTCATTGGTCACGTCGAACAAAAGCTCAGCTTCGAACACCGGGCCGGTGTAATATTCAAGACCGCGCACCACGGACGGGTCGATCTTCACGCGGCCATCATAACCGCCTGCCGAAAACAGCGCCTGCATGTCGGCGAGTTCGGTCACACCTTCTTCGCCCTTGGCATTGCCCGCAACGACAGCGCGAAGATTGGCAATCGTATCGGCACCCGTCGCACCACCGGCGGCGGTGAAAGCCAGTACCTTTTCAATCGCGGCATCGGCCAGTTCGGCGCCCTTGGTGAAATCGCCGCTTTCGTCGAGGCGACCCTTGCCAAGCAGAAGGCGCACGCCTTCGGGGCCGAACTTGTCGAGCTTGTCGATGGCGCGCAGTACGTTCAGGCGCTTCGCGGCATTGCCCTCGCCTTCAAGGCCGATGGCATCCAGCACACCGTCCAGAACCTTGCGGTTGTTGACGCGGATCGCATAATCGCCACGACGAATGCCAAGACGCTCCAGCGTATCGGCCATCATCATGCACATTTCGGCGTCAGCGGAGACGTTCGGCGCGCCAACCGTGTCGGCGTCGAACTGCATGAACTGGCGGAAGCGGCCTGGGCCTGGCTTCTCATTGCGGAACACCCAGCCATTGCGATAGCTGCGATAAGGCTTTGGCAACGACTCGAAATTCTCGGCTACGTAGCGCGCCAGCGGCGCGGTCAGATCGTAGCGCAGCGACAGCCACTGCTCGTCGTCGTCCTGAAAGGAGAACACGCCCTCATTCGGGCGGTCCTGATCCGGAAGGAACTTTCCGAGCGCGTCCGTATATTCCACCAGCGGCGTTTCCACCGGCTCAAAACCATAGAGGTCATAGACTTCGCGGATCGTCGCCATCATCTTTTCGGCGGCGCGCAAGTCGTCCGGAACCCGATCGACAAACCCGCGCGGCAGCCGCGCCTTCATCTTGTCCGCTTTATCGGCCATTTTTCCTGCCTGATCGCTAAGTATATACAATATATGCCGGAAGAACCGGCAAATACTCGAAAACCGAGTGTTGCCGGTTTCCTAACCGATCAGGCCCGTTGCGGCAAGTGCAGGAAGCGTGTTCAGCGTGCGGCAATGGCGACGGCAGCGCCCGCCATCATGCCAGCGCTGGTCCGATTGGCGATGCGCATCATGCGCGGGCTGCGCAAAACACGCCGCGCCTGCGCGGCCAGCACCACCCAGGCTGTGTCCACTGCCGCCAGAACGGCAAACATGACAGCGAGCAATTCTGCCCAGCCAACCAGCGAAACATGGGTAATATCCACGACCGTCGGCAGAATGGCGATATAGAAGACCATGATCTTCGGATTGCCGAGCGTGACCGCAAGCGCACTAAGGAACAGCTTGCGCCCTTCACCCTCGCGCGGAATGGCGTCTTCATCCGCTTCTTCATCGACCGGCGCGATCCACATTTTCCACGACAGATAGATCAGATAGGCGACGCCCGCATATTTCAGCACCAGAAACGCGGTGTGGAAGCTGTTGGCGAGAGCCGACAGGCCCCAGACGGCAAGCGACAGCCAGACGGCATCACCAAGCCAGAGACCGAACATGAATGGAAAGACGCCCTTGTGCCCACGGCTGATGACGCGCGCCACCAGCGCGCCGACATTTGGTCCCGGCGTGCCTGCGGCTACGACCAGAATACCCGCGAAAGCAATGAGCGACGTCAAATCCATATCACATCTCCGAACAAGCGCATTTTTCTTGCAGAAAGACTGCTCCTTAGCAATCCCTGTTCCTTGTATCCCGGTTATTGGGGGCGCTTGAATGCCAGCCGCAACTTTTCGACATGAGCGCGGCAATGGCAACCTTCAATGTGATCGTTGACCAGACCCATGGCCTGCATGAAGGCATAAACCGTGGTCGGCCCCACAAAGGACCAGCCGCGCTTTTTCAAATCCTTGGAGATTCGAATGGAAGTATCGGTTTTCGGATTGGCGATCAGGGTCGGATAATCCACGACGGCTGGGCGGTCCTCCGCTCCCGGTTCAAACGACCAGAAATAGGCCGCAAGCGAACCCTTTTCCGTGACCAGTTCAATAGCGCGGTTCGCATTGTTGATCGTGGATTCGATCTTGCCGCGATGACGCACAATGCCCTTGTCGGCCAGAAGTCGCTCGACATCCTTGCCGTCATATTGCGCCACACGGTGGAAATCGAAGCCATCGAAAGCGGCGCGGAAATTCTCGCGCTTGCGCAAGATGGTGAGCCAGGACAGGCCCGACTGGAAACCTTCAAGGCAAATCTTCTCGAACAGCCGATAATCGTTGGAGACCGGCACGCCCCATTCATTGTCATGATAGGCGAGATAGTCCGGCAATATGCCGGGCCAGAAGCAACGGGTCTTGCCATCTTCGCTGACGATCAGACCGGTTTTCGCTTCAACAATATCACTCATTTCCCGCCTCCATTTACCTGCTAACAGCCTCGTCCAGAAACTGTTTCCCACTTTTCGGGGACATGCGCAAAGCTTCATCGATCATTAAACATGTGACGCAACCTGACGCTAACCACAACTCTACTTAGAGTGATGCTTTAGTTGAACACGCGACCGAAATTTACCTTTCCGATTCCATTGGGGCGCACAATCCCATCATGAAATTAGGGGCTGTTCTCCTGACAGGACGTGTCAGGAGCCGCAGCCGGGCAACCGCGCCAATGGACCCAGACAGGTAACGCAACCGGGATGATGGCGCAAAAAGAGACGGATCTGGACCATGCAACCACGTCATCTTCTTTTGATCGGATCGCTTGCAGCGATTGCTGTTTCCATCGTCAGCACCGGCATGGCTTTCGCCAATGACCGTTACGCGACCTTGCCGCCGGTGGCTGTCAGCCCCGACCTTTCCGCACCGTGGGTAGCACAGCTGCATGGCCAGCCGGCACGCATGCGCCAGATGCCGGACGGCACCGTCCAGCAGCCGGTGCGCCGCACCACGGTCAAGCAGAAGCAGAAGTCCAAGGCGAATTATCGTCAGGTTTCCTACCAGCGACCGGCAAGCAATCCAGCCACAGCTCCATCCAAGCATCAGATCGACCCGGCCTATCTGCCGCAGAGCGTTTCCTATTCCGGCAGTGAAAAGTCCGGCACCATCGTGATCGATACCAGCAAGCGCTTTCTCTATCTCGTCCAGTCCGACGGCAAGGCCATGCGTTATGGCGTCGGCGTGGGCAAGCAGGGTTTCAGCTGGAAAGGTTCGCAGCGCATCAGCCGCAAGGCCGAATGGCCGACCTGGACGCCGCCAAAGGAAATGATTGCCCGCGAGCGTCGCAAGGGTCGCATCCTGCCTGCACGCATGGATGGCGGTGTCAACAATCCGCTCGGCGCACGCGCTCTTTATCTCGGTTCAACACTTTACCGTATTCATGGCACCAACCAGCCATGGACCATCGGCAAGGCCATGTCTTCGGGCTGCATCCGCATGCGTAACGAGGACGTGACAGACCTTTATGAACGTGTTCCCATCGGCACCCGCGTTGTCGTTCGCTGACCCGTTCCGGAACAGTTTTACAGTGAAACAATGCCGCCCTCTTCGCAGGGCGGCTTTTTTACATTCATAATACTGAAACATTGGTTTTTTTGATGAAATCAACCTGCCACGGGCCCAAAAACAACCTGAAAAGGCTTTTGCTTTTCCCGCGAACACCCATATGCTGCCAATGATGATTTGAGTGATGATTTGAAAAAACATGGACGGCGCCGCCAGAGGGCGGCCACAAATGCGACCGTATCGGAATATGAACCGGTGTCGCATTTGGATGGAGGGAAAGGATAGATCATGACCGTACCGACCGTAAAACTGAACGACGGCAACCATATTCCGCAGCTCGGTTACGGTGTCTGGCAGGTGGGCAATGATGAAGCGGTTACAGCCGTCAGCGAAGCGCTGAAAGCGGGCTACCGGCACATCGACACCGCCGCCATCTATGGCAATGAAGAAGGCGTGGGCAAAGCTATCAATAATTCGGGCGTTGCACGCGGCGACATCTTCCTGACGACGAAACTCTGGAACAGCGATCAGGGTTATGAATCGACGCTGAAAGCCTTTGCGACCAGCCTGAAGAAGCTCGGCACGGATTATGTCGATCTCTATCTGATCCATTGGCCGATGCCTTCCAAAGACCTGTTCATGGAAACCTGGCGCGCCTTCATCAAGCTGAAGGAAGAAGGCCTCGTGAAGTCCATCGGCGTGTCGAACTTCCGCACGGCCGATCTTGAACGCCTGATCAAGGAAAGCGGCGTAACGCCGGTTCTCAACCAGATCGAGCTGCATCCGCAGTTCCAGCAGGACGAACTGCGCCTGTTCCACGGCAAGCACAACATCGCCACCGAAGCCTGGAGCCCGCTTGGACAGGGCAAGATTCTGGAAGATGAAAAGCTGAAGGCGATTGCCGCCAAACATGGCAAGTCGGTCGCACAGGTCATCCTGCGCTGGCACATCGAGACCGGCAATATCGTCATTCCGAAGTCGGTCACGCCTGCCCGCATCAAGGAAAATTTCGAGGTCTTCGATTTCAGCCTCAATGGCACTGATCACGATGCCATCACCAAGCTGGACAAGACCGATGGCCGCATCGGCCCGAACCCGGCGACATTCTCGGCGGGCTAGTTCAAAACATATGACTGAAAAAGCCGGGCAATTGCCCGGCTTTTTTATCGCAGCAGCTTCAGGCTGCCGGTCAGCGAGCGAACCCATTTGGCGGGACCGGCGATCCCCACCCCATCAATGATCTCGCTTGCAAGATCACGGTCCGGAAACGTGGTTTCATATTCCGCATAGACATGCATTGCCCGTGCGAAGGCTGGAAAGGCGACAACCGCCTGCCTGTCTTCATGTGCCGCCGCTTTCAACAGGATCGACCGGATCGTTTCCGCGTCCGCTTGCAGGATAGGCACAGGACGGTCCGAGCTGATATCGATGGCGACGCCTGAGCGATCAACCAGTTGCCGCGCCGCGACTTGAGGCAGTCGTGCGCCAAGTCCGATCGAGATGGCCGCAACCGTGTTTGCCAGCAGACCTTGGGCCAGATCAGGGTTGACGATAACGGCGAGACGCAGATCTTCCTGCATGATGGCTCCAGAGTTTCGGTGTTTCTGCGAGAGAAATACACCGCATCTGCTGGTCGATCCTGCCTTTCTTACCTACTTATTATCATGATATGGTAGATTCTACCCCGCACTGACGTCATTAAGGTAGATTTCATGACCGCACTGGAACCTTCCGATATTCGCATTCTCGAAGCTTTGCAGGAAGACGGTCGCCTGACCAATCAGGCTTTGGCCGATCAGGTGGGCATGTCCACTTCGCCAAGCTGGCGGAAAATGCGCAAGCTGGAAGACGATGGTGTGATCGACGGCTATCGCGCTAACCTCAATCGCAAGGCAATCGGCCTTGGCGTCATGGCTTTCGTGCGGATCAAGATCGACAGTCACAGCGAGCTGGAGGCAGAACAGTTTGCCGCCGAGCTGATGGGGCTCGACGACGTGATCACCTGCTACAGTATCGCTGGCGATGCCGATTTTCTGCTTCAGGTGGTCTCACGCGATCTCGACACATATGCCGATTTCGCCATGTCCACCTTGCGCCGCCTGCCCCGTATCAAGGAAATGCAGACGACCTTCGTTTTAAAGGAAACGAAAAGCTTCAAGGGCTTTCCGTTGCACTATGCCGCGTCAGTGAAGACGGGAGCTTGAGAGCGCAACCGGCTTTGGCCCGCCATAGGCCCAGTCGATCAGCTCCACCGTATGAACAATCGGCAGTTTGCTGCCGGTAGCGATCTGGGTCATGCAACCGATATTGCCTGTCGCGATGAGGGCCGCGCCGGTTGCCTCGATATTCTTCACCTTGCGGTCACGCAGCCTGGCAGCAATCTCCGGCTGCATGATGTTATAGGTGCCTGCCGATCCGCAGCAGAGGTGCCCTTCCAGCGGTTCCTTTACCGTAAAGCCTGCCTTGGAGAGCAGGTCTTTCGGCTGCCGCACGATTTTCTGCCCATGCTGCATCGAGCATGCCGAATGATAGGCGACCGTCAGCGCCTGCGGCGCATCCGGTTCCGGCAGGTCGATGCCGGTGAGATATTCGGTGATATCCTTTGCCAGCGCCGAAACCCGCGCAGCCTTGTCCTGATAGGCCGGATCAAGCCGCAACATGTAACCATAATCCTTGATCGTCGTGCCGCAGCCGGACGCCGTGACGATGATCGCATCGAGACCACCCGCCTCGATCTCTCGCGTCCAGACATCGACATTGTGCCGCGCCTGTTCGAGCGCCTGCTCTTCGCGGCCCATATGGTGAACCAGCGAACCGCAGCACCCTTCGCCCTTCGGCGTCACCACTTCGATGCCGAAGCGGTTCAAAAGCCGCAAGGTGGCGGCGTTGATGCCCGGATTGAGCACAGGCTGCGCACAGCCGTTGAGAATTGCCACGCGACCGCGCTTTTCGCCCTTGGCGGCGCTGACGGTTTCGATGGGAACCGCCGCTGGCAGGTTTTGCGGCGCGAGATCAAGCATGGCCGCCATGGGTTTCAGGGCGTCGCTCTTGCGCAAAAGCGGAGCAAATGGCTTGCCCAGTTTCGCCAGTTTCAGCGCGGCACGGAACCGGCCCGGATAGGGCAGAACCTGCGCCAGGACACCGCGTAGAAAGCGGTTCATGAACGGGCGCTTGTAGGTTTTCTCAATATGCGCGCGGGCATGATCGACCAGATGCATGTAACTGACGCCCGAAGGGCAGGTCGTCATGCAGGACAGGCACGACAGGCAGCGGTCGACATGGCGCACGACCTCCTCATCCGCTGGACGGCCGTTTTCCAGCATGTCCTTGATCAGATAAATGCGACCGCGCGGGCTGTCGAGTTCATTGCCAAGCGTCACGTAGGTCGGGCATGTCGCCGTACAGAAACCGCAATGCACGCATTTGCGCAGGATCTTTTCCGATTCCTGCACACCAGGATCGCGCAGCTGGTCGGGGCTGAAATGAGTTTGCATCGTGTCACGCTCCAACCTGATGAGAATGCATACGGCCCGGATTAAGAATATTTTCCGGATCGAATTGCTGCTTCAACCGCTGCGACAAAGCCGCAAGGGCTGGCGGCTGCGGTTCGAACACATCAATGCCGGCACGGACCGTCTCCGGCGCCCGCACCAGCGTCGCGTGACCGCCACCATATCTGGCAATGAGTTTGCGCAAGATCTGCGCTTCCGGGTCCGCTTCCATCCGCATCCAGATCAAGCCACCCTGCCAGTCGTAATAAGCGTCGACGCCCGCATGACGGCGGAACTCGTCCACCATCTGCCAGCCTTGCATCGGCGTCATTGAAACGCGCCAGACAGCGCGAGTGTCGCCCGCATTGGCATAAGGCAGGACATCGCGCACTTCGCGCCAAAGCTGCTGCGATTGCGCTCCGTCCAGCGCTTCCACCGTGCCGGATTGGCGAAGCAGCGCCTGCAACTGGCGGCTGCGATGCGCCACCGAAGGCGCAAAGCCCTCAAGCCGCAACACGGTCGCCGCTTCCCAGCCAAGCTTTCCATCGAGAAAGCGATTGGCGACCGTCGGCGGCAAATGCGCTGCCGACGCAACTTCCTCTCGCGATCCCATCGCCATGGCCATGACGCGCGCCGCCTGTTCATCGGTCAGCCCGCGCACGACAAGCGTAGCTGCCGTTTCCGGCTTCGGCAGAACCTTGAACGTCACCTCTGTGGCGACGCCCAGCGTGCCCCAGGAATTGGCCATGCCCTTGGACAGGTCATAACCCGTCACGTTCTTGACCACGCGACCGCCGGATTTAAACAATTCGCCCCGCCCGGACACAACGCGTACGCCAAGCACATGGTCACGCGCAGCGCCGGCCTTGAGACGGCGCGGACCAGACAAATTGGCAGCAAGCGTGCCGCCGATCGTGCCGCGACCAGCCTCGCCCGACAGCAACGGGCCGTAATCCATCGGCTCGAAGTGAAAGCACTGATTGTTGTCGGCCAGAAGCTTTTCGATTTCGACCATCGGCGTTCCGGCTTTTGCCGAAAGCACCAGCTCGTCCGGCTCATACAAGGTCACACCCGAAAGCAGCGACACGTCGAGCACGCGACCCGCATCGACGCTGTGTCCGATACCACGCTTGGAGCCGTGGCCGATAATTTCCAGCGGAGTGGAGCTGGCCAGCGCATCCTGTACCGCATCCAGAACGCCCGCCTCATCTTGCGGCTTTAGAATATTTGCATCGCTCATGATCAAAACCACAACTCAGAATCGGGGAATATCCGGGAAGGACAGCTCGCCGCGATGCACATGCATGCGGCCAAGCTCGGCGCAGCGGCGCAATTGCGGAAACACCTTGCCGGGATTGAGCAGATGCTTGGCATCGAAAGCACATTTGACGCGCATCTGCTGGTCGAGGTCAATGTCGTTGAACATTTCCGGCATCAGATCGCGCTTTTCGATGCCGACGCCGTGTTCGCCGGTGAGAACACCGCCAACTTTCACGCAGAGCCGCAAAATGTCCGCGCCGAAGTTTTCGGCGGCTTCCAGTTCGCCCGGTATATTCGCATCATAGAGGATCAGCGGATGCAGATTGCCATCGCCTGCGTGGAACACATTGGCCACCCGCAATCCGTATTTTTCGGACAGGTCGCGCATGCCTGACAGCACACGCGGCAGCTCCTTGCGCGGAATGGTGCCATCCATACACAGATAGTCGGGAGAAATGCGCCCCACCGCCGGGAAAGCCGCCTTGCGCCCGGCCCAGAAAGCCAGACGCTGCTCTTCCGACTGCGACAGAATACAGGTCGTGGAACCGTTGCGCAGCGCCAGCGCTTCGACCCGACCGATCAAGTGATCGACCTCGACCGGCGGGCCGTCGAGTTCGACAATCAACAACGCTTCCACATCAAGCGGATAGCCGACGCGGACAAAATCCTCCGCCGCTTTGATGGCAGGCCGGTCCATCATCTCCATCCCGCCGGGAATGATGCCTGCGCCGATAATATCGGCCACGCACTGGCCAGCCTGTTCGCTGGATGGAAAGCCGACCATCACGGCACGTGCCGTTTCCGGCTTTTGCAAAATGCGCACCGTGATTTCCGTCACAACGCCGAGCAGGCCTTCCGAACCGGTCATCAGACCGAGAAGATCATAGCCCTCGCTGTCGAGATGTTTGCCGCCGAGGCGGAGCACTTCGCCAGTGATCAGCACCATCTCGATGCCGAGCACATTATTCGCGGTCAGGCCGTATTTGAGGCAATGCACGCCACCTGCATTTTCTGCGACATTGCCGCCGATGGAACAGGCAATCTGCGACGAAGGATCGGGCGCGTAATAAAAGCCCTCATGCTCGACGGCTTTGGTAATGCCAAGATTGGTGACGCCCGGCTGCACCACGGCAACGCGGTTCGGATAATCGATTTCGAGAATACGGTTGAAGCGGGACATGCCCAGCAGCACCGCATCCTGCAAGGGCATCGAGCCACCGGACAGCGATGTGCCCGCGCCGCGTGGCACGACGCGGATACCGTTTTCGTGGCAATAACGCAGAACCTGTGAGACCTGATCGACCGTTTCCGGCAGCACAACCACCAGCGGCAGCGAGCGGTGCGCCGTCAGGCCGTCGCTCTCGAACACCCGCATTGCATTGACGGTATCAACCACGCCCTCGCCCGGTACGATGCCGCGCAGATCATCCACGATCTGCCCGCGCCGCTGCATAACGGACGCATCCGGCTCCGGCATAATCAATCCGCTCATTTGTTCCTCCGCCGCTGGTCAGGCCCTTTTTGTCAAGGCGCCGCCAGCCCTCAAATGCCGTTCCGGTTATCATCCTCGCTTGAGAACCGGAGCGGTCGTAACGCATCGTTTTCGCGCCATACCAGACTGGATGGACAGACCCAAACTTTTCTGGAATAGCTCTAACATGCACAGTGCACCCTGCACCGTATTCGTCAAGTGGTAAATCATTTTTACCACTTGTGCCGTTCGCATAACAGTTTTCACGCTGCGGCATAATTGCTTGCGGAGCCTTGTAACGCCCTGTCGGTTTGTTTTCGCATTTCCACCCGCAAAACCGTTTCACACTTTTGCTGGAAATGCGTTAGATGCAATTGAAATGCAGGCCAACCCGGGGGATCACACGATCATGATGAGCAGCAGTCTGGCCGATATGGAAATCTTTGCCCGCGTTGTCGCAACCGGCAGCATGTCGGCGGCGGCTCGCGATCTCGGCCTTTCCCCCGCGGTGGTTTCCAAGCGTCTTGGTCGTCTGGAAGAGCGCCTCGGTACCCGGCTCCTGCAACGCACAACACGGCAGATCGCGCTGACCGAGGCCGGTCAGGGCTATCACGAGCGCGTCCTGGCCATTCTGTCGAACATCGAAGAGGCGGAAGCTTTTGTCGCGCGGCGTTCCGCCGATGCGCGCGGCACGCTGAAAATCTCGGCTCCCACGACCTTCGGGCGTATGCATATCGCCCCCTATCTGGTGCCTTTCATGCGCGCCAATGCCGACCTCACGGTCAATATGCAATTGACTGACGAAATGGTCGATATTGTCGGCGACGGCTATGATCTGGCGATCCGCATTGGCGAATTGTCGGATTCGACCCTTGTCGCCCGCAGGCTGGCGCCTGTCCGCCGCCTGCTCGTCGCCTCGCCCGGCTATATCGCGGAACGCGGCACGCCCCAGACAATCGAAGACTTGCAGGCGCATATCTGCCTTGCACCGCACAATAATGATCCATGGCGGCTTGAAGGGCCGAAGGGGCCAATCGTCATTCGCCCGGTCGGCCCGCTCCAGACCAATTCCAGCGAGATGGTGCGCGAGGCCGTGCTGGCCGGTCTTGGCATCGCGCAACGCTCCACATGGGACATTGGCCCGGAACTCGCGGCAGGCAAACTGGTGCAAGTGCTGCCCGACTATACCGCCTCACGCAATGTGGCTATTCACGCGGTCTATCCGTCAAAACAGTTCCTGCCTGCCAAGGTGCGCCTGTTCATAGATTATCTCGCGGACCTTTACGGCCCTGTACCTTATTGGGAGAGCGGCAGTTCTCCACAGGTCGCATCTCAAAAATAGACATCAAGTCTTTTGCCGACTATGAAACGCTGCGCATTAGAAAGCGTGCATATAAATGCGATGCGGCATGAACTCCCATCATGCCGGCCGTGTCGTTCGGACTTTTGAGGAAAGATAATGAACACTCCGATCCGTTTTATTCTTGCAATCATCGTTGCCGTTGTCGTCGGTTGCGGCTTCATGTTCTACGACAAGTCCCGCGGTGCGGAATGGGTCGTGTCACCACAGCAGATCGAACAGGCGAAGTCTGAAGGCAAGCCCGGCTTTGAAAGCCGACCGGGCACGGTAACCGTGCTGCCGATCCGTAGCGAAACCGCTGACGCGCTACCCTTCAAATGGGCGATGTACGGCGTTGTCGCGGGTCTGTTCGTGCTTGTTTCGACGCGCAAGCGCAAAAAGGCTTAAAACGCCCCTCTTCCAACCGTCAGAAAGCCCGGCTGGATCACCAGTCGGGCTTTATTTTCAATATATTCCGTTGCCGGGTCCGTCCCTTGCGGCTACCTTGCCGCCGATACGCAAAGGGCTTGAACGGCATGGCCGAAACGATTTTCTCCCGCATACAGACGAGCCGCACAGCGGACGACGTCGTATACCAGATCGAGACGCTCATTCTGGAGGGCGTTCTGCGTGGCGGCGACCGTCTGCCCGGCGAGCGTGAGCTGGCGCGCCAGTTCGACATTTCCCGGCCCATCCTGCGCGATGCCCTGAAGCGCCTTGAAACGGCAGGCCTTTTGACCTCACGCCACGGCGGCGGAACATTCGTGGCCGACGTGATCGGGCAGGTCTTCAGCGCGCCCGTGGTCAAGCTCTTTGCCGATCATCGCAAGGCGACCGCCGATTATCTCGAATATCGTCGCGAGATCGAAAGCATTGCCGCTGAATACGCAGCGCTTCGGGCTACGCCCGCCGACAAGGCGCTGCTGACGGAAATCATGAATGCGATGGAAACCGCGCATGGCGCGAGCGATTTCGACACCGAAGCGCGCCTTGATGTCGAGTTGCACAATGCGGTTGGCGAAGCGGCGCATAATATTGTGCTGCTGCACACATTGCGCTCCTGCTACCAGCTTTTGAAGGACGGCGTGTTTTATAACCGTAGCCTGATCTACAGCTATCCCGGCGTCGCCGACATGTTCCTCTCGCAGCATCGCGCTATTTACGATGCCGTGATGGCCGGCAACCCGCAAGCGGCCCGCGAAGCGGTGCAAAAACATATCCGCTTCGTCGAGCAGGCAACGCACGACCGCGAGCTGAACGAAGAACGCGAGCGCGTCTCGCGGCTGCGCTTCCGCCAGCGTGCGGGCACCAATGCGGTGAAGGAAGTGAAGGACGAAGGCGAATGACCGGTGTGATTTTCAAGGATGCGTGCGGCCCGCAGAACATCCGCCTTTATGCCATCGGAGATGTGCATGGGCGCTTCGATCTCTTGCAGGACATGCATGGATTGATCCGTGCCGATCTCGATCATCGCCCCGTCCACGACTGGCGCATCATCCATCTCGGCGATTACATCGACCGGGGGCCACAATCGAAGGAAGTGCTCGACTTTCTCATTGATGCAGCCAGGCATGATCCGCGCATCCTGTCGCTGCTCGGCAATCACGACGAAGGCTTTCTCAATTATCTCGCCACCGGCGACACGGCAGGCATCTTCGCCTTGCATGGCGGGGTGGAAACCGGGCTCTCCTATGGCGTGGAACTGGACTTTTCCGATACGGATAAAGCCCGGCGCAGCCATGAAGCGCTGGTGAAAGCCGTGCCGCAGGCGCATATCGATTGCATACGCGCGATGCCGCGCTGGCTCTCGTTCGGGGACTTCTTTTTCTGCCACGCAGGCGTCGATCCGGCCCTGCCACTCGAAGAGCAGGACCCTGACGATCTCATCTGGATACGGACGCTGTTTTTGAAATGGACCGATCCCCTCGCAAAGGTGATCATCCATGGGCACACGCCGCAAGGTGCAGTCGATGTTCAACCCAACCGGGTCAATCTCGACACCTATGCCTGGAAGAGCGGTCTGCTCTCGGCAATCGCAATCGACGGTGTTGAAAAGCGCTTCATCGAAGCGCATTAACCGAAATTAGTGAGCGCTGGAAATTCCGTAACCGTCGCTCGAAACCATGGTGTTACCGGCATCAACGGTGAAGATGCCGACTGCCATGAACACGATCGCGGAGACCATCAGGACGGTAAGAAGGGCGGCATGCTTGGCGGTCATATTCGGAAACTCTCTCGACGGTTGCCGGATGAAATTCGATAAAACGAGCCGCCGTTACGAGCATGGCGCGAAGCCCTGCCCGACCGATCATTGCCCGGGAGACGGCGTTCAGTTACACCCGATAAAAGTTACCCGCAACTGAACGGAAGCGTCGTTCACCGCGCTTTTTTCACAAAACCACGCATTGCTGACAGGATGTGGCAAAGCAGCAACGCGAAGCTTATCCTTAAGGTTAATGTTGGGTTTACAAGCTTGTAGCCGAAGGGGAGAAGTCTTCCTCTCCGGATGAGCGACTGGGAATCGAAAGAGCGGTTTTACCCGTTCTAGATTCGGCCGATCCAGGCTTTGGCCAGCGCAGCGCCCGCCTTGTCGGAAGAGCGACCGACGCTCTCGGCCAGTTGCGGGAACGCCTTGTCCCAGCCCGGCGCGAAGTCTTCGATTTCGTCGGCGAGTTGGGCATTCCACTGTTTGACCAGCCCGGTATCGGCCTCGAAATGGAACTGGGTGCCATAGACCGCCCGACCGATCCGGTAGGCCTGATTTTGCGTCATATCGCTCGACGCCATATGCACCGCCCCTTCAGGAAGGGTGAATGTATCGCGGTGCCAGTGGAAGATCGGAAATGCATTGCCCGCCGTCGACAGAACCGGATCGCGCTGCCCTTCATCGGTCAGGCGCACTTCCTGCCAGCCGAACTCCATCGGACGGTCGAGAATATTCTCGCCGCCATAGGCGCGTGCCACAAGCTGACTGCCGAGGCAAATGCCGAGCACAGCCTTGTCCTTATCACCAAAGCCGCGGATGAGATCGAGCAGGTGCGGGAAATAGGCAAATTCGGCGTCGGCCAGCGCATTCTGCTCGCCGCCCAGAACGATCAGCGCGTTATGTTCGCTGGCATCGGCGGGCAGCGCATCGCCATTATAGGGGTGGCGCAAATCAATCGAATAACCGGCTTCCGTGAGGACAGGTTCAATCTGCCCCAGCCCTGCACCGTCATAATTCTGGACGACCAATACGCGCATAGACCACCCCATAAATCTCGTTTCCATTGGCCAGAGCGGTTTCAGTGAATATTATATTGTTGTAACCGCTCTAACTTTTTGTTTTTACGCACATCTTATCCGAAAACCGCTTCGCACTTTTCGGGATGTGCTCTAGCATGAAAAAGGCCCGGACAACAGCCGGGCCTTTAATCAGTTGGATGTCGATTATTCGACGACCGACACGCTGACCGTTCGGCCAGCCACGAGGTGCACGCCGTCCGGCACATCCTCCAGTTTCACCCGGACCGGTACGCGCTGCGCAAGGCGCACCCAGTTGAAAGTCGGCGTGACATTGGCGAGCAGGCTGGTGGTCGCGGTGCGTTCACGATCCTCGATACCGCCAGCAATACCTTCGACCTTGCCCTTGAGCTGCACCTTGCTGCCCATGACATCGACCAGAACCGGATCGCCGATCTTGATGCGCTCAAGCTTGTTTTCCTCGAAATAGCCCGAGACATAATAGGAATCCGTGTCCACCAGCGCCGTCACGGCAGAACCTGCGGTGACATAGTCGCCCGGCTGGAGCGAGAAGTTGGTGATGACACCATTGACCGTCGCCTTGACCGAAGACCGGTCCATATTGAGCGCGGCCAGATCACGGTCCAGACCGGCCTGACGGTATGCCGCCTCGGCCTGCATGGCTGTGGTTTCAACCTGTTCCAGCTTCTGGCGGGTCACGGTCGTGTCGTTGAGCTGGCGATAGCGGACGAGATCGCGATTGGCCATGTCGAGCGCGGCCTTGCTGCTGTCCACCTTGGCTTCAGCGGTCTGCAGCGCCAGCTTGTAACGCGCCTGATCGATGCGGAAAATCACATCGCCCTTTTTGACGTTCTCGTTATCGCGAACGAGAACCTCGCTCACCAGACCCGAAACGTCAGGCGCAACCCGCACCACATCGGCAAGGATCTTGCCGTCGCGTGTCCACGGCGCATTCATGTAATAGTCCCAGAGATGCCAGCCAAGCAGCCCCGCCATTGTGACCATGACGAGGGTGAGAAAAACCCGGCCAGTATGTGCGAAGAGCTTTTTCATCAGTCTATTCCGTTCAAGATAATGGCGGCAGCGCCAAGAATGCAGAAATACATGGCGGCATCGAACAAGGGCCGGTGCCACACAAAACGGTAGAAACGCACGCGCGCCAGCAGGCGCTGCATGATCGTATTGAGGACATAGGCGCCAAGCGCCAGCACGCCCAGAGTGGGGATGTAGATCCCGTATATATCGAGTTCAGGTCTCATGATCGTTCACATTCAGGTCTTCACGGGGCTGTTCGTCAGGCAGCTTGCGGCAGCTCCAATTGCGGGCGCGGCGGCAAAGCAAAAGGCGGCGCCTTGGGAAACAGGTTGAAACGCAGCGCCACCAGTGCAAGCCGCGGACGGCGAGCAACAGCGGGCGAACCGCTTTCGATGATCGCCGCTATCGCCTTGTCGATGGAAGCAAGCAGTTGTTCATCGGTATTCTTGCGCGACTGATCGTCCGGTCCATGCTTGGACAGGGAACGATAATGCGCGCCGACACCGTCCAGCACCGCATCCACCGCATCGCGGCAAGGCTCGGCCAGTTTGGCGCGATATTGCTGCAGGTCGATGGTGTTCATCCCGTTGCGCAGATCGCGCAACAGATCGACCTTGGCGACATCCGCCGACGGGATCAGCGCCAGACGCGGCGTCATCATGCCGATGCGGTCGATCATGCGCAGCAACAGGCGGTTCATATGCTGCCGACGATGACGGCTCGGACCGCGTTCGGTTGCCGCGACGATATCGCGCCAGCCAGCCTTGACCAGACGCCGCACGCTCCATTCAGCACCGACCGAGCGCACGATAGATGTAATCACCGCAGCCATGACAATACCGACAACCGTCGCCAGATTGGCATTGGCAAAGGTCACAAAATCCGACGTGGCGTGGCTTTGCAGCATGAGCATGTTCGGCAGGTTCACGCAGAGCACCATGCCCAGCAGAAACTGCGATGGAATTGCCAGAAGCACACCGGCAGGCACCAGAAACAGACCCAGCACCAGCGCCAGCGGGAAGAAGCCATCCACCAGCGGCAGCAGCGCAAATTCGAAGACAAAAGCCGCTACAATCACGATCAGCAGCAGCCAGTTGAACTTGCGCATCACCGGCACAGGATCGTCCATCGTCGCGAAAATACAGCAGAAGATACCCGCCATCATCGCGGCTGCACTGCCCTGCGCCCAGCCTGTGGCGATCCAGAAAGCCGTTGCCACAGCGGTTGCGAGAAAGGCCGAGAAGCCTGACAGAAACGCCATGCCATAATCGCGGTGCGCCGGACGCCCCTTCAGATGGGCATCGTAACGACGCCAGCGCAGCGCATGACCGCGCTTTGCACCAGACACGATATCCTGACGCAGCGTGATGCAATCACTCCAGATCTGGACCAGATCGCGCACACGCGCTGCCACATTGAACGGCAAAAGCTCGCCCCAGCTTGAGGCATCCTTGCCGTGACGCTCGATCTCGTCGATCAGCTTCAACAGAACCGCGCGGCGCTCTTCGCTGAGATTTTCGCCGCTTTCGAGCCAGTCACAGGCTTCGTCGAGAAGTTGCTGCACTGCGGGGTGCCATGGCTTTTCGCCCTCACCCGGCTTCAGCACGATGACATCATGCAGGCTGGAAATGATCGGCAGCACGGCCACCATGCGCTGTTGCAGCACATGCAGCATGGTTCCGACGCCGCGAATGGACGAGGTGTCATAGGCCACATGGGTCGTCAGATTGCGCAGTTCCAGCGCATCGGCGGCCAGACGCTGGCGGTCGCGAAGGAATTGCGGGCTGGCGCCCTCGCCACGCATGGTGGCCACGGCCAGCCGTGAACCCTCACGCAACCAGTTGTCGATACGACCGACCAGAACCGGCCCGCTGTGGCGCGGAAAGACAAGGCGGTTGACCACTGCCGCACAGATAATGCCAATGGCAATTTCCTCGACGCGGCCAAGCGCATAATCAAAAGTGGTTTCGGGAACAGAAACCACGGCAAAACTTGCAATCGCCACGGTATAACCGGCGAGCATGAACAGATAGCTGCGCGGCGTGCCGTCGAGCAGGCTGATCGCCAGACAGACGCCCATCCACAGGCCGATGGCGACGGTCAGAATCTCCGGCGAATTGATCAGATGCGGCACGAAAAGGATCGTGACCGCGCCGCCGATAATCGTGCCGACCAGACGATAGAGACCCTTGGATGTGGTGGCCCCCGAAAGCGGATGCGCGACAATGTAAACGGCGGCAATCGACCAATATGGGTTCGGCAGATTGGCCATCAGCGCAATCCACAAGGCAAGCATACCGGCTGCAAACGTCTTCAAGGAAAAGACGACATCCCAGAATTTCGGTGTTGTTTCGGCGAGCTTGGTCATGGTTTTCGCAGGCAGCGTTGGTTTAAAGGTTGAGGAATTTCTCGTTCAGCTTGCGCAATACTTCCATGGCGACATCAACCTGTTCGGCGTCGAAATCGCTTAAGAACTGCGTCCGAAGACGTGCCGCAGACTTTTCCACCTTGGTGGCGACGGCGCGGCCGTCTTCTGTCAACTGGATGAGTTTGACGCGACGGTCGGCATCGTCGGCGACGCGCAGGATCAGGCCATCCTTTTCCAGCTCATCGACGACACGAACAATCGTAGCCCCCTCGATGCCGACCCGTTCGGCCAGCACCCCCTGGGGGATCAGATCGCCATGCCGCAAGAGGGTCATCAGCGGAACGGCTTTCGCATCGGAAAGACCATGCTCCGCCATTGCCGCATCAAAGGCTTTCCGCCATCCTCTGGCAGTGCTTGCAAGAAGCGGCGCGAATTCGACCCAGGCTTGTTTCATCACTTCAATTCCATTCAAATAGATAGCTTCATACCTATATGGATACAATCTAATTAGATTCAACCACCAGACATTTCCCATCAATTGTTTGTGTAAGCTTTTCTTCAAGTGAGAGCGGTTTTCAATCCGCAAGCTGGCAGAACGGTCACACAAAGCGCTTGACCGGCGGGCTTTCCCTCTGCCATCGATGCGAACATGCGCGCCAATTACAGAATGCAACGACTTTATATCGAGGATGACCTCGCCCCGGAAACGCCGGTCGAGGCTGCGCCGCAGGCTGCCCACTATCTCATTCACGTGTTGCGCCTGAAAGAAGGCGATGAAGTTCTCGTTTTCAACGGGCGCGACGGTGAATGGAAGGCCCGGCTGAAGCCGGAAGGCAAGAAGCGTGTTCTGCTCGTACCCGTTGAGGAGACGCGCCCGCAGCCAGCGCCAAGCGATCTCGTCTATTGTTTCGCGCCGCTGAAACAGGGACGCCTCGATTATATGGTGCAAAAGGCCGTTGAGATGGGCGCAGGTGTTTTGCAGCCGGTCGTCACCCAGCACACGCAGGTGCCGAAGCTCAGCACCGACAAAATAAAGGCCAATGCCATCGAGGCTGCCGAGCAATGCGGCGTGCTCAGCCTACCAGAATGTCGCGACGCAGTGCGTTTCGACCGCTTTATCGACCAGTGGGACCCGTCACGCCGTCTGATCTTTTGCGATGAAAGCCACGAATCGGACGATCCGTTGAGCATTCTGCAAGGTTTGAAGCCCCAATCGAAGCCTTGGCCGATAGGGCTTCTGATTGGCCCGGAAGGCGGATTTTCGGAAGAAGAGCGGCAATTGCTGCACCGTCTGCCCTTCGTGACCGCCATTCCGCTCGGCCCTCGCATTTTGCGGGCGGATACAGCTGCGGTTGCGGCCATGGCTCTGGTACAGGCCATTCTCGGCGACTGGAGAAATGCGGCATGATGTTCTCTAAATCGATCGTTCAATGAAATTGACTTGCGTGATTTGACAAATTTGTCCAATCACGCTGACAAGCTGAAATACGACCAGGGATAGACTGTATGGCGCGCGATACGACTGACGAAACGGCACTGACGGGCGTTGAAGAACTTGCGATCTATCTTGCCGGGGGAAACAAACCCAAGGATGCCTGGCGCATTGGCACCGAACACGAGAAATTTCCCTTCTATACCGCTGACAACAGCCCTGTTCCCTATGCAGGCCCGCGCGGCATCAAAGCCATTCTGGAAGGCATGCAGGCCATGCTCGGCTGGGAGCCGATCATGGATGAAGGCAACATCATCGGATTGGTGGAGCCGACCGGACAGGGCGCAATTTCGCTGGAACCGGGCGGGCAGTTCGAGCTTTCCGGCGCGCCGCTTACGACCATTCACCAGACCTGCCGCGAGATGAACGCCCATTTGAGCCAGGTGCGTGAAATCGCCGAACCTCTGGGCATTCGTTTTCTCGGCGTCGGCGGTAGCCCGAAATGGACGCTGGCCGAAACTCCGGTCATGCCGAAGTCGCGCTACAAGATCATGACCAACTACATGCCGAAGGTTGGCCATGAAGGTCTGGACATGATGTACCGGACCTCGACCATTCAGGTGAATCTCGACTTCAGTTCGGAACGCGACATGCGCCGCAAGATGCAGGTTTCGATGAAGCTGCAATCGGTCGCCACGGCGCTGTTTTCCAGCTCGCCCTTCACTGAAGGCAAGCCGAACGGCCTTCTGTCGTGGCGGTCGAGCATCTGGCGCGATACCGACAACCAGCGCGCCGGCGTGCTGCCTTTCGTCTTCTCGGAAAATTTCGGCTTTGCGGACTATGTCAACTGGGCCCTCGACATTCCGATGTATTTCATCCTGCGCGATGGCCGTTATCACGATTGCACCCATGTTACTTTCCGCCAGTTCATGAACGGCGCATTGAAGGGTGAAGTCAGCGATCCGGTGCCGAATATGGGCGACTGGACCAACCATCTTTCGACGCTGTTCCCGGAAGTTCGCCTCAAGCGCTTCCTCGAAATGCGCGGTGCAGACGGCGGCCCGTGGCGGCGCATTTGTGCCCTGCCGGCCTATTGGGTCGGCCTGCTCTATGACGAAGAAGCGCTGACGGCAGCCGAAATGCTGACCAAGGACTGG
This sequence comes from Brucella haematophila, assembly GCF_005938105.1. Lineage (GTDB taxonomy): Bacteria > Pseudomonadota > Alphaproteobacteria > Rhizobiales > Rhizobiaceae > Brucella > Brucella haematophila. Next base: position 148,534 of record NZ_VCPE01000001.1, on the reverse strand, counting down.
ACTTATGAAGAGGTTCTGGCGCTGCGCAATGACGTGCCGACTAAGGCGCTCACGGCAACATTCCGTGGCAAGCCGCTGGAAGGCATCGCCCGCGAAACGCTGAAGATTTCGCGGCTCGGCCTGAAGAACCGTAACAAGCTGAACCCTGAAGGTTTTGACGAAACCCACTTCCTCAGCCCCCTGGAAGAAATCGTCGCCGCTGGCATCACCGATGCCGAGCGTATGCTGAAAGCCTATAACAGCATCTGGGCCGGTTCCGTCGAACCGATCTTCCTGGAATATGCTTACTGAGCATTGAGCCGGGTGAAACACCCAAATAAAAAGGGCGCGTTTTTCGCGCCCTTTTCGTTTTTCGGGATGTGCTCCAGGGTCAGCTTGTGACCTGCTGAGCCTTGGTCGGATCGGGAATCACAACAATCGTGCTGCCATCGCGCACATTGTTGTAAAGGTCGATCACATCCTGATTGATCATACGGATGCAGCCAGAGGAAACAGCCTTGCCGATGCTCCATACTTCCGGCGATCCGTGGATACGGTATAGCGTATCGCGGCCATCCTTATGGATATACAAGGTGCGCGCGCCAAGCGGGTTCTTGAGGCCGGGGGGCATGCCGCCATTGGCAATGCTGTAAGGCTTGAGCGCGGGCTGGCGCGCAACCATCTCGTCCGGCGGCGTCCAGCGCGGCCACTGGCGCTTGTAGGCAATCACGGCGCGGCCCGCCCAGGCAAAACCGTCACGACCCACGCCGATGCCGTAGCGCATCGCCCGCCCATTGCCGAGCACGTGGTAGAGATATTTGTTCGGCGTATCGACGATGACGGTGCCCTTCACCTCGGATGTCGGATAATCGACTTCCTGTCGCCAGAATTTTGGATCGACCTTGCTGATATCGACGGCAGGCAGCGGAAACTGTTCTTCCGGCATGGCCTGATACATGAGCGGCACCGGCTGCGACGGTGCGACCGGCTTTTTGACCGGCTGGGCCGGTTGCGGTGGCTGGGCGGTGGAAACACAGCCTGACAGCGCAACAGCGCTTGCACCGATCAGAAAGCTGCGGCGGTTGAACACCGCCGTCTTCAAGCCGGAAAATGCGGCGTCTTGGGAGTTTTTACGCGACATCCTTGAACTCTTTGTTGGACACGCATCGCGGCAATGAACGCGGTTCGTTCGCACCGGAATTGTGCCGATCATTTCGGATGTGCGAGAAAGAAAAGGCCAAGCTTAAGCCAGCCTTAAGAGAAACGCCCAACCGGCGACCCGCTTCTCAATTCGGCATTCAAGACATTGCGAGTGTTGCTAAAATAGCGACCCTTGCCCGCCCGGTCGGGACGATACAGGCTTTTTCGGCGTGCTCGGTCTGGCTGCCGATTCGTCGTCGGTGCCGCCATCGGCAACCACTGCCACATCGCCGTCACGGAAGCGGAGCGACAGGGCATCGCCCGCAGCCACGCTTGCAGCCTGCTTGACCGGGTTACCCTCCGCATCGAACACGATGGCAAAGCCGCGATCCAGCACGCTTTCATAAGACAGGGTGCGCATGAGGCGCTCAAGTTCCTGTCCGCGCCGTTTGGCCCGTTCGATCAAAAGCCGCACAGCCTGATCGCGTCGGCGATCCAGCTGTTCGACCGTCGATGTGGCTAGACGGGTGCGCCGCAAAATCGGTTCCGGGACCAGCCGGTCTGCGCGATGCGAAAGCGCCGTGCGGCGTTCACGCAGGAACGCCTCCAGCGCGCGCGGCAGCCGCTGGCCGAGCAGCGACATGGTGCGCTGCTGTTCCACAAAGCGGCGTTGCAACAGGCGCGGCGACAATTGCCGGGCGCGCCCTTCAAAGTGAACGCGCTTCTTCTGCGTGTTGACGAACAGCGCCCGTGTCAGCCGCGAAGCGGATTCGTCAAAGCGGCGGCGTGGCAAGGCCAGCAACTGATCAGCGGAAGGCAGCGCGCGCGCAGCCGCGCGATGCGCCTGCCGCTTCAGATCGATGAAACGCGACATGGCCGATGCAAGACGCGCCGATTGCCCGGCAAGCGTTGCCTGCAAATCGGCCTTGACCGGCACGGCCATTTCCGCAGCGCCGGTGGGGGTCGGTGCGCGCACATCGGCAGCAAGATCGATCAGCGTCCAGTCGGTTTCGTGCCCCACGGCCGAAATCACCGGAATATGCGATGCAGCCACGGCGCGCACGACGATTTCGTCGTTGAAGCCCCACAGATCTTCCAGACTGCCGCCGCCGCGCGCCACGATCAGCACATCGGGGCGCGGCACGGGACCGTGTTCCGGCATCGCGTTGAACCCGTCCACGGCAGCGGCCACTTCCGGACCGCTCGTCTCGCCCTGCACGCGCACAGGCCAGACAATGACATGCAGCGGATAGCGATCTGAAATGCGGTGAATAATATCGCGGATGACAGCGCCTGTCGGCGATGTCACCACCCCGATCACGCGCGGCATAAATGGCAGAAGCTGCTTGACCGCCGGATCGAATAGTCCTTCCGCCGCCAAGCGGCGCTTGCGGTCTTCCAGAAGCGCCATCAGCGCACCGGCGCCTGCCGGTTCCATCTGCTCGATGACGATCTGATATTTCGACGATCCCGGATAGGTGGTCAGCTTGCCGGTGGCGATGACCTCCATGCCCTCTTCGGGACGAAACCGCAGGCGGCCCATGGAGCCGCGCCAGATCACGGCTTCCAGCCGCGAGCGGTCGTCTTTCAAGGCAAAATAGGCGTGACCGGAAGAATGTGGCCCGCGATAGCCGGAGATTTCACCCCGCACGCGCACATGGCCGAACGTATCCTCGACCGTGCGCTTCAAAGCGCCGGAAATCTCGGAAACGCTATACTCGGCGACATTCGACGATGCGCCGGTAAAACTCGAATCGGAACCCATGCTCATCCCATCATAGGCCATTAGCCGGTATGGCTGGTCAAGCAGCCGCGCGGCAAATTACAGTTCGATCACAACTGGCCTCACCAGCCAGGCAGCAATTCATTGGCCCGCACCCTCCGCGTGCGAACCGCCGGAAACGACGAAATTTCCGGTGAATTCATTGCGCCGACAATGCCTACCGGCTGCGGCGACGAAATATTGTCGAGACTTTCGATAATGTGCTGCGCCAGCGCATCCACCACCGCATTCTGCTTGTTATGGCCGCGCATGATGCCGATGCCGAATTCCGGCAAGGTGCCAAATCCGTCCGCCTCGCCCAGCACCCGCATGCCCGGACGCAATGCACATTCCGGCAGCACCGAAACGGCAAGGCCGGAGAGAACCGCAGCCGCCGAAACCGTCGCAGACCAGCTCGTGATGATAATGCGATAATCGCGTTTCGCCGCTTCCAGCACTTCGATTGCCGCATGACGCCAGATGCAGGTCGGGCGACCCACTGCAAGCGGCAGCACGGCTTCCTCATGCACGGCATGGTTGGCCGAGGTGACCCAGAGCAACGGTTCGGTGCGTACCACTTCCGAGCGGCGCTTGTCGTCGCACTGCGTGACCAGCGCAATATCCAGCGTGCCGCGGCGGATCATTTCATCGAGATTGACCGTTGGCTCGCAGACCACCGACAGCTCGACGCGCGGATTGGACCGGGCGAAACGCGCCATGATTTCCGGCAGGAAGCGATCGGCATAATCATCAGGTGTTCCAATGCGGACATGCCCTTCCAGTTGCGTATCGTCGAAAGCCGCAATGGTCTCACCATTCAGTTGCATCATCCGCCGCGCATAAAGAAGCAGCCTGTCGCCATCTTCAGTCAGACGATTGGAGCGCCCGTCCCGCTCGAACAGGGGCTTGCCGATCCGCTCCTCCAGCCGCCGCATCTGCATGGAAACCGCCGATTGCGTCTTGAAAATAGCATCGGCAGCGCGTGTGAAACTGCCGGTGTCGGCTATGGCGATGAAGGTTTGTAACTGATCGAGATCCAGAGGCGTGCTCATGGGCGCTATCCATCACTATAATTGAAGAATGACATTAGAAACATTCGTTGGAACAATCAATTCGATTGTTGGATAAAGCAGCCGTCGTAGAGGAAAGGAGCCGCGAAAGCGCATGACCCTGACGATAAGAACCCCTTAGCACCGCTGATTTAAAGGAGAGCGGACATGACAGCGATAAGCAAGACAACGACGACCTACTTACCGGCAACGAGCGCAGAGACCTCCACGTTCGCGCAAACGGTGAAAGCTGTGTTTACGTCGGCTCTGCGTCGCTGGATGATTTTCCGCAATCGACAGCATGTGATGCGACTGAACGAGCTTGACGATTATCTGCTACGCGACATTGGTCTGCATCGCGGCGATGTCTATACGGCGACGCATTATCGCGGTCGCGAAAATCCGACACGTGTTCTGCGTTCGCTTGCCGATGCGCAGCGCCGCATCGAGGCCACACGGCATATCTGCTGAGGCAAATGCTTCAGCAGTCTCTTGCATCCACGGTTCGGGCGAGGAAACCTCTCCGCCCGAACTGCTGACGGAACATCTGGCAGGCGCCACCTTCACAAGCCGGGTCCCCTCTCGGCCAGCCTGCCCTTTGCCCGGCCCGCTCCTCCGCTGGCCGGGCCTTTTTATTTTAAAGCCGCACCCATACCCGTCGCCCTTTTGACTACTCCACAAAAGGCCAGGCTTTGCGGTTGTTTTTGACCATCGCGGCTCGACAAATTGGGGATAGCTAAATTTACTGTTCTTTTTTCAAAGAAAGGGGTTGCGTTCGCGGTTTGAGTTCGCTAGATGGAGGCCGTCGCGAACGAGCTTCACGCTCCTGTCGCAATTGCAAACTCTCGATAAGAGCATAATTTGCAATCCTTGCTGGGGAATAGTTTAAGGGTAGAACAACGGACTCTGACTCCGTTAGTCTTGGTTCGAATCCAGGTTCCCCAGCCACTTTAAAATCAATGACTTAGCTGTCATTTTCCCTCATTTTCATGTCGCATAACCCTGAAATTCGATGCAACATAACGTATTGAATTGTAACAGGTCGCACTACGTTCAGGCGGCAGAACGCGACATGAGCGCGACATGAAATTTCGATTCTTGCCCCGCCACCGGCTTGGCGGGCGGGGCATTTCGTTACAGCTTGATATGCACGGTACGCGGACCGCGACAGAGCGCGTCTACAATTACCGACTTGAATTCCGGGCTTTTCACCAGATCGTCGTAAAGCTCTTCTGGATCGAGACGTACCGTTAGATGCTCGATAGTTTTTGCCAAATCCGATCGCGGGCTTGTCGCCTCTGCGATGCTTTCAGTCCAGCTTTTGCAGGCTTTGGAGAATGTTTCGCCTATGTCCTTGCGTGGGTCGAAAAGTGGCACTTCGGTCGGCTCGACCGTCAATCGCAGTTCGCCGACATAGAATTTCATCGATACGTGGCTCGCATGCTCGCCGCTGGTCTTAGCTGACATGCGCAAGATTTCTTGCCGGAGCGTGCCTATCCTCGAATCCAGGAACCGCATCAGTTCGCCGACATCCATATTGAGAGCTTCGTAATCGACCTTGGCATTATCCATATAGACGACGCCGTCTTCGTCGACTTTGAAGGGGAACGTCTCAGGGCCAACTTCGCAGACGACATGGCCACTTTTGGTTGTGATCGTGATCTTGCATTCGGCACGCTTTGCGATGTCGATAAGATCCACGATGAATGTGCTCTGTTCTTTAATCATAGTCATTCCTCGTTTTGGTGGCGATTGACACATGGCGTGGTGAAGGCCATATGCCGGTTGCCGGGGTGGTACCCGGAAGAAACGCCAAGGTTGGTGGCTTTTGTCTCCTCGTGTCCTTGGCTAGTACGGAGGACGGCGGCTTACGGATGGTGCCGGGCATAACGCCGTCCTTTTTTATGTCTCCGGCCCGGAAGCCAGAGACCGCTTTAAATCCTCGTGTTCTGGTGACTTGTGCAAAATCTGCACAGGTTCCCGGCTGGTAAAGGCCGGGATTATGGAGCCCGCCCGCGGAATCGAACCGCGATTTTCAGCTCCTGTTACGGTTACCGATTTAGAAGATCGGTCCGGCTAGGCGGGCAATAGGTGTTAGCGTCGACGGTGGCGCCATAATTCGCGGACAATCGTCCAGCCTGCACTACCGACGGCCACGCCAATCATGGCTTCCTCCCCTTCCCCTTCACGCGGCTTGCCAGCGCTTTCAGGTACACGGACTCCTTCTTCGGCGGCTTCACGTTTTCCTTCAGTGTTCGCTTCTCTGCCTTACTCATGCCGCCACCTGTTCCGGCTCGCTGTCCTCGGATAGCTCTTTCTGCCAGGCCGCAAGGGCGCGGTTCATCCGTTCAGTGGCCGAAACCAGCTGGCGGGCAAGAAAGTCCTGCCTCACGTCATCCTTGTCGAAAAGATCCCCGATAATCAGCGAAAGAGCCGTGGCGTCGTTGATGGCTTGAACCAACCGTTCTTGCGGGGTCATGATGCTTCCTTAAATATGATGCCCGTGATGTTCCTGCGCAGGATATCTGCGCGCAGGGTGATTTCGTTCTCGCCGCCGTGGCACAGATCCCACGCTTTGATTTCAGGATGGTATTTTCCGAGAACGTAGGACTTGCCGCCCATGAATACCGTCGCCCCTTCGTGGAAGAGGTCATCGCCAAAGTCAGGAAGTGGCGGCGCGGCTTTCACAACCGTCGGCCATGCGTCGCTTAGCGCCTCGCACAATCGCCGGTAATTGTGATGCAGCGGGTTAGTCGCCTTGCTAGCGATATGCCCATCGGTCAGAGCTTCAATCACGTCGATTGCGCATGAAAGCTGGCCCAGGGCGTCGTCCATCTCGAAGAAGGTCTCTCTCGCTGTTTCGAGTGCGTTCACGTAACTTTCAAGTCCGGTCATGACAAATCGCACTCAATTAACCGACCTCCGCGAATCGGTGCGTCAATGACCATGCCGACGACGATCACGCTGTTGCGAGCCACACCGCCATGTGCCGACTTAAACCGCTGCCCTAAAGAAGTGCGAGCACCGAAGGGACGAAAACCGATGTGTTCCTGTTCGACTTCCATCAGGCGAATGCGTCCATCGTGTTCGATGATTACGGCGCGCCCAGTTTCGTCATAGCGGTTGATATCGACCCAGACGGCTTCGCCATCGATAACCATGGCGCAAAGGTTGCGGGGCTGCTGCTGCCTGGCCCGTATCGGCATGTCGATGGCGATGGGCAAGCCGGTGGCGTTTGCTGGCACGGTGTGCTGCATGATGGTCTCCTCGATTAACGGTCTGGTAACTATGTCAGTAGGTTTGCGTTGATTTCGTCCCGCTGTATTTGTACTGTATCCAAACCATAGCAGCATTCGGTATGCTGTCAACGCCTATTTGTACAAGGTACACAAAATGACGCCGATGCAATTGCGATTAGCGAGGACCGCCCTCAAATGGGGTGTGCGCGAGCTAGCTGAAGCTTCGGGAATAACTGCGAACACAATTTCCAGAATTGAGAACGGAAACGACGCTAAACAGTCCACCATTCAACAGTTACGCCGCGTACTAGAGGAACACGGTATAGAATTCATAGAGACCAAAAATTCCTTTGGCGTCTTGTATGACCGGTCACGAGACGACGGCGCTGGCAACAACCATGCAACGAGCTTGAAGATTGAAGTTCCTAAGCCAGGCAAGATGCTTCGATAGTTGATATCGCCGGCTAAATGAGGCACCTTCCGACGTATCGCGTTGGAAGGGGCAATGATGGCAACAGCGGCAAAAATTCTTGGGCTACTAAGCTTGATCGGCGGAGCGCTGTTGGCGCTAATGGGCTTTATCGAGATGAACCGCGGCGGTTCATTTGCGCTTACTGCAGGGTGCAGCGCCGTAGTCTCTGGCGTGTTTCTCTATTGCATCGGACAATTGGTCGATTACGCCGCAAGCATCAGCGAGTCGCAAAAACAGATCGCCGCTTCGCTGAGCGGCAATCGCACTGCGGCCGTAAGCGCTCCTCCTGCTCCAGCAACCAAAAACGCCCCAACAAAAGCCAGCGCGATCTTTGCGGATAGGTAATGAGAACAAACACCGCCAGTACAGCAGCCGCCCAGGAGGCATTGCTGAGAAATTGGGGCGGTAGCCGACCCTAACCGTGTGAGATACATCAATGGCTGATCATTGGCGCTGTTTATTGCTGTATCGAGCAGTGTGAAGCAGAGTCGCTCAAAAAACTCCACTGCTGACTACTTCGCATCAACGACGACAAAACGGCAGCCGACGTGCATGCTGCTATTGAGAAATTGCTGAAAGACCGCGATTTGTGTTGAAGAAAATGAGCGAATAAAGCTCTGCCTTTTGAAGTTTGGGGTTAAATTGCGCCTGTGCGAAAGAGCAGATTCCGAGTGACTGATTTACTGTAAAGTACTTGGCGATTGAGATTTTCGATGGATCATCCAAAGTGCCCCAATAGGGCACGTTTGCAATCTGGCGCAGGACATTTGCGGATTGAAGTAGATTGTTGAAAACATATATGATTGTTGCTCAAATTCGCTGTGCTGATAGCTCAGTAAATCGAGGGTGGCGCGATGAATGACGAAAACATGGATCAGCCGGCCAACATCTTGTTGCCCGTACATTCCTATTCTGGTTCCTATGCGTGGCAAACGAGTTTTTATGGTACGGATCTCGACCCCCGAGACTGGCTGGCGGCTATCATCGATGGTTCTGATGACGCTATCATCAGCAAGGATCTCAACGGCAACGTAAAAACCTGGAACAGGGGTGCCCAGCGACTTTTCGGATACGAACCTGATGAAATAATAGGGAAGCCGATCACTATCCTTATTCCAAAAGATCGACTGCAAGAAGAACCTGCAATCTTAGCACAGATTCGGGCAGGAAACCGCGTCGATCATTTTGAAACTGTTAGAAAGAAAAAAGACGGAACGCTTTTTGATATTTCCCTGACCATCTCTCCCATCCGGGACGCGTCGGGCCAGATTGTCGGAGCGTCGAAAATAGCTCGCGATATCACAGAGCGACGCCGCGCTCAGGAAGAGCAGCATCTCCTAATGGGTGAGATGAATCATCGAATCAAGAACCTCTTTGCGCTGGCGACTGCGATCGTATCATTGAGCGGTCGCGGGGCGAAAACCGTAGACGAATTGCGCCAGCGCCTGCAAGCCAGATTGTCTTCTCTTGCGAGAGCTCACGCACTGACTATGCCCAACTCAGGGGACGCGGGGGCGACGGAAACTTCTCTTCACGCGCTCCTCAACACCATACTCGAACCTTATGACCAACAGAATATTACTGTTACCGGGGCCGATCCTATTGTCTCTGGAAAGCAGTTGACCAGTTTATCCCTGTTGCTCCATGAGTTCGCGACCAACGCAGCCAAGCATGGAGCGCTTTCTACACCTTCTGGCAGTTTGTGTGTAACGGTCTTGGAAACCGCGGATACGTACACGCTGCTTTGGTCCGAAACCGTGCGAACTGAACAAAAGGAAACCGATTCTGAGGGGTTTGGTACCCGACTTGAATCAGCACTAATTACCGCCCTTAACGCCAGCGTGCAACGCAACTGGCTCGCCAATGGTCTCGAAATAAGCGTGCTTGTTCCCAAAAAAACATAACGCCCGTTTGCCTATCATAGGCACTGCGGCTTACCCGCTCGCGGGAGTGTTTTGCCGGTGCCCTTCCTAACAAATTTAGAAGAGTCAGAAGGTCGTGAATCTCCGCTCGGGCTAGCTAGTTAACGTGTCAGAACCGGAATTGGGGTCATGTATGCGGGTTTCTGGCAACAAAACCGCCCTTGCGAAGTTTATTTTCCAGCCAACCAGTAGGATGATCCCAATGGAAAAAATCTTCGCCAAGTTCAGTGAAAAAGCCGCTTCGGCAGCAGGCAATCAATACACATTTGTAGTCGCTATTCTTTTCATCGCAACATGGGCATTGTCAGGTCCGTTTTTCGGCTACTCTGACACATGGCAGCTGATTGTGAACACATCCACAACAATCATCACTTTCCTGATGGTCTTCCTTATCCAGAACTCGCAAAATCGCGATTCCTGTGCTCTGCAAGCGAAGCTCGACGAAATTCTGCATGCTTTGAAGAATGCCCGCGAGGACGTGATTGGCATCGAGCATTTGCCTCTAAAGGAGCTGGAAAGGCTTCGCGACGAGATAGAAAAACGTGCCGGGAAATCAGCATAAGTTTGCGGCATTCTTCCGCATTCGGGAATGGCCATTCGTAACTCTGAACCTGCCGTGAGGTACAGAGGGCAGTTTAACCGCCAAGTTACGCCATACGCATCGCGCGTAGAAAGTGGATGAGAGACCACGATCAGGGTGTCAGCACCGACACTCTATCACTTCCGCCACGGGCAGTCCGGGCTTCGCCCGGACCGCCATAAATTTCGCAACATCTTCTCACGCTAGTGGCGCGCCTGAAGGTCAAATCTTGACGGCATCTTCCCTCGCCCATAGCCGGAGCTTGCGGCAAGATGCGACAAACTCCTTGGCTGCCTGTGCATTGTCGAGGGGAACCAGCCCCTCATCCATTTGGGGCTCTATACCTGCTTGGGCAAGCAGCGGCATAGCGCCCGCTGTAAAGCCGATGAACTTGCAGTGGGCAAAAGCGTCTGCAACGAAGTCCCGTGCGGTGGATTCGCCGATAAGCCGATTGGCCGCTTCTTCCGATAACACGAGGGCGACAGCATCAAACAATACGGATGGACCGCCATCAATCATATGATTGGCCTCCATCCATTCGCCGCTGGATGCTTCGAAACCTCCGACCGTCGGCGCAACCAGTTCCACCATTGCGCCTTCCTTCTCCGCGGCGTGCCGGATACCCTTGAGCACCTGCGCATCAGTGCCATTGGCAACAAGCACGCCGATCTTTCTGCCCTTGAAGCTGCTGGGTCCGTTCTCAATGATGCTCAGTGCGGGGGACGGAGCGAGATCGTCGCGCACGGGCGCCATCGCATCCGCAGCCTTCGGCATCTTGCGGATGCCGAGCTTGCCGGCGACGGTTTCCGCAAGGTTGGCATCAATGTTGAGCAGATGAGACACAATACGCTCGCGGATCACAGGTGTTTCCACTTTCGACAGTTCGAACGTCAGCGCCATTGCAATATGCCGTTGCTCCACAGCGGTCTGGCTCAGATAAAACTGACGAGCCTGGCTGTAATGGTCGGCGAAGCTCTCCGGTCGAAGGCGCCCCTTCCGTCCCTCTTCCTGCGCTGCAAACGACCGTAACCCGCGACTGGGATCAGGCCTCGGCCCTTCGCCCCACGAATTAGGCTGGTAATTTGCTCGTCCGACAGGATTGCGCATCGCCATATGGCCGTCCTGTTGGAAATGATGGAACGGGCATTTGGGCGCGTTGATCGGAATATGGGTAAAGTTGGGGCTACCCAGTCTCTTCAACTGCGTGTCGAGGTAGGAAAAATTGCGTCCCTGTAGCAAGGGGTCGTTGGAGAAATCGATACCAGCGGGGACGTTTTGCGTCATGAACGCAACCTGTTCGGTTTCGGCAAAAAAGTTGTCTGGCATACGATCAAGCACCAGCCGCCCGACTGGGACAGGCTTGATGACTTCTTCCGGAATCAGCTTTGTCGGATCGAGCACATCGAAATCGAAGCTGTCGGCGAAGTCCTGATCGAAAAGCTGCACGCACAACTCCCATTCCGGAAAGTTACCGGTCTGAATGGCGGTCCAGAGATCGCGCCGGTGAAAGTCCGGGTCGGCCCCGTTGATCTTCACGGCCTCGTTCCAGACAACCGATTGCAATCCGAGCTTCGGTTTCCAGAGAAACTTGACGAACGTTGATTCGTCCTTGGCATTCACAAAGCGGAAGGTATGGACGCCAAACCCCTCCATGAAGCGGAAGGAGCGCGGGATGGCGCGATCCGACATGACCCACATGATCATGTGCATGGATTCCGGCGTCAAACCGATGAAGTCCCAAAAATTGTCGTGTGCCGACTGGGCCTGCGGAAAAGCCCGGTCCGGCTCTTCCTTGACAGCGTGAACCATGTCTGGAAATCGGATGGCGTCCTGGATGAAGAAGACGGGAATATTATTGCCGACGAGATCCCAGTTGCCTTCCTTGGTGTACATCTTGACCGCGAAGCCACGCACATCACGGGCGAGGTCGAACGATCCTTTCGATCCCGCAACGGTTGAAAATCGAACAAAAACTGGAGTTTTCTCGCCGACGCGTTGGAAAATGTCGGCGCGCGTATATTCGCTCAGGGATTTTGTCGTTTCGAAATAGCCATGCGCGCCATAGCCACGTGCGTGCACAACGCGCTCGGGAATGCGTTCGTGGTCGAAATGAAAGATCTTTTCCCGGAAGTGAAAATCTTCAATCAGCGTCGGGCCGCGCGCGCCGACCTTGAGCGTATTGAGGTCATCCGATACTGGCCCTCCTTGGGCGGTAGTCATGATTTGCGTCTTATCGTCGGCGAGTTGATGAAGGTCTCCGCCTTGGCCTGCGTCGAGCTTCTGATCATGAAGCTTGAGTGACTTCCGTCCATTTGTGGCCTTGTTGCTGGCTGACATGGCTGGCTCCAATTCTTTCGCGATCTATGTTCAAATGAAAAGGGTGCCACTCGGCACCCTTAACTCATGATCACGCTGCTTTGGCGCGTTGGTTAGCTGACGCATCCGCAAGTTTCGTCAGATCACTGTCCGTCTTGGATTCCTCCTGCAGCGTCTGGTCGAGTAGTTTTGCGGCATCAGTCATGCCAAGCTCCGTCGCCCAACGCTTCAATGTCCCATAACGTGTGATTTCGTAATGTTCGACCGCTTGTGCAGACGAGATCAGACCAGCGTCGAGCGCGGCGGTATCCTTAAACTCCTCCATGATCTCCTCGCCTTCAGCGATGATCCCCTCAATCGCATCGCAAGTCTTGCCTCTTGCTGTCTTGCCCATGATTTCAAACACTTGGACGAGTCGTTCGACGTGGCCTTCAGTCTGTTCACGGTGCTTTTCGAATGCTGCTTTCAGATCTTCGCACTGTGCCGCACGCTTCATTTTTGGCAGGGCTTTGAGAATTTTACGTTCAGCGTAGTAGATGTCCTTGAGGGTATCGTGGAATAGGTCTTCAAGATTTTTTTCCTTGGCCATAGTTCATCTCCTCTCATGAATTGGTTACGTCAACGCGCCCGAAAATTCCCGGCAGGAAGCGGGCGATAGTTGATGAGACAGGCAGGTAACTGCATCTCTGTCCCTCGATTAACGCTATGTCGTAATTTAAGTTCCCGGCGCGGGCGGACACGGTTCCTACAGCATCGTCTGGCCAGATATCTCCGTCTCACATTTGGGAGCCCCAACTCGCCCAACCGCCAGCCCTGCATGCTCAGACAGGCCCTAAGGCTCCCGCGGAATATGATCCGATCGCCTGACATGGAACAATTTCTCACGCGGGCAGTTGTCCACGAGGCGATGGCATCCGCCAAGCTCCCGAAACACATTTAACACCGGGATCTGCGTAGCCCAGCCCTAGCTCTTCCATGGGCAGGGTAATTTATTATCCGCCGGGTCGTACGAAGCTTAGCGGATAAAGCGCGCGGCAAGGTCATAAACCTCAATTGTCGAGCGCGGCCCCGACGTTTGTAGAGAACGTCGGGGCTTCAAGAACAAAGAAGGCCAGCAAACTGGAGAACAGGCGATGGCACAAAAAAGAAACCCATGGTCCGATCCCGATCTGGTGAGAGAGAAATCAACAACTGAACCGTCCCAGGTCGAGCCAAGCGATCATCAAGAAAAACCTACACACGAACAATCAAATGCTCCAGGAAATCCGAAGATCAAGGTTCCGAAAGAGCCCTATCCGGATAGGTCAAAGGATTGATCACGCCAATAAATCGTCTTTTGCTGAAACCTTTTGCCATCTAGCGAGTTGTCCCGGTTGGAAAAACCACCGCAATACAGAAATACAATGCAGGTGCTCGGCTCTCGATAGGAGACAATCGACATGAACTCTATCATCTATTTAGTAGGACTAGTTGTCATCGTGTTATTCATTCTCTCTTTTCTGGGGTTACGTTGATGGTAGATCCAACTGTCGTAGAAAAGACGTCTGATCGCGGCTATGTAGACTGGGCTGCAATCTTTGCAGGCGCCACAGTGGCATCGGGCGTGATGGCCGTCCTGACAACATTCGCCGGCGGCCTTGGCTTAAGCTCATTTTCCGTCGATGAAGGCGGGGATATAAGTACCGTATGGCTTGTTATTACGGCGCTCTTTATCGTCATATCGACGGTCGCATCTTATATGCTCGGTGGATATATCACCGGAAGAATGCGCCGACCCGCTGGAACCGCAACTCGTGACGAACTGACAGTTCGGGATGGCCTGAATGGCTTGGTTGTATGGGGCCTAGGGACTATCGTTTCCACGCTTCTACTCGTCAGCGCTATTTCAGGTGGCGCAAAAGCCGTTGGAAGCGCGGCTGAGACAGCGGTACAAACCGCTGGCACGGTTGTCGGCAGCGCCGCTCAGGGCGCAGGTCAGTTAGCGGGCGGCATCGTTTCAGGTGCGGGGCAAGCTGTTTCAGGGCTTGAGCAAGGTGCAGGACAAGCTGCCGCTCCATCCGTAGAGCAGATGTTGCCGCAAGGGCTGAAAACAAACCCATTAGATTATCTTACAGATAGCCTGTTGCGCACAGACGCCCAAGGAAGCTCTGTTGCCGGTCAGGAAGCACAGAACTTGGCGGATTTCCAACGTCAGATAAGCGGTATTTTGGGAAATCTGCTTAGTACTGGTGAAATCTCTGACGCGGACCGCACTTGGCTCACAAATCAAGTCGCCACTCGGACGGGGCTTAGTCCAAATGACGCCCAGACCCGCGTGAACCAGACCGTTGAGCGCGTCCAGGCCCTTCGCACCGAAGCCCAGGCGAAAGTGGAAGAAGCAAAAAAGGCAGTCGCCGACACTCGAGCACAAGCGGAAAAAGCTGCTGAAGAAATAAAGGCTCAAGCGGCTAAAACTGCTGAAAAGGCCAGAATAACAGGCATTCTCACTGCATTCCTGCTTGCAGCGTCTGCTCTCGTTGCCGCTGTGGCGGCCTACATTGGGGCCATACACGGTGGCCGTCATCGTGACGAAGGTAGAATTTGGGGTGGCTTATCTTACCACAGATAATCAACCCGCTTACGCGAAAGGGGCTCTGGAGTAATCCGGGGCCCTTATTCCTGTTGGCAGCCTTCTCGCGAGGTGCTTTTAAGCCGCCCGCTTGCCTTTCAAAGACCAAGCCTCTCCGCGAAGAAATTGATTTTGTTTAGATCATAAACGCGACTGGCTGCGTCCTTCTTCCCAAACAGAAACCAAACCGCCCGAGCTTCGTCATCGTGAGAGTAACGTTTCTATTGGGAAAATCTCGAGAAAAAGGTTGTTCATCGACGAGGCAAGAGTCATTACCGCTCGATCTTCCCTAAGACAGAGGTAATTTAGACAATGCTTATAAGATGGTCCGGTTTCGGCATGGTCTCAGTTTTCGTGCTGATCGCAGGTATGCTGGGCGCGACTTTTCTGCTGCGACTATATTTCATGCAGAGCATGGCACTTCACCCCGCAGCCTACGTCGCCAACGGTATCGGCCTGATCTTTGGCGCGACCGTGAATTTGTTGGTCGCGGTGGCTTTTAAAAAAGTCTCCGATAAAACCTATCACAGCTTCATGGGCATCAGCATGCTGGGATGGTCGGTTATTGGTGTGGTCGGCGGGATCGCACTGGCGGCGTACGGCTACTCTCTGTAGACGTCGAAACTCAGGCGCGCGTCGCCAGATGCGGCGTACGGTACCGTACAAAAAACCGCGCGGCCCCTTGTCCGACGAATTGCGCACAATATTTCTCTTATAGCGCATGGCTTTCCAATCCGATGGCACCCCGTGCGCAAGCCCTGGTCAGTACGTTACACCCTGCTGATCAGGGCTTTCTGATCTATATTTACTTCCCTGCTGAACCTTTTCCCGCCGAGCGAGTTAATCTGCCCGGAGGAACCGGTATGAGCCTATTTGTTTGGTTTATTAGCGCAATGATGTTCTCGCTGTTCGCTCTAATTGGCTTCACGGTCTGGACCGAAAAGAACAGAGACTGAGATGCTGGATATCACGATTTCAGATCGCATCGTCGTAATGGGCGGCGTTATTGCCGCTCTCGCCGTTACGTGCTTTCTATTATCGCGACTTTCTCGTTAAACGCGGTGTGCGTCAGCCCGCCCCAAAAGGGGATCGATCTTTGCGGATAGGTAAAGCGCCTAGAATGGAATCTCGTCGTCCAGATCACGACTGAACGCTTGTCCGAAGTCGGGCTCTGATTTCTTTTTCTCTTCGGCGCGAGGCGGAATAAGTGCAGCTGGTTTTTCGACTGGCGGCAGACGTCGGCGCTCATCTTCTGAAATTTTTTCTTCGCCAATGGTCTGTATGATCTGATTCACCAGTTTCGCAGTTATGTCGTAACTGGACGACAATGCACCTGGTAAAGCAATAACTTCTATAGCAAATCGTGCAACGGCAACATAATTGATGCGGCGTTTCTCAAGGTCTTTTTCAAACTCATCTAAACGGGCGCGCAGTCTAGCCTTTGCTCTAACATCATAATCCGATTTTTCGATTGCTTCTCGCAAGTAGTATAATTTTGTTCTAATTGAAGTTCGTGCTTCTTCTGATAACCCAACACTTTCACGTCGAGATGTCGAACGTACTGTAAATAGCATTTGCGTAAGATAGTGATCAACATCAGAGATAAACTGGCGATAGTCTTCATAGTCCATTTCTTTTACGCGAGGAACATCCATCGACGCAAAGGGTTCTATTTTTAACTGGCGCGCGGTCGCAGTGACAACATTCACAAAGCCATGCCTAGCGTCCTTAATGGCGTCCCAATCGTTGTCATTATTAGAGTTTAATTCGGTCAGTCTCTCCTGCAACCTGCCGCGAGCTATCCGAACGAATTCAAGGAACGCCGCATTCTCGTCTTCTGGAAGTTCGTCCAGTTCGTCTTGATTGATAAAATCGAAAATCTGCATATGACCCGCCTTTCGGTACTCAAGGTGGCGGGCGCGGAGGTCGTTGGCAAGGCTAAGGGCCTAGGTCGGTTGGGTTTTCCGCAGGAATTACTTGAACAACTAGTCGCTCGTGGCGGGCGCGCCTTGCCATGCCCCCCAGTCTGCAGCGTCCAGACTGGAATTAGAAGATATGACTATGTCGCGCTCGATTTCGCCCATATGCGGATCAGAGAACGCGTATTCAAGCGGACGAAAGCATCCTTTTATACAGTATATTGAACGCACAGCTACCTGAGTGTGAGTTTTATTAAAGAACTGCCCACCTGGGTATGCGGGTTCACCTTCAACAAAAAGTCCTCTAACGGTATCAAATCGCTGCAGATCACCGTTCTCTTCGGACTCGTTAATAGAATGCAAATGGCGAATGACTGAGCAATCCAGAAACCTAAGAAGTTTGTCTTGATTTGCATCGTTCCGCAAATCTTTATTTGCCGGCATCTCCAAATTACTAGCAATTTGGATATCTTTAAATGAGCTGTAAGATACCGATAAAAGTTCTAAATTCTCTCTTTGGGTTAGATCTAAGCAATTGCCTAGATCAATTATTGCACCTATTACAAATGGTTTCTTATATCGACCCTGTTTAACCTTCCAGCAGGCCCATTCATAAGCCCGTCTAGGGTCGCTCTCCCAAAAATATATTCCAGGACCGAGCCAATCAAACGCTTCATTACTTTCTCGAAAATCTTGACTACCAAATAAAATATCTCGGGCCACGGATTCATCGCACCCGTGGTATCCGAGAACAAAAGATGGATGTAATCTTGCCACTTAGAGAAACGAAATTGTGCGTTCCGTTTCAAATCCTTTTCCACCAAACTCTGGACGCAACGAGCCATCCTGCGTGTAGATACCTTCATCTATCAATTGACGGCGCGCAGATTCTTCCGTGATTGATGCACGCTGAGCGGTATCTCGAAGTTTTGAAATTAGATGATTACGCTGCTGCTCAGTCATATTTCATTCCCACGTATAAAAATATTGGGGTGCCTTTTCACAAGGAAAAGCTACATAAATGTGTATAACAGCTGCAACACACAGTCAACTGAACGTTGATTAATTCGCAACCTTAGCCATCCGAAAGACGCCCCGAAGGGCGCCTCAGTGGGCGGCGCTATGTGTCGACAAAGCGATATGGTTTATTCGGCGGGGCTGCCATTCACCGTGACGCCGAGACCGACGGATTGCGGCTTGATTGCGGGATTGGAACTAGCGAACAAAAATCGAAATCAAAACTCTCTATGCTGCTTCGGCGGTAATCAAATGCTCGCCAATTTCCGCCACAGAGTGCATCGGACGCAATCTGATTTCCTCCTGGTCAGCTTGTCTTTCAAGTTCGGCGATTGAATCGTGAATCTTATCGACTTGCTTTTGGGACAGTTGAGGATCATTTGCTGGTGGGTGCTGCACGAGCATCTCATGGTTTCGCTTTAGAAACGCTCCTTTTTCGCTATCTCGGTCGACCTTCAAATCCCACATTCTTCTCTTTATGCGATCAATGGACGAAGCGTGGTTTTGCGCATTGAGCGTCCCAAAATTAGCAACAATCTTATTGCCTGAAAAATCAATAATCCCGTGAGCGCCTGTCCGGCGGCGAAGTTTTCCATCACGTATCTCGTCGCTAAACGCGTTCCTAATTGATGGACGTTTAGTTGAAACATATTCCAAGATCAGGCCAGGCAACCTTTCTTTACTATTCTCAACCTCCAACCGAACGACTTTTCCTAAGCTGATGTAATTACCAGCATCAGTATCATCGATTGCAACATATAGAGCTGACATTGCGGACAACCAAGCAACGGCCATCTGTTTCAAATCTTTACCTTGACAACCATGGCTTGTTCCTATGCTTACGGCCGACACTGAACTGTCAGCGATCAGTTCCATGCTTAGCAAATCAACTTCGGCGGTCTCGCTAATTTGATCAAGAGCTACTTCGATTGCCAATACAGCGCCCGCAATTTCTTCGCCAAACAGGCAGCTGAGCCTTTCAAGACGATTCGCCCTCTCAATATGCATGCCGTTGGCGCAATAAGTAACTACGCCTACGACTAACTGTTCAGGAGAGCCGATAAAGGGACGAAAAATTATCGGCGCTCTTTTCGCGCTGATCAGTTGAGATATGCCGGGAAACATATTGCTTTCAAAGCTCATGTTAATCGTCCCAATGCTGATGCTGCAAATCTTTGTATGTTTGGCACGCGCCCTTTCAGGAACTTCACAAGCATATCGAAGTCCTCGTTGCCGATCAGATCAATGATTTTATTCGAACGACCAATCTGCTCAAGATCAACTGACGAAATCTGCTGCGCCAAACTACCTAGTCTTGATACTGTATCTGATAATTCGTCTTGAGTTAGAAAAGGAGTCACCCATTCCCGTAAACGATTTAAATACGGATTATCCGGATTGAGTTCGTGGCCAACCCATAACGGTCCGGTGAAGCAATAACCATGATCAATTAGCCAAAAACCACCGTCTGAAGACAGCAACAAGTTACCTGGGTGTCGGTCTACGTTGGCGGACCAAGTATCGAACTCATAAAAGCTTGCAAGGCAACCGTTCTGAAATAGTGCCTCTGCAATTCTTCGAAGTGCTGTGTTAGAGAACTTGCCATTTAAAAATGAAGAAATCGATGGGACGGTGGCATCAGCGCTAGCGAACAGGATTCGCTCTTCACCAAGTTTAGGAGCAAGTTCAGCTTTAATCACATCATCAGACGCGAGGGCAAAATATACGTCTGGGATTTGTAGGCCAAGAGCCCGCCCAAGCAACGAAGCCATCACTTCGTTCGCGAGCTCACGAGACGAGAGGTCTTTTATATAGGCAAACGTAGTGCTTCCATCACTTTTTAAAATTTCACCACGATATGTCGAATTGACATTTTCGATTCCACTGTCCTTGAAGGATACCGCGCCTTGCAAGACTCTTGCAAAACCAACTGTATTGCCCGAGATTTCACGGGCGGCCGTCATATCATTCAATTGGCTTCCCCCACCAATAAAATATTCCTAGCTCAAATAATGACGACTTTAGCGGTAAAGGCGAGTCATATTCCGACTAGCGGCGAATAAGGTAAACTTTAAATTCTCACAAGCCTCGTCCTGATCCTGGTAGCGGCTCACGCCGGAACTAATGCTTGGTAATGCCCACAAGAAGGCAATCTTGCGTCGGCCAGTACCATGTCGGCGAGAATGTCGCCAACATGGCATGTATGTCTAGCGCTACTGGCGCAGTGCGAAACCGTTGCACCTTGCAATGCAAGATATGGCAAGCTCATCGATTAAGCTCCTCACAATCATTAACCATGCCGCGTGATCTACCGTGGCACCTCAACAAGCTGAAAAGATGCCCCAGGGAAAAAGCCATCGCCGATTTCCAAACTGTTCGGCATCATCCGCATATTCATGACGGGATTCTTGAAGCGCACCGTAGAGCCGACGCCGATATATGAAGGCAGAAACGGCTCGATCTTCACCTGCATGCTCGTGCTGGCTGCTGCGGCATCAGTGGCGATGCGAGCGATGAAGTTGTATTCGCCGGTCGACAAGCCTATCAGGTCGCCTTCCGTCAATTTCAGTCCAGACACTACGCCGTTGAAAGTCAGCGCGTTGCCGTTGATCGCAGCCAGCGTCGCGGTGCCGGTGATTGCCGGATTATTGGCATCCCCCCAGTAAGCTTGCGGAATACATGCGTCTTTCGGCGTATAGTGAACCGTGACCATGCCGCCGCGGCAGCGATCAATGAACGCCTCAAGCCGCTTTCGGTCGGCAGGGCTAAGCGAGATTATACTGGCGGTCCACGACCAATATGGATCGCCATTCTCAATGAACGACACCGCCCGATCGCCGTATCGTGAAGTTGAAACCGACCGATTGAGCTTCAGCGGACTCGCCTGGTAATTTAGGCCTTCGGGTAGGGTTTCGGCCATTTCAGAACTCCCCGACGGTCGGAGTGCATTCCCGCACCGGCAAGGGATCGGTAATAAATGCCTTCTTGGCCGTGCCTTCCATGACCCAGAACTGATTACCGGGATAGCGACGGGCCATGCGCTGTGCGAAGTCCTCCGCTTCCTCATGTGACAAGAACCCGACGATCGGCGTCTTTTGATCGTCCTGCAGTACGCAAATATCGCCACCCTGCGCCGGCGCTGGCGTAACAAAATAGATATTCATCCATATCTCCAAAAAGAAAAGGACGGCCCGAAGACCGTCCTTGTTTAATTCAGCGCCGCAGCATTCCGCGGCTATTGGCTTGTTTGACACCCTGCGAAACTGCATTCGCAAAATGAGGTGATCGCTGCCAGGCCATCATGCCCTTCGCGAGCCCTTCCTGCACCATTGCCGCGACTTCCGCATTGCCGGTGGCACCGTTGACCGTCACGTTAATGGTTGGTCCGCTCACCGAATTATCGGTGCGCGAGTTGTCGACGCTGGAAGTGCCCGACAGCTGGGCGACACTAGGGATGCTAGGAACAGGAATCGACGCTGAAGCTATTCGCGGTGCAGAAAAGCCAACGCCCCCGCCGTCACGCAACTGTGGAAGTTTGCCGGCGTTCATGGCTTCCAGAACTGGCAGCCACTTTTGGGTCGCAGCGGCGTTCATCATGAACTCCCCGTTCGACCCCCACAGCAACACCTTGTCGTCACGAGGTCCGCCCGGGCCCCGAATACGGCCGCCACTGTCGTAGCCGGGAATTTGGCCTCCGTCTTTCAGGCCAATCAGACTGCCTATGCTATTGAAGAAGCCTCCGAACGCGCCGCCACTCATACCGTTGGATGACGGCTTGAACAGTGCATCGAACCCAGCATTTAAGAACAACTCCGCCAATCTATTGCCGATGTTCTTCAACGCGTCCGCCAGACTGTTTGCGCCAGTAATTGCACCTATCGTGCTGCTTTTGAATGACTCGTAAAAGTCGTTCGCGGCTTGCTCAGAACGTCGCTGCCGGTCTTCAACCAACTGCAAGGCAGCCGCTTCCCGTCCATAGGCTTCAGCAACTTGGTCGATCTGGGCCCGCTGATCCGCCGAAATTTTTATGTTCGACAAATCTTTCTGGCCTTTTTTGATCGCCTCGTCCTTCAGCTTCGCCAGCGCGGCATGTTCCAGATCCATCGCTATGCGGCGTTTCTCTTGCTCGGCAGTGGACTTGCCGACCATCTCGGCTTCAAGCCGCAAGGCTTCCGTGCGGTCTTTTACGGCCTGAATGTCGCTATCGATCTTCTGATCGGTGGATTTCGGAGTGGCCTTTTCTTTCTTCGGCTTCTTGCCTTCTGCAGATCGAGCTTTTTCGCCAGCCAGTTCCGCATCAGCGATGCGCTTCACCATATCTTCGTCAGGCTTCGTCACACCTTCGGATTGAAGGCGCTTACGGACATCCGCGAGTTTGGTTTCGAGCTCAAGTTGTGTTTTCGTCAGACCAGCTCGCCGGGTCGCGTTTTTCTCGAAGTCAGCAGCGGCTGCGTTTTCTTTTTTCCGCTGGACGATATACGGATCGTTGGCGGAGCTTGTGGCCTTTGCTTCGTCGGGGACGCCTACCGGGTATGCCAACTGCATGGCACGTCCAGCGTCTTGGGCGGTTTTGATCACGACCAACATCTTCGTGATGAGATTGTCGAACTGACCATGAAGCCAATCAAATGACGGCTTACCGTCTCCGATTTCCGTTAGCCGCTGTTTCAGTGTATCTGCACCGCGACCAGTCTTGGCGAACTCATCGATTAGCTTGGAAAGTTCATTGTATTGCTCTTGGGAGATAACGCCGACACTGGCCGTTTCCTGAAGCATACCTTTCAGGCCGAGAATTTCTTCTCCAACTTTGCCGACGTTTGCCTCAAGTTCGTTGCCAAAGCGTGTTGAATAAGCCTGAAGTTGGCTGATACCGGTTACTGACTCTCGAACTTTATTGAGCAGTTCAACAACACCCATGCTTACATTGGTGTTTCCAATGTCTGTCAGCTTCTTTTGCGCGTCACTGGCCGAAATCTGGAACGACTTGAAATCTTCGATAAGCTGAGCGATTTCGCGACGGGCTGACTTGTCAGCGTCCGACATGCTCAGATTTTGAATGACGTTCTGTAGCGGTGATGTCGCGTTCGCTGACAGTAGATCAAGTTCGTCGCCCTTGCCGAACAGACTGCCAAAGCGTCCGCCGCCATTGCGCAGTCGCTCAATTTCATCATTGATGCTTTTGAGCTTCCGCACCTTCTCAGAGTCAGCGAGCTTATCGAGCGAGTCCGCCGCTTTATCGATCCCATCCGCAGCCTTCGGCGCTGCGAGACCCAGTTTTTCCATTTCGGCGCGAAGAGTGTCGGAATTCTTATGCGCTGCCATGGCGCTGACGGCATAATTACCAACGGCCAGCACGAGCGCACCACCGATAATGGCGCCAATCGGGCCAGCTGCCGCTCCAAGACCACCCATAGCTTGCACGAGCCCCATCGCACCCTGTGCAGCCTTCGCCGCCTGATGGAACTTCACCAATGCCGCCGTCGTGGTTCCAAGCGTCCGGATCATGCCGCCCAAAGACCGACCGACGAGCACGCCAGCGAGAACCGCGGCCAGCTGCATACCAGCATCCGCTACCTGGTCGAAATTCTGCGAAATCAGAATCAGGGCGCGCGATACGGTGGCCGAGATTCCGGTGACGTCACCAGCAGTACCGATATACTGAAGCATCGCATTCTTTATGGCGGTCATGCCGTCGCTGATCGTGGCATTCGTCGCGGCGAACTGTGCTTCAACAGTCTTCTGAGCATTGATGATCGCTCTAAACACTCGGTCTGAAGTCAGCTTGCCTTCGGCGCCAAGATCCTTCAGCTTAGCAACGGTAACGCCAAATTCGTCCGCGATGGCCTTGGCAACGATAGGCGCGTTTTCGCGCAGTGAGCGCAGTTCATCACCCTGCAAAACGCCACTGCCGAGCGCCTGGCCCAGCTGTAGAATACCGGCTGCCTGTTCCTGCGCAGACGCGCCGCCGGCCTTGAACGCCTTAGAAACGAGATTGGTCGCCAACGCAATTTCGTTTTCGGACTTGGCTACACCAGATGCCGAGCGCACCATGCGCGCGTATAGATCGACATAATCCTCGACGGACACGCGCGCGTCATCCGCGCCGGCGCGCAACTCCTTTAACGAGCGCGTCTGCAGTCCGGTGGCAGCGGTCGCTGCCTTCAGCATGTTTTCTGCACTGGTCCATTGGTCTGCGTATTTGCGGACCTCGTTTGTACCCAAGACGGAGCCTACCGCGGCCAGTCCTTTGTTCAGGCTGCTCCCGAACGACTGCTGAAATGTTGCGTCGAGCTGGCGACGCAATTTGATAGCGCCCTCTTCAATACGGCGCATATCAGCGTTCGCCCGGTCAGCCATCTTGTTGAAGGCGCTATCGGAACTGCGACCCATCGCTTGGAGCATCTCGTCCATGCGCTTCTGCGCGCGCCGCATAGATGCGACGTCTGAGGATATGGATAAAATAATATCGGAATTTTCGTCGGCCACGCGGCTCTCCATAAAAGAAAAAGCCCGCACTAGGCGGGCTTCTTGGGTTTTCCGTATTTCGCGAGCAGATCATCCATCTGCGCGTCGGTCGGTGGCTCTGCGTTTTTCTTCCCGCCTCGGGCTTCCGTGAAGCCATCAAGAGCGGCAAGGAACTCCGTCAGAGACGAGTTCCAGAATGTTTTCGGCGTCCATCGCAGGATTCCGAAAGCGGCTTGCAGCCACGCCTGCCAAGGGAAGTCAGCCGCTGCTACTTTCCCCCGGCTTCCCCGTTTCCCGCCGGCTCGCCTTTGAAATGATGCGCAAGCGCAGCCTGAAATGCAGTGGAGAGCGAAGCGAAATGGCTTAAATTCAATCGCTCGATAGCCGCAGCTGCGTCGCCCTGCACCGTTAGGTGTCGAAGGCCGACAATTGCAGCGTTGATCTCGGCGTTCGACAGTCGTGCGAACAGCTCGTTCATTGACTTGCAGCCGAGATCTTCAGAAACAGCCGCCAGTCCGCCCATGGTCGCCGCGAGGACGATTTCGACGCAACCGATAGTGACGCCGACTTCGCCGCGAGCTCCGTTAACCGGAAGCTGCATGTTATACCTCGGCTTCGAAAGTAAGCGGGCCTGCCGCTTCGAATGTAGCGCTGAAGTCCATATTGCCTTCCTGCTCGCCGGAGAATTCAAAGTCCGTCACGAACCACGGGCCTTCATACGAACCAAGGCCAGGAACAATTACGATCGCGTTGAAAATCGCGGCGTCGTTAACCTTGCCGATAAAGTACGCGGAGTTCGCACCCGCCACGAATTTACCAGAGCCCGTAAAGGTGCGCTGCTTGATCCCGGGGACGCCAGTCTTCTGCGGCGTTGCGCCGGGATTCTGGCAATCTGGGATCGTGGTGTCGACGGAGTTGGCCGACATATTGAAGGAACGGGTCTGCAAGCCGCAGAGGTTCGTGAAAACTTCGGGAGTTGCGCCATCGCCAATCTGAATGAGGAGAAGGCGACCAATCTGCTGACCATCGGCCATTTTGATATCCTTAAATGCAAAAAGCCCGCCGAATGGGCGGGCTGTGGTTGAACTGTCTTGTCTTGGGAGGTGGGCTAGGACAGGCGTTCTGTCCTGGCGGTAAACTCGACGACGCCGTGGAGATGGGCATCGTCCAGGTCTTTGAAAATCTGCGTTCGGTTGTGGTCCAAAGAAACGAGCCGATATGACGGCATCGTCAGGCTGGCTTCAGTGAGCGCGCCTTCCACGGCCCTTGCGATCCGGCTCGTTTCAGCCCGGCTGCTGCCCGCCGGAGCTTTCGTCCACACATGAATCGTCACGTAAATAAGCCGACCGGACACGCAGGTTTTGTCGTCTCGATGATCGTCAAAATCACCGATTTCGACATAAGGCGCCGTCGTGTCGGACGGCACGATGTCGTAAATTTTGGCACCGACGAGTGCTTGCAGGTCTGGCCATGCTTTCAAACGAGAAACAATAGCGCCCTGCAATTCCAGACTTTCGCTATCGCTCATTTTTTCATGGCCTCTCTGATCGCCTTATTCATCGCCGCACGAATGCGTCTGACGGCTTTCTTCCGCATGCCGCGCCAGACTGGGAAGATATGCGGCTGCGCAGGAGTGGCGGCATGAGCGCCCTTGGCCTGCGTCATAACGGTGCCGGACTTGTATCGACGATCAACGCGGGCCGCAGTGCCCGCACTAGCTTTGGTGCCGTATTCCAAGAACCGCCAGATCCAGTTGCCGTAAATGCCGACCGCGTTAGGGTCACTCGATTTGCGGGCCCCGAAGACCTCTTTGCCTGGATTATCGCTTTGCTTCGCGGCGTGGATGCTATCTCTGTATTCGCCACCGCCATTGGCTCGAACTGGAGCGCGCGCCTTGATTGCTTCGGCAACTTCTTCAGCAACCTGCATCTGGGCTTCGGCCATGTTTTCGATCGCCTTCGGCGCGATCTGCTGAATCTTCTTCAACAGATCGGTGCGCTTAAGCTTCGCACGAACCACCATCAGGCGACCTCATTCTCGATAACCAGCATTTCGAGAAACCGGTTCGTCTCGTCGGGATTAACGATGGTTTTGATGCCAAAAACGCGATTGGGGTTTTCGCCGGTCTTGCCCGCCCGAGCGTCATAGGCGCGCCATGACGCGGTGACCTGTCTCGCCGCGGTACTGCTGTAGATCGTCAAATTATAGGGCTGCTTTGAAACCAGCCTTGATGCAACGAGGCTTTCAGCATTGCCGCCAAACTTCGGCTTCAAGCGGGCTGGCACTGTAAATTGGTCTTGCCACTCGCCGCGGGTGCCGCCGAAACCATCGTCAATCTCGACGCGTTTGGCAAAGGTGATGCGGGCGTTCAACTGGCCGATTGCATCGGCTCGAAACTTCGTGTCGGCCATTATCGGCCTCTTCGGTAGTTGCAAAGCAGGCTGTCAAAAGCTGACCATTCGACCGTCGCACTGTTAGCCCGAACGAGGTAAGCATCGGCAATCCACAACAGCATGGCGTGACGAATAGACGCTGGAAGTGGATTGAAACCTGCGTTCAGGGTGGCCGATACACGAGAGCCCGGCCTAACAATCGGCCAATGGCTTCCGTATGCGGGTGCAATTGATGGCTCAACACCATCGCTATTCAAGACATATGCATCAACGCTTACGGTGTTCTTCGATCCGTCGAGAGCGATATATTCGATCTTATCGACTTCTGTTACCGGACCAACCGACAGACGAGACATGTCGGAAAAAGCATCACAGGACGCTTCGATTTTTTGCCCGGCGACGACGATCCCGCAATACTTCTCAACAAAGTCAGATGCGGCCGTAATGAGCGATCGGATGTAAACGTCATCATCGTCGTGCATCACATTCAAATGGCGCTTTACATCCTCAAGCGCGATGACATCGCCCGTTGGACCTTGCGCGACCTTATACGGATGCCACATTCGATCGGCCTCGCTTCTCGCGCCTCTCCCCATTGGGAACGGATTTCACAGCACGTTCGACTTCGCCATCATCTGTAGCGGGAATAGCAAAACCAGCGTTGATGAGGCGGATAGCTTCAGCCTCGGCAAAGTCGGCGACGGCGCCAGGTTCGAGCGTGTAGGTCGGCCCTGACAGACTGGTCGTAATCGTAATTTTCATGAGCGTCCCCAAAAAGGAACGGGGCGGATAAACCGCCCCGAAGATTGATTAGCCGCCAGATGCAGCGTTTACGAGATGCTTGACCGCAGCGGTATCGCCGAGCTCACCGTCAAAGCGGATGATGCCGGCAATGCCGAGATCCGGCCAGAAGCGCTCGCGAAGAACGCCAATCACCGGAGAACCGACCTTTCGGACAAAGTACTTGCCGAAGTCACCGAACACGATTGGCTTGTTGCCCGCGCCGATGCCTGCCATTGCCTGGTTGATGCTGTATCGATAACCAAGCAGGGTGCCGGGCTCACCCTTCGTGATGTCACCCATCGACCAGATGTAACGACCTTCGTTATCCTTGATCTTACGGACCGAACCCAAGGTAAGGTCGTTGAACATCCAACGCGTTTTCGGGCTCTGGCGATAAGCTGGGTCGACCGAATGCAGCAGGTCGATCAGTTCGTCAGAAGTGATCGCCGCCGAGGCAGCCGTTTCTTTGCCAAGCGACGACGCGGTGACGAGACCGTTCGGGCTGTCAGTGCCGGTGCCGATGGTCAACTGCTTGTTTGCAATACGACCAAGGCGCTCGCCCAGAAGCTGGCCAAGCAGGGCTTCAACGCTGAAAATTGAATCCTGTGCAAGTTCCATGGAGAACTTAACGAACTCAGTGTCGTACACGAACGCGTCAAGGCTCTTCTGACCGAACGTCACGTCCTTGCCGCCATCGTCGGTCAAAGGCGTTCCTTCGGTGTGCTTGTCAGCTTCAACTTCGGTGTCATCAACCGTCGGAATGTTGATGCGATTACCAGCGGAAGTAACGATCTCGGTCGCGATGTCCTCATCGTACATCGGGCCCCAAGCCTTCATAGACTTGACGATCTCGTTAGCGAGCTCGACCGGTACGGTGTAGCCGCCGGCGGCGTTGGTCGCCGTTACCTGCGTACGGGTCTCGGCGGCAGGCTGAACGCCACGCTTTAGAACAGCGCGCTCTTCTCCCGACAATTCGCCGATATCGGCATTGTTGGCGAGGAACTTATAAAACACGGAACGATATTCGATTTCGTCGCCGACATCGCTACCGCGACCTTCGGAATCGGAAATCGGGCGCTGTCGTGCTCGCTCATCTGCTGCGCGCGCTTCAATTTCAGCGAGTGTCTTCTCGCGCTTGATAAGATTTTCGATCTTATCAAATTCCGTCATGATGCGGTCATGGCGCTCGTTCAGCTCACTGGATCGCGCTTCGTCGGTGTTCGACTTGATTTCGTCGAGGGCTTCGCGAGCCTGCGTGACCAGACGGCCGCGCTGCTCGTGCAGTTCGGTAAGAGACATTAGATTTTCCTTGAAGATAACGGTTTTGCTCTGGCCTGCCATGCAGACCCTCCGGCATGCCGGGTAATGGTCACGACATCAGGCGATGCCGCGAATTCTCTGTTCAAAAGAGGCGCGTTTCTCAGCGATACGGCGGGCCGCTGCCGTTCGATTTTCATCTCGGCGCCGCCCTATAGTCGCATCAGCCTCGGCTCTCCACGCATCTAACGAGCGTTTCGCCAGATGAGTGTCTTCGTAAGCGGGGGTGGGAGTGGCGGTAACCTCGAAAAGCTCCGCCTCAAGAATGGTGCGATGAGGTATCGCGCCTGTATCATCCCATTCCTGCTTAGTTACCCGCATTCCGAAGGACATGCCCGTGATGTCACCGCGCTCGACCAGTTCCCATAGATCGTTGCCGTCGGTGGTGTTGGGCACATCGATTTCGACGTGAAGCCCGCGGGCGTCTTCCTTCAGCCTCAGCGTGTTGCTTTTAGTCCGACCCAGCACACGACCTGAATCGTGGTGTAGAAGAGCCAGGATGTCGCCACCGATCGCCCCCGAAAATGCGCCGGGCGCTATCCGCTCGACAAAATAGTCGCCGATGGTCGTGTTGCTGTTCCAGATAACCGCGTACCCGGTCAGCACACGCTTTTTGTCGTCTGCGCGGGTCTCTACGCCGAGAGACCCACTACGTTTTTCAATTTCGGTCATGCTGCAGCATTTTCCTCAACAGAATTGTCGTTGGCAGGTGTTTGAGCGATCGCCGGTTGCGTCCCCAACGGAACGGTGGCGCCCTGAATATGAAGCTGATCCGCCGCCCCACCCTTGGCTGGTAAGTTTTCCAGAGAACGCACTTCATCTGGTGTCCGGATACCGTTTTGGATTGCCACCCCATAACCGTCCATGCGGCTCTTGAAGTCACCACGGAGAAGCCCGTCCAGATTGTGACGGATGTAACGCGTACCACCCGCAACCTCGAATATCTTCAGGTTCATCTCGTCTTCGAGCGCCTTGGCCCATTGCATGATCAGGTGTTTGACGAGATGCAGATCTTGCTGTTCTGCATTCGAAAAGCTCGCATGCGTAAGATCTTGCAGGAATACAGGTGGAAGTTGCCAAGTGCGGGCGATTTCTTCGACCTGAAAGCGGCGGGCGTCGATCATCTGACCCTTGGCAGGATCATAGCCGACCTGGGTCAACTTGTGGCCAGGCGGCATTGGAAAGATCGGCTTTTCGCTCTTTCGGGCTTCGTCAATTGCGCGATGAATATCGCCCATCGCCCGTTGCATGGCCGCCCCGCCTTGCGGCAGAGGACCTTCTAGCGCCAGTGGCGGCACGCCGCCGCCAGCAAAGAAGTTCGACCCGTAGTCATTCATGGCGATAGCAAGCTGAATCGCCTTGGCTGCCTGAGCGATAGGGCCAAAATGGCGAATGCCATCAGCTCGCAACATGAATGGCACGTCTATCACGTCGGCGGCCGGATATTCCTTGTCGCCAAATCTATAGACAACAGCCAGACCTTTTCGCTTCACGGTGGTTTTGGTCGGGTCCATCGGCCACAAAGCCAAAACTTCTTTTCCCGATCGCTCGATCCAAGCCAGACCACGGCCGCCAGTAAAAACCTGCTGCCAAAAGTACTGCCAGAACTTGAAAGCGCCCATATCCGAGTTGGGGGCTGTGTTCACAATGGTCTCAAGCTTACCGCCCAGACGCTTGGAACCGCCTTTGCCATCACGATATGCGTGACGAGGCAACGCGGCCATTGTGCGGGAAAGAAACGAAACCGCAGCAAGAACCGCGGGCACGGTGAAGGCGCTTTCGATCGTGACAGATGGAAGGTTGACCGGTTGAACGCCAAAGTAAGCCAGGAAATTTTCAGCACTCACCGGTACACCAGCGTTTTCAGGGCTGGCGCGTTGCTCAATATCGGCTTCTCGTCGCGAACGCGAGAACCGCGGGAATATCCTCATGAGGCTACTTTCGTTAGAGTAAATTCCGGGTCGTCCCACGGCGACAGCGAGGACGTGACCACGACAGGTGTATCGGCTGCAAAACCCGTAACCATGGCTAGGGCCACGGCAGCATCTATGCGTACCGATGCCTTGGTTTTCACGAACCACCGGTTATCGAGCGGATCGCGATCGAAGGTGGCGCCCATCAGGGCGGTCATGAGAACCGGATTGCGCCGAAGTCTGACGCGACCATCGATAATGGCGTTTTCAAGCTCCGTGACTGAACCCGGCATCCACAAGCCGTGTGGCTCAGGCAGCCCTGCTTCTTTCGCCGCCTCGATCTTTTTATCGCTGGCCTTCGACCGTCGCTTGCCGCCCTGCGGATGCGGGATGTGCTCGATTTCAACGCCTATCGCGTCCAGTTCCTCGCGGAACTTGTCATAGGCGTAGCGGTCATACGCGATGCCCTCGATGTCGAAATCCTGCGACAGTTGCGCGACCCGCTGCGCCACGAAGTCGTAACGAATGCGCTTGCCCGGCGATGCGTTCAGAAACCCCTGCTCCAACCAAACATCGTACGGAGCCTTATCAGCAAGAGCGCGGGCTTTCAGAGTTTCCGCTGGTGTCCAAGCTTCGATCCATGCGTCGAAAGTCGGCAGTTCGATGGTCGATCCGTCTTCCCGTTCCATGGCCTTGGTGCCGGTTTTGACAGCGCAAGCCAAGGCCGTCATATCGCGCGCGGCGGACAAATCGACAGAAAGGAACAGTTGCTTGCCTCGGTGCTCTTCGATGGGGTCGAAGTCGTCCATAACGGCTTCAACGGTCTCGCGTGGCATCCAAGCCTTGTCGGCAGAGGTCCAGACGCAAAAATGCAGCCGAAGAATGCCGTTCAGTTTGCCCGGTATCTGTTTGGCCTGTGCCACAACGCCAGCAAGGTAATCTTCCGTCAGGATCACGCCGAGAAGCGGGTTAGCCTTCTTCCAGCAAGACGGGTCTTCTAGCGGGTCGTCGTCCTTGTCCAGAGCGCAGACATAGGCGAACGCCGTGTCATCGATTACCTCCCCGACATAGGAGAAGTCATCATCTGGCGTTCTTGTACCAGCAACGACGCGAACAGCATGTTCATGCTCTTCCCAGCAAACCGAATTTCGATCACTGCCGCTGTTCGTGATCATCACCAGCAGCGGTTGCTGGCGAAACTTGAAACCACGTTCCAGCATTTCCATGACCGAGCGGTCAGGATGCTCATGCACCTCGTCACAAAGAGCGAAATGTGGTCGCGGACCAGAGCCTGTCTTACCGGCGTCCTTCGAAATCGGCCTGAAGAACGACTTCTTCTCGTGGAAGGCGATATTGAACTCTTTCCCAAGGCCGCCGCTGAATTTCAGGCGATTTACCAGTTTTGGGGCTGACCGAGCCATCTTCACAGCATCTTGAAACAGGATTCCGGCCTGCTCCTTTTTCGCGCCGGCCGCATAAATTTGCGCACCCGCTTCCCCATCAGCCATCAGGCCGCAAAGACCAAGCCCGCCAGCAAACGGCGACTTACCGTTGCCCTTGCCTTCCTCGATGTAGGCGCGGCGGAAGCGGCGCTTTCCTTCCGAGTTGACCCATCCAAATATCGAACCAAGTTTGAAAGCCTGAGAGGCATGCAGCTTGAATGGCTTGCCATCAAACTGACCGTCATTCAGCTTCAGTCGCTCTTCGAAAAACCGCATCACCTTGTGAGCTTTTGCGTCATCCCAGAAAAAGCCGCGCTCATGTGCTTGCGCCAGATCATCGAAATGACGCTGGCAAGCATTGCGAACGTGTGGCCCCGCAATTTCAACACCATCGAGCACGGCACGCGCATAAGAATTTACGCGGTCGAGCGCCGGCGTCTCAGTCATCTACCAAATCGTCCTTTTCCTCGCCGTCATCCGGCATCGAAACCTTTGTCGCATCGGAAGGTGTAGCGCCCATCTGGCCTAGACATTGCCGTAAAAGGTTCAGTGCCTGCACGCCGACCTCCTCATTCGCGATAACGCGTGTTCGGATCGTGGTAGCTATTTCCAAGAGCGACCTATGGGAGCCATTCAGCCAAGGAAGTTCCTTGCAGAACAAACTCCAAACCTTGCTCTGATCGGCGTTCATCCATTTCGGTGCCTTGCCGATATGGGCGTTGACCTTCGGCTCTTTCCGATCCTTGTAGCGCGAGGAATGCGTCACATCGCGCCCCTCAGCCTTTGCTTTGGCGAGGGGATTTCGTGGGTTTGCCATCGAATCCTCATCTCAACTTTTCAAGTGGTTTTGCGTGCGCGTTCGCCCATCGCCGGTTCCCCGCTGTCGATGGCCTGAGAGACCGAGATAGCCCCCGGGGGTGTGTCTTTTCGGCCACATCACCCGATGGGCCACCCTTCGGCGTCGAATCTGATGACAGTCTGACCAAGGTCTTCGCGCTGGGCGTCGCGGTCGTGGTGCTCCTTGCAAAGTGACACGAAAGGTCCGGTCCAGAACTTATGCTCATCGCCCTTATGGCCACCTTCGCTGTGATGCACGATTGTGGCTGACTCTACGATCTCCGATTGAAGGCAGTACTCGCATAAGGGCTGCATTCGAAGCTGCGCTTCGCGAATGCGCTTCCACTTCGCCGACTTGTAATGTCGGCGGTACTTCTTTGCGTCAGCGCTGCGTAGGTCGGTCATGGCGATGCGACAACTGCGAGGCAGCCAGTCACACCACACGCGATGGTAACATCCATACTATGTCCTAATGTTCGTTCTTCAACATTAAAATGGCCGGGCATTTCTGTTGACGAGGGTGACTGCAAAAATCACAATTGGCGATTGATTCCATGCAAAGGGGCCTCAAATGGTCGGGATAGATAGACACACGGGCAAAGTTATCGCTGAGCCAGAACACATCCGCCAAAGTATCGAGGTGATACTAACAACACCTGTCGGCACCCGAGTAATGCGGAGAGAGTTTGGCGTGGAATACCTTGATAAGACAGGTAGGCCCAAGGTGGGGTATCCACAGAAAGTCATAGAGCTTGAAGCTCTGAGGGCGCTTGCGGCTTATGAACCCCGGATTAAAGATGTGGCAGTCGAAGTAACCAACCTTGATCAGAGGCTTCAGTCTATTGTCGTTAACTACACCGAAGTTGCCTCCAATAAAATTGCAAGCGTTGCTGTCGACTATCAAGGATAGTGTCACGTGATTTGCTGGCGGCGTTTCCAGACCTTATTGTTAAAGTCGCCGGGAGCGCCGGGGACAGCGCTCAACCGGCCCGTTGCTTCGATGGGAGGAGAAACCATCTAGGCAACTACAGTGGTGGGAAAGGAGCAAACCACCACTGATCTGAAATAGAAAAAGCCCGGCTTGCGACCGGGCTTTTGAATTGTTTTCTCGTCTCCCTGTTACCCCTTGGGAGCGGGTTTGACTTATACGTCACGCAGCGCGCGACAACTGCCGTTCCAGACGTGCGCGGGCCCGATCGACATTCATGATGGCCTGTCTTGCCTCTTTGCGCTGGCGGCGCTTTATCTTATCCCATGTCTCACGCAATCCGTTGATTGATGCATTAATCAAAGCCTTCCCGGCAGATGATGCCTGCACGCCTTTAAAGCCACGCGCCTCACCGATTTCGGTCAATGTCTTCCCTCCCAGCACAGCGTCTTCGAACGGTGCCAATCCGACGCCCAATGCGGTACGCAATTCCTCCATAACGGGTCGCATATCGATTTTGGCGATCATCACATTCTCATTGAATTTCACGGCGAATGGGCGTGCCTTGACCTTCGTATTGTCATCGGCAACCGCATACTTTTTCGGCGGGTGTGTCCATCCAAGATCCGAGTTGCTGCGCTTCCGCACTTCCTTGTATTCGATCTCGCCACCAGGCACTGTGTTATCTTGCCATCCATTGGCCGCAGCCTCGTCAACATCCTTCTCGCCTTCAAGCTTCAGAGAGCGATATTCCTTCTCCATACTACTGTCATAGCCGTAGTCGAAACCACGTAATGGCTGGCTGGCAATCAAGCTGCAAAGGCCGCGATAGAACTCGACAACCTCTACATCATCATGGCGCTTCTCACGGCGAAGCTGGCGAAGAAGTTCCCATCCCTGAAGGTTGTCATTGGCAGCGGAATCGACAAGTTTAGTGTGGCGCCGGTTGATACGCTCGACTGCCGCAATAATTTGACCGTCTGACACAACCCGCGCATGCTCTGCCATCGCGTGCATCAAGGCCCGCTCTGCTGGTGTGTGTTCCTGCTTCAATTTCCCCTCCGTCCAAGTTTTGGCGACCTTGTAGGTATTCTCTGTCCCTTCGATCCGTTTCATCCAGTCAGCCCGTCGTGGGTCCGTCACTGACGACCGGCGTGTGACCTTGCGCGGCTCGGGCATTGGAAGCCCATGTTCATCCCGAACCAGCGCGCCAGACTGATCGCGCAGCCATCTGGTGCGTGTACGATAGGGATTTTGAACCGGTCCGGCTGGAGCCGCGAAAATGTTGATCGGCGTTGCGGCCCGGTCGAAGATCGCACCTTCTCGGTTTTCCTTGGCGCCGGTTGCTTCCCGGTTGTCCTGAACGGAGTTCCCTGCTCCCGTCTCTCCGCGCTGATATTGTCGCTTGGACGAATGTGCTTGCTTCCCAATAAGGGCGTTTTGCAGGGCGCTTATCCAGTTCACATAACGGTGCGGCTCGATCTCGATCATCATGTCGGTTGTCGGCTGCCGGAGCACAGCGGAGCTCATGCTGCTTCTCCGCCGCGAAGATCCGGGCTCTGCTCATAGAGTTTGGCGCGCGATATGCGCTTCCCGCGGAACGCGCCGTCATTATGTTGCTCAGCTGCGTCCGTCGGCTCAGGAGAATACGACCTGACGCCAACGGGCCGAGGTTCGCGAAATGGCACCTTCAAATCTGCGGCGCGCCAAGCTGCCCGACATGATGCTGTAAGCCGTGCGACCTTATCCTGTAGTTCCTCCAAAACAGACCGCTGGTGCGTGTCGTTGGACTGACGGCGGTAAGCCGCAGAAATTTGATAGATCGCGCCAAGCAACGCCGCAGATACCCAGGCTTTCGATTGCGAGACTTGAGTGTAGACGGGATTAGCCGGAAGCTCTGATAGCGACCATCCTTCTACAAAGGCAAGTTCGGCCAATCGCTGAAACGGGATGGTCGGGCGGTTTTTGTCTGCCGCCCATTTTTCGGCGATCGTATGCAGTTCCAGGCGATCTAACTCTGGAATGCCAAAAAGGGCAGCGTGAATATTCTTCTGCAAATGAGACATGTTTGCTCCTCGTGTTGTGGTGGTGGCTGGTGAGGCCAAATGGTGATGGTGTGGTGGTTCTATAAATGAGGTGTTAATGGGGTGAAAAAGTTTGTCACACGCTGGCACGTTCACGCGTGAGCATATCCGTGAAGACCCACAAGAATAATAAGAAAGAGAGATAAAAAAATATCTCTATCGCATGAACGTGACAAACGTGACAAACTTCGTTTCTTGTCTCATGCTGTCGCATGGAGACAATCCGCGACAACTAAGACTTAGCCGATGACTTTATTGCTTCCCGCATTTCTTTTCGCTCCGCGGCAATCTTCGCTGCAAGGCGCTTGAACCTGTCATGGACAAGCGGATTAACCCGATATTTCGGTGCCCGTTCCGTTCGTCCTAACGGCAAGGGTTCAACCCAGCTGTATGCGTCCAGTTGCTGCATCACACGCTCTAGGTCGAGCACGTCCATCCTACGAAGGACGGCCGTGCCATGACGATTCAGAAGACGAGCCGAAATGACATCGTGCAGCGCTTCATTCGTTAGAATGGAACCAGCCGCGTCGACCATCGCCGCGTGCATGTCAGTCGCGCCGAGAATGTTGAAATGCAGCGCAATCGCGTGCTTTAGAAGGTAGTCGTGCAACAAGGTGTGGGCCTGCGTCGCCGTTTCCAGGTCAACTTCCTTCGGAAGTTCGCCGTCAATATTCTTGATGACGTGCAGTAATACGCATATTCGACCGAACAGTCCGTCGAACTTCCCGATGTGTGTTGCCAGACGCCGGTTGATGCGCTCCCAAAGCTTTTCAAGCTTTCGGTGTTCCCGCGACAACTCATTACGGAAACTCTGCGCACCATCTGAAAAGCGAAAACACCAGCCCGCCGACATTGAAGTCCGAAGATGATATAGCTTTCGGACAAGATGCGCATATACGCTCTCATCAACTCCAGACGGTTCGTCGCGATCGTCACCGCCAGATTCCAGCATGATGCAAAACATGCGCTGAAGCAGACCATCATCGGTCAAATCCTTTGCAATCTTCCGCAACGGATCTGGCTGAATACTGCCCAGCAGGGTGATCGAGATATTAGGAATCCAGATCGAACCTCGCCCAACGCGGTCAACGGAATATGAGCCGCCACCAAATGATTTGAGCCAGAACGCACGATCAGCACCAGAGCCCTTCGAACCGGCATATTTTTCCATGCGCGCGAACCAACCAGATAACTCGTCGTCGATCAGCGCAAGGCCAGCTTCGTTGTTCGACAGCACTTCCCCGACCTTTTCTGGCGAACCATCTTCAATGGAAACGCGCTTGGCGATCGGTTCGGACTTCCCCTTTTTTGATTCCTTGTCGAGCGTCATCCAGTCACGCATTGCTGCTCTATGATCTCGCTGCAAATCCGATTCTATTGCCAGAAGTGGCGCGCTCGCCGCTTTG
The DNA here is from genome assembly GCF_005938105.1 of Brucella haematophila. GTDB lineage: Bacteria > Pseudomonadota > Alphaproteobacteria > Rhizobiales > Rhizobiaceae > Brucella > Brucella haematophila. The sequence continues at coordinate 110,963 of NZ_VCPE01000001.1, read as the reverse complement.
ATCAGCGGTGATTTCCGAGTCGATGGATCGCCGATGACCATTGTCCAGATGCGGGCACTTTCCTTCCAGCTTTCGTGGCGCTTCATTTTAAGGGCAATGTTGTCCGGAATGGCAGCAGCGCAGACCGTAAGGGCCGCCATAGCAAGTCCGCCAGGGTCGACGCCCATTTGTTCTGCGCGAGCGACGGCAAAGCTTTCGATAACTGAGGGAAAGACGCCCATGGGCATAGACGGTGTTTTCGCCTCGGCGAAGACGTCGAGCGGTTCAATGATGGGAGTGGATGCCGTTGCCGGCTGCTCAATGGTTTCGGCGGGTTCCGTTTGCGATTTTCCCGCCCGCGCATTGGCGACCAGCGCCGATGTGTCCATAGGCGGTGTGTTGTCATTGTCGTAATAGGACGGCTCGGGCAGCTGACGCGGCTGCCGCATTCCCGAATCCAGACCGCGCTTGATCTTCAACCGGATTTCTTTTTCGCCGTCCTTGGCGACAACGCCATTCGCAAGCGCTGCGTCGAATAACCCGCGTTCGGCTTCGGTGCGATCAAGCGCGCCTGCTCCGACAAGCTGCCCGAGAGAAAATGCCGAAGCATTTACCTGCTCGCCGCGGCTGCCTTCAGTAGTGCTGGCCAGTTGTGCGAGCTCTGATTCCATTGCTGCCGCGACATAATGATCATGTCCCTCGGCCTGATATGACCAATCCGAAGGAGACACCGTGACCGTCGGTGGCAAGATCAAATCGAGCAGCCATTGCGGAGCGTCGGCAACTACAGGAAGCCCCTCGCCGTCATGGTCAATCCATTCATACACGCGACCGTCCGCCGTGACACTGCCGGCTGCGATGACGAAGCCGCCCTCGCCGCGAATATCGAGGCCCTTGGATAGCGCACCGCGATTGCGGACGCCTTCAACGTGATTGAAATATCGATGCTCACCGCCGCCAGCAGTGCGGACGGCTGCTGTTGGTGGCAGGGGTTCGTTAACCGCTTCCAGCGCGGCCAGTGCCGCTTTTCCGTCAATGAGATTGCCCTCGCTGTCACGATGCATGTCGATATCGAGAACGAAGATGCCGGACCGACTGCCGGTCGGAATACCGACCATAGCGCCGCCGTGACGCTTCTCGTCCCACCACGCACGAACAATACGCTCAGTCAGCGTTGCGCCCTTCAAACCGTTCGATATCAGGGGCGCCTTTGCGGGCAACACCGAGATTTCGCCCGTCGCATTATCGATCACGTCGACATCACCAGCACGGCATGGAAAAACAGGAATGTCGTTCTGAATGTAGGAGAGAGCAACATCCAACATCGGGTCAGATGAAGTGGAATCAGGCTGCTGTGCGACGGTGTTCTGCATTGCTTACGACTGCTTTCCAATAAGGGAGGACAAGTTCTGCGATTTTATCGGCAAGCGGGATCGGCATAGATATCAGTTGCCCCAAATGATCGCGCGGCCCGTAGATGCGATAGCCGTTTCTGGTTTGGACGAGTTTCAGCCGTTGGATCTTCATCCCATTCGGAAACTCCGCATCAAACCACGCCAAAGTATTCCCCGCGCCGGAGCGCGCGGGGGTGAAATTGTGAATACGGATTGTCATGGTCAGGCGGCCTCAGACACCAGATTATATGCGGTGAACTTCAACTTGCCGCTTTTCTTGCGTCGGACACAGGCGCACTTTCCATGAAGCTGGTCGCTATCGTTGATTTCGGAAATGCCGATGGACGCACAGAGTGCCGCAAGCTCAGCCTGTCCGCGGCTCTGCCGATCCATGTCCGGGCTTTCCAGAATAATGTTCATGTGGAATGGCATGCGGGAGCCGCTGGCCTTGCAAAATAACGTAAGGACCAGTTCTTTCCCGATTCTATCGAGCAGCGTCGTTTCGACTTGAAATACAATCTCCTCCCGGCTCGGGTAAGGATTGTCATTCAAGTGATATCCCGGCAGAATGTCCACTGCATGATCCGTCGGATTCACATCATCATTCGCCGACTGCTGCGCGATGTCCAGAAAGCGAGTATCGTCCGCTTCAATCTCTTCGCGGAATACGGTCAATGATCCGTACTTTGTCCCATCCTGCCCAATGACCTGTCCCGAAGGCTCAATTATGCCGACTAGACCATGAAGCTTGTTCCCACCAGGAATTACAGGTTCCATACCATCAACACCGACGCGCCATGCGAGTACGGGAAGATGGTTCCATTCTCGTTTAAAACCATCTTTGACCGGTGCCAGGATCGCGCGATAACCCTTCTCGGCGGGGATAACGGGCATAAGTATACGGGCTATGTCGTGATGATCGATGGTGCCTCGCACTAATTCATCATCGTCCGTTTTGAAAACGAATTCTGTCAGTTCTTCAGTCGGTCGGATTTCTCGGATGAATGCTGTGTTCAGCAGGCGACCATTTTCAATTTCGATAAAGTTCATTTTAGTTCCTCGTGTTCAGTAGGTGGTGTGGTTGGTGATTAGTGAAATCGTGGTGCGCTTGGATCATCGCAGGTGAGTGGCTCACTGTGATGCGGCACGGGGCGCCACTCGGTGCAATATCCTGTTTCTCGGCCTTGCGGATCATGGCTCGTAATTCCCCATGCCTGTTCCAGTTCACCAGCGTTCCAGCGCAGATATGGCGTCGCCACTTCGATGCGGTAGGGAACAAAAGCCAAGGGAAAAGCTTCTGCTTTACTCATAAATTCTCCTTCGTGTTTAGGCGCGCAACTTCCCGCGGCGCGGGCGGCTGCGCATGCGGTTTGGTGTGGTGGTAGTGGGTTAGTGGATGGCCGCCGATATCCCCATGGGATAAGCAGCCACGTCCTCTGCAAACTCCCGTTCTATCTCATACCGGGAAACTTTTGCGAGACGCGCAAGGGCGCCCCGAATATCAAGGTTCTCACCGCGTCGCTCTGCTTCCTGCTGCAATATAGCAACTCCGGCGCAAAGCCCTCGATGGAATTCCTCATTCCCATCGTAATCTGGGAATTCTGCGTTGAAAAGGTCGAGCATGGCTTCACGGGTCATGCGGGACGCTTCGTGGGTCAAGAAATAAGAAACAGATGCGGCGCTGGTCATGCTGCCTCCTGCTTTTCAATGAACGCGAGAAGCTTGGATTTCCGAGCGCACACCAAGTCGCCGACTTTAAATGTCGGCAGCACCCCGGTTTTTGCCAAGTGATAAACAGTCCTCTCTCCGAAGCCTGAGAATGACGCAATTGCTTTCGCTCCGACGAGCATGTCATCGGCCAGATTATCGTTTCCCGCCTTCATGCGGAATCTCCTCGTGTTACCAGCGCGCGCAGAAAGACGCACGTATGGCTTGTTGTGGTTCGGTGGTGGGGAAGCTTGCCGCATGGTTCGGTGGCGGCTTTTAATCGTTGGCCCCGCCTCGTTTACGGCAGTCGGCCCAGCCCCGTAGGGCAGATGGGATTCACCCATCGCAAAAATGATGCGTGTCTCACCGCGATATGTCAACCTGCTTTTTTGACGACGGTTCATTTTCCATGTTACGCGTATTCCGTTAGTCACAAAGCGGAGACATACATGTCCATTAGGGAAAGAACCTGGACGACAAAAGGCGTAGCAAAAACAGCCTGGGTCTGCGATTATGTCGACCAGAAAGGCAAGCGCCATCTGAAAACGTTCAGGACTAAAAAAGAGGCGGAAGCGTTCGACTCTCAATCGCACATAGAAGTCATGGGGCGCGTTCACGTAGCCGATGCGGACACCGTGACTGTTAAGAAGGCCGCCGAATTCTGGCTGTCCGAATGCGACGGCGCTCTGGAGCGGTCGACAGTTGATCAGTACAAGCAGCACGTCGAGCTTCACATCAATCCATTCATCGGTAAAAAGCGATTGAACGAGATATCCGTACCGGAAATTCGCAACTTCCTCGATGCGCTCAAGACTGAAGGCAGATCTGCAGCGATGGTACGCGCCGTCCGTGTCAGTCTGGGTTCGCTCCTCTCCGACGCTCAGGAGCGCGGTCTGGTCGTCCGGAATGCCGTGAAGGACATGGGCCGAGCGAAAGGACGAAAGAGAGCAGAAGCACGTCACCACAGCCCCGTCGAAGTTGGAACCGATATTCCGACGCCCGCCGAGATAAAGGCGATCCTTGCGGCAGCTACGGGTAAATCTCGCATATTCATTCTGACCGCGTGCATGACTGGTATGCGAGCTTCCGAATTGCGAGGCTTGCGATGGCAAGATGTCAGTCTGGATCGCGCGGAAATCACGATTCGGCAACGCGCCGATGCCTATCAAGAAATAGGCTCCCCGAAGTCGAAAAAAGGAAGACGAACGATCCCTCTTCCCGGCCCGCTGGTCGATGCTTTGAAAGCATGGAAAGACGAATGCCCAAAGGGAACACTCGGGCTTGTATTCCCGACGGGAACGGGAGCTATTGAATATCATAGCAACATAGTTCACCGATGGTATCAGCCCGCACAGGTAGCGGCTGGCGTCGTCGTCAAAACTGGCAAGATGGATAAGGACGGGAACGCCGAACTTGCGGCTAAATACACCGGCCTTCATGCCCTTCGGCATTTCTATGCGTCGTGGTGTATCAATCGGCCAATCGACGGTGGATTGGGCCTGCCAGCGAAGGTCGTTCAGGAGCGTCTTGGACATTCTTCGATTACCGTTACATTGGACACGTATTCGCATCTTTTCGAACGGGGAGATGACGGCTCACTGATGGATAAAGCGGCGTCGGTGTTTTTGTAGCGCGACATGGGCGCAACAAATTCGAATTTAGCTAACGTTTTCAACCTCTGTTTGAAGACTCTGACTCCGTTAGTCTTGGTTCGAATCCAGGTTCCCCAGCCAATATTTTCTTCAAGAAAATCAATCTGATAGACCACAACTCACGCCGCTTTTTGGCCGGTCAGTTGTTGCATCTTGTCGCGATAAGAATCCCAGAACTTGCAGCCGGTTACGCTCTATCGCGGAAAATCCACGCGATCTGGAAAGCAACAGGCTTGACTCTTTTATAAGACGTGAACAAAATAAGAACATCGATGGCGAGAGCCAATAGATTCCAATATGTTTAGGAATGATGATGTCTGCTTATAAGGAGCACGGCAAATGAACGCGCTTGTACAAAAACAGGGCTATGAGGACGAGATAGACCTCGTTCTCGCCCACCATAACGGCGACGTGCGAGCCGCTATCGAAGCCTTGCTGAAAGACCGCGATTTTCTCATAAAGGAAATCGAATATGCCAGCCTTGCAATGTCGATGGGCTTTGCTCGCGGCTGGAAGCCGACCGTGTTTACAAAGTGAGATTGTGTGACGGGACGTCCAAAACGCTGGTCTGCGTTTTGATAACCATGTGACAGCTGCTATTCTTCAAGCGACCGCTTGAATTTGATCGCGATCAATGCCCATTCCAACCTGCTCTGCGAAGCTCAGCCTCAGCAAAGGAAGGAGACATCATGTCGAACACGCCCCACACGCTCGGAGAGGAATTCCCCGGACAGATTGAAGCTATTCACGCTCTGAAGGCGAAGGACGTCCGATTTGCGCGCGTTCTGGAAGAATATGACTCGATCAATGATCGTATCCATCTGGCTGAAACCAAGATCACACCTTTGAGCCAGGAAGAAGAAACGCTTTTGCGCAAGCAGCGTCTGGCGCTGAAAGATACAATCGCAGAAGCGCTGGCCTCCGCATAAACTGCAGCGATGATGCGCCCATGATAAAACCGGCGAGTGAGGGAGATATAGGTCTCCCTCACTCGCCGGACGCCCCCGCGTCGACTGGCAAACCACGCAAAGGTGAACCTCACTGCATCGGATCAAGCGCGTCGTCGCGTCTCGCCGAACAGTTGAGGTTCTAAAAGATTATCCGCCGAACGAGCTGCGGATACCCGAGATGCCACGCCCATTCGAGCGAGTCGGTCCCGTCGCGACGATCGTCGCATTTGCGTCAGGTTTCGAGAGTGTTGCCTCAGCGGTTGCCTTGGTCATCACCGGCGCTGATGCCAGAGCCCCTGTCACGAAAATAGCCGATGCCGCGGCTGCAATAAGAATGAACTTCATTTTACCCTCCAGACTGGCGGGCACGCATGCGCGCGCAGCCAACATTATGACGTGATGTCAGGAGGAAATTATCGCCCGCAGCTAGCGCAGAACAATACGGCAGATGTCGTATATCGTGACCGTTTCCCTGATCAGAGTATGATCGGTGAGCTTGAGAACTTACACAAAATCCAGATGAACTTCAGTTTTGCCTGAGGCTAAAGCGTGTCGCGTTCAATCATATTCACGCGACACGCTTTAAGCTTTTATTTTTACGCATGTCTTGATCCCGAAACCGGTTTCCACTTTCGGGAGACATGCTTTAGCACTCGAATATCGAAGGGTCGGGTGGTTCTATCCACCCGCATTGCGGCATTGCTATCAATACTTTACGCGCCAAAATTCCTGATCGATCCGGACTGCACACCCCCACCGAAAATTCGGCAATCATAAGTTGTTTTATTATACGAAGTATCAAATGCAGTGCAGTTCATATTATTCATTACTTAACAATGCCGCTTTTCCGCCGCACAGATGGTATAGCTATTTGACAATCTGAAAAAAAATGAAAATAAAATATGCGAAGCATCTGTCGGCCCTTGACGAATTCCATAGCCAAGCGTCTATTATGCTATTGTTTTCATTCACTATAAGTCCAGGCTAAAGATCATAGGGGCGAATTTTGTCAAATCTGATAAAATTCGAATATGTTCGCAGTATTCACGCTGATTTAGGTAATTTGCTTTATTGACCGGCTATCTCAGGGAGAAACGCAATGAACCTTAGTCGTCTTTTTGTCTGCCTGGTCGTTTTTGCGACCGCCGTTTCCGGCGCATTCGCCGGCTCGCTGCCCAAGCCGCAGGACAAGCCTATCCTGACTATATCGGGCAACATCCAGAACAAGAATAATGGAGACACCGCGCAGTTCGACCGCGCAGGTCTGGAAGCCCTCGGTCTCAAGACCGTGGAAACCGCCAATCCGTGGTATGACGGAAAGGTTCGGTTCGAGGGTGTCTCTATCGATCAGTTGATGAAGCTGGTCGGCGCTGAGGGCAAAACCGTCACCGCCGTCGCGCTGAACGACTATGTAACCACAATTCCGCTCGATGATTTCAAGAAATTCAACGTCATCCTTGCTTTAAAGCGGGACGGAAAGTACATGGCCGTACGGGACAAAGGACCGTTGTTTATTATCTACCCGTATGACAGCGACCCTCAACTCCAGAATCAAACTTATTACACGCGCTCCGCCTGGCAGGTCGCCAAGCTGATCGTCGAATAGAGGCCGAGCTTGAGACGCATACTGGGTGTCATTATCTGCTGCTTTGTGGTGGCAACGGGCTATATCGCCTATGTCATCGCAGAGCGTCAGACGGCTTTGCAAAAATTTTCCCGCTATAATGACTCCTGGTCCATCGGACAGACCGTGTCCGAATATTTGCGGCTTGAGCACCGGCTGAGTGCTCTGGCGCTTGGGCTACCCGATGTTGATCGCGATGAAGTCCGGCTACGGCTGGACTTTATGGTCGGACGCCTTGAAATGCTGCAACAGGGCAACCTGCGCTCATTCATTCAGGACGATCCGGGACGCCGCCAGCTTTATATGAAGCTGAGCGACATCATCCACCAGCTCGATATCAATCTCGATACGATGAGCCCGGAAGACATGAAATCCATGCTCGTCGCGATGAGCGAGCTGGATGCGCCCCTCACGTCACTCGCTTCCACATCGGTGGAGCACGATGTCGACCTGATCGATGCCGCGCAAAGCGACGTCAAGCAGTTGCATTTCATCTATACGGCACTGGCTGCGGGCCTTATTCTCTGCGGTGTCGTTCTGGTCATCCTGCTTATTCGTCATAACAATCTTCTGGACCGCGCCCATGGCCGCATGCAGCGCCTGACCGCTGACTTGCGCGAGGCCACGGCAGAACTGCAATCACAGAATTTTCGTCTCGAACATGATGCGCATCACGACGCACTGACTGGCCTTCCGAACCGTGTCCTGTTCCGTCAGGATCTGGAAACACGGCTGACGGCAGCGCTTTCCGGCGGGCCTTCAGCCGTTATCCTTCTGCTCGACCTCGACGGTTTCAAGGATGTAAACGACACACTTGGACACGACGTCGGCGATATATTGCTGCAAGCCGTTTCGCGGCGGCTGACGCGGCTGAGCCGGAAGGGCGATATTGTCTGTCGTCTTGGCGGCGACGAATTTGCCGTGCTGTCGACCGGCATGACAGAGGAAGATTCGCTTGAATTCGCAGATCGTCTGATGGACGAGATCAGCCGCCCTTACCGGGTCGGAGAGCTGGAAATCAAGATCGGAACCTGCGTCGGCGTGGCCATATCGGAAGGCGAGCCGGACACGGAAGAAATGTTCAAACATGCCGATCTGGCGCTCTATGAAGCCAAGGCCGTTGGCCATGGTCATGTCAGCGTCTTCAAATCGGACATGCTGACGCGCCTGCGCGAAAAGAAGTCGTTCGAAGCGGATTTGCAGACCGCGCTTCAGAACAACGAAATGGAAGTTTATTACCAGCCGCAGGCAACCACGGACACGCGGGAAATCTGCGGCTATGAAGCGCTGCTGCGCTGGACGCACCCGGTGCGCGGCTCGGTCTCTCCAATGGAGTTCATTCCCGTGGCCGAGAAGATCGGCACCATCATGCCGCTTGGTGAGTGGGTGCTGAAGACGGCCTGTCAGGAAGCGACGCGCTGGAACAAGCCGCTGAAGATTGCCGTCAACCTTTCTCCGGTACAGTTCCGAGACAAGGATCTTGTCCAGACCGTCATGGCGGCGCTGGAGGAAACCGGCCTCGATCCGCGCAGGCTGGAGCTTGAAATTACCGAATCCGTCCTGCTCGACAAGAACGAGCAGACACTGGAAACCCTGCGCGGTCTGAAAGCGCTTGGCATTCAGATCGCCATGGATGATTTCGGCACAGGTTATTCATCGCTCGGCAGCCTGAGCGGCTTCCCCTTCGACAAGATCAAGATCGACCGCTCGTTTGTCCGCGATGTCACGACGCGCAGCGATGCACTTGCCATTGTCGAGCTTGTCACCGGTGTTGGCCGCAGCCTGCGGATGATCACCATCGCCGAGGGCATCGAGACGGAAGAGCAATATGAATGCCTTAAGGGGCTTGGCTGTGATCAGGTGCAGGGTTACCTGATCGGCAGACCGATGCCTGCAACAGAACTCGCTTATCTGCATACCAAAAAAGGGCGCGGAAGGACTGTTTCCGGACGCAGCTAACTGCTACCACTCATTATGTGGCAGCAATTAATGTGGTGCGAAAGTGTTGAATGTACATGGGGTCGTCGTACCCATCGAGCCGGGCGAAGTTTCGCCCGTCATCTGGCAGGCGCTGAGCAGCGGCAGCTATGAAGCCAAGGAAGCTCGCTCAATCAAAAAGGCCGTGAAGGCCAGCGACCGCGTTCTGGAGCTGGGATCCGGCATTGGCATCATCACCTCCCTGATTGCACGGATCGACGATGTGGCCGTCTGGGCCTTCGAAGCCAATCCGGCAACCGCCTCGCTTGCGCGGCGCGTGCTCGAAGCCAACGGCCATGACAATGTGGTCCTGTCGCAAGGCATTTTGAGCGCCGGCGAAACCGGCACCTTCCGCTTTTATGTGCGCAAGGATCTCTGGATGTCGTCTATGGACGAAAATCAGGGGCCCTACGAAAGCACGATTTCCATCACCTCGACCAATATCGACCAGTTCATCGCCAGCCATGGCATCAATGTACTGGTGATGGATATTGAAGGCGCGGAGCGCGATTTGCTCAAACTGGCCGAGCTGCCGGGTGTCGAGCGCATTTTCCTGGAGCTGCACGACCATCTTTACGGTCTGGCTGGCATTCGCGATATCACCCATGCGCTGGCCGAAAAGGGCTTTGCCTATGATCCGCGCGGCTCGCACGGCCCTTGCGTGCTGTTCGCCAAGGATGACGGTGCCCGCGAATATGAACCGGAACCCGATGCGCCTTTGATGTAAGGCCCGTTCACTTCAACGAAAACAGCCCCGGTTTGGATCGAACCGGGGCTGTTGTCATTTTATCGCTGATGATTGCGATCAGAAATCGCGCAGCTTGCGTGCCGTGTCCTGCAACAGCGTGAACGCCTCGAAACGGCGATCATGCCATTTTACCCGGTCGGAATCGGGATGGTTGACCTCGCCCAGTTCGGACATGGCTTCCATCGCCGTCGCGAGGTCCGGATAGGCGCCGCCCGCAACGGCTCCAAGCATGGCTGAGCCGAGCAGAACCGGTTCCGGCGAGGTGGAAGCCGCAATGACGAGACCCGTCGTATCGGCCAGCACCTGACGCACGAGATGCGAACGCGCCGCACCGCCGCTGACAACAATGGTATCCGTCGCAATACCCTTGGCCTTTTGCGCTTCGACGATCTGGCGCGCACCATAGCCAAGCCCGCAAAGACCGGCCAGATAAAGCGCTGTCAGGCTGTCGATGCCCGCATCCAGATCAAGACCGGCAATGACGGCCCGGGCATCCGGGTCCGCGAAAGGTGCACGATTGCCGAGAAACTCTGGCACGACATGAATGTCACCGATGATCTCAGCCGTCTTTGCCGCACCGCCGCGGGTTTCCACTTCGGAAGCAAGACGGTCTGCAAGACCCTTGCCTTCAGCCGCAGCCTGCTTTTCCGCCTCGGCGGCAAAGGGATGCATATGGATGAGGTGATCGATAGCTGCACCTGCTGCCGACTGACCGCCCTCATTGAGCCAGAGTCCCGGCACCATGGCCGAATAATACGGACCCCAGACGCCGTCCACGAAAACCGGCTGTGCGGTCGTGGTCATGGTGCAGGCCGACGTGCCGAACACATAGGCCATGCGCGACAACACCTTGCCCGCATCGCCGCGTGCGCCGACGGTGCCAATACCGCCCGCATGAGCGTCGATCAGACCGGCGGCAATCGCGATCCCCGGCTTGAGGCCAAGCTCCGCTGCGGCCTGTTCGCTCAGAACACCGAGCTTCTCGCCGCCAGCGCGAACTTCCGTGCCGATTCGCACAAAACCCTCATCGGCCAGTTCGCCGAGGCCGACTTCGCGGAAATAGGCGTCGTCCCAGCGATTTTCATGGCTGAGATAGGTCCATTTGCAGGTGACTGTGCAGGCCGAACGCGCAAGGCTGCCGCACGACTTCCAGGTGAGAAAATCGGTGAGGTCGAAAAACTGCCAGGCGGCAGCAAAACTTTCCGGCTTGTTTTCCTTCAGCCAGAGGAGCTTTGGCGTTTCCATTTCCGGCGAAATGGTGCCACCGACATAATCCAGCACCTTGGCCTTGGTCGCATTGATGCGCTCGGCCTGTTCGACCGCGCGATGATCCATCCAGACAATGATGTCGCGGGCCGGATCATTCGACGGGCCAACGGCGAGCGGCTTGCCGCCCTCGCCCAGTACCACGAGCGAGCAGGTCGCGTCATAGCCGATACCGGCAACGCTGGCTGGATCAATCCCGGCGGTCTTAACCGCCTCACGCACGCTTTCGCAGACGGCCTGCCAGATATTGGCGCTCGACTGTTCAACAATGCTGCCGGCCTCGCGCCACATCGTAATGTCGCGCTTGGCCGAAGCCAGCATTGTACCCCTGGCGTCGAACACGCCAGCCCGGGCGCTCCCAGTGCCGACATCGACGCCCAAATAATAATAAGTCATGGTCTCCGACCCGTTCTTGAAGGAATTACAGATCGAGGCTCTGCGGCACGATGACGAGATCGCGAATGGTGATGTTGCGCGGGCGCGTCAGCATGAACATCACCGATTCAGCCACTTCCTTCGGCTCCATCAGGCTGCCATTGGCCAGCGCTTCTTCGAGCTTTGCCTTCGGCCAGTCGCTGATCAGCGCGGTCACGACCGGGCCGGGCAGGACACCGCCGACGCGAATGCCATGCGGCGCAACCTGACGGCGAACCGTATGCACGAAAGCCTGCACGGCATGTTTGGAGGCCGTGTAGATCGGCTCCCAGATCACTGGCACAACACCGGCCACCGAGCTGGTCATGATGATGTCACCCGTCTTGCGCTCCATCATATGCGGCAGCACGGCATGAACCGTGCGGAACGCCGCATTGATGTTGAGGTTCAACATGCGGTCCCAGGCGTCCGGATTGCCTTCCCAGAGCGGTCCGCCGATATAAGCGCCCGCATTGGCGTGGAACACGTCGAGTTGACCGGCCTGTTCGAGAATCTGCGGCACCATGGTGGCAACCGATTCCGGGCTGAGCAGATCGATGACCAGCGGCTTTGCCTTTTCGCCAAGCTCTGCACATTTTTCCTTCAGTGCCTTCTCGTCACGATCGACGAGAAACACAGTCATGCCTGCTTCGATCATATGCTTTGCGCATTCAAAGCCGATGCCGGAAGCCGCGCCGGTCACCGCTGCAACTTGTCCTTTGAGATCCTGGGCCATTTGGAGAATCCTTCTATTTGTTAGGCGCGACCGTGCGACTGGCGCGAGCGGCGTGCGAGAGAATCGACAATCACGGCAATTGCCAGCACGGCACCGGTGATCATATAGCGAAGCGACGACGACAGATCGAGCAAGGTCAGACCGCTGGCAATCGACTGGATGACGATGATGCCGAGCAGGGCCGACCAGGCGCTGCCGCGACCGCCGAACAGGCTTGTGCCGCCAATAACCGCTGCCGCAATGGCGTTGAGGTTGACGTCGCCCGTACCGGCCTGCTGGCTGGATGATGCCAGACGCGACGCGGCCAGAATGCCGCCCGCTGCAGCCAATACCGAACAGGTGACGAAGGCAGAGATATAGATGAAGGTGACGTTGATACCGGCACGGCGCGCGGCTTCACGATTGCCGCCGACGGCCTGCATGGCGCGGCCCCAGCGGGTGCGGGTCAGCGCATAGTTCATGGCAACCACCAGCGCTACGAACAGACCGAACATCCACGGCACGCCACGCGACTGGTTGAGATAGAACACGGCACCACCGACGATGAGCGTGATGACGATGGCCTTCAACGCGATACCGGCGACGGACGGTGCCGAAAGCCCCGCTTCACGACGACGCTGCGCCGAGCGGAAACCCGTGAAGAAGATCGCGAGACCTGCAATCAGCGCCAGCGCATAGGAGAGTGGGCGCGGCATCACCAGAAGCTGGCCGAAGCTGACAAGCCAGGAGCCGTAAGGCAGGTTGATCGAGCCGGTATTGCCGAGGAGATAGAGCTGCAAACCGAGTGCTGCGAGCAGGCCCGCCAGCGTCGACACGAAGCTTGGCATGCTGAAGCGGTTATAAAGGAATGCATAGAGCAGGCCGATCAGCGCGCCCGCGCAAAGGGCGGCGACAATCGCCAGCGCCACCGGCCAGCCATTATTGACCCACAACACGCCGACGATGGCCGAGGCAAGACCGCTGACGGAACCGACCGACAGATCAATTTCGCCGAGCATCAGAATGCACACGATGCCGAGCGAAATGACGCCGATGGTCGAGCAATCGAACAGCAGGTTCACAAGGTTGTTGCTCGACAGGAAAACCGGGTTCAGCGTCTGGAACACGGTCCAGATGATGACGAGGCCGACAATAACCGGCAGCGAGCCGAGATCGCCGGAGCGGACGCGGTCGAAAAAGCTGCGCAGCGCGCCCGAAACGCCTTCATCATGACGCACGCGGGCATCCTGCCGGTCGAGGGGGGTATTTCCGGTTGTCTGGTTCATTATGCTTCTCCCCGGTCATGGGCGTCATCGTGCTGTGCCTGACGTCGTTCGGCACGGCGGGAAACGGAATTGCTGGTTGCGCCGGTGATGGCGGCAACCAGTTCCTCGTTCGATGAATCCGGATAGAAAACACCGTTATTGCGACCGAGACGCAGCACCACGATGCGGTCTGCGACAGCGCGCACATCTTCCATATTATGGCTGATCATCAGCACGCCCAGACCGCGATCGCGCACGCGCTCGATCAGATCAAGCACTTCCGCCGTCTGCGCGACGCCAAGTGCGGCGGTCGGTTCGTCGAGCATGATGAGCTTTGGGTCGAGCAGCAGCGAGCGCGAGATCGCGACGGTCTGCCGCTGGCCGCCCGAAAGCGAAGCAACCGGCTCGCGGACGCTCGGGATGCGGGCAGAAAGCTCGTTCAAAAGCTTCCAAGCCTTGATTTCCATCGACACTTCATCGAGGCGGTAGGGGCTAAGCTCCCGGCCAAGAAAAATATTGGCCACGACATCGAGATTTTCGCACAGCGCCAGATCCTGAAAGACCGTCGCTATGCCAAGGTCGAGCGCAACGCCCGGCGAGGACAGCACAACCTTCTCGCCATTGAATTCTATCGTACCCGAACTCGGCTGGTGCACACCGGCAAGCGTCTTGATGAGCGTGGATTTTCCGGCGCCATTGTCGCCAACCAGCGCCACCACTTCACCCGGATAGACTTCCAGATCGATATCGGTCAGCGCAGAAACCGCGCCGAAATTCTTGGAAATGCCGCTGAGGCGCAGCACGGGCTGCGACGATGACGTCGCCGCTTTGTTTTCCTGGGACATTGTTCACTTTCCCCGACATATCGCACGATATGCCTTTGCGCACGAAACACAGCACATCCCGAAAAATGTGAAACGGCTTTCGGACGAGATGTGCGTAAAATAAAGGACGCCCGACCGGAAAACCGGCCGGGCGGATCGTTGCTTAGTTCGTGATACCGAGCTTCTTGCAGCCATCGGCATAGCGATCGACGCACAGCGTTGCTGCTGGAACAACGTTCTTGTCGATGATTTCGGCCTTAAGGTTTTCAGCCGTCACAACCGCCGGGACGAAAAGCTTCGACGGCGTGTTGTAGAGCGTCGTTTCAGCCTTCGGCGTCTCGCCGTTCAGCAACTGGGCGGCAACGCGCGCAGCTTCCGAAGCAACGATTTCAGACGGCTTGTTGATCGTGTTGAACTGGTCACCCGAAATGATCAGCTGAAGCGCCGCAATCGTCGCGTCATTGCCGGTGATCGGCGGCAGCGGATCAATGCCCGCAGCCTTCATGGCAGCAATCGCACCGCCTGCGGTGCCGTCATTTGCAGCCACAACGCCGACGATCTGGTCGTTGAAGCGGGTGATCTGGCCACTCGCCCACTGCTGAGCCTTGCTTGGCGCCCATTCAGGCGTGTCATATTCGGCCAGCGTCTTGTAACCGCTGTCCTTCAGACCGGCATGAATGCCTTTCTTGATGAGACCGGCAGCCGCATCGGTCGGCGAACCGTTGATCTGGAGAACACCGCCCTTGTCGGTCGGCACGTTCTTGGCCTTCAGGTCCTTGATGAGCGATTCAGCAATCGACTTGCCAATGGCTTCATTGTCGAACGAGACATAGAAATCCGACGTCGCATCCGGGATCGGACGGTCATAGGCGATGACCTTGATATCCTGCGACTGGGCCAGCTTCACGAGCGAAGCGGCTGCTGCCGTGTCGACGGCATCAAGAACGATCACCTTGGCGCCCTGCGAAATGACCGAATTGAACTGCTGCTGCTGCTTGGTCGCGTCGCCATCGGCGTTGAGATAAAGCACCTTGCAGCTTTCGCAGAGCTTCTTCATTTCTGCTGCAAAACCGGGGAAATCGCGCTCTTCATAGCGCGTGGATGCCTGATCCGGCATCAAAAAGCCGACCACCGCATCCTTGACTTCCGCATGAGCCGTCGTAGCGGCCATCATCAGCACGCCAGCCAGCGCGCCTGTCATCTTCGATACCTTCATGACTCTCCTCCTAGTGATTGTCTGTTTTTCTGGCATCCGACCGGGAATATCGCCTGCAAGAGACGGCTTTACATGCGCTGAAGCCAACGGCTCGCTCGCCGGACATCCTCGAAAATTCAATTCGTTTTCGAAAGGATGTGCGTGAGCACGGATATCTAGAGCGCCGATCCGATTCAAACAGATCGAAACGCGCTCCAAGCAGCCGTTTTCAGAAATTCACGCGCTTCGCATTGCCTCCACCTGCCAGCGCCGCCATCTCCCGTCAGGCGGCGGCATCTCGTCCCCGGCCTCTTCCCGGTTGGAGATGCTGTAACTTTGCACAACAATTTGCACAATCGATTGTGCAAGCTGATAATGCGCCAGCCCCTAAAATCTGTCAACACGATTCAGCGGGGTATGCGATGACGATGTCGGAGTGCTTGTAACGAAGCGGGAGTAACAGCGCCGCAAAACAGCGGCTGCAAATTCGTCAGGCCGCGGCGAAAAGAGTGATTTTCGAGTACCGGAGCGGAGCGTACTTCAACGTACGTGAGCACCGGAACGCAGACAATTGCTCTTTGCAGCCCGGCATCACGAAGAGTGCAGCCGTTGTGCTATTTATTTGATATCTTTCAGACTATCCACCGGCAGCGCGATGGCCGAACGCGGCGCAATTAATCTGGGCATAACCAGATGCAGCTCCGGTTCCGTGACGTGCTTTTCCATCAGATCGAAGGCTTTGGCGATCATGCCTTCCACGTCCTGCTGGATTGAAATCACCGGAAACGACAGGAAAGATGCAAAGGGATCATAGTCGTAACAACCGACCACGAGATCGTTGAGCTGCTCGTGCGGATGCTCGACCATATAGCGCAGCAGACCCTCAAGATTGATCGAGGAATTGACGAACAGACCACGCGGCAACCGACCATGATGCTTGCGATAGTCATCGAGCGCTCGCAGCGTATTCGACGGCGAATAGCCGGTGTGGAAAACGCAATTTTCTGGATCCGACCCCAGCACGGCCTGCTTGGTATGATGAAAACCGCGAATACGCTGGCGGGTGGATTCGTCGTTGCGTCCGCCGAACAGACAAAGCTCCATCGGCTGCAAAGGTTCGCGATCGGAAAAATGCGCGATGATCGCTTCCGTCAGCATGCGGCCACCGGCAAAATTGTCGGTGGTCACCGATGGAGCTTTCGCTCCCGGCAGATCGATATTCACATGCGGGATCGCCGCCTGCTCGCATAATTCATGCAGGCTGTCCGGGTCCGTTGCGCCGCAGATGAACAATTCATCGATGGAATAGGAAATCAGCGTTTCCGCCGTTTCGCGTTCTTCGTCCGGATCGCGCCCCGCGCTGACCACGACTGGGCACAGGCCCCGCGCGCGGACATGCGCTTCGAATGTCTGCGCCATGGAAGAGAAAAAGCGGTTGTCATGCAAAGGCAGCAGCAGCCCGACAAGGCCGGAGCGGGAATGACGCAGCCCCTGCGCCTGACGATTGGCAGTGTATTGGTGCTGCTCGGCAAGATTGAGGATGGACTCCGCCGTTGTCTGGCTGATCCTGCGCTTGCGCCACGTGCCATTGAGCACGGCACTCACCGTGGAAGGCGAGCTTCCCGACAGAACAGAAAGGTCGTAAATCGTCGCCTTCTTCTTGTCGCGGCGCATTCTGTCTCCCTCATTTCGCCGTATAGAAATATCGATCATCAGCGGAAACTGGAACAAGTTTCTCTGCTTGCTGATGCTGGACCCACAGAGTTGACGTTCAGTGGATGATCGGGCTTTGCATGACGCGACAGCAATCATGTTGCGCGACACCCCGGTCAATCGCGTCGATAAACTTCACGCATGACGCAGTTTTTAGCATCGCATTCCTTAAGCGAGCAATCTGGTCAGCTACAATATTCCACGAACACATTGCGCTGCTCCAAGCGTCCGACTGCGCAGATCGGACGCCGGGTAGCCATATCGCACGCTGGAAGAAGGGTCTCTCATGTCCACCAATGGAAAGCCGCTCGATTTTCTCTGGTTCATCCCGTCTTCGGGTGACGGCACCTATCTGGGGACCGACGCGCTAAGCCGTCCTTCCGACCCCGCCTATTTCAAGGAGATCGCGCAGGCAGCAGATCGCCTCGGCTATTCCGGCGTTCTCATCCCGACAGGGGTTGCGTGTGAAGAGTCCTTCGTTCTGGCCGCTAATCTTGCCGCCTATACGGAAAAACTGAAGTTTCTCGTTGCGATCCGTCCCGGTGTCGCCTCCCCCGCTTATTACGCCCGCCTCGCCTCGACGCTCGACCGCGTGTCTCAGGGCAGGTTGCTTCTCAATATCGTCGTTGGCGGCAGCCAGCAGGAACTGGCTGGCGACGGCATTTTCCTGCCGCATGACGAACGTTACGACCATGCCGATGAATTCTTTCAGGTGTTCAACGATCTGATCGAAACCGGCCATGGCAATCTCGACGGCAAGTACATCAAAGCCCATGATGCAGCACTTGGCCTGCCGCCGGTGCAAGCCCGCCCACCCATTTATTTTGGCGGTTCGTCACAGGCCGGTATCGATTTTTCCGTCGGTCTCGTCGACAAATATCTGACCTGGGGTGAGCCTCCGGCACAGGTCGGCGAAAAGATCGCCGCTGTTCGCAAAGCGGCGAAGGCCAAAGGCCGTGACGACCAGATATCCTTCGGTATTCGTCTGCACTTCATCGTTCGCGAAACGGATGATGAAGCGTGGGAAGCCGCCGACCGCCTGATCGCGCATCTCGACGACGAGACCATCGCCGCAGCCCAGCAGGTCTTCCTGAAAAACTCCGATTCCGTCGGTCAGGCCCGCATGGTCGCGTTGCACAATGGCCGCCGCGACAAGCTGGAAGTGTCGCCCAATCTCTGGGCGGGCATCGGCCTCGTGCGTTCCGGCGCCGGAACCGCTCTGGTCGGCTCGCCGCAAACCGTTGCCGCCCGCCTGCGCGAATATCAGGCGCTGGGCATCGATACGGTGATCGCCTCCGGCTACCCGCATCTGGAAGAAGCCTATCGCGTTTCCGAACTCCTGTTTCCCGAACTGGGACTGGAAGGGCCACGCAACCAGATCCGCTCGTCCTTCGGCAAAAAACAGGTCTTTGGCGGGGGCGGACATGGGGGTAATGTAAAGGTCGCTTCCGGCTCGTGAGATTTGAAATGCTGACGAAAGCCCATACCGGCACCGTCGCCATTATCGGCGGCGGTTTTACAGGCGCAGCCGTTGCGCTGCATCTGGCGCGACAACTGCCCCACCACCAGCATGACGCCGACTGGCGGATCGTGGTGATTGAGCCGCGCGAGAAGCTTGGACGCGGTCTGGCCTATGACACGCTGGAACCGGTGCACCGCATCAATGTGCCTGCCGACCGCATGTCCATCCTACCCGACGAGCCGCAGGATTTCAGCAACTGGCTTGCAGAAACCGGAATACTGGAAAGCGATCCGGATGCTTTCAGTCTCGACGGCGCCCCCTTCCCGGCCCGGACTGTCTTCGGGCTTTATGCATCCTCAAGACTGGAGCCTCTGATTGAGGCTGGACGTGTGGTCCACCGCCGAACCCGCGCTGTACATGCCACGAAAAACGGTGACTTCTGGACAATCGAAACCGAAGATGGCGAGCCTGTTGTTGCTGATATCGTCGTATTGGCGGTCAGCCATCCCGCTCCATCCCTGCCGGGTGTGCTGGAGCCGATCAGCGAGCATCCGGGGTTGATCGCCGACGCGACGCGCCCCGGCGCGCTGGATAATGTCCAGTCAGACGACCGCGTGCTGGTCGTCGGTAACGGGCTGACGGCAGCCGACGTCATCGCCACGCTGAAAGCCCATGGCCATAAAGGGCAGATCGTTTCGATTTCGCGTCGCGGCCTCCGCTCACGCGGGCACCCCCGCACCGCCCATGACCCATTTGGCGACTTCACAACCGAACCATCAATCAGTGCTTCAAAATTGCTGCACCGGGTCCGCAAAGCCATCAAGGCGGCACAAGCCGAAGGTTTGAGCTGGCATCCGGTTCTCGATGCGGTTCGCCTTCAGGGACAGGACATCTGGCAGGCTTTGCCCGTTTCAGAGCGCCGACGCATCGCGCGGCATGTTCGCCCGTTCTGGGACGTGCATCGCTTCCGCATTGCGCCTCAGGTGGAAAACGCTCTTGATCGCGCTGTCGCCGATGGCAGCCTGTCTGTCCGCGCTGCCTCCATCCGCAGCGCGGCTAGCTCCGGCGACATTTTGCGCATCGACCTCAAAGACCGACGTTCGAGCGCAATCGATGTTCTCGACGTGGACAAGGTCGTTGTCACCACCGGTCCCGGCCATGGCGGCATTCTCGGATCACAGCCATTGCTTTCGGCGCTCGCCGAAGCGGGGCATCTGGCCCTTTGCCCGACTGGACTGGGTCTGCTCTGTGACCGGCAAAGCCACGCAATCTCTGCATCGGGCTTCGTCGATGAGACATTGCTGATCGCCGGACCGCTGGCGCGCGGAACCTTCGGCGAGCTGATGGGATTGCCGCAGGTTAGCGAGCACGCCGTTCTCGTTGCCCACATCATCGCCACGTTCATCGCTGAACAAGACCGCGCCCTAGAAAAGGCCGCGGTCTGATCTTTCAGGATTTGGCTGGCTGTATGCGGGTCAGGTGGTCGTGAATATGCTGGTGCAAGTTGGAGGCCGACATCGGGTCATGGCCAGGCACCTGTTTCAGTTCGCGCAAATCTTGCGGTGAAACATCGTAGCGGTCCTTGAACAACCGCGTAAACTGCGCCCGATCCGAGAAGCCGCATTTATAAGCGACCTCTTTCAGTGTTTCCGCCTTGCCTTTGCTATGGATGAGATAGCGGTAAGCAAGGTCCAGACGTTTTTGCCGGATCAATTTGGTGATGCCGTCATCCTGCTCGAACTGCCGATACAGGTGAGAATGAGACAGTTTGAAATGCGCCATGATCGTCTTGGGGCTCAAACGCCGGTCGCGGATATTCAAATCGATATAGTCCAGCACTCTTTGTCGCATCGTCTGGTCAATGGCAATCGATTGCGCCGGCGATAGAGCAACGCCATTCACAGCCGCCACCAGCAACAGGACAAGCGCTTCCTTGATCCCCTGTACTTCATTCTCCTGAATGAAATCCAGAGAACCATCCAGGCTCAGAATAAAATCGAACAGCACCTGATTGATTTTAAGATTCCGCGACAGGACCAGCCCGTGCACGTCTTTCGCAGGAAACCATTTATCCATTTCAAATCGAGGGATTGCCAGCGTCACCCGCGCACCGGCTTCCTTGCGGCTATCCAGTACCTTCGTCAGATCCATGAAGAACATATCACCCGGCTGTACGTGGACACTCGTCCCGTCGAAGTCTCCCGTATATTCGCCGGACAGAACGAGCTGCAGCAGGCAAATATCCAGGTTCGTACGCGCGATCATCTCCGGCGTCCGCCGACAGATCTGATCGTTGAACGTCGTGTCGCCGAGAACCATCGTATCAAATAGGCGTGAGCGAATGGTGCCGATCATTCCGGCCTGGCCATCAACACCGACTGGAGAGACCTCATATATAAGTTCCGATACTTCCTGCCAGAAAGCATTGCGAGATTTTTCATCCACCATATCGGTTGAGAGAAAAAATTCCGGCACGATTTAACAGCCTTTCTTCAAGTCACACATAAATGTTGCGAGTATAAAATATTTCACAAATCAACAGGAAGACGTTGATAAATCTTCCTAACCGTCAGAATTGCGGAGCTATTCATGCATCATACATAAATGAACCGCCCTAAATGCATTAGAAAACATCCATAACAGAAATCCAATATTTTATATTTCTCTATAAATATAAACCGGTATTTTTCTATTTCCAAATAAAATCTAATATCTTTGGGTATCTATTAGCAGGAGATAATATCATCCCAAAGATGGGACATAATCGTATTGTCACTCTCTGATTTTTACATATAGCTCGTAGTCGAGGGTAATAACTAGACGTGTTTCATTATGAAACGTGTAAACGCCTACAGGCATGAAGAAGACTGAGTTTCTCCAAGTACAGATCTCCCGATAATCGGAAAAGCTCGTGCATTTCCGAAGTGGAATTCTCACTGCTTGAAAACCAACATCCAATCCTTTCAAACGCAGGATTTCGCGAATGGACCACGACCAGTCAAGCCGGTTTAGCTTCTCACGGCGTTCGTTTTTAAAGGTGGCAGGAGCTTCGGCAGCCATTGCTCTTGCCCCGGAAATGGCCTTCGCGCAGGAAAAAGTGTTTCCTGCTGGCTTCAGGTGGGGCGCGGCCTCAGCCGCTGCACAAGCCGAGAGCCGGGCCGGACGCGGGCGCAGCAACTGGGACGTTTTCGCGGATATATCCGGAAGGATTCACGACGGTTCGACCAACGAGACGAACACACAATTCGAAACACGCTATGGCGAAGAGCTCGCCATGTTGTCAAAAGCCGGATTGAATACCTTCCGCTTTTCTTTCTACTGGTCGCGCATCCAACCCGAAGGACCGGGCGCGCCAAGTGTTGCCGCACTCGATCTCTATGATCGCATGATCGATGAAATGCTGCAGCTTGGGCTCGACCCCATGGCCACTATCCTGCACTTTGAGAACCCCGTTTGGGCCGGTAATTTTCGCACGCGTGACATCATACAATATGCGACAGATTATGCGGAGATTATAACGCGCAAGTTTGGTGACCGTATCAAGCTTTGGATCGCCATGAACGAACCCGGTACTGTTTCCACCTTCGGTTACGGATCGGGACGTTTTGCACCGGGTTACATCTCCTTGAGAGCGATGGGCGACGCAATCCACCATCAAAATGTGGCGCAAGGCCTAATCATCTCCACTGCCCGAGCCAATCTGCCGAAAGACGCCAAAGTCGGCACCACCCTTAATCTCCAGACTGTCCGTTCCAAGTCCAACTTCCCCGAGGACGAAAAGATCATCCGGACTATGGATGCCTACTGGAACACGGCCTATCTCGATCCGCTGTTTGGCCAGGAATATCCGCAAGAGGTGCGTGCGCTGGTGGCCCCAGTTGTCCGACCGGGAGACATGGAAATAATTGCCGCCAAGCCGGATTTCCTTGGTGTAAATTACTACTCACGCTTTTATGTCAAAGCCGAGCCGCACACGCCACTCGGCTTCGTGCAGGACACGCCTCCGGAAAATCTCAAACGTACGAAATACCTTCCCTACGAGCCAGATGGCTTTTCGGAAACACTGCTGCGCGTCCACAATGGTTATGGCGCTCCAGACATTTACGTCACCGAGTTTGGCTTCCCTGTCGACGAACCTAATCTCGTCGTCAACGGCGTTGTCGAAGACTTAACCAGGATTGAGTTCATCAAAGGCTATATTGAGGAAGCCTATAAGGCGATGCAAAAGGGCGTCAACCTGAAAGGGTTGGTCTACTGGTCTTCCACGGACAACTGGGAATGGAACGAAGGATTTGCAAAGAACTTCGGCCTGATAAAGATGGATCCTAAAACACAGAAAAGATGGCCGAAGCGCAGCCTCGAATATTTCGGAAAATGCAGCAAAACAAACAGTATTGTTTGAGCGCATTCCAGATCGGCTTTCTTTGAAAGAATATTGTTGAGTTTTCATCCAACATGCCGGTGCCAGCCAAATTCAGCACAGACCTCAAGGTCAATTTGCGGGCACCGGTGTTGACGTTCTGACGTGCACAGTTTTGGGGAAGCGCATGACTCGTGGGTGGTTTTTTCTGGTTGTCGGAGCAATCCTTGCTTCTTCTCTGACTTTCGAGGCTCGCGCCGAGGACACAAGCGGTAAGATTGAATTCCGGCAGGGATGGCGCTTGATCCGTGATGATGAGGCCAAAGCCGCTCAGATCGACGTGCCCAATGCAGCCCTTGGTGACAAGGGCTACGCAATCCAGAACATGCCCTCCACCGTTCTCAACACGCTTAGCAAAGCTGGTGTCTATAAGGATATCTACTATGGCGACAATCTTGCCAAAGTGGATAATACGCTCTGGAAGCACCAGTGGTGGTATCAGACAAAACTCAATGTTCCTGCGGGGCATGACCGTTACACGCTGATCTTCAACGGGCTCAATTATCGCGGTGACATATGGCTGAATGGCCAGAAGATTGCCGGACCTGACGCGGTTGTCGGCATGAGCCGTAAGTACGAATTCGACGTCACTCAATATGTCCATCCGGGCGCAGATAATCTGCTGGCGGTCAGGATAACGCCGGAGCAACGCACTCCCAGCCTGACTTTGGGTGACACGCCCGGATCTGGCAAGCATGAAGGCGTTGACCTCACCGATACCTGGATGGATTGGATCAACCTGAAATACTTAGGTGATCCCACAACCAAGACCTCCTTTGTTCCAGATAAGGGTGCGGGCATCTGGCGTAAGGTCTATCTCACCTATGGCGGCGACGTCGCGTTACGCGCGCCCTATGTTAAAGCCGACTTGGAAGTACCCAATCTCCAAACAGCAAAGCTCGACGTCTATACCAATCTGGTCAATCGCTCTTCCAAACCCATCACGGGCGTGCTGAGCGGTGAGATTACCCGCGAAGGCAAACCAAGCATTCACCTTGAAAAGACCGTTACCCTCAAAGGAAACGAAACCCGGGAAGAAAGCTTCACTCCTGAGCAAGTAAAGGCACTGACAATCAACAAGCCTGATGTCTGGTGGCCCTATATCTGGGGCAAGCCGAACCTTTACAATTTGAAGCTCACGTTTAGCATCGGTGACAAGGTTTCCGATACCGCAACGACCGATTTCGGTATACGCAAGATCACCCAGCACACCGACAACAGCAAGCTATTCCCCAAGTTCAAGAATCCCGGTAGTTTCTACATCAAGGTCAACGGTCGCGATTATCTGATCCGCGGCGCAGCCTACACACCCGACCTGTTGTTCGACAACAATCCGCAGCGGGATCGTGACATCATCCGATATGCAAAAGACCTCGGCGTCAACATGCTGCGCTGGGAAGGCAAATTTGCCGATGATGACATGCTCGAACTGGCCGACAAGGAAGGTATTCCCGTCATGCGCGGCCTCATGTGCTGCGGGTCATGGGAACTGTGGAGCCATTGGGACGAGGAAGACCGCGCAGTAGCCTATGCCACCGTCCGGGATATGATCATTGATTTTCGTTCGCACGCATCGGCATTTATTTGGGCAAATGGCAGTGACGGTCTTCCACCTGCGGATATTCTGGGAAAATACCATAGCATTTTGAACGAACTGCACTGGCAGAACACCGTCGTTGATACTGTTTCAGCACGCAACCAAGACTGGAGCGGTGTACATATGGCGGCGCCCTATTCCTGGCGCTCGCCTGCTTTCTGGTTCAAGGGCGATATAGTTGGTGCGATGGGTTCCGTTGCCGAAGCTGGCAATGACGAGACTGTTCTGCCGCTGGATAGCCTGAAGAAATTCCTGCCCGAGGATAAGCTCTGGCCGATTAATGACTTCTGGTACATGCGCGCAGGTTCTGCACCCGGCAACAATATGTTGAAAAGCGCTCAGCGCTCCATTCGCAGACGATACGGAATACCTAATAGCGTCGAAGATTTCACGCGTAAAGCGCAGCTCATTGCCTATGAAAACGTTCGCGCTCAGAATGAAGCCTATGGCGCGCTTGGTTGGGACACCCACAAGATGACGATCTTCTGGATGCTCAATAGCCACTGGCCGTCGTTCTTCGGCCATCTGTTCGACTATTACATGAAACAAGGTGGTGGGTATTTTGGTGCCAAGAAGGCTTTACGGCCACTGAGCGCGGTTTTCGACGGCTATGCAACGGGCGATCGCTCCAAAGCCAACATCTACCTCGTCAACCAGACACCGGAAGATCAGAAGAACTTGATCGTCTCAGCGCGCCTATATGACATCGACGGCAAGCTCCAACACGAAAAGAACGTGACCGTCAAAGACGCAGAATCCGGCACGTCCGCTGTCGCTATGACCCTGCCCCGTTATGAAGACATGGGCACAGTCTATTTCGTTCGATTGCAGATCCGCAATGGTAAGAATGACGTGCTCGCAGAGAACACTTATTGGCAGTCAGCCAAGGACGATATCCCCGAAGACATGGATCCGAACAACATGATGGACGCCATGATCCTGAAGCAGAAGCAATGGGCTGATTTCACCCCGCTTAATACGATGCCGAAGGTGGAACTGAAAACCGCGCTTAGTGAAGTCGATCCGCAAGGCGACCTGCGTCGCTTCAAGATTGCACTGACCAATCCCACCGACCATGTCGCTTTCTTTGTACGGGCGCAACTGCAGAAGGACAGCTCGTCCGGCGAAATCTTGCCGATCACCTATGACGACAACTACGTCACAGTCTACCCCGGCGAGACCCGCGAGATCACGGCGGAAGTCGCGAAGACGCAGATCGAAGGACAGAACCCGATAGTCACCGTCGAAGGTTATAACCTCCGCTGATTGCCGCCCAACGACAATCATCACTGAACATTTGGATCAGAGCAGGCTCATGAAATCACTCATCGGAAGCATAAAGCCTCTCCTCTGGTCTGTCCCAGCGGTCTTGTTGTGTTTCAGTGCGCAAGCCGCAGAAAACGGCCTCGGCTTTTACCTGCTCGGATCGAAAGGCCCTCTCGCCGCAATCCTGCCCGCGCCGGGCCTCTATCTACAGAACGACACCTACTTCTATCGCGCAAGCGCCGGTGCCTCTGCACCACTACCGCTAGGCGGTGTCGTCGGCTTTGGTGTCGATGCCAATGCTGTGATCGACCTGCCGACATTCATATGGTCCACACCCTATGAAGTGATGGGCGGGCGACTGGCCTTCGGTCTGACCACGCCTTTCGGTTATCAGAATGTCGACGCCGATCTGGTGTATGGTCCCTATTCAGGCGACATCGACAACAGCGTCACAAAAATCGGTGATCCAGTCGTTACCACGACCATCGGTTGGAGCAGTGGTGACTTCCATTGGACCCTCAATGGAATGGTTAATGTTCCCATTGGGGACTATCAGGAGAACTCGCTCGCCAACATTGCTTTCCATCGTTGGGGCGCAGATCTTTCCGCCGCGGGAACTTGGTTTGATCCAACGCGTGGTCTCGACATATCGGGCGTTGTGGGCTTCACCTTCAATGGAGAGAACCCTGAAACAGACTACCGCACTGGAACCGAGTTCCATGTTGAGGGTGCGATCTCGCAATATCTCTCGAAACAGTTTTCACTCGGCGCCATCGGTTACTATTACCAACAGATCAGCGATGATGGCGGCAGCGGCGCTATACTCGGGGGCTATCGCGGACGTGTAGCGGCGCTGGGTGTAACTGCCAGCTACAATTTTGAACTGGACAAGACACCAGTACAGGCACGTGTGAAACTTCTGCGCGAGTTTCATACGGAAAACCGCGTTGAAGGTACGTCGGCGTTTCTCACGCTATCGGTTCCGCTTTATGTGAACAAATGATGGATATTTATAGCCCATTGTCCCTGGTGTTAATCGCGATGAATAGGTCGGCGTATTTGATATTACGACGAAGAGCAGGTTAGCGCATTCAGACCAGATCGAGAGCGAGTTCCATGGTCGGAATCCCCATGCGAGCACTGCGGCGCTTCTATTTTACAACAAAGTATTAGAAGTAGTTAAATTTCATTTTACTTATTTAATCTGGTTTTCATGAAAATTACTTTCAATATTTCAAATATAATTTATATAAATATGCGATTCTAATTACATAAAGAGAGCGACTGTGCCCCCAGCCTGCCAAACATCCGTTTGCCTTACGCAAACAGGATAATCACTACAAAACAACACCTTACTGAATGCACCAGAAGCGAAGCCCTGTCACTAGGGCTACTATAAAGCGATGCGCCGGTAAGCAACGCATGTCTTTTGAGAACAACCCAATCAGAACACACATAAAATATCGGCACTCCATTGCCGGAGGCGCGACCTCTAGAAAACCGATTTGGTTGCCCTTGAAATAAGCAGGATAATTTGATGCGCAGTTACCAATTGGACAGGCTGACAGCCCTTCTTTTCGCGAGCACAGCACTGCTCGGACTAACCCATACAGCAAACGCTGCAGACATCGATTATATAGGTCTTGCAACGGGTGGTCTCTGGGGAACAGTATCCAACTGGAGTAGCGGTACTCTGCCAACAGCTACTGACACCGTCATCATTCGACCTGGCACGCAAAGCATAACTATCAATTCAGGGCAAACCTACGACGTTGGCATGATTTCCGTTCTCGACGGCTCCGCCCTGAACAACAACGGTATCGGAGGCACGATTTCGGCGGGCAGCTTGATTATTCACGGCGTCAACGGCGTAGGCTTTCAATATTCGAGCGACGGAACAGGTGCGTCCGGGCCCAGAAAATTCCAGCTGGCGAACAATGTAACATTTATTGTCGATAACCCTAATGGCAGCCAAGTAACCATCGCCAACAGCGGCACAGCAGCTCTTAACGACAAAATACTGACCATCGATACGGTTTACGCGAACAACGTATTGGTAATTTCCGGCGGCGTTTCCGGAACGGGCGGCATCGTAAAAACCGGCGACGGTCTAGTATGGACGGCCGTGCCCACTCATAGCTATACGGGCACAACCGACATCCAGTCAGGCACAATGGAGCTCCGTTCAGCGGCAAGCCTGAACTCATCCAGCCTGATTAATGTGGATGGCGTGTTTGACGTCAGCGCCATAACGGCAGCTTCCACGTCGATCCAAACACTGACCGGTACAGGTATTGTGCAACTTGGCACCAAGATGCTCAATTTCACAAATGCGAGCACGACTTTCGCTGGTAGTATCAACGGTACGGGCGGCATTACGGTGAGCACTGGCAGCCTCGCATTGTCGGGCGCCAACAGCTATAGCGGCGATACCACTATCGCAGTGGGTGCCCGTCTTCAGCTTGGCGCGGGTGGCGCAACGGGCAGTCTGGATAGCCAGAACATCATCAATCATGGAGAACTGGCATTCAATCGCAGCGATGCGTTCATCGTCGCTGCCGACATTTCCGGCACCGGCGGCTTATCTCAGATCGGCACGGGCACAACCACTCTATCGGGCACCAATACCTATAGTGGCGACACCAATATCGATGCTGGAACACTGAAGGCAGGTGCAGCCAATGTGTTCAGCACGACATCGGCATTTGCGGTCTCGTCGGGCGCGGCGCTGGACCTCAATGACACGGACCAGACGCTGGCCTCCCTTACCAATGCAGGCAATGTCAACTTCGGCACATCGACCGACACGCTGCTCCACATCACCGGCGATTATACCGGTAACAATGGCATGCTGACGATCAATGCGGTTCTCGGCGATGATACATCGAAAACCAACAAGATCATTATCGATGGCGATACGTCGGGCACCACTCTCCTTCACGTCAACAATCGCGGTGGAACAGGTGACGCGACCACGTCCGGCATTGAGGTCATAACAGTCGGTGGCAGTTCTGACGGCGACTTCATACTGGATGCGCAGTATCGCACAGGTGGCAAGCCAGTCATCGTGATCGGCGCGTATGAATACGGCCTTTATAAAGGTAACGCCCAGGGTCAGGACACCAATGACTGGTATCTGATCTCCAAGAAAACCCCAGACGACCCCAAGCCGGAACCAGAGCCAGAGCCAACCCCCACCCCAAATCCAAATCCGGAAAATCCCAATACAGACCCAGAACCAACGCCGGAAGCCAAACTGCAAGCTGGCGCGCCGGTCTATGAGGCCTATTCACAGCATCTGCTTGGCATGAACGAAGTCTCCTCGCTGCGCCAGCGCACCGGCAATCGTGTATGGGCGGGACAGACGGCATCACCTGACAAAGCAGCTTCAATGGGTAATGGTGTCTGGGGCCGCATCGAAGGTGCACATAATCGCCTTGAGCCCAACCAAACGACAACCGGCACACAAACCCGCCAGAACATCTTCAAGATGCAGGCCGGCATCGATGGCGCATTTCTGGAGAATGAACAGGGCAGCCTGATCGGGGGCGTCTTTGGCCAGTATATGCATGGCAAGACCAGAACATCGTCGCGCGACTTCGTATCCGGCGACATTTCGACCGACGGTTACGGCCTCGGCGGAACGCTGACCTGGTATGGCGAAAACGGTTTCTATGCCGATGCACTGACACAGGCCACCTGGTACGACAGCGATCTGACGACATCCGCCGAAGGTGCAGCCGCACTTGCCACCGGAAGCCGGGCTTTTGGCTATGCGGTTTCTCTGGAAAGCGGCCAGCAGCTTTCTATCAACGACCGCTGGTCCGTCACACCGCAAGGGCAACTGGTCTATTCGTCAGTGGATGCGGATAGCTTCATCGACGGTTTCGGCAGTGCCGTCCGGTTTGATCGCGGCGAAAGCCTGCAAGGCCGTCTCGGTGTTAATCTCGATTACACATCGTCCTGGCAAAACGCCAAGGGGACAACCGACCGCGCCAATCTCTATGGCATCGCCAATCTCTATTACGAGTTCCGCGACGGAACCCGCGCCGATCTGGCAGGTGTCAGTCTGGCAAGTCGTCAGGACCGTCTGTGGGGTGGGCTGGGCGTCGGCGGCACCTATAGTTTCGACGGTGAACGCTATTCCGTCTTCGGCGAAGGGCTGATCAACACCAGCCTGAACAATTTCGGCAACAGCTACGCGCTGAAAGGCAATGTCGGCTTCCGCGTCCACTGGTAACCGCATAACAGAGCGGCTTCGTGATCACGAGGCCGCTCTCAATTTTGTTACAGTCCGGATTGAACCAAATCGCCAGAGCCGCGTTTATTAAGCATTCGTTAACCATAACGGAGGCTGTCATGCTCTGGTACTACAGACTGGAAAGCAGTTTTGCCGCCGCATTCGTGATCGCTGCGGCAGTCACACTCTGGTTAATGTGAGGCGGAGGCCTTTACCGCCCACTTTACCCATCATCACAACAACGGAGGACCACCCTATGCAGTGGCTCCATTGGATTGCGTTTGGAATGATTGCCGCCATGCCTGTTGTCGTGTTCGGCATTACCTATCTTGAAGTCGGTCGCAAATGATCTTGTTAAGCTGGCAAGGCAAAATCTGTCTTCGGACAGGTGATGCCTTGCATGCATAATGTCGTTCTCTTTCATGAGACGCAGAACCACAATTTCGGATGACTTCTGTGTATGCAGCCCTTATGCACAGGAGAACGATTTTTGCTGGTTTTGCTGCATGAAAGGACATCACGATGAGCGACGCCATCCTGATTACGGTCGATGAACTGTTCGAACTCGTGAAGGACACCCTCCGCAACGCCAAATTCAGCGACGCCCATGCAAGTGCGATCGCGCGCACCATCGTGGCGGCAGAGCGCGATGGCTGCAAATCGCATGGCATTTACCGTATCGAAGGCTGCCTGCGCACCGTCAAAAGCGGCAAGGTAGTTACTGACGCCGTGCCGGTGCTGACCGTGGATGACAGCGCAGTCGTGCGTGTCGAAGCCCATGGCGGCTTTGCCAATCTCGCTTTCGAAACCGGCAAACCCGCGCTGATCGAACGGGCGCGCAAGCTCGGTCTGGCTGCTCTCGTCATCAATGATTGCACCCATTTCGCTGCCCTTTGGCCTGAAGTGGAAGCGCTGGCCGATGAAGGCCTCGCCGCCATGGCCATGTGTCCAAGCTATGCCACCGTTGCGCCTGCTGGCGGCACCAAGCCGCTTCTCGGCACCAATCCGTTTGCCTTCGGCTGGCCGCGCCCGGGTGAAAACCCCTATGTGTTCGATTTTGCAACCAGCGTCGCAGCGCGCGGCGAATTGGAGCTTTACCGCCGCGCTGGCAAGCAATTGCCGGAAGGCTGGGCTGTCGATGCCGACGGCAAGCCGACCACCGATCCGGAAGCCGCCCTTGCAGGCGCGATGCTGCCTTTCGGCCAGCACAAGGGTTCTGCCATTTCGACCATGATCGAGCTTTTGGCTGGTTCCATGATCGGCGACTTCAGCAGCCCGGAGGCTCTCGCCTATCTCGGCACCACGACGATTGCGCCGCGCCATGGCGAGCTGGTCCTCGCATTCGACCCGACGCGCATGGCTGGCGGACGCCTCAATCCAATCCAGCACGGCGAAATTCTGCTTGAAGCCATTGCCGGTCAGGGCGCCCGTCTTCCGTCGCAGCGCCGTTTCGCGGCCCGCCGTGAATCGCTGTCAAAGGGCATTTCGCTCACCCAGTCGGAAATGGATCACCTCGAAATGCTGCGCCAGAAAGGCCTCGACGCTATCGCGTAATTTCGAATTTCACCCAAACAAAAACCCCGCCGATAGGCGGGGTTTTTCATTTCAGAATGTTATAAAATTCAAGCTGCGTATTTCGCGACCACGCCGCCCTGCTTGATCCAAGCTGCATACCAGGTCTGGAACAGCTTCAGCTGTGCTTCGCAATAACCACGCTGGGCATCGGAAAGCTTGTCCGTCTCATTGAAATGCAGTTCGTATTCCGGGTTGCCGGTCACAACCATCATATGCTTGTAGAACAGAACGAGGTCCGGGCCTTCATCGAAGGATGACAGCACGCCGAGCGCGGCTTCCAGTTCAAGCGCGGCAACGCGAGCTTCGACATCGCCAGCAGCAGCGGCCTTCGACAGCGAAACCAGATGCTGAACTTCCTTCGGCAGCACATTGCCGATGCCGGTGATTGCACCCTTTGCGCCGCAATTGACGAAGCCGTGGAACACGCCAGTGTCGACGCCGACCATCAGGGTCACATCGTCATCGGCGCTGGTGATGTTTTCAGCGGCATAGCGCATGGCTTCCGCACCGCCGAATTCCTTGAAACCGATCAGGTTCGGATGCTCGGCGCGCAGCGCGAAGAAAAGATCGGCGCGGGTTGCAAAGCCATAATAAGGGCTGTTGTAGATCACAGCCGGAAGATCGGGCGCAGCCGCCAGAATGGCCTTGAAATGCGCCTTCTGGGCGGAGATCGACGAGCCGCGCGACAGAACGCGCGGGATAACCATCAGGCCCTTTGCGCCAACTTTCTGGGCATGGGCGGCATGAGCGGCAGCCGAGGCGGTATTGACGGCGCCGGTGCCGACGACCACAGGCACGCCAGCCTTTGCAAGCGCTTCAACGCCAGCCATGCGCTGTTCGTCGGTGAGAAGCGGCCAGTCACCCATCGAGCCGCAATAGACGACGGCAGACATGCCAGCGGCGATCAGTTCCTTGCCCTTGCGCACCAGCGCATCGAAATCCGGCGAGCGGTCTGGCTTGCATGGCGTCATGAGTGCGGGGATGCAGCCGGAAAAAATATCAGAAGTCATGGTCCTGTCCTTGAATCTCTTCAACGCGTTTTTCAATCAACCAGAGTCTACAACCGGCTTCAGCAAGCCTTGTATGAAAACAAATATACACAATGTATTTTTCTTGTCGACTAAAATTTTAATTGCAACTACGATCTAATCACCATCACAAAGGACAGCGCGCGAAAGCATGCCTCCCGGCTCTTCCCGCCCTGCCCCTTTCAATAAAAGGACACGCCATGAGCAAAGCACCATCCAGCCAATCGGCAAACCGGTCTGAGGGCCAGTCTGCCGACCGCAAGAAGGGCTCTGGCGTCAAGATGGTCTATGATGTGCTGCGCGATGAAATCATCGATCTTTCGCTCGCGCCCGGCAGCCCCATTGACGAGAACCAGCTGGCGGAACGCTTTGCCATGTCCCGCACGCCAATCCGCGAAGCGCTGGTCAGGCTTGCCAGCGACGGCTTTGTGACGACACTGCCCAACCGCTCAACAGTGGTTTCGAATATCGACTTTCTAAGCCTGCCGGCCTTTTTCGACGCGATCACCCTGATGTATCGCGTCACGACGCGGCTTGCTGCGCGTCACCGCACCAAAGCCGACCTCAAGATCATTCGCGCCCATCAGGAAGATTTTGCCAAGGCCGTGCGCGCCCAGAATGCGCTGGACATGATCTCGACCAATCGCGATTTTCACGCGGCGATTGCCGAAGCCGGGCGCAACCCGTTCTATACGAGTTTTTTCGCGCGCCTTCTCGATGAAGGTCGCCGCCTGCTGCGCCTTTATTATTCGTCCTTCTCGGACCAGCTGCCGGAACAATATGTGACGGAACATGAAGACATGATCCGCGCCATTGAGGAGCAGGACGTCGAAACCGCCGATCGGCTGGGCAAGGCCCATGGTGACCAGATCGTGCAACAGATACGCAAGCTGATCGCCGAGGACCGGCGTGACGTCATGGATCTCTGATTAGCCGCCGTTCACCAGCGCGAGCACAAGCTGCTGCACATTGCCGCCATTGCCCATCTCGACACGGTCGAAATCGCGGCCCTGTGCACGCTGTACGGCAACCAGATCGGTGATTTCCTTGATCAGCACCTTGCGAATTTTCTGACATTTCGGATCGTTGGGCACAGAAAGCCCGACCGTGCGGCGCACGATTTCGCGCGTCATGTCCTTGGCGCTGTCGCCATGTACCAGCTCATGCTTGCGGATGCCTTCAATGAAAACATCCCAATTTTCGCGCACCGGCGACGGCAGCTTTTCCGACGGTTTCGGCAGCGTATAGGTGATTTTCAGCTTCGGTTTTGCAGACAGGATCGTGCAGGCATTGTTGCTGTGATCGAACTTGCGATCCCAGGTCAGCACATAGGTCGTATGGGCGATCACCCGTCCGATCCCGATCTTCGGTCCGCGCTGGCCGATGGATCGATAGAGATCAATGCCGGTCTGCCCTGTAATGGCGTAAGGCTTGACCTCTTCAATGGCTTTCCAGTCGTCTTCTGCCCGGTCCTCAGCACGGGCCGGAAAGGCCGCGAGCAGAGCAAGAATTGCCAGTCCAACGATTTTCTTCACGACCACTCCGTCACTAAAACACAGGCGGCAACTTACAGGACCCGATTGCTTTCCAGAAGCCATGCATTTCGTTTCAGGAACCTATTGTCCACAGTGACGCAAATCGAAGGAGATTGACTCCCGCAAGCCGTCATCGTTTGATCGCACCATGCATGGGGGTTCTGCGGGGTGGCAATTTGCCAGAGCAAGGAAAAACCATCTCATCGAACATAGAAACTGGAGTTGCGTTGTGCTCAAATCCACCAGACGGGGAATAATTCATCTTGCCTTTGCTCTTGCCGCCACGACGGCAATGGGCACCTTCGCCACGGCGGCGGAAGCCAAGGACAAGATCCTGCTCATCATCAATGGCGCGCTTGGCGACAAATCGTTCTTCGATTCCGCCGCCAAGGGCATGAAGATGATCAAGGACAAATATGGCGACGATGTCGAGACCAAGATTCTCGAAATCGGCGACGATCCGACCAAGTGGGAGCCTGTCTTCCTCGACGCTTCCGAACAGGACTGGGACCTGATCATCGGCGGCACCTACCAGATGTCGGAAACCGTCGGCTCGGTTGCAAAGCAGTATCCGGACAAGAAATACGTTCTCTACGATGCCAGCGTTCCTTACGAGGAAGGCGGCTATGACAACGTCTATTCCATCCAGTACAAGCAGAATGAAGGCTCCTATCTCGGCGGCATGCTGGCAGCCTCGCTGCTGAAAGACGGCAAGCTCGGCGATACGGGCAAGAATCTGGGCTTCCTCGGCGGCATGGACATCCCGGTCATCAACGACTTCCTCGCCGGTTATATCGCCGGTGCGCAGTCGGTCACGCCGGATGTGAAGATCGCCATTTCCTATGCCGGTTCCTTCATGGATGCCGCCAAGGGCAAGGAACTTGGCCTCGCACAATATCGCTCCAATGTGGCGCTCGGCTTTGTGGTCGCGTCGCAGACCGGCCTCGGCCAGCTTTCGGCTGCCAAGGAAACCGGTAAATATGTTCTCGGCGTCGATTCCGATCAGGAAGCTATCTTCAAGGACAGCGACCCGGCCATCGCCAAGCAGGTTGTCAGCTCCGTTCTCAAGAATGTCGATGTCAGCCTTTTGCAGGCCTATGACCGCTTCAAGGCAGGCGACCTGCCCTTCGGCAAGGCGGAAGCGCTCGGCCTGAAGGAAGGTGCGGTCGGCATCGTGACGGACGGCAACATGGCCACCATGGCCAGCCAGGAAACCAAGGATGCCATCAAGAAGGCTTCCGACGAGATTTCCGAAGGCAAGATCACGGTTCCGACCGGTTTTGGCCTCAGCACCGAAGATCTCAATGCGATGCGCAACAAGGTTCGTCCCTGATCGTGTCAAATCCAGCTGAAAAACATGAAGGCGGCGATGCAATCGTCGCCTTCCACGATGTGAGCAAGGTCTATCCGAACGGCACCGTCGCGCTCAGCGACGTGTCGTTTTCGATCCGCGCCGGATCAATCCACGCCATTTGCGGCGAGAACGGCGCTGGCAAATCGACGCTCATGAAAATCCTGTTCGGCATCGAGAATGCCACAGCGGGAGAAATCGTCATCGATGGCCAGCATATTGCGTCCTGGTCGCCGGAAGATGCCGCGGCACAAGGCATCGGCATGGTGCATCAGCATTTCTCGCTGGTGCCGACGCTGACCGTGACGGAAAACATCATTCTCGGTCATGAGCCGGTGAAGGCCGGGCTGATCGACCGTGTTGCCGCGCGCACAATGGTCGATGACCTGATGCAGCAATATGATCTGCATGCCGACCCGGATGCGATCACGGGCGCGCTGTCCGTGGCTGCACAGCAAAAGGTCGAAATTTTGAAGGCGCTGGCGCGCCGCACCCGATTGCTGATCCTCGACGAACCGACTGCCGTTCTCTCTCCGCCCGAGATTGAGGAACTGATGCGACGGCTGAAAAGCCTGCGCGACGACGGCATCACCATTCTTTTCATTTCGCACAAGCTGAACGAAGTGCGCGAGCTGGCGGAAAGCGTCACCGTACTGCGCGCCGGTGCCGTTACCGGCACGGAAAAGCTTGCCGATGTGCCGGACGACGCCATCATGCAGATGGTCATGGGCCATGCGGTCGACATTCCAAAACGCGCCCACAAGACCGGCCCGACCAGAACGGTCCTCGCCATGAATGGCGTGACGACCAAAGCGCCTGATCCTGCCGACCGCATCAACGATATCAACCTCACCATTGGCGCAGGCGAAATCGTCGGTGTTGCAGGTGTGGACGGCAGCGGCCAGCGCGGCCTTGTTTCCGTTCTGTCCGGTCTGGCAGAAGCTGCGACCGGCACCATCAGCCTCAACGACGCGAATATGCTGCGCGCCGATACGGCGAGCTGGCGTAAAAAGGGCCTTGCCTATCTTCCCGCCGACCGCTTTTCGCAAGGCGGCGCGCCTGGCCTGTCGCTGGCGGAAAATGCAATCGCCGGAACCGACCACAATCCCGAAACGGATAGAGGCCCTTTCCTGC
Source organism: Brucella haematophila (assembly GCF_005938105.1). Lineage (GTDB taxonomy): Bacteria > Pseudomonadota > Alphaproteobacteria > Rhizobiales > Rhizobiaceae > Brucella > Brucella haematophila. The sequence continues at coordinate 73,932 of NZ_VCPE01000001.1, read as the reverse complement.
GCTGGAACGCGATCAAGACGCGCGTGCAGGGCATGATCAAGCGCTATTCGGTGCGGGCAGGCGCGATTACGGAGCGGCTCGACTCGCTTTCCGGCGGTAATGCGCAAAAGCTGATTGCCGCACGAGAACTGGCAACCAATCCGAAATTTCTCATCGCCGATCAGCCAACACGCGGCATCGACGTTTCGGCGGCAGCTTTCCTGCATCGCCGGATCGATGAAGTGGCGCAAGGTGGCTGTGCGGTATTGCTGGTCAGCGCCGATCTCGACGAATTGCTGCGCCTCAGCGACCGGGTTGTCGTGCTCTTCAACGGGCGCATTGTCGCCCATCTGGAAAACGGGCCCGACATCACACCTGCGACGCTCGGCCCCTATATGCTCGGAACCAAGGTGGCTGCCTGATGCATAAAATTCTGGCTTCCCTCGTTCCCTTCTTCCTGACCGTGCTGGTGATCGCCGTCATCATGGCCGTGCTGCTGGTGCCGCTGGCGCTGATGCAGGACGACCCGGTGGCGATCCTGAAGACGTTCTTCCTCGGCCCCTTCGGCAGTATCCGCCACATGGGCAATATGGTGGAAGCGGCAACGCCGATCATGCTGACCGGCCTTGCCATCACCATCATGTTCCGCTCCGGCCTGTTCAATCTCGGTGCAGAAAGCGGCTTCTTTCTGGGCGCGCTCGGCGCGGTTACCGGCGCTGTGCTGATCCCGTCGCTCGGCTGGTTCTCGCTGCCAGTCGCCATTCTGTGCGGCGCGGTTGCGGGCAGCTTTGCCTGCACCATTCCGGCGGCACTGCGCCTGCGCTTCGGCGCATCGGAAATGGTGACGTCGCTGGTGCTGAACTACGCCTTTCTGTTTCTCGGCTTGTTCGTGCTCAATTACGTCATCCGCGACCCGGCTGCGGGCGGCATGATGTCGTTGAAAATTCCGCCCGAGGCAAAGCTTGATCGGCTGCTGGCGGGCACACGCCTTAACAGCGGCTCGATCATTGCCATTCTCGCCTGTATCGCAGGCGGTATCTGGCTTTACTGGACGCGCTCCGGTCTCAATATCCGCATCGCAGGCTCCAGCCCCGGCTTCGCCAATCATCTCGGCCTCCCGCTCAAGGGCATCATCATGCGGGCGCAGATCGTTGGCGGTCTGGTCGCGGGCATGGCAGGTGCGCTGGAAGTGCTCGGCCTTCATGCGCGCTTTTCGTGGCTTGATCTGCCGGGTTATGGCTGGACTGGTCTCGTCGTCGCCATTCTGGCGCGCGAAAATCCGTTCCTTCTGGTCCCCGCGGCCTTGTTCCTCGGTTTCGTTCAGGTCGGCGGCGACCTTCTCGCCCGCAACATGAATATCCCGACCGAAGTGGTGGGGCTGGTAACGGCGGCCATCATGGTGGGTTCGACCGCAAGCGTCATCCATAATCACCCGACCGTGCTGCGCGTGATCCGCAACTTGCGTAACCGCAAAGACGAACAGGCCCAGGAACGGCAGATTGGAGAACACGCATGAGCACCGTTCTCGCCCAAATTCTCGATCCGTCCTTCATTGGCACGATCCTGCGCGTTTCGACGCCGCTTCTGCTGGCGGCGCTCGGCGTGATGATTTCCGACCGCGCCGGTGTTCTCAATATCGGCATGGAAGGCATGATGCTTGTGGCGGCGCTCATCGCCGTTCTGGCCAGTGCGGCAACAGGAAGTCCGGCCATCGGCCTTTTGGCCGCGCTGATTGCAGGCGCGCTTCTCGGCTGGATCATGTCGGTTTCGGTCAACCGTCTTGGCACCGACCTCATCATGACCGGCATTGCGCTCAACATTGCGGCGGCGGCAGCAACCACGCTCGGCCTTTATCTTGCCACTGGCGACCAAGGCATGTCGGGCGCGCTGAAAAGCGGCGCATTGCCTAGCCTGCCGGTGCCTTTCATCGGCAATATCCATGTGCTGACCTTTGCAGCCCTTCTGGCCGTCCCGGCGGTCAGCCTGTTGATGATGCGCACCCGCTTCGGCCTGCATCTGCGCGCCACCGGCGTCGATCCAAAATCGGCACGGGCGGCGGGCATTCATGTCGGCCGTGTGCAGATGCAGGCGCTGGTGCTTTCCGGCATTTTCGGCGGTGCGGCGGGTGCCTATCTCTCGCTTGGCTATGTCACCTGGTTTGCCCAGAACATGACCGCCGGTCGCGGCTTTATCGCGATTGCAGCCGAAGTGATGGGACAGGGAACTGCCTGGGGCACGCTTGCCGCAAGCCTTGTGCTGGCTGCCGCGGAATCGCTCGCTATCACGCTGCAAAGTCTCGGACTGCCATTCGAATTGATGCAGATGATCCCCTATCTCGTTCCGGTGGTCGTGCTGACGATCCACGCCGCCCGCAAGCAGCGGCGTGCACGGCAATTGAAGAACTTCTGAAATGCATGAAAATGAGAAGAACATGAAGGCTTGGGAACTGACCCGCGACCTGCTGCGCGACACCAAACCCGTGGTGCGTACGGCGGAAGAACAGACATGGGATGCGAGCGCCGTCATGAAGGCGCAAGACGATCTCATGGCCATGTTCTGGAAAAGCAATGTGCCTGGTTCGGCTGCGCCTGAATGCCTGATGGCAGGCGCGCTGCAATCGCTCGAAAACAAGGGTTATGTGCTGGAGCCCTATGCAGAACTTCTGCGCGATGGGCTGACAGCGCTAGAGCGCGGCGACTTCGAAACACTTTACCGCATCGATATGCGCCTGCGCGTGCTGATGCGGGCGGCACAGCCTGACCCGAACCATATCTCGCAGAAGACGGTGCGATACACCGCGTGGGAGCAGTTCGACGCTGCCGTTCAATGGCCGGAAGATGTGCTCTATGCTGTGCAGTCTGACGATTTTCGCGACCGCACCGCAGCCGCGTGGATGGCGCAGCTTGTGGGCGCAGCGGCGGGAACGGCGCTGGAAGGCTACACGGCTGAAAACATCATGGAGGTTTTCGGCCCAATCCGCGATTACGTGCGTGAGCCGAACACCTATAATGACGACATCACCTTTGAAATCGCCTTTCTGGAAGCCTTTGGCGACAAGGGTTCCGCCGTCACCAGCCGCGATATTGCCGAACGCTGGACTTCACTGATCCCGCTTGGCTGGTCGGCGGAAGCCATTGCGCTTTCCAATATGCGCCGTGGCCTGACGCCGCCGGAAACTGGCACATCCGACAATCCGTTTGATGAATGGATCGGCGCGCAGATGCGCGGCACCATTTGCGGTATGGTCGTACCCGGTCGCGCCCGCGAAGCCGCACGGCTTGCATGGATGGACGCGGAGATTTCCCATGCTGGTAACGGCATTCTGGGTGAGGTTTTCAACGCCGTCATGGCGGCCCGCGCTTTTGCCGTCAAAGACACGCGTGAACTGCTCGTCTCGACGATAAAGCTGTTCTCAACCGAAACGGAATATGGCGCGGTTCTGGCCTTCGCGCTCGATGCCTGCCATTCGGCCGCCAACTGGCAGGATGCATGGGCGAAATGCGATGTGGAATATGCCGAATATAACTGGATCCACGTCTATCCGAATGCGGCGGCGCAGGTCATCGCATTGTGGTTCGGCGAAGGCGATTTCGACCGCACGCTCGAAATCGTGTGCGGCATTGGTCATGACGTCGACTGCAACGCAGCGCAAATCCTGAGCATGATCGCCATCCAGCACGGCCCTCGTATCATCGCAGAGCGTTGGTCCAAGCCGCTGCTGGCCGACGACATCGTCACCTATATGCGCCGCCCGGCGAAAATCTCTTTCGAAGCGCTTGTCGACCAGACGGTCGATGCGGCGCGCAACGCTCTTTAAATCCCCTATTAGGAAACCTATCATGGCCCGTAAAATTATTATCGATACCGATCCCGGTCAGGACGATGCAGTCGCCATTCTGCTGGCCTTGGCAAGCCCGGAACTGGACATTCTCGGCATTACCGCCGTTGCCGGCAACGGCCCGCTGGCGCGCACGGAAATCAACACGCGCACCATCTGCGAAGTGGCAAAGAAGCCGGACACCAAGGTGTTTGCAGGCTCCATCCGCCCGCTGGTGCGCCCGTTGGTGACCGCCGAAAACGTGCATGGCAAAACCGGCCTCGACGGCTATGACCTGCCCAAGCCGACCATGCCGCTGCAAGCGCAGCACGGCGTTGATTTCATCATCGAAACGCTGATGAAGGAAGAACCGGGCACCGTCACGCTTTGCCCGCTTGGACCGCTCACCAACATCGCCTCCGCACTGATCCGCGAACCGAAGATCGCCGAACGCGTCAAGGAAATCGTACTGATGGGCGGCGGCTATTTCGAAGGCGGCAACATCACGCCTTCGGCTGAATTCAACATCTATGTCGACCCACATGCCGCAGCGGTTGTGTTCAAATCCGGCATCCAGATCACCATGCTGCCACTTGATGTCACCCACAAGGTGCTGACCACCGAGAAGCGCATCGCCGCCATTCGCGGTCTCGGCACCCATGTCGGCGAAGTGGTCGCGGCATGGCTCGAATTCTTCGAGCGCTATGACGAAGCGAAATACGGCACCGATGGCGGCCCGCTGCATGATCCGAACGTCATCGCCTATCTCCTAAAGCCGGAGCTTTATTCCGGTCGTCACTGCAATGTAGAAATCGAGATCAATTCGGAACTGACGATTGGCGAAACTGTCGTCGACTGGTGGGAAGTAACTGACCGCCCGAAGAACGCATTCTTCATCAAGGATGTCGATGCGGATGGTTTTTTCGCGCTTCTGACGGAACGTCTGGCGACGCTCTGATCCCTGGTCAAAACAAAAAAGGCCGCGCTGGTCCTGCCAGCGCGGCTTTTTGTTTGCAACTGAAATTCAGGCGCTGGCGATCAGTGCTTCCACTTCGCGCGCGGTCGGCGCAGCCGCGCCAGCACCTGCCCGTGTGACGGCAATCGCCCCCGAGGCGGACGCAAAACGCACGCAATCATGCAGCGATTTTCCGTCCGCATAGGCGACTGCGAAACCGCCATTGAAACTGTCACCTGCCGCGACCGTATCCACGACCTTGACCTTGAACGGCTCGAAATGCCTGACCTCACCTGCGGTCACCAGCAGTGCTCCACGGCTGCCAAGCTTGAGGATGACGGTCTTGGGGCCGCGTTCCAGAAGGTTGCGGGCTGCCGCTTCTGCCGAGGCCAGATCGGTCGGCTCAATGCCGGTGATTTCGGCTGCTTCCGTCTCGTTTGGCGAGATGATGTCGCAAAGCGCAATCAGGTCCGCCATGCGGCTGGCATCGCCAACCGGAGCCGGGTCAAACAGCACCTGACCGCCTGAAGCACGCACGGCTTTCGCAACCGCCAGATTGGCCTCATGCGGCACTTCGCGCTGCAACAACGTGATTTTCGCTTTGGCAATGTCGGCGGCATGAGCGTCGATATCGGCTGCCGACCAATGCGCATTCGCCCCCGCGCAAACGGCAATCGTGTTCTGGCCCGCCTCGTCGACCTGAATGATCGCCATGCCCGTCTCGACACCGCGGGTCACGCGCACACCGTTAGTGTTGAGGCCGAATTCCTGCATCTGCTTGACGGCAAGATCTCCAAAGGCGTCATTGCCGACAGCGCCGACGAAGCGCACATCGCCGCCAAGCTTGGCGACAGCCACAGCCTGATTGGCGCCCTTGCCACCGAGACCGATCCCGTAGCCCGATGCATTCACCGTCTGCCCTGGACGCGGCAACGCCGCCATTCGCGCGCTGACATCCACATTCACACTGCCGAAAATGAAAATCTTCAACGGCTTCCTCCATAGAAGTTTTGCTGCACCATAACTGCGAGCGAAGAAAACTTCCATGTCGGTACTTCTGTCGTGCACAGACAGAAAAGCCGCGAGATTGTCTCGCGGCTTTTCTTCAATCACGGTTCAACTGGCTCATTCGGCTTTCAGGAAATCGCCGACTTCCAGCAGCACGAACTCATTGTCGTCGACCTTGTCGAGCGAACGGCCTGCCGAGAACGGAAGATTATTGTCGTTGCCGACGATGATATGGGTATCGTCCACACGGTCGACATTCTCGATCGTCACGAACGGCATGTCGTAAATGGCGTCGTGACCACCCTGACGGCGCTTGTTGTCCGGGTCTGCAATTGTCAGCAGATCAATATAGCCGATCTTGCGCACTTCCTTGCCGACATTGCTGTCATCGAAGGAAATCTTGTAGATGCGCTTGACCTTGGACGGCACATCAAAGCAATCCGGCTGCGGCTTTTTCGGATCGGCACAAGCCTTTTCCGCAACGCCTGCACCATTATCACGCTCGATGACCAGACCCGTGCTGGCGTCCAGCATGTTGAAGTCGCCAATCGCTTCGCCACCATCGGCAAGAGGATAGAGCCACGAACGGCCCGTCCACTTCTTGTCGGCGACGCTGAACTCGATGATGCGCAGACCAGTCTTGCCGCTTTCGGTCTTTTCCGGCGCGCCATCAACGAAAAGCGGACCTTCAAGAAGACCGTAGAGCTTTGAACCGTCCTTCGACATGGCAAGGCCTTCAAAGCCGCCCGAACGCTTGATATTGTAAACCGGAAGCTTGAGGCTCGGATTGGCAGGCAAAGCCAGCTTTGGATTATCCGGCGAGACGACCTGCGTTTCACCGACCTGCGTTGAGAACACGTCGGTCAGCTTGCCGTCAGTATCAAACTTCAGCAGGAAGGGGCCGAATTCCTCGCCCACCCAGAAGCCATCCGCCACCGGCTGGATCGATTCCACGTCGAAATCAGCGCCAGTCAGGTAGCGCTTTTCCGCGCCTTCCATGACGATCGGGAATGGGGCCTTCTTGTCCGGGTCGGTGAGGAACAGGGTCTTCACGCGCTCGACCTTGCCATTGTCCCAGTCGAACTTGACATTGTGCAGCATCAGCATGGCGTCGGGCGAATTGAACTTCGTGCCGAAACCATTGTCCGACAGCGTCCAGAAGCTACCGTCTTCCATGGTCTTGATGCCCGAAAAACCCTGCACCGGCTGACCATCGAATGGCAGTGAAAGGCCAGTCTTGCGCACACCATCCTTGCCTTCAATCGTGCCGATGCCTTCCGCACGCTTGCGGTCCGCGGTCGTGAACTTGCCGGAGGTCTTCAGATGATCTGCCGCATCGTCCGGCGCCGCAATGACCGTGTTGGCCGGCAGGATCGCATGGGCCTTCAGCGTGGCCGGAAATGCTTTTTCCTCCGCCGACGCCGGAACAATGGTGAAAGCCAGAAGGCTGGCGAGAATGGTTGACGTGCCGAAATACCGATGCATGGAATGTCCCCGTTCCAAGTTAGCTCTGCGGTATCGGTAAGCGGGCTTCGTGACACGTGCTTGACTGTCCAATGAAGCTTTGAAGACTTCCACTGACAAAGCGTGGAAAATCCGAACTTCGGTGATTTGGAATATTTTTCCTCTATTCTGCTGACAACTATGACGCTAATTTCCTGCGTTGTTGCATGAGGGAAAAAATGACCGACAATTCGTCCGTTCGCCGCAATATTCTTGTTCTGACGATGGCGCAGGCGCTCGGCGCGTCCAGCCCGCCTATCGTCATCTCGCTCGGCGGCCTTGTCGGGCAGAAATTGTCGTCCGATCCAGCCCTCGTTACCTTGCCCGTCAGCCTGTTCAATCTGGGACTGGCACTCGGCACTTTGCCCGCCGCGTTCTTGATGCGGCAGCTCGGGCGACGCAATGCCTATATGATTGGCGCGCTTGTCGGCGCGGCGGCGGGACTTGTTGCAGCCGCTGGCATCTTCTCCGCATCATTCCTGATCTTCTGCCTTGGCACGCTGACAGCAGGTCTCTATGCTGCCTATGTTCAGAGCTATCGCTTTGCCGCCGCAGACGCCGCCAGCGGTGACATGAAGGCCAGGGCAATTTCCTATGTAATGGTTGGCGGGCTCATCGCCGCAATCGTCGGGCCGCAGCTCGTGATCTGGACCCGCGACACGATTCCCGACGCCATGTTCGCTGGCAGTTTCCTCAGCCAGGCAGTGCTGGGCCTCATCGCCTTGCCGGTCTTGTCCCTGCTGCGCGCGCCTAAGGCTGTCAAAGCGGCCAATGCCAGCAATGACACCGGAAGACCCCTGATCGAAATTCTGAAAATGCCGCGCTTCATCCTGTCGGTGGCGGCAGGTGTCTGCTCCTATGCCCTGATGACATTCGTGATGACGGCGGCACCTATCGCCATGGTCGGCCACGGTCATTCCGTCGATCACGCAGCGCTTGGCATTCAATGGCATGTGCTCGCCATGTTCGGACCAAGCTTTTTCACCGGCAAGCTGATCGCCCGCTACGGTAAGGAAAAGATCACAGCACTCGGCCTCGTCCTGATCGCCGGGGCGGCAGCCGTTGCACTTGGCGGCTTCGATGTCGGTCATTTCTGGGTGGCGCTGATCCTGCTTGGCATCGGCTGGAATTTCGGCTTCATCGGCGCTACAGCGATGGTCACAGACTGCCACACGCCAGCCGAGCGCGGCAAGGCGCAGGGCGCCAATGATTTCATCATGTTCGGCACGGTTGCCTGCGCATCGTTCTTTGCGGGATCGCTGCTGCATGCATCCGGCTGGGAAACCATCAACTGGCTGGTTTTCCCCGCCGTCGCGCTGGTGCTCGTGCCGCTTATCCTGCGCCTGAAGCCGAAGGTCGTGACACAGTAATCAGCTTTGCAATTATGCACACGAACGTGACTTGGACTTAGTTTCGCCAGAAGCTATCTGTTTTACTGAAGAGCACCGATCCGATTCCGTTGGGTCGGTGCTCTGTCTTTCTTTTCTGAAGCTATGATGCGACGCCGTATATTCAGGTTTTTGAGTGCCGGACGAACCGCTGGAACGAGACAATGATCAACGATCTGACCGACGAAATGTTCTGGCTGTTCACCATCGGTGTCTGCATTCTGTTCATCATCCGCCTGCTGTCACCGCCACCAGCGATGCGCAGCAAAACATCGGCCCAGCCGCTGCCGCGCCCACGCTGGCGCTCGCGTCGCCGCGCTTTCCGTGAACGCTGGATGGCGCGCAGCAAAGCCGAACGGCCTTAAAAGGCGGAAGACGTCTCAACGCATAAAGATGAGCGCCATGCCGACGACGGCAAAAGCTGCGCCAAGCCATGCGCCTGCGGCGGGGCGCTCGCCCGTCCTGAGCCAGAGCAGCGGCAAGATGATGACAGGCGTTGTGGCCGATATGGTCGAAACAATGCCCGCTTTGCCGCCCGACAAGGCGAAAAGCAGCAAGGTCATGCCGATGCCGAGCGACAGAAAACCGGTCAGCGCCGTCATCGCGCCAACCCGCCAGTTGAGCGGATTGCGCGGTTTCACGGCGGCAAAGGGCAACTGCATCAGAATCGACAGACATATCGCGGCAGTGCCAACGCGCAGCATGGAGCCGACAAACGGGTCAATGCCCGTTTCCATCACCGGACGCGCGATGATCGAGCCGATGGCCTGACCGAGCGCCGACAGCAAACCAAGGCCGATGCCGGCCCATAGCGATCCCTTGATCGTTTCCCATGGATGCAGCTGCGTTGCGCGCTTGCCGAAGAAAATCGCCAGCGATACCCCGAAAACCGTAATGACAATGCCGAGCACGGCGGTCAGCGACAAGGTTTCGCCCAGCACCAGCCAGCCGAGCAGTGCGGTCATTGGCGCATTCATGGCGAAGAGAATGCCGGAGCGGCGCGGTCCAAGCCTGTTGAGCGTAATGAAGAGCAGAGTATCGCCGAGAAAAATGCCGATGAAACCGGAAAGCATCAGGGGCAAGACAACATCGCCACTCAGTTGCTGCCATTTTCCAGTCGCGATGACATAGATGGCCAGCAGGCTCGTGACAAACACTTGCCGCACGCGATTGAAGGCAAGCGCGCCCAAATGACCGGCTGGCCAGGCAGAGATGAGGCCCGTCAGTGCCCAGCACGTTGCTGCGCCAGCGGCAGCCAGCTCATAGATCGGCATTTTATTCCTGCAATAAACGTTATGCCGCTTTCTATCGGGGCAGGAAAATGCCGTCTATTTCATTCTCGTGAACTGGCTATCACGGAAATCGAACGATGCGTTGCTGGTTAGAACCGGTAGGTCACGCCCAGAACAGGACCGTTGAGACGTGAATCAAACACATAGCCGTCACGGTCGTAATCGACATGCAACGCCTTATAGCCTGCCGAAACCGACAGGTGATCGGTGAGCACATAATTGACCGTGCCAAGCACCGACCAGGTCAATTCAGAACCCGCGCCAAAGCCGCCAATATCCGCCTGCGCCTGCAAGGAAAGCTTGTCCGTCAGACGCAAGAGCGCCCGCGTGCCCACCACGGGATCGACCCAGTTGAAGCTTTCGCCATAGCTGCGCGACAGGCCGAGCGCGCTGACCGTCACATCGTTGGAAATGTGCCAGAAGCGGATGCCGCCCAGCGCGTCGAGCGTGAATTTTGGCGTATCGACAACGCGATAACCGGCTTGCAGCGTGGCCATGAACTGTTTGCTGTCCACATCGCCATTGACGACCGTGCCCGAAGGAATGGCAATCGGCAGTGGCGGCAGATTGCCATAAGCATGGCTTTCCGTAGTATCGACATACATCATGTCGCCCGAGATGACGAAACGGTCGTAGCGGCCCCAGACATTGACGAAGCCGCTGAAATTGAGATCGCTCAACACATCGGAAAAGGACTTTTCAATGCCAATGGTCGGTGCACGCTGGAAGGGCGAAATATCTCCCTTGAGACCCGCCGCCCAGACATAGGGCGTGATTTGCAAGGCCCAGCGCTGGTTCTCCACGACAGACGGCGCTTCAGGCGGAACGACAACCGCGTCGGCAGCACTTGCGGCCTGCGCGCCGCAAAGGGACATGACAACGGCAACAGCATACGTGTTCAGTCTATTCAAAATGCGTCCCTCAAGCTGAAAGCGTGTTCTTGTGAATGCGCCCATCCTTCATGATGAGCTTCATGGTGCGATCCGGATCGGCAATCAATGAAATATCTTCAAGCGGATTGCCATCCAGCACGAGAATATCGGCATAGGCCCCGGCTTCGATACGGCCGAGCTTTGCCGGGTAAGGATTGCGCGGCCCAGACAGCGCGACCAGATCGGCATTGCCGCTGGTCAGCATGCGCAGCACTTCTGCATTGTCATACCAGCGCGCGAATTTCGCGAGCTGCTTGCCCTGCGTCGCCGTGCCCTTCGGGCTGAATAGAATATCGGTTCCGAGCGCCATCTTGACCTTGTACTGACGGCCAAGCTCGATGGCCCGCACAGTACCGTCGGAGATCTGCTGCTGTTGCTGGCGCTGCACCGGATCGGATTTCGGATTGGCATCCTCGTCGGCGAGAAATGGCTGAATGCTCCACCAGGCATCGGCATCGGCCATGCGCTTGACGGTTTCCTCATCGGCAAGCTGGCCGTGCTCAATGGATTTCACGCCGCAATCGAGCGCCCGCTGAATACCGGCGGATGTGTAGGTGTGGATGCAGACATAAGTGCCCCAGTCGGAGGCGGCAGCAACAGCCGCCTTCGTCTCGGCCTCGGTGAACTGAATGCCGTCAATCGGATCGTAAGACGAAGAAACGCCGCCGCCGCCCATGATCTTGATCTGGCTTGCACCCAGCATAAGCTGCTCGCGCACGCGGCGCAGCACTTCCGCCTCGCCATCGGCAATGGCCGAAATACCTGCCCGTTCCGCCACGCTCAGATCGCTCTGCGTGCTTCGCGGCAGATCGGTGCGCATACGAAAATCACCATGACCGGAGGTCTGCGAAATCATCGCGCCCGATGGGTAAATGCGCGGGCCAACCACGCCGCCCTCGTCAATGACCCGCTTGAGCGCGAAAGACGGCCCACCGACATCGCGTACCGTTGTGAAGCCGCGCAGCACCGTGCGCTCCGCTTCCTGCGCGGCGACCAGATGCACATAGGGAATATCGGCCGTCATGGCCGCCAACTGCGAAATTCCGGCCAGAATGGAGTGCCAGTGCGCTTCGATCATGCCCGGCATCAGCGTGCGTCCGCCGCAATCGATCACGTCCGCGTCTGCGACCGTTTCCTGCGCGCCGATCAGCGCCTTGATGAAATTTCCTTCCACCAGAACATTCTGGCCTTCAATGAGCTTTGCGTCCGTGCCGTCGAAAATCTTTACATTGGTCAGGAGAACCGGCTTTGCCGGGGCTTTGGTCTGCGCCATCGCCGTGCCGCTCAGGCCCAAGGCCGAGACGGTGAGCGTGGCCGCGGCGGCCTTGAGCAAATTGCGGCGCGACAGCTTTTTTTCCATCCGCGCCATCAGCTGCAAAGCCTGCGGGCTGTGGCAAGCACAGCTCCAACCATGAATGAGGTGCCCGTATTTTTGGCCAATCCGTATCGACAAGACACACCCCTTCTTTTCATTTGCGAACTATAGCGCGCAGAAAGCTTCAGGAAGCCGAAGCGATAACTTTCATGTTAGAGGATTCTTCAATAAAAACATCCGGAATTTGCCGGTTTCATCCATTCGATGTATATATTTTCCATCCTGTGCATCGCGAATAAAATGTCGAACGAACCTCCCCGCCTTACCGCGAATTTGACTATTGAATTTGGAGTAAAAATTGCGCCGTGAACAAACTGTCCTTCAAGTCTCGATAGGCGTTACTCTCCTTGTCGCCGGTTTCGGCGTCGTATTCGGTCTTTTGTCCGGTTCATTCTCTATTGTATTCGACGGCGTCTATATGCTGGCCGATGCGGCCATGAGCGGGCTGGCGCTCATCGTATCGCGGCTGATTGCGCTTTCCGCCTTGCCGGAGCGGACCAACCGCAAATTGCGTGAGCGTTTCACCATGGGTTTCTGGCATCTCGAACCGATGGTGCTTGGCCTCAACGGCATCATGCTGACAGGCGTTGCAATCTATGCACTCATCAATGCGATCGGCATTATCATGCAGGGCGGTCGCCATCTCGAATTCACCTATGCCATTTTCTATGCCGTGGTGGCTTTGATTGCCTGCCTCGGCATGGCCTGGTTCGAAATGCGCGCCAATCGCTCCATCAAATCGGATTTTGTGGCGCTGGACGCCAAGGCCTGGATCATGTCTGGCGGCATTACCGCCGCGCTGTTGATCGCCTTCCTGATCGGTTATCTCGTCGAAGGAACGGAACTGGGGTGGATAGCGCCCTATATCGATCCGACCGCGCTGGCCGTGGTCTGTCTTGTCATCATCCCGATGCCCATCAGCACGATCAAGCAGGCGCTGGCCGACATTTTTCTGGTCACACCTGCGGATCTCAAACAGCATGTCGACAGCGTGGCGCAGGACATTGTGAAGCGCCATGGCTTCGTGTCCTATCGCGCTTATGTTGCGAAAGTCGGTCGCGGCAAGCAGATCGAACTTTACTTCATTGTCCCACCCAATCTGCCGCCCCGGCGGCTGGAAGAATGGGACGCCTTGCGCGATGAAGTCGGCAATGCGCTGGGCGAAGAAAGCCCGGATCGCTGGCTAACCATCGCCTTCACCACCGATGTGGAATGGGCGGTGTAACAACTGCCTTATCCAGACAGCTTCTTCGCCTGAATTTTCTGCGATGAAGCCTCGACCGTCACATCAAAGTGGTCGCCCTGCACGACATCGAGAACGCGGCTTGGACGAAAGGCGGCAATGTTGACCCCGCCCTCATGGCGCAGGCTGTCGAACAGGATGCCGTCTTCTCCGGCGGCGCGCATTTCCTCACCGAATTGCTGCGATGCGCCGTAATCGCCGGACGCATAGACGTCCGGCCTTGCCGCTTGCTCGCCGCATATATCGACGAAATCGCCTTCTAGACGCGCGCTATAGACACGGAATGTCCGGGAAAGTGTCGCCTGCCCCGTGGCGACCGCCTCGCGGCGCATATGATGCGCGACCTCCACCACGGAGGTGGTGAGGCTGGCGGCGGCATACCATGCGCCAAGCTCTGGCCCGTTGAACCGCATGCCGCTAGGCGCAACATGCAGGAATGTTGCCATGACGATGCTGGAATTCGGCCTGCCGAACACCCATTCCTCCTGCGGCAGCCTTTGCAGGCGCTCGACCAGAAGCCGGTCATTGGTCCAGCCCGCCAGTTCCATCACGGCTTCCAGATCGGCAGCGGTTGCCACCGTGTCGAAAAGTCCGACAGGAGGAAAACGCGACGGAATAAGGCGGTAGCCTGGATGCGGGGCCGGGTTGCGCCTCACGAGAACACCACGTCGGAATCGCGATAAGGCGTGAAGGCGCTGTCGATTTCGTTTGGCTCCATGAAGTGGCCGCCACGCGCCGCATCGAGAAACCGCCGCACAGTCAGCAATCCGTCCTGCGTGCCGCCCGTAACCAGCCTCAGCGGCGCATGACCCCCAAACACCGTTGCGCGATTGGGCGTCGTCAGCCAGCGCACGCCCGCCATCTCATCGGCGTAGAGAACACCCAGCGCCTGATGAATGCCGAGCACGGCGGACAGGCGCGTCAGCACATCGACATCCAGCGTGATATCGCGATGCTCGCGCACAGCTTTGACCCAGTTGTAATAGGTTGAGCGCGATGGAAGACCCAGCACCAGCAGACGCTGCTGCTCGTCCAGCCCCCAGAGATCGGCAATGGCGAGAAAGGTGCGCAGACCGGGAGCGCTCAGCCGCTTGCGCGACAATGGCTTGAAACGGCCCGGGTCGAGAACATCCGGTCCTTTTTCGATCCCTGTCTTTAACATCGCTGCGTTCCGAGCCATGACCATTCCCCATTCATCCAGAATGGAATATAGTCCAAATCTGGACTTTTACAACCCGGCATGAGAGCGCATCCCGAAAAGTGTGAAACGGTTTTCGGACAAGATGCGCGTTGAAACAGAGGATTAGAGCGCCGATCTGATGCAATCAGATCGGCGCTCTAAAGAAAGCGATTATTCGGCCGCGATGAGCGGGGCGTTGGCAGCACCCGGAAGATCGAAATGGACCGGACGCAGCGAGACATAGCCATTGCGGATATCCAGCACATGCGAATAGACCTGCGCGCCGCTTTCCAGCACTGGAAGCTTTTCCTCATGCATGATGCTGATGACGATGGCGTCGGGGCAGCGGGTCTTCAGGGATGCATGGAAGCGCGCCTTTGCAGCTGGGTCGAGAGCACCCGTGGCTTCGTCGAGGAAGATGATCGACGGCTTGTGCAGGAGAATGCGCGCCAGCACGATCTTCTGCTTCTGCCCGCCGGACAGAACCATATCCCAAGGTGCACCACCGGCATCGTTATCGTTCATCCGTTCGATGAATTCACCGAGACCCGCTTCATGCAGAACCGCTGCAACGGCAAGATCGCCAAAACTTCCGGCATCGCCCGGCAGGCTGACAAGCTGCTTCAGCGATACGGACGGGAACTTTGCATCCTGCGTGGCATAGAGCGAGGTCGCATTCTGCGGATAGATGATATCGCCAGTGCCATAGGGCCAAAGACCGTTCAGCGCCTTCACGAAGGAGGTTTTGCCCGAGCCGGATTCACCGCGCATATAGACCCAGTCGCCAGCGCGGATATTGATCACGCCAGAGCGCAGGAACGGCGCCTCGCTGTCCGGCCCCTGCATCAGCGTGAGGTTGCGGACAGACAGGCCGAAGCGCGGATGCTGACGGGCGAAAGCAAAGCGATTGACGCCCGAGCGCGCATAGAATCCCGACGGGTCCTGTACATTTTCCATAGCCTGCGCCAGCCCGGTCACGCGGTTTGCATTGGCGCGCAGATTGGCGATTGCAGGCATGACCTGAATGAACCACGAGCAATCATTGATCATGGCGGCAACCAGTTCAGCACCCGTGACATAATTACGGAAGCTCACCGACCCGCTCATATAGGGCAGAAGGCCCGGAATATAAGCGACGATGCGGTTGGACAAAAAGCCATAGGCCTGCGAGAAGGCCAGATAGGCCGCGTCAAAACGATTGAGCTTGTTCCAGGTGCCGTCAACATCCTTGTAGAGACGTTCATTCACCGAACGCTGGACGGCCTCGCCATTGGAGGCGGAAATCTGGAAGCTGCGACGCAGAAGGGTTGTCCATTCACCACGATAGGAACCTTCCGCCTGCTGAATGCCGAGATTGAGGCGCTCCAGACGGCGACCGATCTTAATGGCGACGAATGTGCCAAGCGGCACGTAAATCAGGATGGCGGCAAAGGCGAGAACCGCGCTGCCATAGGAGCCGAAGACTTCCAGCCCTTCCACATCCGTGGACATTTCAATGAGCTTCTGGCCGATGAAAAAGGCCGACAGAACGACGCCGACAATGCCCATCACGAGGCCAATGGCGCCGCCGGTCATGCCCTTGATCGATTCCTGCAAGCGCTGATCGACATTGTCGATCTGGTCCTTGCCGCGACCCTGCTGCAAATGGAAATGCGTGTGCTTGCTATTCAGAAGCGCCGCGGAGAACTGGTCGTTCAGCCACTTGCGCCACTTGCGATGCAAGGTGGTGGAGAGGAAATGACGCGAGCCAACCAGCATCACATCCTTGGCCAGCATCAGCAGGATCAGGAGACCGGCATTGGTCGAAATCCCGACCAGCGGGCTTTGAACCGGCGCGGTGTTCACATTGACGATGGAGTTCATCAGATGGCCGGAGGCTTCCGCCACCCAGACCGTCATCTTGCTGACGAAGGCCGTCAGGAGAAAAATCGCGGCGGTGAGCGCCCAGGCTTCTCTCCAGCGGTCGGACACCCAATAGGCGCGCATCAAGCCCCAGAACGACGTCATGCTGGCCACGGCAGACTTGTCCCCCTGGTGCAGGCTTGCCTGCCGGGACTGTCGTTCTATCTGCCGTACTCCTTTCAATCCACACCTCGCTTCCAGTTCACCAATTGTAACTCTGTGTAACACATTGCAACAAACTGTGGTTAACGCAATGTTAACAGTCAATACAAAACGCGAGCACAGAATCTTGAAAAGCGGAATACGCCCTTTCAAGAACCTGAAATCGTTCAGCTATTGGATGTGCTAAATTTTATGGGAAAGCGCCGTTTTATGCGGAAAACGGACGCTTAGAAGCAAATATGCAACATGATTCGGCGTGATTGCCGCGTTACAGGGCCAGAAATGCCTGCAATCGCGGCACAGCGAAATCGAGGAAGACCTTCACCCGCTGGGGCAGTCTGGCCCCACCGAGGAACACGGCATTCACCTCTTCCTCATCGCTTTCGATGACATCCGCCAGCACCTCGACCAGCCGTCCGGCTGCTATGTCGTCGCGCGCATGATAATGCGCGATGCGGGCCAATCCCACCCCGGCTATGGCCATGCGGCGCACCGTTTCACCATTATTGGCGAGCAATGATCCATAGACGGCGCGGTCGACAATGCGACCGCTCTCCTTGAGCGGCCAGACCGGCGCAACACGGCGGAAATTGAAGCCAATGCAATTATGCTCGGCCAGATCGTCAACCGAGCGCGGCGTGCCGCAGCGCTCCAGATAGGCGGGGGCCGCCACGATCTTGCGCCGCGCCAGACCGATCTTGCGCATCATCATGCTGGAATTTGCAAGCTTGCCGGTGCGAAACGCCACATCGGTCCGGTCGCGATAGAGGTCGACAATCTCGTCGTTGAGCGACAGGTCCACCACGATATTCGGATAGGCGCTAAGAAACTCCGGCAGCACCGGCTCCAGTCCCAGTGTGCCCAGTGCAACGGACGTGGTGATGCGCACCGTGCCGCCGGTGCTGGCCGAACCTTGCGACAGTTCACGCTCGATCTCGTCAAAGTCGTGCAGCAGCCCCTGACTGCGCTCATAATAGATGCGCCCTTCGGCGGTGAGCGACAGGCGGCGGGACGACCGCTCCAAAAGCCGCACGCCAAGCCGCGTCTCGATGCGGGAAATCAGCTTGCTGATCGTCGATGGATTCATGCGCAAAAGGCGCGCAGCCTCCGAGAAGCTGCCCGCGTCCACGACCCGCAGGAACACCTGCATCTCACCGGCGCGATTGTCCATCCATGACCCCATCTGTGAAATTGTTTCATAGATAATGTGGAACAGCAGCGGATTTTCAAGTGGGAATGTTGGGCCTATCTCTTTGTGCATCACAGGATTCTAATGGATTCCTGACTGGAAGCGTTTGCCTCCCAAGCTTCGTGCGCCTCCGCGCGAAACGCGTCCAGTCAGTCAACAGGAGTTACAATGAAGATCGTCAACGCACACGGCGCGGCTATTCCCGCGCTCGGTTTCGGCGTTTTCCGTATGTCGGACGCCGAAGTGGAAGCCATCGTTCCAGCCGCACTGGAAGCGGGTTTCCGCCATTTCGATACCGCTCAGATCTATCAGAACGAAGCAGCCCTTGGCCAAGCCTTGCAGAAGGCTGGCGCGCGTCGCGATGATCTGTTCCTGACCACCAAGGTGTGGGTCGATAATTATAGCGAAGAGAAGTTCGCCTCTTCCGTGGCGGAAAGCCTCGACAAGCTGCAAGTCGATCAGGTCGACCTCTTGCTGCTGCACTGGCCAGCCCACAAAGTATCGATTGCTGAACAGGTCGACTTGCTGAATGCGGTTCAGGCTTCAGGCAAGACGCGCTTTATCGGCGTCAGCAACCAGAATATCGCGCAGATGAAAGAATCGATTGAACGCAGCCAAGCGCCAATCGTGACCAACCAGATCGAGGTTCACCCTTATCTCGACCAGAACGCAATTGCTGCCGCCGCCAAGGAAGCAGGCGTTGCCATCACCGCCTATTTTGGCATGGCCGATGGCGCGGTTCCGCGTGATCCGGCTTTGCAGGCCATTGGCGCGAAATACGGCAAGACCGCCGCACAGGTTGCGCTGCGCTGGCTCATCGAACGCGGTTTCATCGCGCTTTCGAAGACCGCCAAGCCGGAACGTGTCGCGGAAAACTTCGATCTGTTCGACTTTGAACTCAATTCTGAAGACATGGCGGCGATTGCAAAGCTCGCCCGTCCTGACGGACGTCTGGTCAGCCCTCCCGAGCTGGCGCCTGTCTGGGACAAGTAACACGGAGATTTCGCTATGAGTGCTTCAAACGCTCAGACAAGCGCAACCCAGGCGGCCGGTTTCAACTGGCCGCTTCTTGCGCTTGCAATCGGTGCCTTCGGCATCGGCACCACCGAATTTGCCCCAATGGGCCTGCTGCCCGTCATCGCCGATGGTGTGAATGTATCAATCCCGACCGCTGGCCTGCTGGTCAGCGCCTATGCGATTGGCGTCATGATCGGCGCGCCGATCATGACTCTGGCGTTCGGGCGTTTCGGCAAGCGCACCGCGCTGATGCTGCTGATGGCGATCTTCACCATCGGCAACATCCTGTCGGCCTTTGCACCGGATTACTGGACGCTTCTGGCTGCACGTCTCGTGACGAGCCTCAACCACGGCGCGTTCTTCGGTCTCGGCTCCATCGTTGCAGCCAGCGTCGTGCCGCCAGAAAAACGGGCCAGCGCCGTTGCGACCATGTTCATGGGTCTCACCATCGCCAATATTGGCGGCGTCCCGGCAGCAACCTGGATCGGCCAGCAGATCGGCTGGCGCATGTCATTTGCGGGAACTGCGGTCCTCGGCCTCGTCGCCATTGCCGCCCTGTGGCTTTCACTGCCGCGCGGTGAAGCGGGCAAGATGCCCGATATCCGTAAGGAAGTGGGTGTTCTGTTGCGTCCAACCGTGTTGAAGTCGCTGGCGACAACCGTGATGGGCGCAGGTGCGATGTTCACGCTCTACACCTATGTTGCCGCCGTTCTGGCTGATCGCACCGGCGCTTCGGAAGGTTTCGTAACGCTGGCGCTCGTCATCATCGGCGTAGGTTTCACAATCGGCAATGCGCTGGGTGGCCGCCTCGCCGACTGGTCGCTGAATGGCGCAACGCGAATCTTCCTCGCAATGCTCGCCATTGTCAGCTTTGTACTGCCGCTCGCCCTCAACAGCCATGTCGGCGCGCTCATCAGCCTGCTGGCCTGGGGGGCTGCTGCATTCGCCATCGTGCCGCCGGTTCAGATGCGCGTGATGCAGGCTGCATCTGAAGCGCCGGGGCTGGCTTCGTCGATCAATATCGGCGCATTCAACCTCGGCAATGCAGTGGGTGCCGCTCTGGGTGGTGCGGTGTTGAGCGCGGGCTACGGCTATGCGGCCATCCCGGTGGCCGGTGGCCTTCTGGCAGCGGCGGGTCTGCTGTTCACGCTGTCACGCCGCCCGAAGGTGGAGCTTGCCCCCACGGCTTGCTGACAGATTTGCCCCCGGCGCGCGCCTGATCAATCGAGCGTGCGCCGGAAGCGCAACAAAGCCATCGTGGCAAACAGAACAACGAACAGGATCAGCGCATTCACTTCGCCTGCAATATCGGCAAGGGTTGCGCCTTTCAGCATAACGGCGCGCACAATACGCAGGAAATGCGTGAGCGGGAAAATCTCGCCCAAGGTCTGCGCCCAATCGGGCATGCCCCTGAACGGAAACATGAAACCCGACAGCATCAGCGACGGCAGGAAAAAGAAGAAGGTCAGCTGCATGGCCTGCATCTGCGTGCGCGATGCGGTCGAAATCGTATAGCCGAGCAGCACCAGCGACAAAACGAAGATCAGCACGCAAGCCAGAAGCAACGCCAGCGATCCGACAAACGGCACGCCAAACAAAAGCTTTGCCGCAACCAGCACGACCACCACCTGCACCGCCCCCACGGCGAGAAACGGCAGCACCTTGCCCAGCATGATCTCGGCAGGCGTGGCAGGCATGGCCAGCAGGTTTTCCATGGTGCCGCGCTCGGTTTCACGGGTCAGCGCCATGGCCGTCATCATCACCATCGTCATTTGCAGGATGACACCGAGCAAGCCGGGCACGATATTATATTGCGACACGCCTTCCGGATTGTACCGACGATGCACGATCACCTGTAGCTGGCTGCGCGCGGCCTCCGTCGCTTCGGCCTGCTTGCCCTGCTCGCGCAACAGCGCTTGACCGGCCACAGTGCTCAGCGTCGAAATCGCGCCGCTTGCCACGGAAGGGTCGGTCGCATCGGCCTCTATGAGAATTTGCGGTGCATCGCCCGCATCCACCCGCCGCGCAAAATCGGACGGGATGGTGACGACAAAGGAGACCGTGCCGTTGGCAATCAGCGCTTCGGCTTCGGCGGCGCTTTGAACCACATGATCAAAGCGGTAATAGCCGGTGGTTTCCAGCGCCGAAATCATCGCCCGTGTGTAATGATCCTGACTGGTGACGACCACGGCGCTTGGCAAGCTTTTTGGGTCATTGTTGATGGCAAAGCCGAACAGCAGAAGCTGCATCAGCGGCACAACCAGCATCATGGCGAAGGTAATGCGGTCGCGCCGCATCTGGATGAATTCCTTCATCAGCATCGCGCCAAGACGCTCGAATGAAAACCAGCTGCCGGTCATCCTTTGCTACTCCCGGCCTTGTTACACCCGGTGCTGGCCGCTTTCGACATATTGTCCTGCGCATTGGCCATGAACTGGATGAAAACATCCTCAAGGCTGGTTTCGCCCGCCTCGACGGTAATCCCGTCCCGATGCCTGATCTTGTCGAGCGCCGTTTCCAGCTTGGCCCGGTCTGAGCCGACAACATGCAGCGTCGCCCCGAATGGCGCCACTTGCAGAACGCCCGGCTCGTTCTCCAGTTCGCGCGCAACATCGCCCAGCCGCTGGCCGCTGACGATGAAAGTCGTAAGACCCGCCTCGGCGATCACATCCCTGACCGTTCCCGTCGCCAGAAGCTTGCCGTAGGAAATATAGCTGATGCGGTGGCAGCGCTCGGCTTCGTCCATATAGTGGGTTGAAACCAGCACCGTCAGGCCGCCATCGGCAAGGCGGTGAATCTCGTCCCAGAAATCACGGCGCGCCTTGGGGTCAACACCGGCGGTCGGCTCATCCAGCAGCAGCAGCTTAGGCTTGTGCATGATACAGGCGGCAAGTGCGAGCCGTTGTTTCCAGCCGCCGGAAAGCGTGCCAGCAAGCTGGTTGCCGCGCGATGTCAGACCAAGCTCTTCCAGCGTGCGCGCCACATGGTCCCGCACCGGCTTCAGACGATAAAGCCGGGCCACAAATTCAAGATTTTCGGCGATGGTCAGGTCTTCGTAGAAGGAGAAGCGCTGCGTCATGTAACCGACCTCGCGCTTGATCTTCAGCCCTTCCGTGCGCAGGTCGAAACCCAGCACCTGCCCCTCGCCTTCGTCGGGCGTCAGCAGGCCACACATCATGCGGATGGTCGTGGTCTTGCCGGAACCGTTCGGCCCCAGAAAGCCGACAATCTCGCCCTCCGCCACCGACATGCTCACATGATCGACGACAGTTGCGTCGCCAAACCGCTTCACCAGACCTTTGACATCGATAGCGTTGGACATGGCTGCCTCCGTCTACCGGGCAGCCAGATCGACATCGACGATCTGGCCCGGCTGGAGCGGCGAAGCCGGATCGACCGGATGCGCCTCGACCAGATAGACAAGCTTCTGGCGTGTTTCGAGCGAATAGATCACCGGCGGGGTGAATTCCGGGTCGGGCGAGACATAGCTGACCTTCGCCTTGAGGTCTGCCGCGCAGCCGTCGCAACGGACCGAAAGCAAGTCTCCAACCCGGACTGAGGAGAACTTGGCTTCCGGAATATAGACTTTCAGTTTCACCGCACCGTCCGGCAGCATGGTCAGCACCGGAGCCGTCGGCCCGGCAGTATCGCCCGGATTGCGAATGACATCGGTGATCCGCCCGGCAGCGGGCGCAACGATGGTGCGCTTGGTCAGATGCCAGCGTGCGGAATCGAGCTGTGCGGCAGCGCTCTTGACCGCGTTTTCAGCTGCCTTGATTTCTTCCGGGCGGGCGGGCAAACGCCCCACGGCCAGATTGGCCATGCTCTGATTGATGGACGCTTCGGCCACTTCCACACTGGTTTTGGCATCGTCCAGCTGGGCCTGCGTCATGACCCCGCGCTTTGTCAGGTCCTGCGTGCGCAACAGCGTGCGCCGCGCATCGTCGGCCTGTGCATTGGCGGTGCGCACCGATGCCTCCAGAACCGCAATTTCATCCGGGCGCTTGCCAACCTGCAAATCGGCAAGCTGCGCCTCGGCCTGCGCCAAAGCGGCTTCTGCCTGCGCAACCGCGATTTTCGCATCCGTCTCTTCGGTGAGCGCAATCGGCTTGTCCGGTTCCACACGGTCGCCGCGTTTCACCATGACGGATTGCACCTGCGCAACTTCCAGCGGGGCAAGCTGTACGAACTCGCCTTCAACATAGCCGACGGCCAGCGGCTGGCTGCTGCATGCCGCGAACAGATAGGATGCGAAAGGAACGATACAAAGAAGGCTCATTGCACTGCGTCCTTATTGTGCTGTTCATCGCGGGCGGCGAGAATGGCAAACAGATTTTGCCGCGCGATGGCTGCAACCGCCTTGGCTTCATCGGGACCGAAAGCCGCCCAGCCCATGCGCCGCTTCACCGCCTCTTGCCCGATCCGGAAATAGACGACCTGCCCGAGCAGCGTGAAAACGGTAAGACGCGTTTGCTCGCTTTCTGCTGGTTCGCCAGTCGCCGCTTCCCAGACGGCGCAAAGCCGTTTGTGGGTCGGCTCGAAAACGCCGGAATAGATGCGGTCTAGCGCCGCTGTCGGATGCGCCAGCTCGCGCAACAGAAACTGAACGATTTCGCCGGATGCCGGTTGCGCCACGATAAACTGCACCATCCGCTCCAGCGCGAAACCCAGCTGCTGACGCGCAGCTTCCTTCGTCGTCGCAGGAGCACCGATTGCCCCGTAATGGCCAAGTGCCTGACCGGCAACGCCCTGTATCGTCTCGACGATATAGTCGGCAGCGGCAAGCCGCAGTCCTTCCTTGCCGCCGAAATGATAGGCGATGGAGCCGATATTCGCCTTGGCATAAGCCGCGATCTCGCGCGTCGAGGTGGCGTCGAAGCCTTTCGACCCGAACAGCTGCAAAGCCGCATGGATCAGCGCCATGCGCGTCTGGTCACTGGATAGTGACGGTTCGCTTTGGGCGGGGTTGGTGACGGTGTCAGTATTGCGCGGTTTTTTCATAATATGATTTAATCAATCGATTGATTAAATGTCAAGAAGTCGAAAACTGCGTGAGGACATCGCGCAGTTTTCGGTCAGATTCGGCGAGGTTTTACGAAGGGCTCTTGCCCATCATTTTGCGCTGGCGATAACTTTCTCCAGCCGCGTCTGGACGATCTTCGGCTTCTTGGCGGCAACGATCTGATCGAGATTGGCCGGATTGTCGCCAACTGCAATCACCGCAACCATGCCCATGGCGAAGTGCGGTGTGCATTTGACGAGATAGGCGCCCGGCTCCGTGACGGTCAGCACATAGTTCTCGTTCATCTTGCTTTTGAACGGGGCCACGCCTGCCGGGAGCATGTCCTTGACCGACTCGACATAATGCCCCTTGTCCACCGAGATGAAGGTTACCGTGTCGCCCGGCTTTGCCTTGATATAGGCCGGTTCGAACACCATGACGCCCTCAGCGCCCTTGTTCAGCATGTGAACTTCAATATTCTCGGCGAAAGCGGGGGCAGCAAGCAGGCCCAAGACACCGGCGGCAAGTCCCAACGCGATCATACGCATTTTCATCTCGATCTCCATCACGAGCGCCGCGGCTGCCCAGGCGGACAGGCCGAAAGCGCCCAAACATTGCGGGCAAAGCAGCCCGCAATCGGAAATCTAGTCCCTTCATTTCAGGTTTTCCTTGATTGCAATCAAGGAAGCCGGATGACAAGCGGATTCAGTGCAGGCCAAGATAGGCCTTGCGCACCTCGGCATTGTCCAGAAGCGAAGCGCTGTCGCCTGACAGATGAATGCGGCCATTGACCATGACATAGGCGCGCTGTGACAGTTTCAGTGCGTGATTGGCATTCTGCTCGACCAGAAAAATGGTCTTGCCCATCGCGGCAATTTCTCCCAGCACCTCGAAGACGCGCTTCACGACCAGCGGTGCCAGCCCCAGAGAAGGCTCATCGAACAGGATCAGCTCGGGCCGCGCCATCATGGCGCGCGCAATGGCCAGCATCTGCTGCTCACCGCCGGACATGGTGCCTGCAACCTGATTGCGACGCTCCTTGAGGCGGGGAAACAATTCGAACATGGTCGCGCGGTCGGCATCGAAATGCTCCATGCCAACGGGCGTGGTGCCCATCATCATGTTCTCCTCGACCGACATTTCCTGATAGATCTGCCGTCCTTCCGGCACCAGCGCCACGCCGCGTCTGGAAATGCGGTTTGTCGCCAGCCGCGAAATATCCTCACCACGATGAACGATCCTGCCTTTCGACGCGCGCGGCGAGCCGAAGATCGTCGAAAGCAGCGTGGTCTTGCCTGCGCCATTCGCGCCAATCAGGCTGACAATCTCGCCCTTGGAAATATGCACATTGACCGAGCGCAGCGCTTCCACCGCACCATAATGCGCATGCACATCCACCAGCTCCAGAAGCTTGTCGGTTGCGCCCTGCCCGTTTGGTTCTGCCATCTGGCTCACGATTGCACCTCTTCTTCGCTGACGCCGAGATAGGCCGCTATCACTGCCGGATCGTTGGCCACCTGTTCAGGCGTTCCATCGGCAATGACCTCGCCATGATCCAGCACGACAATGTGGTTCGATATGCGCATCACCAGCCCCATATCGTGCTCGATCACCAGCACAGTCAGTTCCTGCTCGGCGCAAAGCCGCTGGATGATCTGGGAAAGCTCATGTGTTTCGGATGGATTCAGCCCCGCCGCCGGTTCATCCAGACAGATAAGCTGCGGCCCGGTACACATGGCGCGGGCTATCTCCAGCCGTCGCTGCCGACCATAGGGAAGTTCGCCAGCCAGCCGGTTGGCGTCTTCAAGCAGGTTCATCTGGCCGAGCCAGTAATAGGCGCGATCCACCGCCTCGGTCTCCGCCTTGCGGAAGGCCGAGGTCTTGAAGATACCGCTCAAAAGACCGTTGCGGGTGGCAAGATGTTGGGCAACCAGCAGGTTCTCCACCACCGACATTTCCTTGAACAGCCGGATGTTCTGGAATGTGCGGGCGATGCCCGCCCGCGTCACCTGATGGGAGCCGCCGGTGATCGGCTTGTCCATATAAGCGCCGATGTCACGCGGGCCTTCCGGACCGTTGAGCACAATGCGGCCTTCGCTCGCGCGATAAAAGCCGGTGATGCAGTTGAACATCGTCGTCTTGCCAGCGCCGTTGGGACCGATCAGCGCTGTGATACCGCCTTTCGCCACCGAGAAATTGACCCCGCGATTGGCGACGATGCCGCCAAAGCGCATGGTGACATTTTGAACCTCGAGAATTGGCGCATTCATCGGCTGGCCTCCATGGTCAATTGATCCGGCTTGGAGTAAAGCCCCGCCGATACCACCGCCTCCGACGACGGGAAGAACGCCGGGCGCGTGACCCGCACCAGACCGCGCGGCTTCCAGATCATCATGACGACCATCAGCACGCCGAAAATGAAGACGCGATATTCCGCGAAGTCGCGCAGCAATTCCGGCAGGATGGTCAGGACCAGCGCGGCCAGAATGACACCCACCGTCGAGCCGAGACCACCCAGCACCACGATGGCGAGGATGAGCGCGGATTCGAAGAAGGTGAAGGATGTCGGGTTCACGAAGCCCTGATGCGCAGCAAAGAACACGCCTGCAATCCCGCCCGTCGATGCGCCAAGCATGAAGGCGGAAAGCTTGATGAAAACGTGATTGACGCCAAGCGACCGGCAGGCAATCTCATCCTCGCGCAGCGCTTCCCACATGCGCCCCAGCGGCATGACGCGCAGGCGCTCCACCGTGTAGATCACCCCACAGACGACGAGGAACAGCACGAAATACAGGAACCAGAACTTGTAATCGGAATTATAGGCGATGCCGAAGAAGTCGTGGAACGGCGTGCCGCCCTGCTTTGCGGTCCGGCTGAACTCCAACCCGAAGAGCGTGGGGGCAGGCGCGGGGGCGCCGTTCGGTCCTCCGGTGAAGTCCAGCCAGTTGTTGAGCACAAGACGGATGATCTCGCCGAAACCCAGCGTCACGATAGCGAGGTAATCGCCATGCATCTTGAGCACCGGAAAGCCGAGGATCATGCCGCAAAGGCCTGCGAGAAACGGCGCGATGACCAGCGCGCTCCAGAAGCCCAGCCCCAGATATTGCGAGCCGAGCGCCAGAAGATAGGCACCCACCGCATAGAAGGCCACGAAGCCCAGATCGAGCAGGCCAGCCAGCCCGACGACGATGTTCAGCCCCAGACCCAGGAGGCAGTAGATCAGCGCCAGAATGGCGATGCCGAGGAAATATTTGTCGGCCACGAATGGCAGCATCAACCCTGCCAGAAAAATCACCACCAACAGCGGGGCTGCGGATTTTTCCTTGCCAGTCCTGACGGTGACGCCGCCACTATTGCTGGACAAAAGGGCTTTCAGCCTTGCGCCAAGCGGGCTCATGCCGATCAGCGAAAATATCAGCCGTCCGGCTGTGACGATGGCGGCAAGCGTGACAGCTCGCATAAGCTCATTGCGGAAAGAGAAGCCGTCCAGCACGAGACCGGAAATCGGCCCAAGCAGGATCAGCGAAATGGTGAAAGTCAGTAGCGCTTCCTTGAAAAGCGCGAGAAAACGGTCGTTCAGCATGGTTTCCGGCCCCCTCAGACTTTCTGGATTTCCGGACGACCGAGCAGGCCGTAGGGACGGAAGAACAGAAGAACAATCAGCAAAGCAAAGGCGAAGACGTCCTTGTAGTCCGTGCTGACATAGCCGGCGAACAGCGCTTCGGTGAGGCCGAGCAATATGCCGCCGAGCACTGCGCCCGGCAGAGAGCCGATGCCGCCAAGCACTGCCGCCGTGAAGGCCTTGATGCCCATCACGAAGCCGATGAAGAAGTTGAACGAACCATAGTTGAAGGTCACCAGCACGCCGCCGACGGCAGCCGTTGCTGCACCGATCACGAAGACGGTGGAGATGGTGCGGTCGGTATTGACGCCGAGGATCGCGGAGATGCGGATATTCTGCTGGGTCGCGCGGCACTCACGGCCAATGCGCGTATAGCCGATCACATAGGTCAGAATGCCCATGGCGACCAATGAGGCCAACAGGATCACGGTCTGCATATAGGTGATCTGGGCGAAGTGCTGTTCGCTGCCGAACCGGAAAGCGCCCTGGATCAGCGTCGGCACACCCTGATCGCGCGCGCCTTGTGAAATCTGGACATAGCTTTGCAACATCAGCGATATGCCGATCGCCGAAATCAGCGGTGCCAGCTTGGTGGAGCCGCGCAACGGCCTGTAGGCCACGCGCTCGATCACCCACCCGTAGACCGCCGTGATGGCGCAGGTGATGATCAGGATCGAGATCAGCGCGAATGGAACCGACTGAACGCCGAAGAAGCCCAGCACTGCAAGCGTGATCGCGGCAATATAGGCCGACACCATATAGACGTCGCCATGAGCGAAATTGATCATGCGGATGACCCCGTAGACCATCGTGTAGCCGACAGCGATCAGTCCGTAGATAGCGCCCAGCGTGATCCCATTGATCAGCTGCTGGGCCAGAATATAGAAGTCCATGGCAACCCCTTTTGCATTCAGAGCGACATGCGATCTGAACTCTTGGTCCGACGCATCCAGCAGAACAGCGTGACGTGCTGCGGATGCGGTTCAGGCAAGGAGGAACCAGCCAGACCGCAGGGTCTGGCTGGAGCTGGTAGAGCCTTAATTGACGAGAACTGGGGTTCCCTTATCGTCGAAATTATAGAAGACGAACTTGAAGTCCTTGATGTCGCCCTTCTCGTCCCAGGTGATCTTGCCAATGGCGGAATCAACCGTGTTGTTGCGCAGCCAGTTGGTCTGGGCCTTGATGTCGTCACCCGCCTTCAACGCAGCCACAATGGCCTGCGCATTGGCGTAGCCATAGAGCGTGTAGTTGGCTGGCGTGATATTCGCCTTCTTCAGCGCATCCTGAACGCCCTTGGTCGACGGGTCGGCCAGCGGGTCCGGCGTTGCTGAATAATAGACGTTCTTCAGATTGCCCGCGCCGCCAGCCGCCGCAATCAGCTCGGCCTGCGCGAAGGAATCGCCGCTCACCACAACCACATCCAGACCCTGTTCCTTGATCTGGCGGATCAGCGGGCCGCCTTCCGGAATAAGACCGCCAAAATAAACGGCCGTTGCGCCGGAGCTCTTGATCTTGGTCACCAGTGCATTGAAGTCGCGCTCGCCGCGCGTCAGGCCTTCATAAAGAACCGGCTTGATGCCACGTGCTTCGATGGTCTTCTTGACTGCATCGACGAGGCCCTGACCATAGGTGTCCTTGTCATGGATCAGCGCGATCTTGTCCCGCTTCAACGTATCGAGAATGAACGCACCGGCGACGACTGCCTGCTGATCGTCGCGTCCGCAACCGCGAAACACGGTTTCCAGACCACGCTCGGTCACGGTTGGATTGGTGGATGCAGGAGCCATCTCCAGAATGCCTGCATCATTGTAGATTTCAGAAGCGGGGATGGTGCTCGACGAGCAGAAATGGCCGATCACCGCCTGAACCTTGTCCTGATCGACAAAACGGTTGGCAACGGCAATCGCCTGCTTCGGTTCACAGGCATCGTCGCCCTTCACCAGTTCGATCTGCTTGCCATTGATGCCGCCGCTGGCGTTCACATCGTTCACATAAGCGGAAACGCCGCTGTAAACCTGTTCACCGAATGTAGCGTTGGGGCCTGTCATCGGGCCTGCAACACCGATCTTGATCGTGTCGGCTGCAAAGGCCTGCGACAGCAGGAGACCGGACGCGATGGCCGATCCGGCGAGAAGTCTTGCGATGGATTTCATGGAGTTTCCCTCTGGTTTTAACCGTTGTTCTTATCGAAGCGATTTCTGTTCCGATGGAAGTGTTCGAACCGCTCCAATTCTTTGCTTGCATGCATTTTCGGGGCAAAATCGCTCTATATTCTCACTGGAAACGTTATGGCCACTCCCGGCCTTCGCCATTTCCACGCGACTGGTCGCATCGCGCCAATCGTCTGATTTTGCTTGCCTATTACCTCCACCAAACAAAAACCGGCCAGCTGAACCGCCGTTTTTGCGGCTTGTTTTCATGTTGACACATATATGATAAGTGACGTATTTAAAGATCGTCAAGTGGAAATACGAATGAGCGTGGCCCGACACCATCAAGACGCATCAATTCCAGACATCGACGGCCCGATCTTCCACCCGCCTCCATACGACCCAGCACAAAGAAACGCCGTGATCGGCGACACGCCAGGAACCACAGGCCAGGGAGCCCAGACATGAACATGATCGCGTTCGAAAGCCGGCGCGCGGCGACCATCAAATCCTCACCGTCGATGGCCGTTTCGATGGCGGCCAAGGCCATGCGGGCCAGAGGCGAAAACGTCCTCGACCTGTCGCTCGGCGAGCCGGATTTTGATACGCCGTCGCATATTGTCGAGGCGGCAATCGGCGCGATGCGCAGCGGCATCACGCGCTATACGGCACCTGACGGCCTGCCGGAGTTGCGCCAGGCCATTGTCGATAAGTTCAGGCGCGAGAACGGTCTCGACTATGCGCTGGACGAAATCTCGATCGGCAATGGCGCAAAACAGATCCTGTTCAACGCCTTTCTCGGCACTTTGGAGCCGGGCGATGAAGTGATCGTTCCTGCTCCTTACTGGGTGTCCTATACCGATCTGGTGATCCTGCATGGCGGCCTGCCGAAAGTGATCGCCTGCGGTGTGGAAGACGATTTCAAGATCACGCCGGAGCGACTGGAAGCGGCAATCACCCCGAAAACCCGCTGGTTTCTGTTCAACTCGCCATCCAATCCAACCGGCGCGATCTATACGGCGGATGAATTGAAGGCGCTGGGCGAAGTGCTGGCGCGCCATCCGCGCGTCGCGATCATGTCGGATGAAATCTACGAACACATCGTCTGCGGCG
Organism: Brucella haematophila; assembly: GCF_005938105.1. Lineage (GTDB taxonomy): Bacteria > Pseudomonadota > Alphaproteobacteria > Rhizobiales > Rhizobiaceae > Brucella > Brucella haematophila. The sequence goes on along the minus strand of NZ_VCPE01000001.1, from coordinate 43,103 downwards.
ACACGCCCTTCACGTCATTCGCCATTGCCTGCCCCGATCTGCGCGACCGCACATTGATCATCAACGGCGTTTCCAAGGCCTATGCCATGACCGGCTGGCGTCTCGGTTATGCGGCGGGTCCGAAAGAACTGACCAAGGTGCTCAACAAGCTCCAGTCGCAGAGCACCACCTGCCCCTCCTCAATCACGCAGATTGCGGCAGCGGCCGCCCTCAACGGCCCGCAGGATTTCGTGCGGACGGCGGTTGCGGAATACAAGGCGCGTGGCGAACTGGTGACAAAGGGCTTTGGCGCCATTGCGGGGCTTGAAGTGCGCGCGCCGGAAGGTGCATTCTATCTCTTCCCGAAATGCGCCGCCTATATCGGTAAAGTGACGCCGGACGGCACTCTGATTGCGAATGATACGATGCTCGCTTCCTATCTTCTGACCGAAGGCAAGGTCGCCACCGTTCCCGGCGCAGCCTTCGGCGTTGAGCCTTACATCCGCCTCTCTTTCGCGACCTCCCGGGAAAACCTGACCGCAGCCATCGAGCGCACATCCGATGCCCTCGCAAAACTTCGCTAATTAGGACCTCTTCATGACCCACTTTCAAAGAACGCTGTTGACCGGTGCTGCCGGTCGCCTCGGATCGGAGCTGCGCAAATCGGGAACGCGGCTGGGCCAGATCGTGCGCTTGTCGGCGCTGGAACCGTGTCAGGATCTTGCGCCGCATGAAGAGGACTTCCCCGCCGATCTCGCGGACTTTGACGCGGTTTCGCGCGCTGTCGAAGGCTGCGACGCCATCATACATATGGGCGGACAGTCGGTCGAAGCGCCATGGAAGACCATCCTCGATTCCAACATTTCCGGCGGCTACAATATTTACGAGGCAGCCCGCCGCCACGGCGTGAAGCGCATCGTCTTTGCAAGTTCCGTCCATGCCATCGGCTATTACGAGCGGACGGATACCATTGACGGCACTGTTCAGACGCGCCCGGACAGCCTTTATGGCGTCTCCAAAACCTTCGTGGAAAATCTGGCCCGGTATTATTTCGACAAGTTCGGCATCGAAACCGTCTGCGTCCGCATTGGCTCCTCCTTTCCGGAACCGACCGACCGTCGCCATCTGATCACCTGGCTGTCCTTCGAAGACTGCCGCCAGCTCGTTGAAAAGTGCCTGTCGGCACCGCGTGTCGGCTTCATGGTCGCCTATGGCATGTCGAACAACAGCGAATCCTTCTGGGACAACCGTACCGCCGCCGTGCTTGGCTACAAGGCCAAGGACAGCGCCGACGATTATCGCGATGCGGTTTTCGCCAAGACGCCGCAGGGCGATCCCAACGATCCGGCAGTCCGGTTTCAGGGTGGCAGCTTCTGCGCCGCTGGTCATTTCGAAGACGAAAACAAGTAGGCTTACAATGCAGGCTTCCAGGACTTCCTATGATGTCGTCATTGTCGGCGGCGCGGTTGTGGGCAGCGCGACCGCCTATTTTCTGGCGACCAACCCCGATTTCAACGGCACCATACTGGTGATCGAAAAGGACTGGACCTATCAGCGCTCGGCAACGGCGCTGTCGTCCAGCTCCATCCGTCATCAGTTTTCCAACGCCATCAATGTGCAGGTTTCGCGCTTCGGCACGGAATTCATCCGCAATTTCCGCGAAAACGTGGCCGTCGATGACGACACGCCGGAAATCGGCTTCCACGAAGCGGGCTATCTGTTCCTCGCCGCCGATGACCGCGGCGATCAGGTTCTGCGACGCAATCATGAAACGCAGGTTTCCTGCGGCGCGGAAGTTTCGCTGCTCGACGTTGATGGGCTTGGCCAGCGCTTTCCCTGGCTCAATCTTGAGGGGTTGACGCTTGGCAGCACCGGCGAACGCGGCGAAGGCTGGTTCGACAGTTCCGCGCTCATGCAGGGTTTTCGCAAGAAGGCGCGCTCGCTTGGCGTCGAATATATCGAGGACGAGGTGGTGGCCGTCAACCGTGAGGGCGACCGCATTGTCTCCGTGACCACCAAAAGTGGGCAGACGATTGCCTGCGGCACGATGGTCAACACGTCCGGCACCAACGGCAAGAAAGTCGCCCGCATGGCCGGGCTGGACATTCCGGTCGAACCGCGCCGCCGTTCGCTGTTCGTCGTCGATTGCCGCACACCACTGGACGGCAAGGTGGGCCTGACCATCGACCCAAGCGGCGTGTTCTTCCGGCCTGAAGGCAAGTTCTACCTGATGGGCACCTATCCCAAGCACGACCCGGAAGTCGACCCGAACGATTTCGATGTCATGCACGACGAATTCGACGAGGAAATCTGGCCGACCTTGGCCAATCGCGTTCCGGCCTTTGAGGCGATCAAGGTCGTCAACTCATGGGCTGGCCATTACGACTATTGCACGCTCGATCACAATGTCGTTCTGGGACCTCATACCGAGGTGAAGAACTTCCTGTTCGCCAACGGGTTTTCCGGTCACGGATTGCAGCAGTCGCCAGCCATGGGGCGCGGCTTGAGCGAGTTGATCATCTATGGCGCGTTCAAAACGCTCGACCTCTCGCCCTTCGGCTATGAGCGCGTGACGGCCAATCGTCCATTCCTGGAAGATGCCGTGATCTGACCGGCCTTGCGGACAAAATCAAAAAGCCCGAAACCGTCACCGGTTCCGGGCTTTTCTTTTTGTTTTCGCTGCTCAGTCCGTCAGCGCATCGCTGGCCGGTTCTTCCAGCAAGGAACGATAACGATTGAGGCTTTCCTCCAGATGCGCGACCAGCGCATTGCGCGCCGCCTTTGCATCGCCCTGCGTGATCGCGGCAAGGATCATCGCATGTTCCTTGTTGATCTTCTTGAGATAGGACCGCGAAGCCCGCACGGGCTGGCGATGCTTCAGGAGCAGATCGAAGTTGATCTCGCCGATCACCGCTTCCAGAAAGCTCGGGAAATGCGGATTGCGGGTTGCCCGCGCAATTGCAAGGTGGAAATCGAAATCGGCGCGTGCCTCGACTTCCGGATCGTCGGTTTCGAGATTTTCCAGATGATCGTAAGCGCGGGCGATTTCCGCCAGCGCCTCCGGCGTGCGGCGGGTGGCGGCAAGCGCCACCGACTGCATTTCCACACCAAGCCGTAATTCGAGAATCTGCATTGCGGAGCGAATATCGTCGATCCGGCTGATCTCGTAATTGAGCGCCTTCACGTCCTTGTCGGTGACATACACGCCCGCACCCTGCCGCGTAGTAACACGACCGGCGACCTTGAGCGAGGTCAGCGCCTCGCGGATGACGGTTCTGCTGACGCCAAACTCTTCACATAGCTGGGCGCTGGACGGCAGCTTGTCGCCCGGACCATAGAGACCCGAGTCTATCCGGGTCGTCAGTTCCGCGACGACAATTTCCGCCAGATTTCCGCGTTGGGTAATGATTGACACGACATTTAACTCCAGCGCTGGTTATTTGATTTTATAAATCACGATATGTCTAACTATAAGGGCAGTACCATTTCATTGAGTATCTGAACAGGATGCCGGATGGACCGGCGTTCAATCGCCTTGACCTGAGAACGGCAAGAATAGCCGGTGGCCATGACTATATCCTTCTCGCCGGACGATGCGAGAATACCATTCCAGCTCGCAGCGAACAGCTTTTCCGAAATCGGGCGATTGCGGACCTCGTGGCCGAAAGTGCCCGCCATGCCGCAACAGCCCGTTTCCGGCACATCCAGTTCCACGCCGATCTGCTGGAACACGGATTTCCATTGCTTCATCGATGATGGAACATTGCTGCGCTCCGTGCAGTGCCCCAGCAGACGCAGACGCTTTTCATCCGCCGCATTGTCGAGCCCGCGCAGACGGTCGCGATTGGCCTCCAGCCATTCCTGCATCAGATTGACCTGCGCCTTGATCCGCGCCGCCTCGACACCCTTATATTCGCTGCGATAGGTCAGCGTCATCGACGGGTCGAGACCGACCAGCGCAATGCCCATTTCCGCCAGTTCGTTGAGATAGCGGATGGACTTCGACGCGGTTTTCTCGAAGGCGCCCAGATAGCCGTGGACGTGCAGCGCCTTGCCGTTCTGGTTGGGCGCAGCGAGATAAGGCGTGAAGCCCATCTTGCGGGCGAGTTGCAAAGCCGACAGCCCGACAGCCGGATCGAAATGGGCTGTGAAGGCATCCAGAACGAACACAACCGCCTCTTGCCGCTGCGCATCCGAAAGTTTGCGCATGCGTTCAGGCGTTGCCACAGCCACACCCATGCGCTGCGCTTCACGTGTCAGCGACAGAGCGGGCATCTCCGGCAAGGCCGTCAGCCCGGCCCGGCGCATGGCAGCCCGACCCAGACCGGAGCGCACCCATGCATTGTAAGCAGGCTTCAGCCGCGCGAACAAAGGCAGCGTGTTCTCGATACTCGCCACCATCATGTCCTTGATCGGGCGGGCATAGCGTCCATAGTAGATTTCGAGGAACTTGGCCCGGAACGCCGGAACGCTGACCTTGACCGGACATTGCCCGGCGCAGGCCTTGCAGGCGAGGCAGCTATCCATCGCCTCGCGCACTTCATGCGAGAAATCGTTGCGATTGGCTGGGTTGATCGAGTTCCACAGACGCGCAGGCAGCGTGCGAATGGCACCGGCGTTGCGGGCCTGTCCGGCTTCCTTGCGCGGGTCTTTTCCGCTCTCCGCCATCAGACGCAGCCATTCGCGCATCAGCGAAGCGCGGCCTTTCGGCGAATAACGACGGTCCCGTGTTGCCTTGTAGGACGGGCACATCAGGCTGGCATCATCGAAATCGAAACAGGCGCCATTGCCGTTGCAATAGGCGGCGTTGTCGAAAGCCTCGCGGATTTCCAGACCGATGATCCGGTCAAACTGACCGCGCAGCGGCACTTCATCAATCTTCAACAACGCCTGCGAAGACGGCGTCGCTATCTTGCCGGGATTGAGCCGGTTGCGCGGGTCGAACAGACCCTTGATTTCCTGCAAGCTCGGATAAAGCGCACCGAAGAATTCGGGCACATATTCCGAACGCACGCCCTTGCCATGTTCGCCCCACAGCACGCCGCCATATTTGCGCGTCAGCGCAACCACGCCGTCGCTGATCTTGCGTACCAGCGGCTCGTGATCGGTCCGCGTCAGATCAAGCGCCGGGCGCACATGCAACACGCCGGCATCGACATGGCCGAACATGCCGTAGCTGAGGCCTTCCCCGTCCAGAAGCGCCCGGAATTCGCGAATATAGGCGGCAAGGTTTTCCGGCGGAACCGCCGTGTCTTCCACGAAAGGCACCGGACGCACCGGCCCGTCGACATTGCCAAGCAGACCGACCGAGCGCTTGCGCATCGTCCAGATCGCCTCGATATCCTTCGGATCGCGCGCAATGGTGTAAGGCTTGCCACCGCCGGACTGATCGGCATCGAGCGCAGCGACAACATGCCGGAACTTGCTTTCAAGCTCATCTGCGTCATCGGCCACCAGCTCGACAATATTGATGCCATTGGTCGGGCTGCTGGCATCATCCGGGAAGAAACGCGCAATGCCCGGCCAGACAATATCCTTCTTGGCGAGCCCCAGCACCTTCTCGTCGATGGTTTCGACCGAAGCGACCTTCAGCGCGACCAGCGCGCGGGCATGTTCCAGCGCCGTGTTGAAACTGTCGTAGCGGATATTGATCAGCAGCGCATGCGCCGGGATCGGCAGAAGATTGACCTCGATCTCCGCGATCATGGCCAGCGTACCTTCCGATCCGCACAGAATGGCGTTGAGGTCGAAACGACCATCCTCGCGCCACAGATGCTTCAGATCATAGCCCGTCATATAGCGATTGAGATTGGGGAAAATCTCGTCGATCAGCGCCCGCTTCTCGGTCGCGATGCGTTCGACGGCGCGATAGATTTCACCGACACGGCCGGGCTTCGCCTGGGCTTGCGCCAGCGCTGACCCGTCGAGCGGGCGGGACCACAATTCCTCGCCGTTGGTCAGGACGACATGCAGCCCCAGAATGTGATTGCTGGTCTTGCCATAAAGGCAGGACCCCTGCCCGCATGCATCCGTGCTGACCATGCCGCCAATGGTGGCGCGGTTGGAAGTGGAAAGCTCCGGCGCGAAAAACAGGCCATAAGGCTTCAATGCCTTGTTGAGCTGATCCTTCACCACACCGGATTGAACGCGGGCCACACGCCGTTCCGTATCGATCTCCAGAATGCGGTTCATATGGCGCGAGCAGTCAACCACGATGCCGGACGTCAGGGACTGGCCATTGGTGCCGGTGCCGCCGCCACGCGGCGAAATCACCACGTCACGAAATGCAGGCTGTTCCAGAACCGTGGCAAGGATTTTCAGGTCGTCGGTTCCCTTGGGAAACACGATGCCGGTCGGCTCCACCTGATAGATGGAATTGTCGGTGGAATAGACGGTACGCGAGCTGTCACCGACCTCCACTTCACCTTGAAAGCCCCCCTGGGCCAGGTGTTGCGAGAGTTCGAGTGTCAGGCCATTGAAGGGCTGTTTCCTGATCAGGGACGGAATCATGTGGGACTCAAAAAACCTCTTGCATCGCCTTCAACTTGGCATATAAGTGATAACATACAATTCTTCCCACGCAAGACCAATAAGAGGCGGAACGTGAAAGATCAGACCATTATCATTGTCGGCGGCGCTTCGGGACTGGGTTTGACGACAGCAAAGCTGATGGTGGAAAACGGAGCGGCCAAAATCGGCCTCATAGACCGCAATGCGGAACTACTCGCCAGCTCCGCAGAAACCTTGCGCGGACTGGGCGTTGAAGTCGCGACTTCGGTCGCAGATATTTCGCGAGCCGAATCTGCCCATAAGGGCTTCAACGACGTCGCGGGCAAGCTAGGCCGCGTGCATGCGCTCGTCAACAGCGCAGCCATCTATCCGCGCAAGCCAATCCTTGAAATCACAGATGAAGACTGGGATCTGGAAAACGCCATCAACGTCAAGGGCACCTATCACATGATGGTGGCCGCCGTTCTGCATATGAGGCAGTTCGTCGATGTGCCGCACGTCACAGGCCGCATCGTCAATGTCACCTCGGTCGACGCCTTCAAGGCGCATCCGCAAAACGCGCATTATGCAGCCACAAAGGCAGCCGTCGTCAGCCTGACCAAATCCTTCGCGCAGGAATGTGCCAAGGACCAGATTCTGGTCAATTCCGTTGCACCGGCAGGCTTTGCCACCGACCGCGCCAAGGAACTTGGTTTCCTGCCGGAACTCGCCAAGGCAAGCGCGCTTGGACGCGCCGCCGAGCCGGTGGAAATGGCGCAATGGATCGTCATGATGGCCTCCGGTCGCAATACCTATGCCACTGGCGAGAATGTGGTGGTCAGCGGAGGCTATATCTATGTCTGATCCCTACCGCGTTGCGCTTGTCACCGGCGCCACGAGCGGCATCGGCAAGGCCACCGTCGCGCGGCTGCGCGAGCGCGGGCTGACCGTCTATGCCGTCGGTCGCAACAGTCAGGCGCTGGCAGCACTTGCCGCAGAAACTGGTGCGCTCACGGTTGAGGCCGATGTGCGCGACACGAAGGCAATCGAGGCTGCACTTTCTGGCGTCGAGGTCGACATCCTGATCAACAATGCGGGCATTCTTTCCACCCGCGCTTTGTTTCACGAGATTGACCCCGACGAGATCGACGCCATGGTCGATATCAATCTCAAAGCGCCGATGCATCTGACCCGCGCCTTTCTGCCCGGCATGGTGGCACGCAAGCGCGGCCACCTCATCTATATCGGATCGAGCGGCGGTCAGGCGCCTTATCCGAATATGGGCGCTTACGGCCCCTCCAAGGCTGGCCTGAGCCTGTTTTGCGACAATCTGCGTTGCGATCTTCTGGGCACGTCTGTTCGCGTCAGCGAAATCGTGCCGGGGCGTGTGCAGACTGCTCTCTACCGGACATCGATCCCCGACAATCAGGCACAAGCCGTGCTTTACGATGGCTATCGCCCGATCCAGCCGGAAAACATCGCCCAGATCATCGGTCAGGTGATCGAACTGCCGGTCTTTGTCGATGTTTCCCGCGTCGAAGTCTTCCCGACCGATCAGGCGACCGGCGGCGGCTCCATGGTCAAGTTTCAGGAAAACTAAGACAAAGGCGACGCTCTGCGTCGCCTTTGTCTTTTCATCACCATCATACCGGGCATGGCTCGCAAGAGCCGCGCACCGAACAGCTATGCGCGCGCGAAAAGCCCACGAATAGCTCCACCGATAGACAAGTAAAACTTGCCAATTGCCGGATTATCTTGATTTCGTGAAAACGCTCCGGCTGGCATGATCATTCACAAGGTGATTGCCGAAAAGGCGCACAGGAAGGAATCAGGGATGCGTAACGGAGGCCAGCTTCTCGTCGAAAGCCTCGTCGCTTTGGGAGCCAGAAAATCTTTCGGCGTGCCGGGAGAAAGCTATCTCGCCGTGCTCGACGCATTGCACGATACCAAGGGCGCGCTCGACTTTGTGCTTTGCCGCAACGAAGGCGGCGCTTCCTTTATGGCAGCAGCCTGGGGCAAGCTCACCGGCGAACCGGGCCTCTGCTTCGTCACACGCGGCCCCGGCGTCACCAACGCTTCCATCGGCATTCACACCGCCATGCAGGATTCCGTGCCGATGCTGATCTTTGTCGGACAGGTCGGAACCGACATGAAGGGCCGTGAAGCCTTTCAGGAAATCGATTACCGCGCCGTCTTCGGCACCATGGCCAAATGGGCGACCGAAATCGATGATATCGACCGTATCCCCGAAATTCTGGCCCGCGCCTGGACGACGGCGACCACGGGACGCCCCGGCCCGGTGGTCATCGCCTTGCCGGAAGATATGCTGACCTCGGCAACAGATGCAGCCCCCCTTTCCGGCCCCGCAAAGATCAGCGAAGCCGCACCTTCCGCCGCCGTTCTGGACGACGTGCAGACCTTGCTCGGCGCAGCCAGACGGCCTGTCATCCTGATGGGCGGCATCAACTGGACTGAGGCCGGACGCGACGCCCTGCAAAGCTTCGCTGAAGCCTCCGACATTCCGGTTGTCGCTGCCTTCCGCTATCAGGACCAGTTCGACAATTTCTCGCCCGCCTTCGTCGGCGAGGCAGGCGTCGGCATGCTGCCGCATGTCAAGGCGCTGATCCGCGATGCCGACCTTATCCTCGCGATCAATGTCCGCTTCGGCGAAATGACAACGGATGGATATACGCTGCTTTCCGTGCCGGTTCCGGCGCAAAAGCTCATCCATGTCCACGGTTCGGACCGGGAGATCGGCAAGATCTACCAACCCACACTCGGCATTCAGGCTGGCGCCAATGCTTTCGCTACGGCCTTGAAGCCAATCAAAGGCGACTGGAACAAATGGCGGGCCGATGCCCGCGCCGCTTTCGAGGCCAGTTTTTCGGCGCCTTCGCAGCCTTCGCCGGTCGATATGGTGGTGGCGATGGAGCATGTCCGCGATGTGCTGCCCGACGACGCCATTCTCACCAATGGCGCAGGCAATTTCACCGTCTGGCCCAACAAGTTTTTCAAATTCGGCAAGAAGAGCCGCCTGCTCGCACCGCAATCGGGCGCGATGGGTTATGGCCTCCCCGCAGCTGTTGCCGCGAAAGTGGCCTTTCCGGAGCGCACGGTCGTCTGCTTTGCCGGTGACGGCGATTTCCAGATGAACTGTCAGGAACTGGCAACCGCCAAACAGGCTGGCGCGCAACCCATCGTGCTCATCCTCAACAACGGTATCTATGGCACGATCCGCGCCCATCAGGAGCGGAATTATCCGGGCCGTGTGTCTGGAACGACCATGGACAACCCCGATTTCGTGGCGCTTGCCAAAGCCTATGGCTTTCACGCGGAGCGTGTGGAGCGGACGGAAGACTTCCCTGCCGCTTTTGCCCGCGCTCGCGCATCGCGCAGCGGCGCTGTGCTCGATCTCGACATTTCGCCCGAAGCGCTGACACCGCGCCAGACGCTCAGCCAGATGCGCGCCGCAGCCCTCGCTAAAGTGCCAGTCTGATTGGATCAGATCAGCAGTTTAGCTCTCTATTTTAACGCGCATCGTTTCCGAAAACCGTTTCACACTTTTCGGGATGCGCTCTAAAAAGGAACCAGCATGAGCCAGACCATCCGCCTTGGCGCTGATATCGGCGGCACCTTCACCGACATCGCGCTCGAATGCAAAGGTGCGCTCTATTCCACGAAGGTTCTGACCAATTACAGCGCGCCCGAACAGGCGATCCTCGACGGCATTGCCGTTGTGACCCGCGATGCGGGTATCAGCCCTGCCGATCTCGACATTGTCATTCATGGCACCACGCTGGCCACCAACGCGCTGATCGAACGGCGCGGCGCGCGCACGGCCTTTGTGACGACAGACGGTTTTCGCGATGTCATCGAAATGCGTACCGAAAGCCGCTTCGAGCAATATGATCTCAATCTGCGCCTGCCAAAGCCACTGATCCCGCGTGAGGATCGCTTTGCGGTCAAAGGGCGCATCGGCGCGCAGGGGCAGGAACTGCTGGCCCTCGACGAGGTGGCGCTGGAGGCTATTGCCGACACCATTGCCGCGGGCGGTTTCGGCGCGGTGGCCATTGGCTTCATCCACTCCTACATGAACCCGGATCATGAACGCCGCGCCCGCGATATCATTGCGCGCAAGGTTTCGGTTCCGGTCTCCATTTCCTCCGAAGTCTCGCCGCAGATGCGCGAGTTCGAGCGCTTCAACACCGTATGCGCCAATGCCTATGTGCGTCCGCAGATGGCCGATTATCTCTCCCGCTTGCAGGTGCGTCTGGCGGAGATGGGCGCGAAGTGCCCGGTCTTCCTCATCCACTCCGGCGGCGGGCTGATCACCGTCGAGACCGCATCCGAATTCCCGGTGCGTCTCGTTGAATCAGGACCGGCAGGCGGCGCAATCTTTGCAGCCGATGTGGCGCAGCGCTTCGGCCTCGACAGAGTGGTGAGCTATGACATGGGCGGCACGACCGCCAAGATCTGCCTGATCGAAGATTTTGCTCCCAAGACTGCCCGCACGTTCGAAGTGGCCCGCACCTATCGCTTCTGCAAGGGATCGGGCATGCCGATCTCCATTCCGGTGATCGAGATGATCGAGATCGGCGCTGGCGGCGGCTCAATCGCGTGGGTCGACGCTATGGGCCGCATCCAGACCGGCCCGGAATCGGCCGCTTCCGAACCCGGCCCGGCCTCCTACCAGCGCGGCGGCGAACGCCCGGCCATCACCGATGCCGATCTGCTGCTCGGCAAGCTCGATCCGGATAATTTTGCCGGTGGCGCAATCCGGCTATCGGTAGAAAACGCCGCCAAAGCCGTGGCGCGCGATGTGGGAGACAAACTCAACATCGCCGTCGAGCCTGCCGCCTTCGGCATCTGCGAAGTGGTGGACGAGAACATGGCCAATGCCGCCCGCGTTCACGCGGTGGAAAACGGCAAGAATATTTCCGACAATATCATGATCGCCTTTGGCGGTGCGGCTCCGCTGCATGCCGCGCGCCTGTGCGAAAAGCTCGGCATCGACCAGTGCCTGATCCCTGCTGGTGCAGGCGTCGGCTCGGCCATCGGCTTTCTCAAGGCGCCATTCGGCTACGAGGCGCTGGCCTCGAAGATCGTTCGCATGTCGGACTTCAAGGCTGCCAGCGTCAACACGCTGCTGGACGAACTGAAAACGACGGCGGAAGGCTTTGTCCGCGCAGGCACGAACGGTAAGGTGCTGCGTGAAATCACCGCCTTCATGCGCTATGTCGGCCAGGGTTGGGAAATCCCGGTGACGCTGCCCGACCGCAGCTTTACCGAAGCCGACGCAGAACTGATCCGCGACAGCTTCCGGCAAAACTATGCCCGTTTCTTCGGTCGCGCCATTGACGGACTGGATGGTCTCGAAATCGAGATCGTGACCTGGTCGGTCAAGGCGCAGGACGAGCGCCCCGCACCCGAACGCCATGCGCTGACCTTCGGTCGCTCGACCGTCGAAACGCCGGTTACCCGCGCCGTCTTTGATCCCGCACAGGCCGCCAATCTGACGACCGCCATTGTGGAACGCCACACGCTTGCCCCCGGCGCGCGCGTCAGCGGTCCAGCCGTGATCGTCGAACGGGAAACCTCCACCGTTGTCACCTCGCCCTTCGATGTGGTCATGCAGGATGACGGCGCCCTTCTTCTCCTGCGCAAGGAAACAGCAGCATGAGCGACGCGACACAGGAAATCCGCATGCAGGTCATGTGGAACCGTCTGATCTCGGTTGTCGAGGAACAGGCGCTCACCCTTCTGCGCACGGCCTTCTCCACCTCGGTTCGCGAGGCGGGCGACCTGTCCGCCGGTGTGTTCGACCCGCAGGGCCGCATGCTGGCGCAGGCCGTGACCGGCACGCCCGGACATGTGAACACCATGGCTGAGGCCGTGCTGCATTTCATGGCCGAAATCCCGCGCGAGGAGATGTATCCCGGCGACACCTATGTCACCAATGATCCATGGAAAGGCACCGGTCATCTGCACGACATCACCATGGTGTCGCCATCCTTCCTCGGCGACACGCTGGTCGGCTTCTTTGCCTGTACGGCGCATGTGGTCGATGTTGGCGGGCGGGGTTTCGGCGCCGATGGCAAGTCGGTCTATGAAGAAGGCATCCAGATACCGATCATGAAGTTTGCCGAGCGTGGCGCGGTGAACAAGGATCTGGTGCGCATGCTGCGCGCCAATGTGCGCGAGCCCAATCAGGTTGTCGGCGATTTCTATTCGCTCGCCGCCTGTAACGATGTCGGCCATAACCGCCTCATCGACATGATGCAGGAAATCGGCCTGACATCGCTCGACACGCTGGGCGAATTCATCTTTGCGCGCACCCGCTCCGCGACGCTGGATCGCATCCGCGCATTGCCGAAGGGCCGATGGTCGAACGAACTTGTCACCGATGGTTACGACAAGCCGATCAGGCTCGCGGCGAAGGTCGAGATTGCAGGCGATACGGTCAATGTCGATTTTGCGGGCAGCGACGCCGTCAGCCCCTGGGGCATCAATGTCCCGATCATCTATACCAAGGCCTATGCCTGCTATGCCCTGAAATGCGTGATCGCGCCGGATATTCCCAACAACTGGGCCTCGCTGGAACTGTTCACGATTTCCTCGCCGGTCAACATCCTCAATGCCGAGCGCCCGGCCCCGGTTTCGCTGCGCCACGTCATCGGCCATATGGTTCCTGACCTCGTTCTCGGAGCGCTGGCCAAGGCCCTGCCCGGCCAGATTTTGGCCGAAGGCGCTGCCGCATTGTGGAATATCCACATTTCGGCGCGTCCCGTGGCGGGCCAAGCCGGACGCAAGGCCGAAATCCTGATGTTCAACTCTGGCGGCATGGGTGCACGTCCCGAACTCGACGGCCTGTCGGCGACCGCTTTCCCCTCCGGCGTGATGACCATGCCGATCGAGGCGACCGAACATACCGGCCCGATTGTCGTCTGGCGCAAGGAACTGCGTCCTGACTCTGGCGGTGACGGCGAATATCGCGGCGGCCTCGGTCAGACGATTGAAATCGAGGCCATTCCCGGCCACGAGTTCGATTTCTCGGCGATGTTCGACCGCGTTCACCATCGCGCCAAAGGCCGCAATGGCGGTGGCGAAGGCGCGCCGGGCGTGGTGGCTCTGGATGACGGCACCAAGCTGAAGCCGAAAGGCTGGCAGCATGTCCCGTCAGGCCGCAGGCTGGTGCTGCAACTGCCGGGCGGCGGCGGTTATGGCGAGCCGCAGAACCGCGGCCCGCAAGCCCGCACCGAAGATATTTCGAAGGGCTATGTTTCGGCCAAGTGAAATAAAATGAAGCATCGGCCCGAAATCAGTTCCGATCTTCGGGCCGATGACTTAGAAAATAGCGTTTCCGACAAAACCGTAAATCGGTTCGGCGCAGGAAAAGCGAATAGATGACCAGCCGGCATTCTTGATGGAGCGATATGAGCGAGCGGACTGTCAGACTGCCCCCTCTCAACGCGCTGCGTGTGTTTCACGCGGTGATGCGCCACCGCAGTTTTCGCAGCGCCGCCGACGATCTTCTGGTGAGCCCGCAAGCCGTCAGCCAGCAGATCAAGCAGCTTGAAGAAACGACCGGCGTTCAGCTCTTTGAGCGGAAAGGGCGCACGGTCGAACCGACCGAGAACGCCATTCTGCTCGGCCACTATGTCCAGTCCGGCTTTGCCGAATTTGCCGAGGGTATCCGCCGTATCAGCAAGACCGGCCAGCGCGACCGGATCAACATCAATGCCAGCCCCTATTTTGCGACACGCTATCTGCTCGAAAAGCTGGGCGGTTTTCGCGACATTGTGCCGGGCGCCGATCTGCGCCTGACGACCATGGTGGAGCTGCCGGATTTTGCCCGCGACGATGTGGATGTCGCCATACAATGGGGTTTTGGAGGCGATGTTCAGGGCAGCTGGAAAAGCTATGAGACCCGGCTGCTGACCCGCGACGTAAAGGTGATCTGCTGCACGCCCGATCTGGCGCGCCAGATCGCGTCACCCGCCGATCTTCTCCCTATGACGCTGCTGCATCCCGTGCTTTCGGGCGACCTATGGGCCGATGTTCTGGATCATATGGGCGTCGCGTTCGATCCGGCAGCGGGCAATATGCGCCTTCAGGATGCCGCCACCATGCGCCGCGCAACCGTGGCGGGCCTGGGCGTCGGGCTGCTCTCCATCGCCGATGCGGAGGAAGACCTCAAGCTTGGGCGTCTCGTCGCGCCTTTCGGGCGTGAGATCATGACCACCATGCCGGAAGCAAAAGTGCCGGGCTTTTATCTTGTCTTCCCAAAAGCGCATCTGCGGGTCGCTGCCATCGCGGCTTTCTGCAAATGGCTGCAACAACAGGACTGGGATTTTAAACCCGTTCCAGTTTGATATGCGGCAGAGGCGGCAGCTCGACCTCAATCGGATCGTCGGCCCGCACATGCCCACCGGACAGAACGATGGTCATAACGCCCGTCTTGCGGATCACTTCCCCATCGGGCGTCTTGTCGAGCACTGCCGAAAGAAGACCCTTCTGGAAGTTTTCGATCTGTGGGCACGGATTGCGCAGGCCTGTCACCTGCAACACCACATCCTTGCCGATTTTCAGCAATGCGTCCCTCGGCAGGCCCAGCAGATCAACGCCGCGCGTGGTGACATTCTCGCCAAGATCGGCAGGCGCAATGTGAAACCCTTTATCCGCCAGTTCGTCGAAAAGTTCGGCCTGAATGAGATGAACCTGTCGCAAATTGGGCTGGGTCGGGTCCACCTTCACGCGTGAGCGGTGCTTCACCGTTGTGCCCTGATGCGCATCGCCCTCGACGCCTAGCCCGGTCAGGATATGGATTTCCGGCACGGGCTGCTTGGAAAAGCGATGTTCGCCATCGCGTGCAACGGCCACGACAAATCCAACACCCATGATCCTCATCCCATCTATCGCATCGGCCACCCTTTGATGAGGGGCCACTTATTGTTCTGGAGAGCATTTCTCGAAGGGAAAAAACTCTTCTGGCCTGCTATCATAGGTTATAAGACATTTATGTGAATGCAGGCAGGACGAGGCGCAGATTGCAACAGAAAAACGCGCGAGACGAGTTCCGCTGGGGAATATGGGGAACGGGCGCCATTGCCAGCGCCTTTGCCGCCGATATTGCGGCCATTGACGGCATGCGCGTTTCCGCCGTGTGCTCGCGCACGCTGGAAGCTGCGGAAGCCTTCGGCAACCGTGTCGGCGCCGACAAGACCTTCAACGCAGTGGGTACATTTCTTGCCGATCTGGATATCGATGCGGTCTATGTTGCGACGCCCAGCGCCATGCATGTCGCCCAGACCTTGCAGGTAATCGCCGCAGGCAAGCCCTGCCTGACCGAAAAGCCGCTGGCGCTCGATGCAGCCGGGGCAGCCCGCCTTGCCGCAGCCAGCGAAATCAGCCGGACTTTCGTCATGGAAGCGATGTGGTCGCGGTTTCTGCCTGCCATACAGGCGGCGAAGCGGCATATCGAGACCGGCACTATCGGCAAGGTCACGCGCATCGAAGCAGACCTCTCCTATCTTCGCGCCTATGATCGACAGAGCCGCTTCTTCGATCCCGAACTTGGCGGTGGGGCGGCATTTGACCTCGGCGTCTATCCGGTCTCGCTGGCGCTGTTCTTCATGGGACCGCCGGAGCGCTCGCAAGGTCGCTGCAAACGCGCGGACAATGGCGTCGACCTGCGCACGGAGATTGAACTGTTCTGGCCCGATGCAGAAGCCCGGCTTTCCTGCGGCTTCGACCGGGATGGCGACAATCGCATGCTGATCACGGGAACCAAGGGCGCGCTCCTGCTGCACGGACCTTTCCTGAAAGCCCAGCGTCTGACGATCTATTCCGCTGGTGCACTGAAGTCGCCCTTCGGTCCGGGCAAAGGCTCCGGCCTGATCGGCAAGATCATCAACCGTCTGCCCCTGCCGGGCCGTAAAATCGAAAGCCACGCCTTTTCCGGCAACGGCCTTCAGTTTCAAGCGCTTGCCGTACGCGATGCCGTTGTGAACGGTGCGATTTCAAGTCCGGTCATGCCGCTGGCGGACAGTACAGCCGTGGCTGACATCCTGCATCGCATTGTGTCCAGGGATTAGAAACTGCTCTTCATCCTGTATGGGGCTGCACTGTCACCAGCATTGTTGAGCGCCAGCGCGATTTCGGTGATGTGCAGTGCCACATCGCCGGAGAAGAACGCCGTCTCGCCCTTTTCGATGGCGCGTGCCTGATCGGCGATACCACGCGCAAAATCGATCTGCGACGGATAGGAGGGCAAAGCGGATTTGCTGCCCTTCGGATAGGGCAGCTTCTTGCCCGCGACGGGCTTCCACGATTGGAATTTGCCGATCCGTACTTCGAGGATGATGAACAGCCGCGCCCAGAACCGGGTCTTTTCATCCGCCTTTTCAAGCCGCACGGCGGAGCGGTTGTCCCAAAGATCATCGACACTGATCGAGCCCTTGTCGCCCACCACCGTCAGGCTGCGATCACGCGGCATCGCAAGACCCGATGTCAGTCGCGCCACGAGGCCCGACTTGAAACGCAGGCAACCGACCGAAAAATCGGGAGCCATCTGAAGATGCTCGGTGCCCGGCCCCTTGTCGGGAAAGGTGATCGCGGAGAAAGCTGTGACGCTTTCCACCGGACCAAACAGCGAAACCAGCCATGACAGCGCATAGCCTGCATGTTCGAGAGTGCAGCCGATTTCAAATTCGTGCAGGCCGGGCCAGACCGCGCCGGACTGCGACCGCCATGTCGACCATTTGTCGCGAAAGACAGGACCGTCTTCCATCTGCGCATAGACGAGGCGCGGCGTGCCAACAGCGTCGATTGTGGACGAGACCAGCTTCTGCGCATCGCTGAGACCATTGGCAGGTGCGGCAGCCAATGTCAGGCCGCGACTGGCGGCAAATTCAACCAGCGCCTTGGCCTCATCGAAACTCATGGCAAGCGGCTTTTCGGAATAGACATGCTTGCCCGCCGCCAATGCCGCCCGCGAAATATCGTAATGGCTTTCCGGCGTCGTCAGATTGACCACGATCTGCACATCCGGATCGGCCAGCATGGCGTCGAAACTGTCATAGACCTGTGCGCCATAATGCGCTGCAAACGCCTTGAGCCGCTCCGGGGACCGATCATAGACACCGCGCAGCACAAGCTCGGGGTAATTGCGCAAGGTGGTCATGTAATAATCGGCAACGAAACCTGTGCCGACAATCGCAATATTCATGAATGATCTCCGATAGGGACGGCGCGCATTATCAATCCAGCCTTTTCGGTATGCTGATTCTGGATGTCAGACGCAGCCCGAAAATCCCGAACAGGGTGGTCAGCCAGACCGGATCAACACGCCGGAAGAAGAAGCTTTCCATCATCGCGTTCAACGTGCAGAAGAACACGATCATCAGGAAATAATCGGCAAGAAGCAGGTTCTCGCGTTGCGGCCTGCACCGCATGTAATTGACCAGCGGCATTACGATGATCACCGTCACGCCACATATCAGTCCGGGAAGCCCCATGGCCACCACCAGATCGAGATAACCATTATGGGCATGGACCATGTTGCGCACGTCCCAGCCGAGATAATAAGGTCTGGCCGCCTCCAGCGCCGTTGGCGATTTCCAGAAACTTTCATAGCCGTAACCAGTCCATAATCGGCCCGGCAGATTTTCGATGGCGAATTGCCAGATCGACACGCGCCCGGTGAAAGTGGCGTCAACGCCCAGGCTTTCGACAAAGGAGCGGATCGGCTCGAACAGCACCGAGCCGAAAGTCAGTACGGCAAACGTAAACTGAATGGAAAAGATGGCAGCGACGGTCAGAAACCGCAGGCCGAGCGCACCCGGCACCATCACCAGCAGCATGGCCAGCGGCACCAGCGCCATGGTGGTTTTCGACCCGGTCTGCGAGACGAAGAACAGCGCCGATAGGCCGATCAGCGCGCCGCTGACGCGCCAGCCCCGCCGCCAGAGATAGAGCCCCGAAAAAGCGAAAGCCGCCATGACCGGGCCGGCGACATTTTTATGGCTGAAGACCCCGCGCCAGAGATAGGAATTCTGTGGCTCGATCGGGTCTGCCCCATGCGTGCCAAGCGACGGCAGCAGCACCACACCGGCATAGGAAATGACCAGCACAACGGAGGCCACTGTCATCAACAGCCGCGCATAGCCATCACCATCCTGCGGCAAGGCCAGCACCGCGACAACGCAGCAAACGCCGATCATCGTGAAAACCGCGCCGCGCATCACCACGCCGGGATAGACGCTCTGCATCAACGACGCGAACAACAAAAGGAACATCAGCGACCAGCCGAGGCCGACAATCCGCGCCACCTTTCGCGGGTCGGTCAATGTAGCAAGGGCCGCGATGACCCCAACCCCCAAAAGACTGAAACCAAGCTGATTGATGATATCGCCGCTGCCGCCGCCGTCAGTTTCCGGCTCGGCCATGAAAGGACGAAACGAAATCATCAAAATGCACATGACAACCACGGCGACAACCAGCGCGATCTTACGCAGCTGCGCCCGGTGTGCTTCCGCAACTCCAGCCGCAGCAGCGCCGGGGGCGCGGCTGTCAGTTTTTGTCCGGGTTGCGATACTGCTCATTCTCATACCCAAAATGCGCCATGACCCGGCCCAATCCGACATGGATATAATAGGCGCCCACGGAAGCCGACCGCGCCTGAACTGCCTTGTACAAGGCCTTGACCGGCGAGAAGCCAAGCAGAAGCGCACTTTTGACAAACACCCGCGCTGCACCCAATGGTTGGTCCTTGCGCTTGCGCCGCTCCATCATGGTTGAAATCATGCCGTTGCGCAAACCGCGCGCCCGGATCCAGTCGCCTTCCAGCCGCCGCGCCGGGACGGTTTCATGCACCGGCGCTTCCGCGCACCAGCCTGTCCTGAACCCCCTGGCGACGGAACGACTGATAAAATCGGAGTCGCCGCCGCCCGTGAAATTGAACATCGGATCGAGAAACGGAAAGCCCGCCGCTTCCAGCACTGGTCGTGCGACGGCGAGATTGCCCGACGAATAAAGCGTGGGCACCGGGCCGCTGCGCTGATAGGTCGGCAGAAATACCGGATGACGCGCCCATGCCTCAGACCCCGGGCGGTCGAAGACCGGCACTTGCGGACCGCCCACCAGATCGACGGAATAGCGTTCTGCTGCCGCCATCATGTTTTCCAGCCATGACGGATCGGCCAGTTCGTCATCGTCGATCACCAGAACATGTTTCATGTTCGGGAAATAACCGAGCGCGGTCAGCCAGGCGGCATTATAAGCGTTGCAATTGCCACGCTGCGTTTCCACGATCACCAGACCGCGATAGGTTCCAGCCGTAAACAGTGGTGCCGCAACCTTGGCGCCCGCTTGTTCCTCCGCCTCGTTTTCAACAACGATGATCGCGAATTGCCGCTCGGTCACCTGCGCCTTCAGGCTCTCCAGCGTTCGCAAAAGATGCTCGGGACGGCGAAATGTCGGCAGCGTCACCACCACCTCGACATTCGTAAAATTCAAATGGGGTGTTTGAGTAATGACTTGAATATGACCGGGAAGCTTCGGCGTCCTGTTGTCCATTATATTTTCAACCGCCGCCCTATCATCCGATGCAAAACCAATTGGTCCTTTTGTCGGAAATGCCCTAATTTTGACACGTAAACTTCTCTATGCCACATCAATTCTTCAATTGGTGCGGTTGTACTGAAAAACAGCACCCAACACGATTCAATAAATTGATTTCAAGCCCTATTTATCAGGCGAGCGTTTAAGGATCATTTACACCGCGCCGCTATGAATCAAGGCATAGAAATACGGCATATCCGCAGGAGTCGAATTGCAACCGTTGCGTCTCGTTTTCGTGACATCCCTCGTGCCCCACGAAGATGCTTCGACTGGATATGAAGTCGCCAATGCCGCTGTCATCAACGGGCTGCGCCGGGCTGGCGCACATGTCACCGTCATCGGCTTCACATGGCCGGGACGCAAGGCTGCCGCTGACGCGGATGTCGTGGTGCTGGGCGAAGTGGAAGTGCGCACCGAAGGTGCAAGCGCCACGCAGAAAATCGGCTGGGTCATCAAATCCTTCCTCACCGGACTGACGGTTTCATCCGCCAAGCTGCGGGTCATTCCGCCGATGAAACTGCATGAAGCCATTGCGGCTTGCGGCGATTTTGACGCCTATGTGCTGAACGGCGTGGCGCTTCCCGGCGCGTTCGAAGCCGTGTTCCACGACAAGCCGTCGCTTTTTGTTGCGCATAATGTGGAACACCGCTCGGCACGCGAAAACGCCGAAGACGCCAAGGGCATTATCCAGAAGCTTCTCTTCTCTCGCGAAGCCCGCATTCTCAAGCGGCTTGAAAAGCGGCTTTGTGACAATGCAGCCTTCGTCTTCACCTTTGCCGAGGACGATGCGCCAGCGCTTGGCCTCTCCCCGGAAAAAGCCGCGACCTTCCCGCTGGTCATGCCGTCCGGGCGCAAATCAGCCAAACGCGATATTGAATATGACCTCGCCTTGATCGGCACCTGGACATGGCATCCGAACCGGATTGGCCTTGAATGGTTCCTCAGAGAGGTCAAGCCGCTGCTGCCATCGGATATATCCATCGCGATTGCCGGCAGCACGCCAGCCGACCTGATTGCCGCCTGGCCGGGCGTAAATTTCGTCGGCAAAGTACCGGACGCCACCGCCTTTGTGGAAAGTTGCGCCGTCGTGCCACTGATCAGCCGCGCAGGCACCGGCGTTCAGCTCAAGACCATCGAAACCTTTGAGCTTGGTATGCCAAGCGTCGCCACGCCGCATTCCGTGCGCGGCATCGCGCGCATTCCCGAAAACTGCACCATTGCTGACGCGCCAGCGGAATTTGCAGCAGCGCTCAAAATGCGCATCGCGCAGGCCCGCGCGGGCGACCGCCAGATGCTCGACGGCAAGGCCTTTACCCGCTCGCAAATCGACGGCATGGATCAGGCGCTGACACGCGGACTGGATGCGCTTCGTCAGGCCACGAAGCGCGCGGCGGGAGCGCAATGATGCTGGAACAAAGCCCCCGTCCGTCCCGCAATATTCTTGGCATCGACGTCACCTGTTTCGACTGGAACGAAGCGCTCGACTTTTTCGACAAGACGCTTGAAGACGGGCGGTTCCAGCGCGTGGCATGGCTCAACGCCCATTGCGCCAATGTTGCGCATGCCGATGCGACCTATAAGCAGGCTTTGCAGAGTTTTCTCGTGCTGCCCGACGGCGTCGGCGTCGATATTGCCAGCAAGATTGCCTATGGGCAGAAATTCCCCGCCAATCTCAACGGAACGGATTTCGTGCCGCGCCTGCTCGGCCATATCAAGCGCCCGCTGCGTATCGGACTGATCGGTGGACGGCCCGGCATTCCCGAAAAGGCCGCAGAAGCGTTTCATGCGCTTGCGCCGCAGCATGACTACCGGGTCTATGCGGATGGGTTTTTCGCACCCGACCAGATGGCCGCAATCCTCGACCGGCTTACGGGCGACAGGCCGGATATCCTGCTGGTCGCCATGGGCGTGCCGTTGCAGGAACTGTTCGTCCGGACGCATATCACCACGGCGCATTGCACCGTGGCCTGCGCGGTGGGTGCCTTGTTCGATTTTCAGGCGGGCGCGACCGAACGCGCGCCGGAATGGCTTCGCCGGATGCGGCTTGAATGGGCCTATCGGCTGATGCGCGAGCCAGCACGACTGGCAGGACGCTATCTGGTCGGCAACCCGCTTTTCCTGTGGCGGGTCATGCTGAGCGGACTTTCGGGATATTTGATGCGGGATGGTCGATGAAGACGGCAATTGTCACGGCAAGCTACGACAAGGATTTCGAGCGCTGCAAATTGCTGTGCGAGACCGTGGATGAACATGTCTGCGGCTTCACCACGCATTACATCCTCGTCGAACCGCGCGATGTCGCACTGTTCCAGCAACTGGCTGGGCCGCACCGCATCATCATTGACGAGCGGGAATTGCTGCCATCCTGGCTGCATGTCTTTCCCGATCCAACCTCCTTCGGCAAGCGCCGCATCTGGCTGTCGCTGAAAGCCAAGCCGTTGCGCGGCTGGCATGTACAGCAATTGCGCCGCATTGCTCTGGCGAATGTGACGGGGGAAGACGGCTTTCTCTATACCGATTCCGACACCGCCTTCCTGCGCACTTTCGACTGCCGCAATCTCTGGCAGGGCGGAAAAATGCGCCTCTTCGTGCGTCCCGATGCGCTGGCCAAGCCTGAATGGCCCCTACATCCGGTCTGGTCGGCCAATGCAGAAAAGCTGCTTGGCATCAAGGACCGTAAGAACGCACTCAACGATTATATCGGCCAGCTCGTTTCCTGGCGGCGCGACACGATGCTGTCCATGTGCGAGCGCATCGAAAGCCATACCGGTCGCAACTGGGTGGCAGCTTTAGGGACAATCCGCAGTTTTTCGGAATGCTTCCTCTATGGCCGTTATGTCGATGACATACTCCATGGCGCAGGCCACTTTAGCGACACCCATGATCTGTGCCGCATGCAATGGTTTGCACCGCCACCAACCGAAGACGAGTTCCGCACATTCATTGCCGAGATGGAGCCCTATCAGGTTGCCATCGGCATGCAGTCTTTCCTCGGTCTTTCGGTCAATGATATTCGCCGCATCATCGGCGCTTGAGTTTAGGCTCTCAGATGCGTTTGGCGGGTAGCCGCAGGCTCGTATAGGTGAAAACCAGCGACAGAATATAGAGCGCGCCGAATACGAGATTGAGGCCCGCGATCCAGTCATTGCCACCACCGGAATGCCTCAACAGCAACCAGACAAACAAGGCCTTGGCTGCCGTCATGATGACGAGGCTGAGCGTGCGCAGGCCCGACTGGCCGCGCGCATAGAGAAGCTCGGTCTGATACTCGATGAGATTGCGGAACCCCGGCACCAGCAACACCAGCGGCAGCAGGCTGACAATCGCTGCCACATTGGCGCCAAGCGCATTGGGGAACACCCAGAGGAAAATCGCAAGCGCTGCAAGGCCGCCCACCGAAACGGCGAACACCGCCGCTTCCAGCCCTGCACGCAGACGCAGGCTCGACAGCATGTCGGGCTTGCGCATCAGTTTTTGCACCAGCATCATGTTGAAGGAGCGCACCGGCAGCGCGGTCAAATCGACCAGCCGCATGACGATGGCATAAAGCCCGGCAATTTCCGGCCCGCCGACACTGAGCACCAGCAATTTGTCCAGCTCGCTTTGCACATAGAAGAGCAGCTCCGCCCCGGCGACCGCAATCGAATCCGCCAAACGGCGGATATAGAGTTTAGGCCGAAAACGGATTTTCCTGCGCGGATAGAAATAGACCGACACAGCAAGCGCCACGGCATTGGCCGCGAGATACCACCATGCCCAATGGGCAACATCGTGCACCGTCGCCATCCAGGTGAACAGCACCGCTGCGACCGCCCGCGTGACCGTGCCGAAAATGACGAGACCCGCCGAAATGCCAAACCGGTTGAGACCGTTATTGACGATGATGATGACTTCCGCCGAGCGCCAGAACAGGGCTTCCGCCACGATGATGATTGCGAAGGGCAGAAGCGTGATATCCCGGCTGAAGAACACCAGATAGACCAGCCACGAGCAGACGGCGAACAGCGGCAGCGATGCCACCACCGCCATGAGATATCCGGCGCTATAGGTTCCGAGCAGGTGCGGCTTGACGGTGGAGATGCGATAAAGCGGAGAGGTAAAGCCCAACGACACGATACGGGACAGCATGACGCCGGTGCCCGATGCCGTCGCGAAAATACCGAAATCGCCAGTCGGCAGCGTGTTGGCGAGCGCGATGAAATAGACCAGCGACACCACAAGCCGCCCGACCGAACCGGAGACGAGTGAGAGATAATCCCTGAGCATGCCGGACTTGAGGCCAGATTTCAGGCGGTCAAATTTCTGAAATGCTTTCGCTATCACCAACGAGCCTTTGTCTTCGTCGCATCGCTCACAATCTGGCATGTTTCACGGGCCGAAGCGAAAAGCCAGCGCAAAACCCGGCGCAAATCTGGAATGGTTAACCGGTTGCATTTTGCACGGGGACAATTTCTATACCATTAACCATTTTTTTCCCGTAGGGACTTACAGTCACAACCCAAACGGGTTTTCAGAGTTCGGATATTTCAGGCAATGAGTAGCGATGATAAGCGTCATAAAGAGGAGAGCGGGAAACCCCTTCTCTCATTCTCCGACGCGCCCGCTGGCTTGAGCCGGACACCGACCTCCCCGGCATCGGCCCAAACGCCGCCCCAAACACCCCCATGGACTCCACCCGCTTCGAAAGAGGAGCGCGAGGAATTCGGCCGCACCCACGATCTGAGCCCCGAGCGGCTGACCGAGGAAGAACTCACCGCCTTGCAGGAGCGTCTTGCGGCCATCGAAACCGAGCTCGACCGCAAGCTTGTCGCGCGCGAGCGGCGCAGGCAGGAACTGGTTGAGGACCAGCCCTCGCCCCAACCGATCTCTGAAAGCACGCAGCCATTGGCGGAAGCGCCTGCCTCCACAGATCGCACGGCTAAAACGCCGGATGTGGATCGCGCCGATGACAATAGCTGGCGTCCGCTGATCGACCCTTATGCGGCAATCGACGTGATCAAGGGATCGCGCAAGCTTCTGCTTGTCACGACCGTTCTCGGCGGCATCGCCGGTGTGCTGATCGCGCTTTCCGTGCCGACCATGTATGTGGCGACGACCGATGTTCTGGTCGACCCGCGCAACATCAAAACCGTTGGCACAGAACTGACGCCCGGCCAGTTGCCGACTGACGCTTCGCTGGCTGTGGCGGAAAGTCAGGCGCGCATCGTGGGTTCCAGCAGTGTGCTTTTGAAGGTGATCGACCAGACCAAGCTCACGCAAGATCCGGAATTCAACGGAACGCTGGTCCCAACCGGCGTGGCCGGTTTCTTCGCGCAGATCCGCGACATGCTGTCAGCCAAGAAGACGAGCGACAGTCAGGCGCTGGAAACGCGGGTGCTCTACAATCTCTACAAGGCGATGAAGATCGACCGCGATGCCAAGACCTTCATCTATTCGATTTCGGTCAAGACCCGCGATCCACAAAAATCGGCTTCCCTGGCCAATACGATCAGCACAGTGTTTCAAAACGAGCTTGTCTCGATGCAATCCGATGCGACCCGTCGCACATCGGAAGAACTGTCGACCCGGCTTGCCAGCCTGCGCGCAAGCGTCGAGCAGGCGGAAACAGCAGCGGCGGATTTCCGCGCCGCGCATGACCTCGTGGATGTCGACGGAAAACTTATCAGCGACAGTGACCTTGGCCGCCTTAACGAGCAGCTATCCAACCAGCGCGCCGAGACGATGCGGTTGCAGGCGCGTATCGCGGTGATGAACAGCGCCACGTCGGACAATGTGGTTGCCGGTACATTGCCGGAAGAGTTCAGGTCCAACACACTGACCGCCTTGCGGGCGCAATATGCGCAGGCAAGGCAGGCCGCGAACGGCATGTCCTCGCAGCTTGGGCCGCGCCATCCGCAATTGATCCAGGCGCAATCGCAGGCAGGCGCGATCCTCGGCGATATCGACGCCGAGCTGCGCCGCGTGCGTTCCTCGCTTCAGGTCGAGGTTCAGCGTTCGGTTCAGCAGGAAAAGGAATTGTCGGCTCGTCTGGCGCAGCTAAAAGCGCAACAGGCCAACAATAATGGCGATCTGGTCAAGCTGCGCGAACTGGAACGCGAAGCGGCGGCCCGCCGCTCCGTCTATGAAGCATTCCTCCTGCGCTCGCGTGAAACCGGCGAACAGGAAGGCCTCAACACGGTCAATATCCGTGTGCTTTCGGAAGCCCGTCCACCGCTCGATCCTTCGGGCACATCGCGCAAGCTGATCGTGATTGCAGGGTTGATCGCCGGTTTGCTGGCGGGGCTGGCCATTACAGCCGTCCGCAACTTCGGACGGCTGCTGCGCCTTTCAAGATAGTTCGGGCAAGATAATCTTAGGCAGTGCGCGCAATCTCGGCGCGCGGCACCTTGCGACCGCTCGCGCGCAGAACGCCGTGGGCGCCGTCGAGGTGACCCGGCTTCAGTTCGAGCGCCAGAAAACGCCGCTTTTCATAAGGGCCGGGCATGGCCAGTTCGCCGGTCTTTTCTGCCGTGAAGCCGAAACGCTCGTAATATTCCGGATCGCCGACCAGCAGGATCGCGCCATGACCAAGCATGGCTGCCTCAGCAATCGCATGACGCATCAGGGCCGAACCGATACCGGTACCGGCAGCCGACGGATCGACCGCCAGGGGCCCAAGCAATAGCGCGGCAACCGGAAAGCCGAAGGCATCAATACCGGCCTGAACATTCCACAGGCGAACGGTGCCGGAGAGAACGCCGTCAGCGCTCTCGGCAGCAAAGGCCAGCCCTGCGGCGGGCAAACGACCGCGACGCAGCTTTTCCGAAGACTTTCTGCGACGGCCTTCGCCCATGGCGCGGTCGAGCAGCGCTTCACGCGCCAGCACATGCTCCACCGTCTCGCCTGCTATTGCAAAAGCAGGCGCAGCAACGGGGGCAAAGCCCTGCACGAAGCCAGCGGCGTCATTGTCCTGAAAATCGAGAATTGCATTCATCACATCTATCCCCGCAAAGCGGCAGCAGCACACCCCGTCCAGTGCCTTGCAGCACCGGACAGATTGAGAGGATCATTCAGGTCTCTGACGGTATGATCTTATCCGAAAACCGGTTCCCACTTTTCGGGATCATACCGAACCTGAAAGATCAGATGACGTAGGATCGGAGCGGTTCGAAGCCGTTGAACGCCACCGCCGAATAGGTGGTGGTGTAGGCGCCCGTGCCTTCGATGAGGATTTCGTCACCGATGGTCAGCGAGACCGGCAGCGGATACGGCGTCTTTTCGTAAAGAACATCCGCACTGTCGCAGGTCGGGCCAGCCAGCACGCAAGGCTCGGTTTCGCTACCGTCATGCGGGGTCACGATCTGATAGCGGATCGCCTCGTCCATGGTTTCGGCGAGACCGCCGAACTTGCCAATGTCGAGATAGACCCAGCGCACATTGTCGTTGTCCGCCTTGCGGGAGACCAGAACCACTTCGGTCTTGATCACGCCTGCATTGCCGACCATGCCGCGGCCCGGTTCAATGATGGTTTCCGGGATACGGTTGCCGAAATGCTTGGACAGCGCGTCGAAGATCGCCATGCCGTAGGCCTGAGCGGTCGGCACGTCCTTGAGGTAACGGGTCGGGAAACCGCCGCCCATATTGACCATGCGCAGCACGATGCCTTCATCGGCAAGGGTGCGGAACACCGATGCCGCATCGCCAAGCGCGCGGTCCCAGGCGGAAAGGTCCGTCTGCTGCGAGCCGACATGGAACGATACGCCATAAGAGTCGAGGCCGAACACCTTGGCATGGCGCAGCACGTCGACGGCCATTGCAGGCACGCAGCCGAACTTGCGCGACAGCGGCCATTCGGCGCCTTCACCGTCGGTCAGAACGCGGCAGAAGACGCGGCTGCCAGGAGCGGCGCGCGCGACCTTCTCGACTTCTTCCACGGAGTCGACTGCATAAAGACGGATGCCCAGCTCGAAAGCGCGCGCAATATCGCGCTCCTTCTTGATGGTGTTGCCGTAGGAAATACGGCTCGGCGTTGCACCGGCTTCCAGCGCCATTTCGATTTCGGCAACCGAGGCCGTATCGAAGCAGGAACCGAGCGAAGCGAGCAGGCGCAGGATTTCCGGCGCAGGATTGGCCTTCACCGCATAGAAAATGCGGGAATAGGGCAATGCCTTTTCAAAGCTGTGATAGTTCTCGCGAACGACATCGGTATCGACGACGAGGCAGGGACCGTCCGGACGACGGGTATTGAGGAAATCAATGATGCGCTGTGTAGCCATGGTCGTTCTCCTGCGGCGACCCTAACCGGGCCGTTTTTGGTGCACAATCGCGAAAAGTTGCTGCCTTTTCTGCAAACTGCACATAAAAACAAATACTTAGAGGACCACCCCTGTCTTGAGGGAATGGAATTTCTCTAAGAGACAAAGGTGCATGAGACCCTCGCCGCGAAGTCAGCCTTTGGAGGCGCTGATATCACACGAAAGAACATGCGGCGATGGAACAACGCTAAACCCGCGTTACTCCGCTTTGTCTGCCTTGGATTGGAATTGGAGAACCGCATCCGCACTACCGGCAATGAAGGTGTGCCTCTTCAGTAATTTCGGCTTTTGGACAGCCGAAAGACACTAGAAAGGCCCGCACCGTCGTTGCTTCAAGATGTCCTCGATCTGGCGGTTGGCCAACAGATCGACTGGAGCGGTTAGGTCCAGGTACCGTACCGAATTCCTCACCATTCGAGGATCGGCGGACACCCACAGGCACGTGCGACTTTGGGCAAGGGCGATATAAGCGCAAAGCCGTGACCATTCAATGACAAATGTTTGTCGAAACGAATTTATTTTTCCGCTGTTTCAGCGGTTCTGCCTGCTTGCCATTGTTCAGCAATAGTGAAACATTCCACCGGAAATTTTCACTTTCTATTCAGCATAATGGCAGATTTCTGCCTCAAGCGGTGAACAATGACCACCTTCGATCCCTTCAATGCGATCATCGCGAAGCCCGAAAATCCCCTTCCCCACGCGGAAAATGGCCCGCTTGTCGGTGAGCGGCTGGCGGTCAAGGACATTTATGATCTGACCGGAATGGTCACCGGATGCGGCAATCCGCAGATTCTGGCCGAATCAGTACCCGCTGAAAAATCCGCGCCCGTGGTTGAAAAGCTTCTGGCGGCTGGCGCCGAAGTCATCGGCAAGGCACAGACGGACGAACTTGCCTTTTCGCTGATGGGGCAAAACTCGCATTACCCTCACCCGATCAATCCAGCCGCGCCGGATCGCGTGACCGGCGGATCGTCATCCGGTTCGGCGGCAGCGGTCGCCGCCGGGATCGCGGATATTGCGCTCGGCTCCGATACGGGCGGCTCCATCCGCGCACCTGCTAGCTTCTGCGGCCTTGTCGGCCTGCGCACCACCCATGGCCGCATTCCGCTTGAAGGCATCATGCCGCTAGCGCCGTCGCTTGATACAATCGGCTGGTTTGCACGCGACATCGCGCTTTATGAAAAGGTGGGCGCGGTCCTGCTGGGTGAAGACAGCCAGTCGTTTCAGCTGACCCAATTGCTTTATATGCCGGTTCTTGAGCAACTGCTGCTCGGACAGGACGAGACCGACGCCTATCGCGCCATGTTCGGGGCGATCCGCCCGCATTTCTCCGGCCTGAAGGCGGCAAGCCAGCCGACCTTGTCGATCGACGAGCTTTATCTCGCCTTCCGGCAGATACAGGGGGCCGAAGCATGGGCGACCCACGGCGCATGGATATCGTCCGGCGAGCGTCAGCTCGGACCGGGCGTTGCCGACCGCTTCGTTTTCGGATCGCAGATCACGCCTGACACACTGGCGCAACAGCGGACACGGCGGGCGCGTTTCACGCAGGAGCTTGAGGCGATCATCGGCGATCATGCCGTGCTCGCACTCCCCACCGTTCCGGGCGCTGCACCGCTGGCCAACCTGCCATTTGAAGATTTGCAGGCCTATCGGGAACAGGCCTTGCGTCTGCTCTGTCTTTCGGTGCTCTCAGGCCTGCCACAGATCACATTACCGCTGGGTCACGTTGACGGCGCGCCCTTCGGCATTTCTCTCATCGGACCACGTGCCAGCGATCGGGCGCTGATCGCGCTTGGCAAAACCATTCTTGAAACGCGGGGCTAGAACAGATGGACACGCTGACACGTATGCGCGCCTTTATCGACGTGGTCGAGGCGGAAGGATTTTCCGCCGCAGCGCGAAAAATCGGGCGCTCCAAGGCCCTTCTGTCCAAATATGTGCGCGAACTGGAGGACGAGCTGGGCGCGCGCCTTCTCAACCGCACCACGCGCCAGTTCTCGCTGACCGAGGCGGGCCACACCTATTATCACCGCGCTGTGGAAATCATCCGCGAGATTGATGCCCTTCAGGATGCTGTCAGCGAAACCAGCTCCGATGCGCGCGGGCGCATAAAACTGTCTGCCCCACGCACCTTTGCCGATGCGGTGATTGGCCAGTCGCTGATCGATTTCTGCCTTGCCCATCCTGAGATCGTGCTCGACGTGCGGCTGGACGACCGTTTCGTCGATCTGGTCGAAGAAGGCTTTGACCTCGCCATCCGCATCACGCGCTTGCAGGATTCTTCGCTTATTGCAAAGAGGCTTTCGCCCTTCCATTCCATTCTGTGCGGCGCACCGGAACTCATCGGCCGCGTCGGCAAACCAGAACGACCGGAAGACCTGACCGACAGGCCCTGCATCATTGATACCAATGCCCGCTCGCGCAACAATTGGCACTTCCGCAACACGGACGGCTCGATGATGACTGTGCCGGTCAATGGCCCCATCGAGGTCAACAGCCCGGTTGCCACCAAGAATGCAGCGCTGGCAGGCCTCGGCTTCTGCATGCTGCCCGCCTTCATCGCCGAAGAGGAAATCGAGCGCGGCAGGCTGGTCGCCTGTCTGGACGAGTTCATCGTCAAGGATGGCGGCATATATGCGGTCTATCCGCATCGCCGCTATCTGCCGGCGAAAATCCGTGCGCTTGTGGATTTCCTGACCCAGTGGTTCAAGGACCGCGAGCAGAACACATCCACGAAGCCCCAGACTTCATAAAACTATCGTCGTTTTTGGGCTAAGCGTCCCACTTTCGCCGTCTTCGGCTTTGAGCATTAGGCAATACTTACGGAAGATTTCATGCAGGTTTCGTCATCACGGTTCAAAGGCCGGTTCGCCCGGACCACCGCAGCTGCAGTTATGGCGGCTGGCCTTGTGCCGACGGCGGCACTTGCCCACCCGCATGTCTTTGCCGAAGCGCGTCTGGAACTCACCATAGCGCCGGACGGAACGGTTCAACAGCTCGCCCATGTCTGGCGCTTCGATGATGTCTTTTCGTCAACCGTGCTGATGGAATTCGACAAGAATGGCGATCTCAAACTCGACCATAAAGAGCTGATCGATCTCGGCCATGTCATCAATGAATCCATTGCGGAGTTCAAATATTTCCAGAGCGTTCTGGAGGACGGCAAGGATGTCGCAATGGCAAGGCCCAATGATCTTGCCGCCGATTTTACCGACAATCGCCTGTTGATCGTCTTCACGAGCAAGCCTGCCAAGCCGCTCAAGGTGCAACCCGGCCACAAGGTCAGTTTCGGCATCTATGACCCGACATTTTATACCGCCATCGATTATGTGAGCGACAAGGATCTGGTCGTCAAGGGAATGCCCAAGGGCTGTCAATCGACCGTGGTGCGACCCGATCCTGATCAGGCTCTCGCGCAAAATCAGGCGACGCTGACCGAGGCCTTCTTCAACGATCCGGCAGGCACCAATATGTCGAAGATTTTTGCCACACGTCTTGAAATCGAGTGCGCAGCGAAAGGATAGACGAGCAGATGAAGAGAACGGCGACGCTCATACTCACCTCTTGCCTGATGATCATGGCTGCGCAGGCGCTTGCACAATCATCTCTCGGCATCGGTGCGAATGAAGTGGCCATGACGCCAACCGGACCGTTTGCGCATATCATCCTCTGGATGAACGAGCAGCAGCGCTCGTTCTATCTCGCCATGACCACCGCGCTGAAAGCCATGCGCGAAGACCCGTGGCAGGCTTCCATTCTGATCGGTCTTTCCTTCATCTACGGCATCTTCCACGCAGCTGGCCCGGGTCACGGTAAAGCGGTGATCTCCTCCTATATGATCGCCAACGAAACGGCGCTGCGGCGTGGCATTTTCCTGTCCTTCATCTCATCGCTGCTACAGGCCATTATGGCGATTGTCGTGGTCGGTCTTGCATGGCTGGTGCTGCGCGGCACCGGCATTTCGATGAACCAGACTGCCCGCTATATGGAGATCGCCAGCTTTGCGCTGGTGCTGTTCTTCGGCTTGTGGCTCCTGGCTCGCAAGCTGCCGCTTCTGTTCCGCAAGTCCAAAGATGCCGCCCCGGAATCTAGCCCCGCTGCAGCCCTTTTTGCGGGCGCACCACAACCGGCCATGGCAAGCGGCCCGGCCTGGCAAGGCAGCATCTCGCAGACGACACGCGCTGCGGCTGGCGGCAGCGCGGTCAAACTCAACTACAAGCCCGCTGCTACGGCAGCAGTCGCAACAGACCATGTCTTTATTGGTGAAAGCGATGTCTGCGCTGCCTGCGGCAATGCCCATATCGCCGATCCATCGACGCTTGGCGACGATTTCAACTGGACGACCGCCTGGTCGGCCATTTTCTCGGTCGGCCTTCGTCCATGTTCCGGCGCGCTGATCGTGCTGACCTTTGCGCTGCTCAACGGCTTGATGATGGGCGGGCTGCTTTCGGTCTTCGCCATGGCCTTCGGGACATTTATTACCGTGGCGGTGCTTGCTACACTGGCCGTCACCGCCAAGAATGCCGCGCTGCGCTTTGCAGGCAGCAATGCCATGTCAGGCCGGTTGAAGGCAGCAATTGAAGTCTGCGCCGCGCTCTTTATCGCACTCACCGGCGCGCTTTTGCTCAGCGCATCGCTGGTTGGATAAAAGCACTGCTTCGCCATCACAGGCGAAAGAGTGGGAACCGGCTCCAAAACAAAATTCGATAAAAGTGCTTTTTCGTTTTAACCACGAAAAACGGCGCCGCGTGATTTAGAAATCGATACCATATGACGGAGTTCTATAAAATAATTTTCTAATATTATGCTGTGATCGACGCATCGAGATACCCATCAAATGAACCGTTTCGATAGCTAGTAATTTCAAGAGGATATTTCTCAACATTAATTCATTTCAACGTGTGTGCCTCGTTTTTCCATAATCCGAAAGCCAATCAACACAGAAAGGAATTTTGGTTATGAAAATGAACGGGCAGCGCATTTTCTCTGCAGTCATCGCTCTGGGAATGCTCGGCGCAACATCAGGTGTGTCCTTCGCACAAACGACGGCAAGTGAGGCGGCGGCAACCGAAGCAACAGCGCCAGCTGGCACCTACAAGCTTGATCCGACACATGCGGCCCTGCTGTGGTCTTTGAAGCATAACCAGATTTCCAACTATACGGCCCGCTTCGACAAGTTCGAAGCAACCTTGAAGCTCGACCCGGCCAAGATCGAAAATTCCTCGATCGAAGTGACCATCGATCCCACCTCCGTCGCCACCGCCTATCCGGCGGACTACAAGGCCACGCATGCCGATTCCGGTTTTGCAACATGGGACGAAGATGTCAGCCGCTCGCCGAACTTCCTGAACAGTGACGCTCATCCGACAATCACATTCAAGTCGACCAAGGTCACGTCGACTGGCGACACGACGGCTGACATTGTCGGCGACCTGACATTTCTGGGCGTGACCAAGCCCGTGACGCTGAAGGCGACGCTCATCGGCGCAATCGACAGCCATCCCTATGCTGGCGTTCCTGCACTCGGCTTAGCCGCAGAAGGAACCTTCAACCGCACCGAATTCGGTCAGGCGCTCGGCCCCGTGGGTCCGGACGTCACCATCCGTTTCGACGGTGAGTTCATTCAGGAAGCAAGCTAAGCCCGCGCCTGATTGATTAAATCGAATGCCCCACCGGTCGCGTCTCCTCCCAAGCCGTGCCGGTGGGTTCCGCCATTTCAATCACGAAATCCTTGTCCGAAACCGCATTGGCGGCATTCGGCCTCGATCCCGTCAGGATGACAATGAACACTCATCCCCAAGCTCCCAACCTATCATCGCCCTCAACATCCAATAGCAGCAGACAGGCCACGGCCAAACGCTACAGCACCGTGGCTATCCTGCTGCATTGGGCCATAGCCATTCTCGTCATCTCCATGATCCCGATGGGCTGGTGGATGGTGAGGGCTATCAACAATCCCGACACGCAGCAGATAGCCTATCAGTTGTTCCAGCTTCACAAGTCCATCGGCTTTGCCATTTTGGCCCTGACGCTGTTCCGCGTGATCTGGCGTCTGACCCATCCGGTTCCGGCACTGCCCTCCGACATGAAGGGCTGGGAGCGCATGCTGGCGCGCGCGACCCACATTGCCTTTTATGCCCTGCTGCTGGCCATTCCGCTGACCGGCTGGGCCTATGTCTCAACCGGCTGGGCTATCAGTACGGATCGACCGTTGATGGTAGCGACGTCGTGGTTCGGCCTGTTCGACGTTCCGGCTATTCCGGCCATGGACGGTATGCGCGATGTTGCCTTTGGTGCCATGGGTGCCCATGCCTATATGGCCTATGGGGGTGCCGCTCTCATTGTCCTGCATGTTGCCGCCGCGCTGAAGCACCAGCTGATCGACCGCGACGGCGTGCTGGCCCAGATGCTGCCCTTCCTGCGCAGCAAGGACCATGGCGACGCGGTGCTCCCGGGCAGAGCCATGCTGCCGCGTGGTCTCGGAATCGCATTCGTCGTCATGATCGGGCTTGCCGGTTATGCCATGCATCTGCCGACCACCGAAGCGCCTGCGCAGCTTACCGTCGCGGAAGCGGAACCCGTCAACGTAGCGCCGCAAGCGCCTGCATCTCCCGCACCGGCCGCCACAACAAGCGCCGAAGCCAATGCCACGGCCTGGGCCATTGATCCGGCTGCGTCTGCCATCCGCTTTACCGGCACACATGCAGGCAAGCACTTTGCCGGTCAGTTCAGCCAGTGGAGCGGCGATATTCGCTTCGATCCGGACAATCTCGCCGGTTCGAAAGCCGTCATCACAGTCAATACCGGCTCGGCGACAACCGGCGACGCCACGCAGGAAAGTTCGCTCAAGAACGGCGAATGGTTCAATGCCCGTCGTTTCCCCGATGCGCATTTCGAGACCAAGAGCTTCCGATCCCTTGGCGGCGAACATTATGAAGCGGACGCTATCCTGACGATCAAGAACAAGGCCGTGCCGGTCGTCCTGCCTTTCACCTACAAGCCCGAAGGCGACATTGCAGCAGTGGAAGGCAGCATCGAGCTTGATCGGGCAGCGCTTAATCTCGGCATGTTCTCCGACCCGGCGGCGGATTGGGTGTCCAAGACCATTGCCGTCACGATCAATGTCACGGCAGCAAGGAGCTGATGCCCAAAGCAAAAATCCCGGCACATGTGCCGGGATTTATCTGCCTGTCTGTTCAAGCTGTCTATGCTGGCTGGAACTGTTCTGGAGCCGCAGCCGCAAAGGCTGGTAGCGCCGCACATGCCTTTGCCACTGCCGCAATACGCGGAAGATGCTGCCATTCGACGCCCCAGCGGCTGGCATTGTAAAGCTGTGGAACAAGCACGCAATCGGCCATGCCGGGCGTGTCACTATGGCAGAAGCGACCTTCAAAACCCGGATGGTCCAGCAGCTTTTCAAACGCTTCCAGACCACGGCGGATATTGTCACTGTTCCATGCCGCGCGGGCTTCCTTGCCCGCCAACGCTTCTACCTGTGCCAAAACCCGCAAGTTGGAAACCGGATGGATTTCGCAGGCAATGGCTTCAGCCAATGCACGGACATGCGCCCTTCCCGCTGCATCGCGCGGCAGCAAGGCCGGATCAGGCCGCGTTTCGTCCAGATATTCGATAATCGCCAGCGACTGGACCAGCACCAGCCCGTCGATTTTCAGAACGGGCACAAGCCCCTGCGGATGCAGCGCCAGATGCTCGGGCGACAACTGCGCACCTGCCGTCAGGTCCACCGGCACACGCTCATAGGCAATCCCCTTCAAGGCCAGCGCAAGACGCACGCGATAGGCCGAGGAGGAGCGCCAGTAATCATATAAAGTCACCGTCATGGCTGCGCCGGAAGAATTTGGCCGATACAGGGTCCAAAACCGATGCGGTAGCCATCGCCTCTGGCTTCCGCAAACAGGCCAACCTCGTCGCCATCCTCGATGAATGTGCGGCTTTCGCCATTCACCGTAACGGGGTTCTTGCCGTTCTGCGTCATTTCCAGAAGAGCGCCGGTCTGATCGAGGCTTGGCCCGGAAATCGTGCCGGAACCAAGCAGATCGCCAACCCGCATCGGACAACCGGTTTCGGTATGATGTGCGAGCTGCTGCGCGCTCGAATAATACATGACATTGTAGTTCGTCTCAGCCATCTGCTGGCCGTTCATGGTCCAGCCGATAGCAAGATCGTAGAAGCCGGGCCGGTCTTCATGCAGATAAGGCAAAAGCGGATTGACACGCTCTGCGCCTGCACTGCGGAACGGTTCCAGTGCGGCCTGCGTCACGACCCATGCGCCGATTGTCGTCCCCAGAGCCTTCGACTGGAAAGGCCCCAGCGGCTGGTACTCCCAAGCCTGAACATCGCGTGCCGACCAGTCATTGAGCAGCACATAGCCGAAGATCATATCCTCCG
Source organism: Brucella haematophila (assembly GCF_005938105.1). GTDB lineage: Bacteria > Pseudomonadota > Alphaproteobacteria > Rhizobiales > Rhizobiaceae > Brucella > Brucella haematophila. Next base: position 6,309 of record NZ_VCPE01000001.1, on the reverse strand, counting down.
CCTGCTCGACGCTGATGCGTTCGCCCATCGCACTGTCGATGCCGACAATGGCTCCAAGCTCCAGCTCCAGATCAAGCCTCTTGCAGCGGTCCCACACCGGCCCCTGTTCACCTCTGGTTTGGCCCATCGGACGACGGATCGGCGTGCCGCTCACCACAACGGAAGAGGCGCGTCCATTATAGCCGATCGGCATATGGGTCCATTGCGGAGGCAGCGCATTTTCCGGCCCGCGAAACAACACCCCCACATTGAAGGCATGGTTTTTGGAAGCGTAAAAATCAGTAAACTCCGTTACGCGGATCGGCAGATGCATCCGGGCATCAGCCATCGGCACGAGCGGCAGGCTCGTATCGCCGCCGTCGCGCAACAGCTCCATCAGTGTTGCCCGCACTTCGTCCCATTTGGCGCGGCCCAATGCCATGAAACCATTGAGCTGCGGTTGAGCAAAAGTACCGCCGGCATCAATGACGCCAGCCGCTTCGCATTTACCGAGATCGAGTATCATATCGCCAATCGCGACGCCGCAACGCGGCGCGTTTCCGCCTACCGAAAACACACCATAGGGCAGATTGTTCAGGGGAAAGGGGCAATCCGCGTGATTGGCGCTCTCTACCCAGGACCGGATCAAAGCCAATGTCCGTCTCCTCGTTTCAGATCAAATTCTAGGAGTGCCCGCGCATAAAGCCCATGACACCCGGTTGATTGACATCACTTCACGCCGGGCGTGCCGTCGAACTTCTTTTCGAGGTGGTCCCACACTTCGATATATTCCTGCTGCATCGGAGCCTCGCGCGCGGCGAATTCCGTCAGATGCTGCGGGAAGCGCGTCTCGAACATGAAGCTCATCGTATTGTCGAGTTTTTCGGGACGCAGTTCCGCATTTGAAGCGCCTTCAAATGCATCGCGGTCTGGACCGTGCGGTAACATGCAATTGTGCAGGCTGATGCCACCTGGCGCAAAACCCTGCGGCTTGGCATCGTAGACGCCATAAATATTGCCCATCAGCTCGGACATAATGTTCTTGTGATACCACGGCGGACGGAAGGAATGTTCCGCCACCAGCCAGCGTTCGCGGAACAGCACGAAGTCGATATTGGCCGTTCCTTCCTGACCCGACGGCGCCGTCAGCACCGTGAAGATCGACGGATCGGGATGGTCGAACAGAATGGCGCCAACCGGTGAATAGGTGCGCAGGTCATATTTATAGGCGCAGTAATTGCCGTGCCACGCCACGATATCGAGCGGTGAATGGTCAATCCAGCTCTCATGAAACTGGCCGCACCATTTGATGACAACACGCGAGCGCGCCTGTTTGTCTTCATAGGCCGCAACGGGGGATTTGAAATCGCGCGGATTGGCAAGGCAGTTCGCGCCAATAGGACCACGGCCCGGCATATCGAATTTCTGACCATAATTCTCGCAGACGAAGCCGCGACACGGTCCCTCAAGCACCTCGACGCGATAAACGAGACCGCGCGGAATAATGGCAATTTCCTTCGGCTCAAGATCGATGATGCCAAGCTCCGTGCAAAAGCGCAGCCGTCCTTCCTGCGGCACGACCAGCAATTCGCTATCGGCGGAGTAAAAATACTCGTCCTGCATCGAACGGGTGATCAGATAGACATGGCTTGCCATGCCGATCTGGATATTCACATCGCCCGCCGTGGTCATGGTGCGCATGCCGGTGATCCACGTCAGATCCTCATCCGGCCCCGGCAGCGGGATCGGGTCCCAGCGATACTGGCCGAGACTGGTAATATTGCGCCGCTGCGGATCGCCGACCGGCAGATTGGGCGCGGTCTTCCAGTACGGCACATCGATCAGCTGAAATCGGCCGGTATGATGGACCGACGGGCGCATGCGATAACACCAGGTCCGCTCGTTCTGACCGCGCGGCGCAGTGAAAGCGGTGCCGGACAGTTGCTCGGCATAAAGCCCGTAATTGCATTTCTGTGGTGAATTCTGACCTTGCGGCAATGCACCCGGCAGCGCCTCGGTTTCAAAGTCGTTGCCGAAACCGGGCATGTAGCCCTCAACCGTTCCAGTCGTTACCGATGCGCGGACCATGCCCTGCGGGATCGCGTGAGTGGTCATGATTAATCCTCCCGGCAAATTCGTTGCACTGACAACGATAATAACGTTGCGAATGCAACGAAGTCAATGCTTCTTGCGTGGAGCGTGTTTTTCCGTTGTATTTGCAATGAAACTCTGCTCCTTTCCTGAAAAAAGGAGACGTGCATGGCATTCGAACTCGACAGTTTCCTGCCCTATCGACTGAGTGTGGTGGCCGCGCGGATCAGCGAGCGATTTGCAAAACGCTATGCCGCTGAAGCGGGACTAACCATCCCCGAATGGCGCGTATTGGCGCATCTCTATCGAAGTGGCGAAGTCAGCATCCGGGACATCAATACCCGCGTCAATCTGGACAAGTCGATTGTCAGCCGGGCAGCAACGCGCCTTGAAAGTGCTGGACTGCTGCATAAATCGGACAACAATGTTGACCGTCGATTGATTGTACTCGCGCTCACACCCCAAGGGGAAGAGCTGATGCATCGCCTTGGCAAAATCGCTGACGAGTTTCAGGCGGAAATACTCAAAGAGCTTGGCCCGGACACCAAACATTTTCTCGACGGGCTGACGCGCCTTTCCAATGCGCACCCTTCACGATAATCGCCAGCCTTACTCGGATTCAGTCACCTGCTTGACGGCTTCGTGCAGCGCGGCGATACCGGTTTCCAGAGCTTGTCGGTCCTGCTCGGACATTGCGCCCAATATGGCGTTGGCTTTTGCATCGACTTCGCCAAAGACCTTTTGAAACAGGGCTTGCCCCGCATCCGTGACCGCATAATGCCGCAAACGCCGGTCTTCTTCGGATATGGTCCGGATAATCAGGCCTTTCTCTTCCAGACGGCTGGCCGCCCGGCTGACCTGCACCTTGTCGAGAGAGGTGCGCTGGGCAAGCCGCACGGAATCGATGGAACCTGCTTCCGCAAGCAGAAACAACAGACGCCATTCTTCTCGCATCAGCCCATATTCGTGGCCATAAACAGCAACCAGCTGCCGGGAGAACGCTTCCGCGACAATCGCGAGCCGATAGGGAAAGAACGTCTCCATGCCCATTGCATGCCCCTCACAAAGTCTTTGCATTTCAATCATTTTCCCGGAATGAACGGACAATTTCAAAGGCTTTTTCAAGAGCAATATCTGGTCGGAGCGAAACGCGGACCGATAAGACCGCGCTCCAGTGAATAGTACCCGTGCACCGCTGCTATCCTGTCCATTCGAACAACCTTTTGAACTGATCCTCACCCCTCATGCATATTGTAATCCCCATAGGCTGATCGCTACAAGTTCATTGCATATGTAACGTTGCTATTGCAATGAACTTGACATCGTTGCAAATGATACGATTATAAGGAGCCGGTAGTGAGGAACCGGCATTTCAAATGCTGTGCAGCGGAGGAGCACCCATGAGCACATCAGCACCGGCGGGCACAATGGATGCCGCGCAGACGCAAAAATCATCGATACGGCTTCTTTTCGCGGCCAGCACGGGCACGATTATCGAGTGGTATGACTTTGCGGTTTTCGCATTTTGCGCCGCACTTGTTTTCAACACTGCGTTTTTCCCTGTCGTCGATCCGATCACCGGCCTGATCGCGGCCCTATCCACGCAGGCTGTGGGCTTTATTGCCCGTCCTGCTGGCGGCTGGTTCTTCGGTGTTTTGGGTGACAGGATCGGGCGCAAGCGCGCACTCGTTATCAGTCTTTTCCTGATGGGCGGCGCGACTGTCGCCATGGGGCTGCTCCCCACCTATCAGCAGATTGGCGTGTTCGCTCCCCTTCTGCTTCTCCTGATGCGCCTGCTGCAAGGTTTTGCCATCGGTGGCGAATCCACCGGCGCCTTGGTGCTGATTGCCGAAAGCCTTCCCGCCAAGCAGCGCGGTCTCTGGACCGGCTTCCCCATGATCGGAGGACCGGCAGGCAATGTGATCGCCACCGCCGTTATCGGTGCGGTCATCGGGCATTTCGGATCGGACGCTTTTGTGGAATGGGCCTGGCGCATTCCCTTCATCGCCTCCATTCTGCTGATCGGTCTCGGTCTTTGGGTCCGGCGCAAGGTCGAGGAATCGCCTGCCTTCATCCATCTTCAGGAACAGAAGACTGAAGCAGTCAAAGCCCCGTTGCGCGAAGCGATTACGACCCAGGGCACAAACATGCTGCGTGTCCTGTTCGTGAAGGCTGGCGAAAGCGCGCTCTTCTACCTCTTCTCCACATTCTTCGTCGTACTGGCGACGGTGTTCCTGAAAGTCCCGCGTGAAGCTGCCCTCGGCGCCCTGTTCATTGGCTCCATTGCCGAGGTCGCGGTCATACTCGCGGCCGGTGCCACAGCAGACCGTATCGGACGCAAGGCGGTTACGCTGGTGGGTCTCGTGGGTGGTATCGGCGCAGGGTTCTGGCTCTTCAGCCTGCCCCCGGGCGCAGACACCGCGACGCTCACCTGGGCAACAGTGCTGACGCTCTCCTTCCACGGCATTATCGTGGGCGGCATGTCGGCCTATTTCACCGAACTCTTCCCGGCGCGCGTTCGCTACACGGCCATGTCGACATCCTATTCCGTCGCCACGGTGTTGGGTGGAGCGCTTGCCCCGATCATTGGCACGTGGCTACTCGAGATTTTCGGTACGCCCTTCGCCGTTGCGATCTACGCGACGTTGATGGCTATACCCGCGATCTATGTGATGATCACCACGCCGGAAACCAAAGGCCGAGATTTGGTAAACTAAGTCCGTGCCTGTCTTTAACGAAAGCCGCATCTGTGATGCGGCTTTTTGTTTTTGCCGCTTTCTTGCAACCAGGACTGTTTTGACCATCTCGCATCCCGCTTATACAGAAACGCAAACAATCGCCCCATTGTTCAAGATTAGTGCACAATAAGCCCGAACAGACTGTTCGCCATTAATGAACAGATTAAAGCCTGCAACATGTTCGTGAACGATCATGGAATGATCTAATATATGTTTTTATTTTCTTTTTTCGTGTCGTTGACAACGTTTTCATCAACAAGCTAGCACGAAGCTGTGATCCTCTCCACGTTTTCGTGACTGGAACTTTTTGCCACTGTCACCCATTTTATTGGTATCGGAACGACGAAATCATACGCCGCTCCACTTTAAACCCATAGCATTCCCACCAACAGGAATGCGCCAATGGAGATGGAAAAATGAAAAAGCTCGCTCTTGCCGCCCTTGCTGTCGCTCTTAGCGCCGGTGCTGCTTATGCCGAAAATCCTTACGTCGGCATGCCAGATTCTCAGATTGCTCAGGAAAAGGCATTCCAGCAGCCAAACTCCGGCCCGATCTTTAGCACGAAAGGCAATGTCGATTACACGGCGACCGCGACCATTCGCCAGTCGACCCCGGTTTATCAGGATGGCTCAGCCCATCGCTTCGGCGACGCTTCGCCTTCCAGCTTTGAAAACTAACAGCCCAACGGCCTAGCAATCTCCCCGGAGGATGGCTGCGATGTCTCCCCGGACAGATGCCCGAACCAGAGGCTTCGTGCCATCCGAAGGGAGCGGTCGATCACAAGATCCATCGTGTCAACGGTCACAAATAGAAAAAGGCGAAGCACCAGCTTCGCCTTTCTGCTCTCTGTCAGCGCTGCGCGCCATCAGTCCCAACCAGCAATTCGTTCATCGACGTCTTTGAGCTTATCTTTTCATCAGCCATGACATGGTGGTTGTTGAGCATATGAGCCACTGTGTTGCGGTTATGTATGCAGGTCGTTTGTTGAGATCGGCACGCGCGCGTAGGTCTTTCAGAACCCGCAGCATACTCATATGCGTCATCTGACGTCGGCTGTACCTGTTGCAGATCCAGACTGCGACCGTTCGAACATGCGGCACTTGGCGACGGACATTCTGTGTGGCACGAGGCTGGGGCCTGGATCTCCGCCCAACCTAGCGCCCTCCCCTCCGTTCTTTCACTCTACGCCTAGAACGCCGAAAGCCCCGCATTTTTGTGCGGGGTTTTTTGTTGTATTCAGATGGTTTTGGTTGCGGGGGCAGGATTTGTCCCGTTCGTCGTGGAATTGGTTGACTGGATCAATTCCTTATCCTCCTCACCCTTCAGGTTATGAGCCGTGGGGAGCAGTGACGGTCTGGCGTGGATAAGCGAAGCTTTTCTGCCAGTCAGATATGGTGGAGATTGGGAAGTTTTGGTTGCGGGGGCAGGATTTGAACCTGCGGCCTTCAGGTTATGAGCCTGACGAGCTACCGGGCTGCTCCACCCCGCGATAAACTTTGTG